>DCAE01000086.1:4500-4859 GCA_002311385.1 Dehalococcoidia bacterium UBA1141 | reverse complement strand
GTCCACAGCCACGTTTCCGGAAACGAAGAGCAAGTCTCCCACTCGGACACCTGGGGATAGAGCCGGGTTTGGCGAGACTCCCGCTGGAATGATTGGGGTTCTTTCTGGCATCTTTATTGCCTCCTAAAGCGGTATATACGGCGTGAATTTGCTTGAACGCAGGCCGTCTTGAACAGAAAACTCCGCCATTATAACAGCGGTTGATTGCAAGACCGGCAACGCCTATATGGCAGAAAAAAACACCCCATTGGATTTGGGGTGCTGTTGGTTTCCTAGCTGCTGTGAGCCGCGAATCAGTTCAGACGTTTGTAGTTACTGGGATGCTGGATCGGTCGCGAGTGACGGATGTTACTCCTCGC
>DCAE01000086.1:2738-4334 GCA_002311385.1 Dehalococcoidia bacterium UBA1141 | reverse complement strand
CCTGGCCTCACCCCAGTCCACCCGTACGATTCGCTCGGGCTCGTCTTCGTTTTTCAGACTATTGCAGTCTTTCTTGTGAACGGTGACCCCGCTGTTGCGGGTGATAAAGCCCATGATTTCGTCGCCGGGGATCGGATTACAACACCTGCCGATTCGAATAAGCAGGTCGCCAACACCCAAAACCGTGATGCCAGAACTGGGGCTGGATAGTGGCAGGTTGTAGGGCGGTTGAATGTGGGCCGGCTCGGAACCTTGAATAGCTTGGCCAAGCCGGTGGGCCACCTGGCTTTCCGTAAGGTTTCCTGAGCCCAGGTTGGCCAATAGTTCATCCATGCTGTCATATTTGCAGATGGTCAGCACTTCTTCGTCTTTTAGTTGACGGTTGAGCCTGCGAAGCTCCCTTCGCAATAGCTCCCGGCCACGTTTGATATTGCTGCTGCGGGCTTGGCGGCGGAACCATTGGCGCACCCTCTGACGGGCGCTGCCTGACACCACATAGCCCCGTTGCGGGTTGAGCCAATCCAAGCTGGGGCCGCGCTCGGTCTTGGAAACCACGACCTCAACCGTATCGCCGTTTTGGAGTGTGGTGTCCAAGGCTACCAGCCGGCCGTTGACCTTTGCGCCGATGCAACGGTGGCCTAATTCTGTGTGAATCTTGTAGGCGAAGTCTACGGGAGTGGAGCCCGCCGTTAGCTCTGCGATGTCTCCCTTTGGCGTATAAACAAACACTTGGTCTTGGAAGAAGTCCTGTTTGACCGTCTCGATGAACTCATCGGTGGCCACCACTTCCCGCTGCCATTCCAGCAGTTGGCGCATCCAGGTCATCTTCTCTTCAAAACGAAGATCGCTGGTCCGGCCTTCTTTGTAACGCCAATGGGCCGCCACGCCATATTCGGCGATTTGGTGCAATTCGTAGGTCTTGATTTGCACTTCTAAGGGATTACCGCCCTCGCCAATAACGGTGGTGTGGAGGGCTTGGTACATGTTTTCTTTGGGTGTGGCGATGTAGTCGTCGAACTGGCCGGGAATGGGATGCCAAAGCTGATGAATCACGCCAAGGGCCTTGTAGCAGTCCTCTTTGGTGTCAACCAAGACTCGGATGGCGTAAAGGTCGTATATGTCCTTTAGTTCCTTTCCCTCATTGGCGTATTTTTGAATCTTCCGGTAGGTACTGTAGATACTCTTGGGGCGTCCAGCCACTTCACCGGTGATGTTGTACCGCTCCATCTCCTCGCTGAGCGTGGCCGACACCTGCTCGACGTAGGCTTCACGTTCTCCTCGCTTGGCTGCCAGCAGCTTGGAGATTTCCCGATATTTTTCTTCATTCAGATGGCGAAAGGCCAGGTCGTCCAAGCGCCACTTGATTTCCCAAATGCCCAAGCGGTGGGCCAATGGCGAGTAGATATCCAGGGTTTCTTGGGCGATGCGCTTGCGTTTTTCCGGACTTAGCGCTTCCAAGGTGCGCATGTTGTGCATGCGGTCTGCCAGCTTTATCAACACTACTCTGATGTCTTCTGCCATGGAGACGAGCATCTTGCGCAGGCTTTCGGCGTAAAGGCTGTCAGGGTCGTCGAAGTGGTCGGGGTTAGTGTCGTC
>DCAE01000086.1:2333-2603 GCA_002311385.1 Dehalococcoidia bacterium UBA1141 | reverse complement strand
AGCGTTACGTCACAGTCTTCCACCACGTCATGAAGGAGGGCCGCTACGATGGTGTGGGAATCCAAGTGGAGGTCGGCTAGGAACAGGGCGGTTTCCACGGGGTGATCGATGTAGGGGTCGCCAGACTTGCGCATCTGGCCGCTGTGGCACTGATCGGCAAAAGTGTATGCCTGCCCAATCAGCTGAGTCGCTTCTTCGGGCAGATACTTGGAAACCCGGTCAATCAAGACCTTGGAGTTGTCTGTCGCTACCCCAATACCGAAACCTTAT
>DCAE01000086.1:1425-2201 GCA_002311385.1 Dehalococcoidia bacterium UBA1141 | reverse complement strand
TACGCCCCCGGGGTTTGTGGAATTCTAACCGGTTTATGCGTAGATTGCTACAGTTCAGGAAGGCACTCCCAGGTTTGACGGCCATCACTGCCACTGCTACACTCGCTCGCAGCTAATTTAGGAGTGAATCACCTATGAAAATCGGTCTGATGGTCTTCCAATCAGACACGTCATCGGACCCTGCGGTTTTGGCCAAAAGGGCGGAAGACGTCGGCTTCGAGTCTTTCTTCGTTCCGGAGCACATATTTATCCCGGTGCACAGCACCTCCCCGGCATATCGGAGAGATGCGTCCGAAGGCATACCCGAGTCTTACGCCCACATTATCGACCCTTTCATGGCTTTAGCTAGGGCATCGGCGGTAACCAGCAAGATTAAGCTCGGCACCGGTATCTGCCTGGTGCCCGAGCACAACCCACTCATGCTGGCTAAACAGGTTGCCACGTTGGACTGTGTCTCCGGCGGTAGGTTTATCTTCGGCGTGGGCGCTGGCTGGCTTAAGGAAGAAACGGAGATTATGGGTGGAGATTTCCCTCACCGCTGGACCCAGGTGAAGGACTCCGTGCTGGCCATGAAAGAACTCTGGAGCAAGGATGAGGCTGAGTATCATGGCCGCTACTACGATTTCCCGCCCGTGCGCTCCAACCCTAAACCGGTGCAAAAGCCTCATCCGCCCATCTTCCTGGGGGGCAGCGCAAAGAACGTTTTCAAGCGTGTGGTGGAGTGGGGCGATGGTTGGATGCCCGCTCTCCCGTCTTTAGAAGAACTGGAGCAGGGG
>DCAE01000086.1:922-1240 GCA_002311385.1 Dehalococcoidia bacterium UBA1141 | reverse complement strand
GACCTGGCCCACGCCGGTGCGGACCGTGTAACGGTGTGGCTGCAACAGACCGAGGGTGCTGCGGCCTTGGCCGAGATTGATGAAATCGCACGCTTGGTCTTGCCTTAATATCGTCATTCCGGTGTAGTGCGTAATCCAGGAAACGTGACCACTGAATACCGATTTTCAGACACCAACAAAGGCCAGTGTGGCCACTGAAAAATCGAATTGCTAATCATTGAGGAGATGAATTATGGGCAGACTAGACGGCAAGGTAGCTCTTATCAGCGGAGGCGCTCGGGGAATGGGCGCTGCCGAGGCCAGATTATTCGTCCGCGA
>DCAE01000086.1:0-815 GCA_002311385.1 Dehalococcoidia bacterium UBA1141 | reverse complement strand
GAAGCGGAGATTAACGAGAATGGCGGCGAGGCCACCTACCTGCACCTGGACGTGACCAACAGCGGCGATTGGCAAAATGCGGTGGAGACAGCCCAATCCAAATACGGCCATTTGGACATCCTGGTAAATAACGCTGGCATCGTCCGGCGGTTCACCATCGAAGAAACGACCGAGGAGATTTGGGACGAAATCATGGCGGTTAACGCCAAGGGTGTTTTCTTGGGGACCAAGCAGGCCATCCCGGCCATGCGGCAATCTGGCGGAGGCTCCATTATTAATATATCGTCCATCTCAGGCCTGGTGGCCATCGGGCCTCCGGCTTACATCGCCACAAAGGGGGCCGTCCGTCTATTCACCAAGGCGACCGCGATTCAGTACGCCAAGGAAAACATACGTTGCAACTCGATCCACCCCGGCTCCGTGGACACTCCCATGCGCCAGTCCGGGTTGGGTCCCTCGCAGGAGTCTCCTTCCAACGTCAACACCATTCCTCTGGGCCGTATAGGTGTTCCCGATGATATCGCCTACGGCGCGCTTTTCCTGGCCTCGGACGAGGCATCATTCATCACCGGTTCTGAATTGGTTATTGATGGTGGGTACACCGCCCAATAATGGATCACTCCTAGTTATCCGGGTCGATTATCCGGCTATTCGATGCAAGTTTGGCATAGGCGCATCCGGCGCACGAGATTCCCCCTCGCCCCGCTCATCGGAATGACAGAGCGTGTTGTTGGAGCTTCGAGATACCCAAGCTGGTCAAAATGTTTCGTAACTGGAGTTCACAACAGTACAAAGTAGGAGCAATTATGACTTCC
>DCAE01000083.1:12602-20105 GCA_002311385.1 Dehalococcoidia bacterium UBA1141 | reverse complement strand
GGGCCTTCCAAATCGCTGGGCATACCGATGCAAATGGGGTTGGTTCCCAACCGGCGAGCCCTGCCGCCGAAGGGCGCTACCGCCTTGGGTCCAGCCCCCGAATCGGCGGTAATCATTCCAATCATCCCTTCATTCAATGCCATGGTGGCGTAGTCGCCCAAGCGGCCGATGTGACTCTGGTAGTGAACGGTGATTGCCGCCACTCCATGGGTCTTAGCCTTCTCGATGGCCATGGCCATTGCCTTCTCCGTGACCACAAAGCCAAAGCCCCAGTTTCCGTTGATAACCGCAGTGCAGGGAGCCTCCCTTTCCACCACGAATTCTGCTCCGGGCATGATGTGGCCCTTGTTTATGCGCTCAACGTATTCGGGAATGTGGATGACGCCGTGGGAATCGTGGCCCACGAGGTTGGCCTTTACTTGGTGGGTGGCTACAATCTCCGCTTCATGTTCCGGGGTGCCTTTGGCCACGTAGATGTTATAGGCGACTTTGCGCAGGTATTCGGGTGTGAAAACGGGCATGATTGGTTCCTTTTGAGATAGATTTGTCGAGATAGATTTACTGACCCTAATGTTCGGCTTGAATCGCTCCCAGTCTATTACCGGTCCCTTTTCTTGTCCACCGGCATACAAGGTTGCAAGCAGCGAGTATGTCTGGAACAGAATTGATAAGAAAAAACTGCCTGCCCAGGGTTCGAATTAAGCCCTGATTATATTGCCTGAAAACGTCGAGGAATCGCCATGGTTCGAATCAGAGTCAAGAATTCAAAAGTAATTGGACTGCCGGTCAGCCAGGTCTATCAATACTTGGCCGACTTCTCCTTGCACGGAGAGTGGGACAACGATGCGAAAGAGTATTTAGGAACTCCAGGTGTCGTCAAGCTGGGATCCACTTTTCAGAAACTGGAGGTCTGTGACACTGTAACCGTAGGGACATGGGGCACCGCTACCATAAATACCACTAAGACCATCGTGCGCACGGTGACTGAGGCCGAGATCGATAAGCGCCTAGAATACCGGATTATGGGGGAGAACGGACTGATGCACCGGGTCGAGTTCTTTGACTTGGAGCAGGTGACGCCGGAACCGGACAGGCAGGACTCGACGCTATTAGGCGTGGCAACACGAGTGACCAAGGGCACGGATCTGGTATACCCGTCTCTCCGAAAGAACTACCGGTGGTTGGTGCTATTGGTTCCGGTGGTCTGGCCTTTCGTGCTGATGAACCTGGTCTGGATGCCGTCGATAGCCTTCGGATTATTCATGGATCACGGGGGCAAGTTGGGCCGCATCAAAAAGAAACTGGAAGGGCGGGAGAAAGATGGTTTAGCGAGGCGCGCACGAGCCGAAACAGGAGATTGACCACCCGGTGTAACCCGAGGTACAGCCGGATATATTTTAGCCTTTCGCTTGGGCTCAACTGGCTTGATGCCGCCTAGACAGCGTGATATTCTTAGTCTGGGAAGTTGACCGGCAGGTTCACTCGAGAACGTGCCCCTTTAGCTCAGTGGATAGAGTGCCGGCCTCCGGAGCCGGAGACGAGAGTTCGACCCTCTCAGGGGGTACCATTTCCCCTGCTTAGGTGAGAGCAATTTCCTCAGGGCGCGGAACGGTTTCGTTCAAAATAAAATTATGGATATAGGTTAAACGGCGATGGGATACGCCCATCCCTTTGCCCTCTCCCCTAGGGAGAGGGTGTTTAATTTCCTGGGTTGCACGCTTAGCAGCCCTTAGCAAAATAAAGCTCTTGGTTAAATCAGTCGGGGCGTGGCCCAGCGGTAGGGTGCCTGGTTTGGGACCAGGAGGTCGGCAGTTCGAATCTGCCCGCCCCGACCAGAATTTTTCTCCCTCTCATCTCTTGTAAACCAGCGCCCATATTCATAGGCCACCGTGCCACCGTCCGCAACGCAGTTCTTGCAGGAGGTCGGATTATGAGGTTCCACGCCACACTCACACATTCGCCGGAAAGCTGCCCGGGCCCGCGGGGAGGCCCTCCAGTCACAGATTGGCCCGCTAGAGCGGCGGAAGTAGGAATCGAATTAATCGCAGCGGTACAGTGTCAGATGGCCCACACCCAGTATTTCATCGTGGAAACAGACGACTATGCAAAGCTGCACCAGCTTTTCTTGCCGTTTCAGGGAATTGCGACCGCCGAATTCACACACCGGTAAGAGACTTGATGAACTTGTAGTATTTATTTTCAGCGTCTAGCCCAACTCAGCCGTGAAATCATAGGTCTGCTCCAGGGCCTGGCGTAACTCGGCCAATTCGGGTGCAATCTGGGGCGGAGGCGGTAGTATCTCGGCTGTGGCGACGGTGTCTTTTAACCCCGATGACGTCAGGACGGCGACTACTGTGTCATCAGCAGCGGCTTGGCCTTGAGTGCGCAACTTGGCCGCAATGTTTAGGGCAATGACGGAAGAAGCTTCCCCGTAGATTCCTTCCGAAGCGGCCAACGTTTTTTGCATCTCCATGATTTCTTCGTCCGAAGCGGTGATGGCGAGACCACCGGACTCCTTCAAAGCTTTCAGCGCCTGATAGGTACTGATACCGTTGGCGATGGAGAAGGCCACCGAAGATGACGCTTCAACTTGGGAGACCTGCTCCGAGCCCAATTCTAATGTACGAGCCAGTGGCCCAAAACGCTCGGCGGCAACCATCTTGGGCAACCGGTCGATCGCGCCCATTGCTTTTAATTCCTTGAATCCTTTCCACGTGCCGTACAGGCCGTCGCCGTAGGCTGTGGGCACGATGACCCACTCGGGGGAACGGCCGCCCAGTTGCGCTACAATTTCATATGCGATGGTTTTGTAGCCTTCAATCCCCCAAGGGTTGCTGCCCACAGGCGGATTCATGTAGCCGCTCGCCGGATACCAGCCAAACTGGTCAATGCACTGACGCATTAAAGCCCACCGGTCTTGGGCTGTGGGCACGACAATAAGGTAGGCACCGTAGACCTGCATCAGTGTCTTTATCGTGTCCGGAACATCAGGAATGGTAAAGACAACGCAGCGTAGCCCAGCTTTGGCCGCATAAGCGGCGGTGGCAGCGCCATGATTCCCGCTAGTGCTGATCGTGATTACCTTGGCTTTCAATTCTCTGGCTTTTGACACAGCCACGCTGCAAAAACGGTCTTTATAAGACCATGTTGGGTTGCGTCCTTCATCTTTAAGAAAGAGCGCGCCCATACCCAGACTTTCGCCCAAGTTCTCTAACCTGAGTAATGGCGTTTGGCCTTCACCTAGGGTGGTTATATAGTCGTGACCTACCGGCATCATATCCCGGTATCGCCACAAGCCATCCCAACCAGGCTCTCCGTTTGGTTGTTCGTTAGCTCTGAAGAATCCCGGCCATGTTTCTGAGCCAACTGGGAGCACTGCGGACAGATTTACGTTGTGGCCCTCTTCGGCGCATTTTGGGCACCCCTCGAACATCCAAGGGTCCTGGTATCCGGTGCCGCAACGCAGACACTCCAGTATATTTTTGGTTGTCGCCATTACTTACTCTACGTCCTACTCGCCAACAATATGCCTATTCTACAATCTGCAATTCCCTGGGTCGCTGGTTGAACATGCGAGCCCCATCTTTGGTGATTACTACCGTGTCCTCAACCAACAGTCCTCCCCACCCAATCTCGTAATAGGGGGTTTCAAGGCAGAAGACCATACCTTCTTCCAACAAGGTTTGATCGTTGGGGCCAATCAACGGTGGGTCGTAAACCTCCAAGCCGATGCCGTGTCCGCAGTGATGACGCTTGTAGTGGGGAATGCCTTCCGACTTCACCGTTTCCATAGCCCGATAAAAAACCTCGCTGGCAGGCACACCAGGACGCAGGAATTCAAATTCTTGTTGTTCTCCAGCCAAGATGGCATTGTAATAATCCACCAGCTTGGTTGTAGGTGGACCGAACACCGCAGTGCGAGCGATGTCTGAATGGTATCCACCGTAGGTGCAGCCGACGTCGAAGCGGATGATGTCGCCCCGCTTAAGAGGCCGGGACGTTGCTGGCGAATCGGCGAATGCTGCCCGCTCCCCGCAGGCGATTACGGTGAACCAAGGCCGACCCCCGTCCTTAAGCTCTTGTTGCTCGAATATCTGGACCATCTCCTGCTCGGTCATACCCTCTCTGACCTGGTCCAAGGTGGCAAATATCGCATCTTCAGAGATTCGTGTCGCTCTTTCGATTCGTGACACTTCTTCTTCGGTCTTGGTTCTGCGGACTGTCCGGAAAATATCGGCGGCGTCCCTAACCTGGGGTGTCCCAAAACGGTTTGTCAGTCCTTCCCAGACCTCCAGGGATACACCTCCACGATCAACAGCAACGCCCTTGCTGCTCCCGGCCATTTGGTCCAAAGCCGCCGAGAGCGCTTCCATCGGCGTGCCGTAAGAGCGGGACAACACCGTCTGTATCTCCATTGGGAACCCCTTGGGATGATCGGGTTCCTCCAAGTCGAAATGAAATCCACCGTAGCTGAAAAGCTCATCCTCGGAAAGGCCAGCTTCGAGGGCACAAGGCACATCCGCCCTAGAGAGCACTAATGCCAGCGACTGGGAGTTGAGCACTGCGTAAATCTGAACGCCACGAATAACGCTGCTGGCCAGACTGCGGTACCCGCTGACGTAAAAGACGTTCTCGGGAGCGCTGGCAACTATGGCATCCAATCCTTCGGCTTTCAGGGCTGTTTGTATCCGTTGTCTCAACTCTTGCATAGCGCCTCCTTAATATATGTTCTGTTAATAGCTGTGATATTAGCAATGAAACTCTAATTTTGACTCGTATACAGGTAACCTAACGAATCATTCGAAGTTCGAGATCACCTGACGGGAAAAGTTTTGCATAGTCTCCAGTGTCTCATCCACGGTGGGTTCGGTGAACAGTAGAGCGGCCATCGTGGTGACCCCAGCCTGTTGGTAACTTCTGACCTGCTCGCAGATGTCATCGGCCGTGCCAATAAGGTTACGTTCCTCGTAGCCGCCTTGCTGGTCACGAAGCGTCGATTTCTTTAAGGATTCCAGGTGCTTGTAAAGATGAGAAGCGTGAAACTTCTTCAAAGCCTCTTCGTGGGTCTTACCCAATGTGACTGTCAATTGAAGGGCAATGTCGTGGCCGCTGACATCCCGGCCGATTGACTCAGCAAACCTATTGATATCATCAACACCGCTGGCCACTTCACCGGGGCTGAGGACCGCTGGCAACCAACCTTGACAGAGTTCGGCGGCCCGCTGGCGAACGCCAAGAGAGTTTCCCCCGGAATAGATAGGCAGTGTTTCCTGCAAGGGCTTTGGATAGGAGCGGATGTCTTTGAAGCAGTAACTTTCGCCTTCAAAACTGGATTGCTCCTGGTCGAACAAGTTCCGCAAAGCCCGGATACCTTCTTCCACCATGCGGCCACGGTGGGCTCGTCGGCCATGAAAAATCGCTTCAAATTCTTCTCGGTAAGCGCCTATGCCCACGCCCAATAGGACTCGACCGCCCGAAAGTTGGTCCATGGTCGACACTTGCTTGGCCACCACCACCGGATTCCTGAAGGGGAGAACCAACAATGCTGTACCTAGTTTTATGCGCTGAGTCGAAGCGGCGATGTAGGTGAGCACGGTCAACAGCTCGTAATAGTTCGGAGGCTGCGACGTTTCCGCCGCCACGTAGTTTTGCACCGTCATATGGTCGTTGCCCCACACCGAGTCAAATCCCAGACGCTCCGCTTCTTTGGCCAACCGCACATTATCTAGGGCGCTGGCGTAAGGAATCGGGTACATCAGCCCTTCTGTTCCCGTGGGGATTCCTAGTCCAAAGCGCAAAACCTTCACTTCAGCCGGGGCAATATGTGCTCGGCGATGCTATGTGCTGTTACTTTAATGGGGATTCCAGGGATTTCGCAGGCGATGATGGTGTTGACCCCGGCCTGAATATAGTCCTGCAAACGGCTCAAGCACGCCTCCGGCGAGCCAGCCACGCCAAAGGTCTCAATCAGGTCATCAGAAACCAAATTCGATGGGTCCTTTCCTTGTTCAGCCGCATCACGAAACTGTCCTATTCGCTCTGGCGTCATGCCCGCTTCCACCAATATGGGTTGAACCCCCATCAGGGTGATGTATTTGGCAATGTACGAGCGTAGAGCCGCAAAGTCTTTCTCGTCGTTTCTATCAATCACGATAGGTAGATAGGCGGCAATATTGGTTTCTTTAGAACTGTTCGCCGCGGTACTGCTCGCCGCTTTGTGTATGCCCTTCGCGATTCGTTCTTTGGCGAAACCCACATAAGGAACAGAGGTTAGGATGGATAGATGCACGCCGTCGGCAACTTGACCAAGCAGTTCTCCGGACAGCGTCAGGGTTTGAGGGCCCTTTACGCCCAAATATATGGGTACCCGCTGGCTGTAGGTTGGGCTGTCCAACTGGATTCCATTAATCGAGAAACAGCGTCCTTCAAAGGTAAGTTTTTCACCTTGTAGCAGCCGCCTAATTATTTGTGAGCCTTCTCGCAATGCCGATAGGGGCGCCGTGAAGTCTATACCCATCTGCCGCATCCAACCGGGACTTCCCGTTCCCAAGCCCAAGGTAACTCGGCCTTTTGATAGGATGTCCAAGGAAGCGGTTTCCATCGCAACCAGCGCAGGGTGACGCGTGAAGGGGTTAACGACGCCGATGCCAATCCGCACTCGATTAGTAGCTAAAGCGCAGGCGGTGGCTATGCTGAATGCCCCTCCTTGAAAGTAGTCTTCGGCAATCCACACGCTGTCATAGCCCAGTTTTTCGGCGAGGGAGGACCATTTACCCATTTTGGCGGGTGAGTTGGTACGCACGAGTCCCAGTCCCAATTCTTCAATCATTTTCCCGCATAGTTTGGCCTCGTCTGCTCGTTGATTGGCAACATATTACCACCTTTGCCAAAATGAGAATGGACCGTGGTAAAAGGACTCCTTATTTCGTGGAAATAAGCAGAAACTTTGATTTCCTGTTCAATTTCTTTATTTCGTTTTCACGTTTTGAGGCCAGGCCCCTCCCTAGGAAAACCTCCTGATAGACAAGTTGAAGAGGACCGCGGCCCATAGTGTATTTAGCGCCCTGTCCCGCATTATGCTCCGCCATACGGCGCTCCAAATCATTGGTAATGCCGGTGTAAAGTGTTCCGTCGGAACATTTCAAAATATATACCGTCCAGTCCAAGGCACTATTTCCTTTACACGACTAGCTTCTGAGATTTACAAAGTTTTTCGTTTTAGCGACTATTTCTAGTGATTCGGCAGCCCATAGAATGGGGTCAAGGCCCAGAAACTTAGGCTATTTATTTTCCCAGTTTCCAGCTATAAAGAACCACGGCCACGGCGGTGGCCAGGTTGAGGCTGGAGACGCCCTGGCACATAGGAATGGAGATGGACTTGTCCGCCGAGGCAATCAGCGCGGGAGTTATGCCCTGACGCTCCGCTCCGAAGGCCAAGATGGCATTGGCGGGTATAGAACCTGGTCGCAGTGGCTCGCCCTGGGGGTCGATTACCACCAACGG
>DCAE01000083.1:0-12540 GCA_002311385.1 Dehalococcoidia bacterium UBA1141 | reverse complement strand
GCCGAAGCAATGATGGCCGCAGGGTGCCAAGGGTCTTGGTTGCCGGTGGTTATCACCCCCGCAGCGCCCGCTGCCGCCGAAACACGGATAGCTGCCCCGATGTTCAGCATGTTTCTGGGGTTTTCCAGCAGTACGATGGGCGCTTCGGTGTGGTCACCGAGCATTTCAGTCAGAGAGGCGGCTGTTCGCCTGGCGATACCAATCACTCCTGTGGGTGGCGGTACCGGAGCCAGTTGCCGGAAAACTTCATGTGGCACCAGCGTTAGTTGGCTTTCCAAAACGGAAGAGATATCGGGTCCGTATTCCTCGCCCAATTCAGACAACTCGCCCGGGCTAACGCCGACCACAAGCTCCAGTTGGGCACCGAAGCGGATCGCGTGCTTCAACGGGTGAAACCCTTCCAGCACGGCCAGCGACGAATTCCCACGGGCGCTGCGGAATTTTTCTACTATAGTTTGATTTGGCAATTAGCACTACCGGTCAAGCTAATAACAATCATGGCTAACGATTATAATCGGGGAAAGCTGTGTTAGGTCAAACCGATATGCTGCTCGGTTTGGGTACGCGGATTGGATCGGGCTTCATTTATATTGAGCTTCACTAATATTGATAATATGAATCAACTATCATCAAAATTGATCAAGAATCTTGGGCAACAGTCATAGGCCATAGTACTTGGCGATTCTCTGTGTATTATCCAATCCGCGTATCAACTCATCAATTAAATGCTAATAAAGACTTTCAAATAAACCCCAATAGGAGAGGACAGTCATGGGATTTTATCGAGTATTTGCCGGGGCCGACGGAGAGAGCCATTTCGAGGAGCTAGACGTGGCGCATCAGCCGGAATTGGGTGCCATTCAGAACCTAAAGGAAGTGAAAATTCAGCATTTTTCCGAACCAAGAAACATGGACTTTCACCCTTTACCGGACCGGAGGCTGATTATTCACCTTTCCGGCGAGGTCGAAATAGGCACGAGCGACGGATCGAAGCAGATATTCTGTGCTGGAGACATACGGCTGATGGAGGATGTTACCGGCAAGGGCCATACCCACCGCGACTTAACACCCACTAACGCCGCTGCCTATATCTTCTTGAACGACTAGGTTATCGAGCCGCTGGACCATCAAGTAGCCAAGAGGCTGCAACACTTTCTCAGGCGTTCCGGTAGTCTCAGCGCCACCAATGTGAACATTGACATGGGGAATCGACTCAAATTGGGGGCAGGTACAAGAAGATAATAGATATTAACTTATTGTGATTATTGCATATGAATGATTGACAGCGGCTCGCCAAAGGTCTTTAATATGTGACTAAAGCATCTCGCAGGCCGTTTCTCAGGCGTGTCATGGACATAGTCCTAGTCGCGCATGTAACTATATAGAAGATTCTGGGATCGCTTTATACTAATTGCCGTCAGGGCAATTTACCTGAAAACCGAAATTTAGTATCAGAAAAAATTAGGAGCGAGGAAGGAAAGGAGGGAATTGATGGCTGACAAAGACATTGCATTGATGGCACACTTCTTGCGCCGGGCCGGGTTTGGCGCAAGCCGTGACGAGATCGAGGCCAGAGTGGCTCAAGGCTATGACAGCGTAGTACAGGAATATTTGTCGCCTGGAGACGGGGCGGGAGTCGAGGAAGACCTGCTTTTTCGAGCCTATCCTTCGTACCTCAATGTCGCGGCTGTTGAGACTCCGCAGACGGATATCGTCTATCGGATGATTAACAACAAATACCAGTTGCAAGAGAAAATGGCCCTCTTCTGGCACATGATTTTCTGCGCTGGCGACAACAAAGTGGATAATGCTCGGACAACTGCCATGCAGTACGACACCTTCCGTGAAAAGGGCATGGGCAACTTCCGAGATTTGTTGCTGTGGCTTTCCACAGACCCTTGCATGCTCTACTACCTGGACAACATCGAGAGCCACAAGGTTGCCGTAAACGAGAACTACGGACGGGAACTGCTTGAGTTGTTCTCCTTGGGCGTAGGCATGGACGGAAAGGCCAATTACGGCGAAGACGACGTTAAAGCATGTGCTAGGGCGTTCACCGGTTGGAACCTTGCCCCCACCATTCCCGTCTTCCCCAACGGACGTAGTCCATTCGAGTTCCGATTTGACCCGGCCGATCACGATGACAGCGATAAGACATTCTTGGGTGAGACTGGGGATTGGAACGGCGAGGACATTGTAAACATCATCTGCAAGCAGCCCGCCGCCGCCCGGTATGTCTCCCGCAAACTCTACGACTTCTTCGTGGCCGACGAATTGCCCGTCCCGTCTTGGACGCTCTCCGAGCCCCGAGACCCGGAAGCAATCAAGATTCTGGAGAAGGCCTACTTCGACTCCGGATACGAGATTGGCGCCATGCTAAAGGCCCTCTTCACCTCCGACTTCTTTAAGTCTGAGGCGGTTCACTTCGCCAAGGTTAAGAGCCCTGCCGACGTTGTAATCGGAACGGTTCGCTTGGTTAAGGAACACACCGAGCCCAAGCCCGGCCTGTTCTTTGTGGCCATGGAGCCCAAATACATGGGGTTGGATTTGCTGAATCCTCCCACGGTGGAAGGTTGGCACACGGGTCCCGAGTGGATCAACAGCGGCAGCTTGATAGACCGAATCAATTTCGCCTCCGGAATGCTTGGCAACACCGAGCTTCCCGGCGTCATGTCCCTGATTCAGCGCCTCATGGCCCAAGGCGAGACAATGAACGCGGATCAACTGGTGGACGGTTGCTTGGACCTGGTAGGGCCCATGACCGTTGCCGACGAGACCAGGAATGAACTGGTCACCCACGTATCCGAGGGCGGAGAGTTGCGACACGGTAGTGACGCCGAGCGCGCTGACTTCACCAGAAGGGCTGGCGAGACCTTCCAGATGATTGCCACCACTTCCGAATTCCAATTCGGTTAAGCGGCGTTCCTGGAACGAAACCTCTTGGAACGAATACTGAGACTAGAATCTGAAAAACGGACAGAAAAATAAATCGAAGGTCTGAAACGAAACGGAGGAACGACAATGGTTTCTACCAAAAAAGATCCTGTTCTGGCAGTAATTTCCCTCTCCGGGGGGAATGATGGATTGAACACGGTTATTCCCTACAACGACCCCAATTACCGTGACAATCGACCAGCCTTGGGCATCCCCGAAGACCAGATTGTGCATCTGACCAATGAGATTGGCTTGCACCCGTCTTTCGCCCCGCTGAAAAAATATTGGGACCAAGGTAAATTGGCCATCATTCAGGGCGTAGGCTATCCCCATGGCAGCCTGTCCCACTTCCGCTCGATGGACATTTGGGCCACCTGCGAACCCGATACGCTGGGCGTTGAAGGCTGGTTGGGCCGGGTGATTAAGGCTCTCGATCCCACCGGTGAGAATGTTCTGACCGCCGTCAACTTCGGTCGCGGCATGCCCCGCTCACTGGCCATGGAAGGCGTCCCCGTAGCATCTGTGGGAGACCTCAACAGCTATGGCCTGCTGACTGATATCGAGAAAGAGAATGAGCGAGAAGAAGCATTGGACCTGTTTGGTCGAATGTACGCCCCCGCCATCGGTAAGGGCGCAGTCAACGACTTCATCCGACGCACCGGTATCGAAGCCATGAAGGGCGCCGATATTCTCGGCACCGCCCCAGCCAAATACAACTCCGAGATTGAGTACCTGCTGGGCAACATCGGCGGCTATCTAAAAGATATGGTGCAAGTGCACAATGCCCAGTTCGGCACCCGCGTGTTCTTCACCACCGCTCCCTACAACATTTTTGACACCCATGCTAACCAGGCCGTGGGTCACTCCAATCTGTTGAACGACGTCGCTGTAAACGTAGACTCTTATATGTCGGACCTGCGCCAACTGGACATCAGCGACAACGTAACCACCCTGCTTTACTCCGAGTTTGGCCGCCGAGCCAAGGACAACGGCTCCGGCACCGACCACGGTACCGGCGGAGTGGCCTTCGTCATCGGCGAGAACGTTAAGGGCGGCCTGTACGGCGAGTACCCGTCTCTCAAGGAAAATGAACTGGAAGACGGCGGAAACCTGCAACACAACACGGATTTCCGTTCCATCTACACCACGCTTTTGGAGAAGTGGATGGGCCTGGATGCCAAACCCATCGTGGGCGGCAGCTACGAGCAACTAGGTTTCCTGTAAGCAACCAAACCAGCAATCGGCCCGATAGCGTCGATTGCAATATCACCTTCCAGCCGGGCCGTAGGCCGATGTCGGCATAGTAAGGGCCCGGTTTAGGGTGGCACGAAAATTTTAGGTCGCTCCGTCCTATCCAAACGGAAACGGAGCGACCACAGCGAACATTCGCTGAGGAGGTATCAACTATGGCTGCCGTATTTCTAGGAATCAACGACCGGACGTTCACCTACAATTTCGTGGCCGGACGCGGCGAGTTTCAGGGCAGCGGGTTCCGCAAGCCTATGGACTTCGCTCTAGCCCCCGACAACGTGATTTACGTGGTGAACCGGTCCTACGAGTCCAGGCCCGATGGGGTCCGAATTAACTGCTTCACCTTGGACGAGAATGGCGAAGATTACATCACCGAGTTCGGCTCCTACGGGGACCGGCCGGGTCAGTTCTACTGGCCCATCTCGATAGCTTTGGACAAGGACACCAACGTCTACGTGTCCGACGAGTATCTGCATAGAATCACCATCTTCAACAAGGATGGCGACTATCTGAGCCATTGGGGAGACAACGGTTCCGGCGATGGACAGTTGGATCGCCCTGCGGGACTCGCCATTCGTGACGACATCGTATACGTGGTCGACAGCCGTAATCACAGGGTGCAGAAATTCACCTTGGACGGCAAATATGTTGGTCAGTTTGGCAGCTTCGGCCAAGGCCCCGGCGAGTTGAATATCCCGTGGGGCATCGGCTTGGACAAGGAAGGCAACGTGTTCGTGGCCGACTGGCGCAATGACCGGATTCAGTCTTTCACCTCCGACGGAAAGTGGTTGGCCAGCTTTGGCAAGCCCGGAACCGGCGGCGACGCGACCAACATGCGCCGCAATGGTGGCATGCGTGTATTAGACGCACCTGTCGGCACATTTAACCGACCGACCGGCGTTGCAGTGGACAAAGACGGCGACATCTATGTGGCCGACTGGCTGAACAGCCGCGTCCAAGTACTGACTCCCGACGGTCGCTTCATCACCCAGTTCACTGGCGATGCAGGCTTGTCCAAGTGGGGCATTGCTAAGATTGAGTCCAACCCGGATATGATTCGCCAGCGCAACGGTGTGCGCGACTTCACTCCGGAGAAGGTACTGTGGGCGCCCGTAGCGGTGAAGGTCGATGATACCGGACGAATCATTATCGCCGACACCATGAGGCAGCGCTTCCAGATCTACCAGAAGAACACCGAACCGGTAATGATTTAACATCACCGGAGGCAAGTAATTGGCTGGCGCCTGACGCGGCAATGACCGCGTCAGGCGCCAGTATTTTTTTGCCTGCCGATATCTCTACTGATATTTTTATAAGGATGCACAAGACCCCAGCCTTATTTTCGTAATGACAATAACCAGCGCAGATCCGGAGAATAAGAGAGCAATCCAGTTTTGAGTAAGGACCAGCACGAAGCCGCATTTGGGGCCAGAGCGGCCGATTACGCCTTAAGTCAGGTTCATGTGAGCGATGATAGCCTGGAGATGATCAAAGGCTTGCTGGGCGCCGCCTCAAGTCCTTCCCAGTGGGCTATTGATTTGGGCACCGGGGCGGGATTCAACGCATTTAACATGGCCGGGCTCGATTACCGGACCGTGGCCACCGACCTTGCCGGACCCATGCTCAGGGAGACCCAGCGCATCGGCGACGAAAGGGGTTTAACCAACCTGGCTCTGTGCCAAAACTCTGCTGAATCCTTGCCTTTCGCCAACGGTTCTTTGGACATCGTCGGTTCTAGAATGGCGGCCCATCATTTTGGCGACTACCAGGCAGTCATAACCGAGGCGCACCGTGTTTTGAAAGTGGGCGGCGCGCTGTTAATCGCTGATAGCGTCGCTCCCGAGGACAGTTCCGTGAGGGACTGGATGGAAGAAATTGAGCTCCGGCGAGACTACAGCCACATAGAAAATCGCAAAGCCTCGGCCATCCAGGAATTGGTAGCCGAACGGGGACTGGACATGGTTGATCGGGTGCACACCAGCATCCACTTAAAGTTCAATGGCTGGGTGGCCCGCACCGCCATTCCAAAGGCGGAGGCAGAGTCCCTGCGGCGGGATTTCTTGAACGCCCCTGCGGCGGTAAAGGAAGCTTTTGAAATCGAGGAAGTGGATGACGACATTCACTTTGCTTGGCCTTGCCTGGTTTTCCGGGCCGTTAAAGCCTAATAAATACGCTAGATTTTCCAACCTTCCAGGTTTTGCGCCATGTCCCAAAAGCCCAACTCAAAACGGATGCTGGTCAGGTAAGCATCTTGCATCTTGGCGATTTGGCCCTTAGCCGGCTCTTCGGCGACACCGTCGGCCAAGGAGCGAATGGACCGGGCCAGCTCGGCAAATTCGGGGGAAGAGTACATCCGAATCCACTGGCCGTACAGCGGAGCATGTTCCGGCTCTCCCAAGGCTGCCAGATGGGCGCCAATCTCCCAATAACCCCACTGACAGGGCATCAGAGCAGCCACCAGCTCCGGAAAGGTTCCTTGGTATGCAATCCTTAACAAATAGCTGGTATATGCCACTGTGGTGGGAGCGGGGGTGGTTGCGTCCAGGTCTTGCCGGGTGATACCGAACTCAGCGCAGTAGCGGCGGTGCAGTTCCATCTCGGTGTTCAGCGTCTCATCCAGCAGACCGGCAAACCAGCCCATAGCTTGCAAGTCCGGCGATTTGGCCGAGGCCAACGCCAGTACCCGCGCATATTCAATCAAGTAGACGTAGTCCTGCTTCACATAATGCTTGAAATTCTCCAAGGGCAAAGAACCGTTTCCCACTCCGACGATAAAGGGGTGGGCCAGAATCGCTTGCCGGATGGGCAGCGCCTTTCTTTCTATATCTTCAGAAAAACCCAAGATTAATCTCGACTGTCTCCATGCCTGAAGGAGTTTTAAGGCTTGTCCTCGGTTGATTTTAGGTAGGCAACAGGCCCCAGTCAATTGCGCCCTCAGATATGAAATCACGGATGCCGAGGCAATCATGATTCTAGCTGAGGCAGATTATTGCAAAGCCCGTGCCTATAAAAATGAAAACTCGGTGCTTTCCACCTTGACAGAGGCATGGTACGAGGAAGTATTTTCGTAGTCTGCGTTGGCGTGCCGGCGTCTCTGATGCAGTGAAGTGGGGATTAGCGGCCGTTGCCCGAGTTTAACTTGATTAGCCTCATGGCGATGGCTGCTACCGGCAAAACGTTATAGCCATTATAATGAATGATGATTTGTTCCTTGCAAGATTGCGGTAGGAACAAAAATCAGATAGAAGCGCCCAGAAACCAACTGCCGAAAAGGCGATGCGCTGCGAAAGGAACCTGTTATGGAAGTCATATTCATTCAAGATGTGCCCAATCAAGCCCGAGCAGGAGAAGTGCGCCGGGTGGCCGACGGATTCGCCCGCAACTACCTCATCCCCCAAGGGCTGGCGCAGATGGCCACGCCGGAAGTGCTAAAGCGCCTCCATAAGATTAAAGCCGCCGGAGACGAGACCCGCATTCGGGAAACCGAGGTCCTGGAAGAACTGGCCAAAGCGTTGGATGGCACCAGCGTCAACGTCATGGCCAGGGTAACTCCCACCGGTAGGTACTACGGAGCAATAACCAGTGCTCAGATTGCTACCCAGTTAAGCACGAACGTGGGCCGGGAAATAGATCGGCGATTGATGGAGTCAGGTGAGCCCATTCGGGAACCCGGCGAATACGACATCGTGTTGAAGTGGGCCAATGATATCGAGGCTACCATACACATAGTGGCGGAGGTTGAAGAGTAGAGGATGTATGCGGAGCGTCTGCTTCCCCATGACCTAGACGCCGAAGAATCGGTAATAGGGTCACTACTGATTGACGGGGACTCCATCCTTCGAGTTGGCCATATGGTCAAACCCGAGGACTTCTACCGAGAGAAGAACCAGATTTGCTTCGCAGCCTGCGTTTCTCTGTTCCAACGCAATGAGGCCATTGACCAGGTAACTCTGGCCAGGGAACTGGGCCGCAACAACCAGTTGGAATCGGTGGGCGGAATGGCTTACCTGAGCCATTTGGTGTCCATCACTCCTACTTCGGCAAACTCCGAGTATTACGCCCAAGCCGTGGTCCGGACATCTGCCATGAGACGGCTGATTGATGCCGCCTCCCGGATATCGGCCATCGGGTACGAAGACACCGAAGATGTTGAGAACACCCTCCGCCAAGCGGAAGATGTGTTGTTCCAAGTGCGCACCGGCCAGTCGGACCGGGGCTTCATCGGCCTAAGACAGATTTACGACCAATACCTGGAAGACCGGGCTGCCTTGGCCGAACCATTGGCACTGGAAGGTGCGCCGGTCATGACCGGTTACAACAACCTGGACCTATTGTTGGGCGGTTTACAGCGCTCCGACATGATTATCTTGGGTGCCCGGCCCGCTTTGGGGAAAAGCGCTTTGGCGGTAAATATCTGCCTAAACGCAGCCCAAAACGGTTCCGTGGCCGCCATATTCAGTTTGGAAATGAGCCGAGAGCAGCTTGCGCTCCGCATCCTTTCTTCCGATGCCGGGATAGACGCCCACCGGTTGCGTTTAAATCTGACCACCGATGCCGAAGAGCAGCGAATCACCGACTCCATCGGCCGTCTGTCGGAACTAAAGGTGTTCATCGACGACACGCCCTTTCAGGGAATGGTGGAGATGCGCAGCAAGGCCCGCCGCCTTTCACTGGAACACGGATTGGACCTGCTGGTGGTTGATTACCTGCAATTGATACAGGGTAGGGGAGGCCGAAGCGATAACCGGGTGCAGGAAATGAGTGAGATTTCCCGCTCGGTGAAAGGCATGGCCAGGGAGCTAAAGGTTCCTGTGTTGACCTGCTCCCAGTTGAGCCGTGCGGTGGAAGGCCGGTCCGACCACCGGCCTATGCTATCCGACCTAAGAGACAGCGGAAGCATTGAGCAGGATGCGGACATAGTCATGTTCATCCATAGGGAAGACCTGTATTACACCGAAGAATCATGGGAACAACAATTTCCCAACCGCGATTATCCCAAGAATCTGGCCGAGATAATCGTCGCCAAACACCGTCACGGGCCGACTGGTAGTGTGAAGATGCGCTTCAGGGACAGCTTGGTCCGCTTCGATGCCCTGGAGGTTGACGATGTGTGACCCTACGGGATGCCAAGTTGATCGATGAGAAATTTCTGACGAGGTGAGAATTACTGAGGGGAGGGGACGAACGGATAAATGGGAATTTTCTCAACATGACTTCCTCAAGAATTTCCGGTGGCGATTTTTCCAGCGGAGAATATTCCGGCGACGGGAATTCCAGCGATAAAAATGCTACCGGTGGGAAGTTCTCCGGCTTCCAAAAAAGCACTTTGTATACTCCTGTGCCGAACGCCCTGTTCGGGCCTTTGTTGGAGCAAATCCAAGACCTAGCAGAGCTCAAAGTCACGCTTCGGGGACTGTGGTTGCTCCACCGGAAGCGAAACCAACCTCACCTAGTCCATTTAGGAGAGTTTCTGAGCGACACCGCCCTCTTACGCGGGCTCAAGGGCTCAGGCGATGCAAAGCAGGAAATACGCCGTGGATTGGCGTTGGCGGTGGCCAGGGGGACTTTTCTGTTCCACGGGTCCGGTGGCGAGGAAGGGGATGAGGCGGTCTATCTATTAAATACAGATTCCGGGCGGGCGGCATTGGCCCTGATGCGCCAAGACTCCAATACGCCACAAAGACGCGCAGGCACGGATTCCCTTGCTCCGGATGAACTTTACGACCAGCGTTCTGACGAATTGCCGGAGGAGAAACCCGGCATATTTGCCCTGTACGAGGACAATGTGGGAGTACTTTCACCCCTGATTTCACAGGAGCTGATGGAGGCCGAGGACCGGTATCCCCAAGCGTGGATCTTTCAAGCATTTAAGATTGCGGTATCTGAGAACAAGAGGAGTTGGCGTTACATAGCCGGAATATTGCGGCGGTGGGCGGCCGAAGGGAAAGACGATGGAAAGCCTGGGAGAAATCCTGAAACGGATAACCGTCAAAAATACCTCGCGGATTACGAGCGGCGCTGGAGCCGGTCTCCCCGGTGACGGACTCTTTAGGGACATAGTTGCCGAAGTCGATGAAGAGGTCTGCGAGCACTGCAATGGCAGTGGTTGGGTCAGCAAGCTGGTGCCGTTGGGCCACCCCGACTTTGGCGAAGCGTTCCGGTGCCGTTGTCAGCAATCTTCGGGCTCCGATGGCCGGGCCGCTGCGCTGTTGCGGTACAGCAACCTGGGACCCTTGGCTCGTATAACATTTGATGCGACCAAGCCTGATGGTCCTTTGCCGGACGCTGGCAGCCGTCAACTCTTTCAGCAAGCCTTGGCAGCCGCCACGGAATTTGCGGAAAAACCCAAGGGTTGGTTAACTTTCACCGGCCCCAGCGGAAGCGGTAAGACCCATCTAGCCGCTGCTATCGCCAATCATTGCATCGAGCGTGGCCACACCACATTCTTTATCGTGCTGGCCGATTTTCTTGACCATCTCCGATCTGCCTATTCGCCGGAGAACCCGGTGTCTTTCGACGATCTCTTCGAACAGGTGCGAGATGTGCCGGTATTGGTGCTGGACGACATGGGCACCCACAGCGCCACGCCATGGGCTCAAGAAAAACTCTTCCAGGTGTTCAATCACCGGTTCAATGCTGCCTTGCCCACGGTGGTCACCGTCCGAGGGCCGCTGCAGCGTTTGGACGAAGGTCTACGCTCCCGCTTGGAGGCGGCCGAGGGCTTTTCCAAGGTCGTCCGATTGGGCCAGTACAATACACGCTTGGCCCGCCGCATCGGCGACCTGCCGGACGAGATGCGCCGCCGGATGACCTTTGAGAGCTTAGACGTAAGAGGAGGCCGCAACTCCACTTCGAAGGACCAAGAATCGCTACAGCAAGCCAAACAGGCCGCCGAGACCTTTGCGGCGGACCCCGAAGGTTGGCTCCTCCTCACCGGACCCAGTGGCTGTGGTAAGACTCACTTGGCTGCGGCCATCGCCGGAAAGAGCATGGACCGCGACCGGCCCGTTTTCTACACCTTCGTGCCCAGTTTGTTGGACCACCTCAGATCAACCTTCAGCCCTGACAGCCCCATCGGCTACGATGAGCTGTTCGAACAACTCAAAACGGCACCCCTGCTAATCTTGGATGATTTAGGCGCCGAGAGTAGCACGCCTTGGGCAGAGGACAAACTCTATCAGATAATCGTGCACCGCCACGAAGCCCGGCTCCCCACCGTAATCACCACGGTTTTGTCTACGGAAGAGATAGAGCAGTCCAAGCCCCGCATCGCGTCCCGCTTGGTGGACAGTATGGTGGTGGACTGGGAGCCTATAACGGCCCCAAACTACCGGGACCAGCGCCGGGAGCGCCGATCTGCCCAGCCCACTATGCCTCGGTTCCAGCGCCGTGACAGGGCGACCCCCACTCGCAATTAGCGACTCTACCCGCGTCTACCCGCGAAAAATGCATCCTTATGGGTCCTTCGACAACCCAGGACGAACGGGCGTTAAACGGCTAGGCGCAATCATCTGCCGCTGGGCGGCTCACGGCTGCACCTCCGTTCGTGGTGAGCCTGTCGAATCACAATTTAGCGGGGCAGTGATTCCGCTACATGCCCAATTCCATAAAGTGACCTAGGTAAATCCAGTCCTATCTCTTTGCTACTTCACTAGTGTTTCGGGTTCCTAATTCTGTATCAGCCTCGGCCTCCCCCCTTGGCCTCCCCCCTTGGCCTGCCTTGGAGCCTGCCCCACCGCCATAAAGCCTCCCGAAAATCAGACCTTGACATCCTGACATTCAATGATGATATCTAACCATATGGTTAAATATCAAAGTAGTGAACTGGATATGACCTTCGGGGCACTAGCCGACGCAACCCGGCGGGGGATATTAGAACAACTTTCCGGCGGCGAGTCCTCGGTAACCAAACTGGCCGAGCCATACAACATATCATTGCCAGCTATTTCAAAACATCTCCGTGTATAGGAGAGGGCAGGCCTTTTGAGCCAAGAAAAAAATGGCCGGGTGCGGCGGTGCCGGTTGGACGCGGGCCCAATGAAAGAAGCCTCGGACTGGATTTCCCGCTACCAACGCTTTTGGGAGCAGCAACTGGACTCCTTGGCAATTTACTTGGACAAATTACAGAACGACCAAAACCCAGAGGAGGATGGCACGAAATGACCCAAATACCAGCGGTTTCTGAAACTACCCTGCATGTCACCCGCAGGTTCGCCACCCCCAGGGAGCTAGTTTTCTAAGCATGGACCGAACCCGAGATGCTGAGCCAATGGTGGCGCGCTCAAGCCGCATTTACCACCCCCATAGCTGAGGTCGACCTGCGGGTGGGCGGGAAGATGTAGGCGTTCAGCGATA
>DCAE01000111.1 GCA_002311385.1 Dehalococcoidia bacterium UBA1141 | reverse complement strand
TCCCTATGCTCAAGATTATACGAATTTCTGCTCGGGCGGTCCGGGCCAACTGGCGAGCCAAGCGAAGCGGTTCTGGCGTCCGGGCCAGCCATGTGGTCGAAAGGACAACCTCTGCGGCAGTTTCCGAGCTCGTTCTCCAGCCTGCATATGCCACCAGTGGCTGTGAGCCATCGCGGGTGCGGACCTAGTAGACGACTATCTGGCCATCATGTGTGAAGACTGATGGCCAGTTGTCCCAAACCCTGGGTCCATTTCATTGAGCGACCTCAACGAAAGCAGACACGTCAGGTCGATTTTGAACAAGATCGGCGTCCCTTGTCCCATGGCGGATTGTGACGGAGAAATCGTGGAACACCGGGCCCGAGGTGGCATACGTCCATTCTATAGTTGCTCCCTCTACCCTCATTGCAGTTTCAAGAGCGACGAGACGCCTCGCTAGCATAGGCAAAGTGGCATTCCACCACATCAACACCCCTTCTTTTTCCATCGGCGAATCCGCCACTCAACCCTTGGATGTGGAGGTTTGAACACGAGATCATGGTTACTGGTTCTCGACAGTTTTTATAGTCGCCCGATAAACTGTCGGACGCAGGTCTAGCGTCGTTTCCATATCGCCTTGAAGCAAATAGAATTTCGCGAAATTTAACGCGTCGTTGTACCGGTATAACCGGTAGAGACAGAATGCTTGCCTATGTAGCTTTGACGTTTGGACTTCATTCGGGGTGATGAAAAAGGACGCCGCCCATGGGCCGCGAGTGGTCTTTACTTCAATAAATCTTTCGCTTCCGTGAGGGAATAGATGCGCCAAGGGTTGACCCGTGGGACAAGGATCCGGATTATATCTGGAAGCCGCCGAGGAAAGACCGGAACGGTAGACTCAGCGGTGTTTCAGAGAACGGTGGACCACCCCGATGAACTCCACCACGGCTACCACGTTTTCTTGGACAATGGTGGAGTGGTTACGGTTAGGCGGGAGCAGGTAAGGACTGAGTAGAATGTCAACGCAATCCGAGAATTCAGGTTACGTGTTGGGAAAGGATGTACCCTGGGAGTCTATAACGGGAAAAGCCTGCAGAGTAAAGCGATTCACAGCTATCGCACGCATTGACGGCGGAAAAGTAAGAGATGCCGTTAAAAGGATGCCGTATGCTTTGCTCAGAGTAGAATCTCCCGTCCTCGCAGACGAGGCTATGCTGCCTGTGGTCCATCGCGTTGATTTTCTGACGACGTGGAAGGTATTTGAGGAAAGGGGGGTTGGGGAAGAAGAGGAAGCCATTGTCGTTTATATGCCATCATCTGGACTTCTTTCCTCTTTCAAGCCGAGGCTTCATTTCTACATCTACCCAAAAGGGCATCTTGAGGAGATCTATGACCCGAACTTTAAGCCAGATGATGCTGAAGCCTGGATGACGCCAATTGCTGAGTGGCAAAAAAAGGCTGGTAGAGATTGACCGCGACAGAGTTGGCAATACAGATGATGGGACGTGGGTTACGGTGAGGCGGGTCAGGAAATTACGGCATATCAGAATTAGTTGAGTGATGGATCTGTGCCAAACTTTACACTCCAGATCGACTTGGAGCCATTCGAAGCGCTCGATCAGCTAGCATTGCTTGCGAGACAAGATTACAACCTAGGCGGCTCTGGCGACTGGTTCGGCGAATTCCGACGTGGCCTACACGGAGTCTATGCGCGATTGTATGGAGTCCAGCGGCGCTACTCGGAGGTTCACGCATGGCTTCCGAGGGTCAGAACACCCTCCGAGACAGAATACCACTTGGCATCTGTGATGTTTCAGATGGACTCAGCGTTGGAATGCCTTACTTTCGCCCTAAATGCAATCGGATGGGTCGTGTTGCCAGCCGATTTCCGAGATATAACTGATGTCAATGCACTGAGACTCATTGGCCCCCGCGATATTATCGGGGATCCAACATCGACTCCACCTACCCCGCCTCTTCAATCTGGCTACGAAAAAGTATTCCCAGAAACCCAACTCGGTTGGCAGAACCAAGCCCAGTTGATCGCCCGAATCCGCGACCTTCATGATGTTTCCAAGCACCGACAAACGATCTATGTGGGAGGCAAATTTATTACGGGCGACCCGCCAGATGGCTTCTTCGAGGCACTCGGCTTTCCAGCCGAGTCGGACCGTAAATATTACCTACTGCGGCCGATGGCGGAGATCATTCTCCAAACCGATCCCAAAAGCCCTATGGCTGAAAGAACGTCTAATCCCGGGCAGCAAAGCGAGTTGTTAGAGGACCTTGTGCCATCATTCGCTGCATTGATCGATGCCACTGGAAAATTTGCGCTAGGAGACGCGCAGTCGAATGTGCCTCTCAAAGAAAAACGCTTGCAAAGGTAAAACACCGTCATTCCTCACAACCTCCCCTAGGCTTTCGCTGCGCTTTTGGCGCCTCTTCGGTTCATTTCGATGTGCACAGAATGTGCACGTTCGTCGCATGTTGCGCCGTGTTGTACGGTGGTATTTGCTTCGATTGATGAATCCACCGACACCGCGCAGCACGCCTAAACACGATTTCTTGGTGACTCTTAATCAGTAGGTTCCAGTTCCCGAATTTGCTAAACTAATTGAGCACCAAATACACGGCAACCTCGCAGTCGTAATTCTGCATTTTACCGACGTACTACGTGTTCTCAGTAGTGCCTAGTAATATAGAAATACAGGAGTGCTGCGATTCTGCGGAGGCAGAACCCGCAAGTAGACGCCAGTGATAATGTAAAGTTGTCCCC
>DCAE01000090.1:641-5340 GCA_002311385.1 Dehalococcoidia bacterium UBA1141 | reverse complement strand
GAACAGGAGGGTCTTCGCGTTTGTAGCAACGTACTGAATATCGCGCCCGAGGACATCTACGTCGACATGCGGGTGCAGGTTACATTTATGCCGACCGTTGATGAGCCCAACTTGGTGTTACCTTTGTTCGTGCCGTTCGATTAGAGTAGGAGCGACAGCAAGCGAGCTAATCGACAAGGCTTAGTTCCAAAAAATTGTTGAGAATTCAAATCGTCGCCATTGTGGAAAGAACATAAATAGGAGTACTATTTTCCGAACCGAATCGGAAATTCACTTGGCATCGTGCTCGGAATCGTTTAATTGAGGGAGAAAGTGATGGCATACCGTCTGGGCGTGGATGTGGGAGGTACATTCACCGATGTGCTACTCATTAACGAAGACACAGGAGATACATGGAGGGAAAAGGTGCAGTCTACGCCGAACGACTCCTCCATAGGCGTACTCCAAGGTATTGATCGGGTATGCGCAACTGCCAATATCAAACCGACAGCCATCTCTCAAATCATGCATGGCACGACGGTAGCCACTAATGCGATTTTGCAAGGAAACGGCGCTAAAATCGGCCTGGTGACTACCCAAGGTTACAGGCAAATGCTACAGATCGGCCGATCCTTCGTGCCAGGTATCCTGGCGGGTTGGATTATCTGGAACATGCCCGATCCCTTGGCTCCATTGGAGCTTACAGTTGAGGCCAAAGAGAGAGTCGGAGCCCGTGGTGAAGTGGTTGAATCTCTCGACGAGCCATCAATCAAAGAATCCCTCAATTACCTGGCTAAAAAGCGTATAGAGGCGCTAACCGTCTCACTGATTAACGCCTACGCCAACGGCGCCCATGAGCAGCGCATTCGTGAGATTGCGAACGAGGTTATGCCGGACGTTCCGGTCTCTATTTCTTCCGAGATTCTCCCCGAAATGCAGGAGTATGAGCGCACATTGACCACTGTAGCCAATTCATATGTGGCGCCGGTCGTTTCGACTTATTTAGCCAATATGCAATCGCAGATTGAGACCAGAGGTATTCACGCCAAGCTGCATATATTAAGGTCCGATGGTGGTCTTGTGTCGGCCGAAGCCGCGAGGCAGGCGCCTGTGAGCATCTTGATGAGTGGACCCGCTGGCGGAGTTGCTGGCGCACTCTGGATCGCGAAAAAAGCCGGTTACAACAATCTGTTGACCTTCGACATGGGCGGCACGTCCACCGATGTGGCTTTAATCGAGAATGGCGTGCCTAAAATACGGCGAGAGACGCTGGTTGGCGACATAGTTATCCGGGCATCGTCACTTGACGTTCGAAGCGTTGGGGCCGGCGGCGGTTCCATCGCCCACGTTCCAGAACTAACCAATGCCCTGCGAGTAGGGCCTGATAGCGCGGGCGCACAACCCGGACCAGCTGCCTATGGGAAAGGCGGCGAGGCCCCCACCGTCACCGATGCTAACTTGGTGCTGGGCCGTCTGCCCGTGACATTGGCGGACAATGTCGAATTGGATGTGAAATTGGCTGAAAATTCCGTGGAGAAAATCGGTAATGCCCTTGGCCTAAGTGTCAAAAGAGCGGCCGCCGGCATTATAGACATAGTTAACGAGAACATGTTTGGAGCGCTTAGGCTCGTTTCAGTGCAACAAGGCTACGATCCGCGGGATTTCGCGTTGATCGCATTTGGCGGCGCAGGACCATTGCACGCGAATGCATTGGCCAAGCTCATGAGTTCATGGCCGGTGATAATCCCGCCTTCGCCCGGAGTGCTATGCGCCTACGGCGATGCCACCACCCGACTACGTAACGAAGCCACCCAGACGTTTATTCGCCGATTCTCCGAGACGACCAATGAGGAAATAGAGAATATCTTGCAAACTCTGGCTGACCGGGCTAAAAGGATACTGGATCAGGACGGAGTGGACCGCGCAGACCAGTCAATCCAGTTCGAGATAGACGTGCGCTACCAGGGTCAAGGACTCATTCTCACCATGAGCGTTGACATCTCGTTATTGAGTGCGTCAGGCAAATCACTCCTCGATAACGTGCGCCTTGAATTTGATGAGCAGCACACTCAAATGTTCACGTTTGCTTTGCCAGCTGAGCCAGAAGTAGTAAACCTCCGGGCCATTGCCATTGGCCCCGATGCTGAAATCGGGATTCCTTCTATTAAAACCGGGGATGCAGACCCTTCTGATGCTGAAGTCGGCAAGACATCAATCTTTGTGGACAATGCAGATCAAGAAGCGATGGTGTACGACCGGGTAAGGCTCCTTGCTGGAAATCGTATCGTAGGTCCGGCTTTGGTAACAGAACTGGACTCAACGACCCTGATTCTTCCCGGCCACGTAGGTGAAGTAGATTCTTTTGGAAACATAATCATTAACCCAGTGGCTTAATAATGCACAGGGAGAAATGCAATGCCCTTAACGATTATTGAAACCAATCACACTCCATTCGTCAAAATGGAAGTAGACCCAATTACGCTGGACATCATTGAAAGCGCGCTTAGAAACGCACGATTTGAGATGGATGCGGTCTTATATCGTACGGCCATGTCACCTGGTATTAGGGAGCAACACGACGAATTTCCTATGATCGCCAGCCCAGAAGGGAAGATGGTGGTGGGCCAATTCGGATCATTCATACACGGGTTCAAGAGGTCCTATGACGGGACGATAGAGGAAGGTACTATCTTCCTCACTTCGGATCCATATAGCGTCGACGGTGCAATCAGCCATCTTAACGACTGGCTGGTGCTTCGACCTGTCTACCTAGAAGGTAGGTTGGTAGCATACATCTCCATGTTTGGACACATGACGGACCTGGGGGGCAAGACCCCCGGTAGTCTGCCGACCGACGCAAACCAAATATATGAGGAAGGAGTTCTCATCCCGCCGATCAAGATATACAAGAATGACGAGTTACAAGAAGACCTGCTGAACCTGATCCTCCATCAAGTGCGGATGCCTCATTGGAATCGCAGCGACTTCTACGCACTGGTTGCCGCTGTTCGCATCGCAGAAAGGCGGGTCCTGGAGTTGTGCGAGCGCTTTGGCGTGGACACCTACGTCTCAGCGGTGAATGAACTGTTGGAAAGAAACCGGCGGGCAATGTTGCAGATCATACGCACCATTCCGTCAGAAAATAAATCCTACTTTGAAGATTATGTATGCGATGACGGCATTGGCATGGGCCCTTACAAGATAGCTTGCTCTATGTGGAGGGAAAACGACACTCTAGTATTCGACTTCGAAGGCACAGACCCCCAGTCGGAGAGTTCAATCAACTTCTATTTGAACACCGAAATGTTCAAGATGTTCGTCGGGGTCTATATGATTAACATCTACGATCCCCAAATACTTTTCAACGATGGCTTTTACGATCACGTCGAAGTGCGTATCCCTAAAGGGAGCTTGCTGAATCCGATTAAGCCAGCGGCGCTGTCATCTAGAACCCATGCGCTGGGTCGCATCTTTGATGTGTTGGGCGGCCTGTTGGGCCAGGGCGCACCGGATTTCCTCACGGCTGCGGGTTTCTCCGATAGCCCTCATACCTTTTACTCAGGATACGACAAGAACGGGGAATGGTTTCAACTCTACCAGATTGGTTTCGGAGGAATTCCTGGAAGACCAATGGGTGACGGCCCCGATGGCCACTCTCTTTGGCCATCCTTTACCAATGTCCCAAATGAGTTTCTTGAAGCCTATTACCCATTACGCATGGAAATCTACGAGACCTGCGTAGATTCTGGAGGACCGGGCTTACACCGCGGCGGGAATGGCATCAAAATAGCGTATAGAATCCTCAATGCAGGGGAAGTTTCAATACATGATGATCGCTGGCTCACATATCCTTGGGGGGTGAACGGTGGACTGCCCGGAGGAAGGAGCAGAAAGGAACTAATTCGCAGCGACGGATCGATTGAAGTGCTGCCTTCTAAATGCGACCACGTGAAGGTGGAAGAAGGAGACTTGCTGGTACTTTACACTTGGGGCGGCGGCGGATGGGGTGACCCTTACCAGAGGCCCAGCCAAAAAGTAACCCTTGATGTTGAACGAGGTTTGGTCAGTAAAGAAGGCGCACGGCGGTACGGTGTCGTAATTAACGACGACTTTTCAGTCAATATCGAGGCCACAGAGGAACTCCGCTCTAAAGCAATCGATGAGCGCGGGCAAGTAAAGTTATTCGACCGTGGATTCGATTCCATTGAAGAGCTAAAAGCCAGGTGCTTCGAGGAAACGGGTATTATCGCTCCCAAAAGTCCAACATTTCCTCGCCACATCTTGGAGTTTTTGCGCAGGGAAGAGTCTCGGAAGGGAGCGGCGGCTGCAGACTAAAGCTAGCCCGTCTCTGTTCTCCTGAAGATGGCAAGAACTAGTTGTTCCCAATCGTGAACAAATCCCACAGGAGTCGAGTTAGCGCCTCTTCTGTTTAGTCAAGAAGACGCTCTAACATCCGACGCACTACTTAAATTAAGCCAAGGCTTTACTTGAAGAATCGGCATTCGCCGATATTATAGATACCAACACCGCAAGGCCGCGTTTCTGGTGTAGTTCGACTCTCCTCTATCTCCCCGTCCACTATGCCACGTCTGCTAGCTTTGTGACCCAATCATTGACACCAAATACGATAATTCCCGAAGGCAGCAATATTTGGGTATTGGGAGACGAAGTAGATTTGAACTATACCGAGAACGGCAGGTAACCACTGCGGTTGGCGGTG
>DCAE01000090.1:0-552 GCA_002311385.1 Dehalococcoidia bacterium UBA1141 | reverse complement strand
TACTTCAAGCGGTGAACGAGACAGGGGTGATGCTGCTATGGGACCGAGCAGAAAGGCCATAGGGCGCCAAGCCAGAAGGCGACCCTCAAAGGAGTTATCGGTGGAAGTCGAAGGCTCCGAGGACCTGCAGATAGCTGAAGTGGAGTTCAGCGAGGAATCCCACTCGGAAGAGGAAGGCAGAAACGGAGAACGACCGATAATAGATCTCACGCATAGACATTCGCATAGCCATTTCCGGTTGGCCGCCACGGTAGCTGGCAAACAGTACAACTTCACCGGCACCTGGGGTTCGAGCGCGTTGAGTGACCTGCTTGAAGTACTGTCCTCTGAAGGACTCAACCTTCGCTGCTGCCAAACCTGTTCCAAGTATCGGGTCTCAGGTATGGTCGCAGATTGGTCATTCGGAACCGAAGGATATTGCTTGCTGAGGGGCGAACCGAAAATGGAAGAACTAACCCATATGTTGCACGTGTGCCCGTTTTGGCAAAGACGCCCCGAGCTGGTCGGAGGCGAATAACTCTTCGGCCAAATGGAATTGGCCCGGGACGGTTA
>DCAE01000062.1:3214-3802 GCA_002311385.1 Dehalococcoidia bacterium UBA1141 | reverse complement strand
AGGCCAGCGTGACTGGCCAAGGTTCCTCGGACAGACTGGTACTTAGCTCTTTGGAAATATGTGGTGGACGCGGACAAGAGAGCGCGAAATGTCCGGCTCACACTTACCCCACCCATCTCAAACATGAAGGGTTTCGACATGGCTAGATGCTTGGACGTGTCGCGCATGCACCTGGAAAATCGTGGATCCATCAACAAAAAGCTCTAAACTCTCAGTCGATACAGCGGTAGTGCGGCGTTGAAAAAATGAAAACATTTACATGTAAAGAAATAATGAATGGTGAGGGTGGATGCGATGAGGCTTTTGAGGCTGAGACCGCAATGGATATCGCCAAGCAAAGTGCTACGCACTTTATGAACTCTACTGACGAAGCACATAAGCCCATGAGGGAAATGATGGCAAGTTCTCCTAGCGAAGAAGAACAGAAGAAATGGTGGGACTGGTATAATAGCGAATGGGCCAAGAAAGAGGAAGTGTGAACGCCTGATCCAGAACCCCATAGGCCCGATGCCGACAGTTCGAATTCACGATTCGGTATGGAGGAGCGGTGATGCCGCGTCTAGATATAACCCCAGAAACCCAAGTGCC
>DCAE01000062.1:2166-3111 GCA_002311385.1 Dehalococcoidia bacterium UBA1141 | reverse complement strand
CGGACACGTTCCGGGCGTTGTTCGTCAACCCCCAGGTAGCGAACGGGTTGGCCGGCTTGGACGAACTCGTGGGCCAATGTGATCTAGAGCCTTGGATAACATACACCGTGGCTCTCGCCGTGGCTCACGAGCAAGATAGCGCCAACCTTTGGAACGCTTTTGAGCCGCTGGCCAGTGAGGCCGGGGTACGAGACGCGGTCGTTGACGCCATCGCCGCGGGCACCGCGCCCCGAGGCCTGCTGCCCAAAGAAGGCATATGGGTCCACTTCGCCCTAGAGGTGATTCGCAATAAGGTACGTGACTCGACTTGGCAGGCCGTAACTCACCTTGTGGGTGATGCGGGAGCTGTGAGCTTGGCCTTCACGGCGTGCTACTACGAGATGATGGGAAGGCTCAACAGCAGCTTTGGGTTGGATACCGCGTAAGGGAGACGATAACGCCGACGGGACGACTAACGTGGACAGGAAAAGTGATTCGCTAACCTTTCGCCGGCCCCACCATGACATCGTTGCCTGAGATTCGCACTTCGTAAGCCTGAACGCCTTCTTGGGCCGGCGGACCAACTACCTCGCCGGTAACCACGTTAAATGTCGCCCCATGAAGGGGACACTCAACTTCCTCTCCGTCAAGGTCGCCATCCGAAAGTGTGCCTCCACTATGGGTGCATGAATTGCCGATAGCGCAGTAATTCCCATCCACGTTGGCCAATAGCAATTCTTCGTCACCCAAGGTAACCGGCTTCATTTGGCCGGAAGAGAGATCGCCTGTTTCGGCAACCTTTTCAAATCCTGGCTAAGCCATATTTTAATCACCTCTTAGAATATCGGACATAATCCTGTATCTAGCCGCCCAGTAAACGGAACTGGTAGATAAGGCCAAAATTACCAGAGTCCCCTCCTCCCTCTCAATAATTTTGGGCAGGAAACCTTGGGCCAGCAGCGACGG
>DCAE01000062.1:0-2074 GCA_002311385.1 Dehalococcoidia bacterium UBA1141 | reverse complement strand
AAGTAGTGCGGGGAAGGCCTGCTCACCGGATTCTAAAGCCTGCGATTGGAAGGTCAGCGATGCAAACGGCAACTATCATCGAACCGGCGGTAAAAGATGTCTCTTATCTCGATCCCACCGGACACGTCCATACCGAGATTCGCCGGTTGACTCCCCGCCTTGGGGATATCAAAGGCACCGTCGCCGGAATCATGGACAACGGGAACGACACCTCAAGATTTTTCTTCTTAAGCCTGGCGGAAACCCTGGAGAAAGACCACGGCGTCACCAAAGTAATCATGAGATCCAAGCCGGCCGCTTCCAAGGGGGCTACCGATGAAATGCTGGATGACATGGCCAAGGAGGCCGATTTCATGGTCGCCGGCGTGGCTCTTTGAGGGTCCTGCACTTCGGGCAGTATGCTCGACGCGATAAAATTCGAAGAGAGGGGCAAGCCGACGGTGGTGGTGGCGACATCCAGCTTTGTGCGGCTGGCCAACTCCATCAAAAAATCCATGAACCTGGAAGATTTGCCATTGGTAGTGGTAGCCCATCCCTTGGGAACGGAACTAGTCGCCGCGCGGCAGGCTCGGGACGCGGCGGACGATATCATCAAAGCTATCGCCGGGTAAGCATCCCGGTAGCGTAGCGCATAGGCCACGCCAAGAGTCCCAGGATATACGCTGTCACGCACAAATCTGGTGGCGCGAAGAGTAGATAAAGAATATGGTCGCAGGCAAAGAAACGGCCCGGCTCAGTGGATCTGACACGGTCCAAGGCGCCGTGGAAACGATAGAGCAATACTTCGACAACGGTTGGACCGACGGCCTCCCGATCGTGCCTCCCACCGAAGAATTGGTTGGCCGGATGCTAGAGGCGTCGGGACGGGACCCCATGGAAGTCCTGGGGATAATCCCGCCGCGCATGGGTGTGGCCACGGTGGAAGCGGTGGCCACCAATGCCGCCATGGCCGGGTGCCGCCCCGAATACATGCCGGTGGTGATCGCGGCGGTGGAAGCCGTGTTAGAGGAATCCTTTGACCTTCGCGGACTGCAGGCCACCAGCGACCCGGCGGCGCCCATGGTAATCGTCAGCGGGCCGGTGGTAGAGCAGGTGGGCATCAACCATGGCATCGGCCTGTTCGGTCACGGCTCCCGGGCCAACGCGACCATCGGGCGTGCCCTGCGGCTGATAATGGTGAACTTGGGTGGCGGCCACCCGGATACGGGCGACAAGTCCACCCTTGGCTCACCCGCCAAATATTCCTACTGTGTTGGAGTAGACGTGGATACGCCCTGGGCGCCGGTGCACACCGAATCGGGGTTCGACCCCCAGGATAGCTGCGTCACCGTGTATGCCGCCGACGCGCCTAGGGGCAACAACCCGGCTGGCTCGGGCAGCATGGAGTTCGCCCTTTGGATCCTCGCCGACTCCATGTCTAATCTGAACCACAATATCATCGCCGGTGGCAAAGCCGTAGTGGTAATCAGCCCGCTGATCGCCCATCAATTGAGCGAGGAAGGCTGGACCAAGGAAGAGGTCAAGTCTTACTTGTTCGAGAGGGCCAGGGTACCGGTGGAGCGGGTTAGACGCTATAAAGAGCTTCGCTATGGCCGGGCTGCCGAGGATGCCGATCCCTACGATTGGCCCAAATGGCTGAACGTCGACGAGCCTGGCGTGACGGTGCCAGTGGTCCGCACTCCCGAGAATATTATGGTGCTGGTAGCCGGAGACCCGGGCCGGTCCCGCTCTGCCTATTGTCCCGCCCGCCCTTACAATCGCCCGGTAACAAAAAGGGTATACCTACCGGGATCACACGGGTAGCAGGGCTTCTTCCCCTCCCTCGGGCAGCATCTCAAAAGCGTTGATGTTGAACGCCAGCAAAGCGTAGTAGCCCATCAAGCTGGTCAATTCAGCCAAGCCACGGACCCCGAATTCCGACAAGGCGGCGTCAAAAGCCGCCTGGCTCACCCGGCGGGTCCGGAAATACTCTTGTCCAAACTCCACCACGGCCGATTCTTGGGCGCTGATCCCGGTCAGCGGCCGTTTGTCCCGTAGGTTGTTCACCAAGTCATCGCTGAGTCCCGCCCGGCGG
>DCAE01000076.1:25086-28303 GCA_002311385.1 Dehalococcoidia bacterium UBA1141 | reverse complement strand
CGAGGACTCTCGACGGTGTGGGAGCTTCGTCGCTTCACTTCTCAGAATGACATTTTTTAGGCAAGGCCTCTACTCCGAATTATGACGATAATCCGACATTTTTAGCCACGATGATACCATCCCTTAAATCTGCTGGTTACGTCCCTAAATCTTGGGAGAAAGGGTATAGTGTACCGGTCTGAAGCGCCTGGGTAATATCGGTTCCGGAACTGAACCGCTGTGCGCAAGTGAAACAGGAGGACCGCAATGTTTGACGATGTCCGTAGCAGGCTGAGGGAACAACTCGAAAAGCGCAACATAGACGCTTACCTGGCTTATACACCCTCCAACCTCTTTTATACCACAGGGTTTGTCAGCCCTGTGGTCGCCCTATCTTGGAGGTTGATGGGCACCGATTTGGCCTTGATACCGGCCGACTCCAGTAGCCCTCCGGCATTGATAACCAGCGATTTCGTGGAGACTCCGGCGAGAGCATCCACCAGCATCGAGGACATCCGCACCTACCGAATGTGGGTTGAGAACCGGGACGTAGATGTTCTCACCGGTGCCGATTCCGGAACTTCCCATGGCGGGCAGTTGTCGCGGCCCGCCCAATGGGAACAAAGCGAGATTCATGGCGCTCTGCGGGAAATCTTGGGCGAACGCAAACTGGAGAAGGCCACCATCGGCACCGACCTGCGACATATTCAACACGAGACGCTGAACTGGCTTAAGGAGACCAACCCCGGATGCGAGTTTGTTGACATAACTGATGTGCTCTACCAATTACGGGCCATCAAGCAGCCCCAGGAAATCGAGCTCCTCAGGAAGGCTGCCCAACTTTACGAAGCGGGCCAAAACCTTGCCATCGCCGAAGCACGGGAGGGACAATCGTCCTTAGACGTAAAGTACAGGTACATGGAAGGTGCACTTCAGGCGGCCAAAAACGACTCTTCCATGGGCGATTTCCAGGGCGCTTTCGGCTTCATCAGCGCCGGGTCCGGGGCTAGGATGAGCTTTGGAGGAACCTCGGGGATGACCTCGGGAGACTTGATAAAGTTCGACTGCGGGACCATCTTGGGCGGTTACTACAGCGACTGTGGCCGAACCTTCTCCTTTGGAAAACCCACCGACATGCAACGCAAGATGCACCGGGCGTTGCAGTCGGCCCATGCTCGGGCCAGGGAACTGATGCGGCCCGGCGTCAAACTCTCGGAGATATACCGGGTAGCCACCGAGGAGGTGCGCTCCCACGGTTTCCCCAACTACAGCCGGGGCCACTTCGGCCATTCCATAGGCTTGGACTCCTTCGTGGAAGAGCCGCCATTCATCAGCGCCAACGAGGAAACCCAACTACAACCCGGCATGCTCCTGTGCCTGGAAACCCCCTACTATGCTGAGAGTTTGGGTTCCTTCCAACTGGAAGACATGATATTAATCACCCAGGACGGGTGCGAGGTTTTCAACAAGTCCGGTTATGACCTTGTCGAGGTCTAAAGGCTGTAATCTGAGAGGGTCGATTGCTAAAGTCCAAGCGCACCGCCGTACAAATGAGAGATTGCACGAATGAGAGATAGCACAATTGAGAGCTTAATGGAGTAGATATGACTTCTTGGGAAGACCGGGTTAAATCCTTACAGACCGAGTCCCAACATTTCGTCGAATACCTTAATGGTCTGCCCGACGATGATTGGACCAAGCAGAGCGCCTGTGACCTGTGGCAGGTACACGATGTGGTGGCCCACCTTATTGGAAACGCCGAGTTCTACGCAGGCACGGTGGAGCGAGGACTAAAGGGCGAATCCGAGGCGCCCGAAGGCCGACCGGCGGCGGGTACCGGACATCCGTCCTTGGGCGCCGCTGGAACCGCCGAGGGAGCGATCACCAACCGGGAACGCTTGGGCGATAAATTAATGTCGACCTTTGAGGCCCGAGCGAATCACTTAAACCAACTCCTGGCTGGGTTGAACGCCCAGGACCGGGAGAAGCCCTGCTACCACCCGGGGGGAATCGTTCCGGCGGAAAACTTCGTTGATCTGCGCTTCAAAGAATTGGGGTTGCACGAATGGGACATCCGCTCCGCCCTTGAGCCGGAGGCAAGCCTAATGTCCGACAGCTTGGATTCCATGGTCATTTTGATTAAAGAGTCCTTCGCATCGGGCTCGCTACGCTGGGCGTTTTGGCCCGGCCCCAGCTTGCCTCGACCCGTGCGTTACCGTTTTGACGTAAAAGAGCCCGTCTCCATCGCAGCAGACATAGTGGTGGAAGGAGACCAATTCCGCTTCGAGGAGCCGACGGCAGCCCCCGCCGACGTTACATTCCGCTGCGACACCGGCACCCTAGCCCTGCTCACCTCAGGTCGCATCCCAGCAGCCCAGGCCATTTCCAGCGGGCGCCTAGCGGTGGAAGGAGACGCGAGTTTGGCCGAGCAGTTCAGCCAGTGGTTCAAGGGAATCTAAGGGTCACCCGCGAGAATCCTGACGAATCCCGGCTATCAACTGGACCCCGATTTGTTGGCTTCCACACCTGCGTACCGGTTCGCTGGGATTGGTAGTCCCAGATTTCCGTGGAGGGTGTCGGACTCGTAATCAGTGCGGAAGAGGCCTCGCTCTTTCAATATGGGCAGCACTTGGTCTATGAAATCGTTGAAGCCGTCGGGTAGCACGGCGCTGTTCAACATGAAGCCGTCGGCGGCCCCAGCCTCGAACCAAGCCTGCATCGTGTCGGCGATGTGGGTGGCCGTGCCGATGAAGACGTGCTTGGGGGTGGTTGCCCGAAGGGCCATCTCCCGTAGCGTCAGGTTCTCATCCTTGACCAGTTGCTTGATGTGGTCCGTCGTGCTCTCCCAACCGTTGCGGCCAAAGTCGCCCAGTTCGGGGAAAGGCGCATCAAGCTCGTACTGGGTGAAGTCCAAATCGTTGAAATACCGGCCCAGGTAGTTCAGGGCGTCGTCCATAACCACCAGGCTGGCAATCTCCCGGTACTTCTCATCGGCCTCTGCCTGGGTCCGGCCAACGATGGGAGCGCAACCGGGGAGCAGCAAAATCTCATTCGGGCTCCTGCCGTATTTGGCTGCCCGGCTTTTTATCTCCTGATAGAACTGGGCGGCGTCTTCCAATGACGCTTGGCCGGTGAACACTGCGTCGGCGTGCTTGGAGGCGAAGTCCATTCCGGCTTCTGAAGACCCAGCCTGAATCAAAACCGGCCTTCCCTGCTTTGACCTGGAGATGTTTAGCGG
>DCAE01000076.1:24359-25005 GCA_002311385.1 Dehalococcoidia bacterium UBA1141 | reverse complement strand
TGGCCGGTCTCCTTGTTTCGGACAAAGGCGTCGTCCTCCCACGAGTCCCACAAACCCTTGGTCACCTCCAGATACTCGTCGGCCATCCGGTATCTGAGGTCATGTTGAGGGTGCTCCGGCTTGCTGTAGTTCAGGGCGGAGCCTTCCAAAGGAGAAGTCACGATATTCCAACCGGCCCGTCCATTACTGATATGGTCGATGGACGAAAACTGCCTGGCCACTGTGAAAGGGTCGCTGTAGGTGGTGGATAAAGTGGCGGCCAAGCCGATGTGGGTGGTGTGGGCCGCCAATGTGGCCAGCAATGTAAGGGGCTCAAAACGATTCAGGAAGATTGGGTGGGATTTTTCACTGATGTACAGGCCGTCGCCGAAAAAAACGAAGTCCAGTTTGGCATCCTCGGCTTTCTTGGTCAGGTTCTTGTAGTATTCCAGGTTAATGGCGCCGTCGGCCACGGCATTGGGGTGCCTCCACGACGCCATGTTGCTGCCGGTGCCGGAGAAAAACGCTCCTAGCCTTAATTTTCGTTCACTACCCATAATTATCTCCGCATATTGTTGGTAATTGTCCCTGGTTGATAACTCAAGAAACCGATATTCCGCTGTATCGGCGGTGGTGCGAGTTCATCACGAACGTTTGTAGTTCACCA
>DCAE01000076.1:14934-24216 GCA_002311385.1 Dehalococcoidia bacterium UBA1141 | reverse complement strand
ACGAACGGTTGTAGTTCGCCACGAGCGGTCAACTAGGCTCCGTTCGTCTCGAGCTTGTCGAAGGATTCTCCTTCTACATGGTTTTTGGTTATATCACCCTGCTAGTTCAAACTCCCGACTCAGCAATTCATAAGAGTGGAGCCGTTTGGGAAAATCGTCAATGGCCGTCACCACGAAAATCTCATCGACTTTATAGTCGGTTTGCATGGCACAGAGTCTCTCCCGCACCGTCGCCGGCGATCCGTTGATGATGTTGGACTGCAGGATTTCGTAGCTGAACTTCTCCCCCGATTGGTTCCCGAAATCCTCCGCCGCTTCCACCGAAAAAACGGTGAAGGTTCTGCCGCTTTCCAGCAGAATCCTCACGACTGTAATTTGGGATGCGTAACCAGCGGCCTCTTCGTCGGTGTCCGCAACAATCACCGGCAAGGCCAGCATGGCTTCGGGGCGTGTGCCGTTGGTTCCAATAAAGGTATTGCGGTAGGCTTCGACCGCGTCCCACATAATGGATTCGTCGCTGTTGAGGAACATGGCGAATATGTAGGGCATCCCCAGGCTTGCCGCCATCTCGCCGCTGGAAGGAGTGGTGCCCAGCAGGTATAGACTGGCTACTTGCGGGGGAGCGGGGCTTACTTTAACCCCGTGGTTGGGGTGAGTGTCCTCCAATCGATTGTGCAGGAATTTGTCCAGGTCCAGCAGTTTGTCTAGAAATGGTTTACTGCTCGCTGCGTCGTTCGAACTTGAGTTGGACCTTAATGCAGCGGTTGATTGGGGCAGACCGCCTGGGCCTCTGCCTATGCCCAAGTCCACCCTGCCTGGTGCCAACGAAGCCAAGACGTTGAAATTCTCGGCCACTTTGAATGGGCTGTAGTGTTGCAGCATGACGCCGCCGGAGCCGACGCGGATGCGGTCCGTCTTCGCCAGTAGATGGGAGACTAAAACTTCCGGAGAAGAGCCCATGACCTGTTTGGAGCCATGGTGCTCGGTGACCCAGAACCGGTGATAACCCCAGGCCTCAGCCTTCTGGGCCAACTCTATGGTGTGCTGGAGCGCTTCCGCTTCGGTCTCGGACCTGTACACCGGGCTTTGGTCCACGACGCTGAGCTTCAGGTCGACTTTCGCCATGTTGATTACTTTACACCCAAGGCATGGCTGTGGCTATTAAGCGGAAGTTCGCGAGTACGGGTCCGCGGATGGCCATCCAATCATTAACGGGAGCGCGGGAAGCTTCAAATATCAAGGACTTTCACCCACAATCAAGCTACCTGTAAACCCATGAAGTTCGTGTGTAATTTGGAACATCCCCGATTCCGTAGGCGTGAACTTAAACTGGGTAACTTCTCCGGGAGCCACGTTAACATCTTCAGGGTCTTGGAAGGACTCGATTGATACTTGATGCTGATCAATCAGGCTAATGTTGTGGATCGTTACCGGTATATCTGACTGCACAACGATAGTCTCTGGGAACATCCGAGAATCATCCACACTGTGGATAAGGGCATACATCTGCTTGCCCCGACCTTGGATATAATCCCTGGCTTGCTCCTGGGTCTCCACCACGATCAGGCCAGCTTCATTGCCGTGTCCGACGTTGCTGATTTTGAATTCTCCCACCTGATCCGGAACAAACTCTATCACTCCGACTTCTCCCGGCAGGAACTCTTCCGTCGAACTAAAAAAGGGATCAATCCTGAAATTATTGATGTGCTCTCGGTGCAGCCTAGTTAGGAATATTCTCACCGGAATATCCTTAACTACCACGATATTTTTGGGGAAATACTGGTTCGCTGCGTAATTTTCAATAAGACCAATTTCCTGAATCAATGGCAATACTGGCATCATTCCAGCCATCGATTCCTGAGTTGGCCTAGGCGTTCTGGTTGGCTCCGGTGTAGCGGTGACAACCTTCGTTATTATGAATGGTGTGGCGGTGGGGCCAGGGGTGGGAGTAACAATAACCGTCTGAATCACCGGTACGAGCGTGGGCCCAATGGTGGGAGTAACTATAACCGTCTGGATCACCGGAATGGGAGTGGCCACCACTACTGTTTGGGCAACAGGATTGGGATTTGCTTCAGGTGTTGGCGTAACGATTACCGTGACAATATTGGTAGTTGCACACGCGCTAACCACTAACGTGGCTATCGTAGCGTCGCCGAGAAGAAAAAAGCGGGTCATTGAACTCCCCTCAATTTCCGACCACCTAGATTCCGAGCCTAGGTTAGCAAATGCTCGATTATGTTGGTGCAGCAATCTCGTGGCGGAGTATTCTTGACTAGCAGCGGCCCCTAGCTACGATGGCCTCACAGGCAATGCCAGTCGTGACCTCAACTGTGCCCATCTGGGTGAAGGGGGTCACGAATTCATCCACCTTCTGTTTATCCGCAGCGTCCATTATCAGTTGCAGGGTGTGTTGGGATTCTGCGCCTGCCGAAGCCTGAATTGTTACTCCGAATTTGCTGGCGTTTTCACTGTGGATATGGGATAGAAGCATCTTGCCCATTTCAGGGTTCCCTGCTGGGCAAGTCTCCGAACTGTGCTTGGCGACTCCGATGAAAAGCGACCCTTTTTAATTTCCCGGGATTGTCCGAAAATTAGTTCTGCATGGAAGAGGGGTCATTATGACAGTTTTATAGCTCACCAGCAAATTCTCATGACTGGCGATTTAATGTCGCTTTTCAGGAAAGATTATTTAGTTGATTCGCCATTTACAGAAGTGCTGAAACACCCATCACTAGGTGTAGGCACCCTTAGTAGCCAAATGTGTTGGCCCCATGGGCAATAAGTTCTCACACCCATACTCTGAACAAGCAGAGAATCTTGTTAATTGTGGGGATGCAATGAGCTTTACTCAGAGAATTTTTAGGGACCAACGGGGAATTACCGGTTTGAAAACAGCCATCGTTTTGATAGCCTTCGTGGTTGTTTCTTCGGTGTTCGCTTTCGCAGCCCTGTCCACCGGCCTGTTCTCCAGTGACAAAGCGAAGGAAACGATTCAGGCCGGCCTGGCCGAGACCAGAGGCAGCATGGAACTAAAGGGCTCGGTCATTCTGGAAGCTGACGGCACCAGCACCGCAACAAGCGTGGCCACCAGCATTGCCTTTCAGGTCGCCAACGCCGCTGGTGGAAATTCCATCGATCTGACGCCCGGCAAGACCCTGATCAAGTACACCGACCAGACCCACAAGTAAGATTGTGTTCGCATCGCAGAGAGATGGGAATAATGCCAAGATTGTCATCATGAACGAGAACGATTCAAATGAAATTTTGCTCACTGACGGCGTGTGCTACGACGGGAAGCCTGATTTATCTCCTGATGGCGCAAAAATAATATATATTCAGATATTGTGCTCCGGAGGTGGCACCGGGCAAATCTGGTCGATGAACACTTATGGTAGTGGGAAAGTGAACTCGACTGACAACAATGCCGAAAACCGGGGACCCCGCTGGTTGCCAGACGGCACCCAAATTGCTTATGACGCCGACAATACGATTTGGCTAATGAATTTCGACGGTAGCGGCAAATCCCAGATAATTTCGCAGCATGGCAGAACACCGTCTTGGTCAAAAGGTGGCAATAAAATTGCTTTCTGGTCCAATCGAGACGGTGCTAGCAACCAAGAAATTTACGTTATGGATGTCGATGGATCCAATCAGGTCAATATTTCCAATTTTGGAGGAAACGATGCTACTCCCCAATGGTCGCCGGTAGACGATAAAATCGTGTTCCGGTCCAGCCGCTTCGGCGGCACCGAAATAATGATTATGGACACCGACGGGTCTAATCAAAGTAGGCTGACTACCAGCAGCAACGCCAGCGACCCAACTTGGTCACCGGACGGAACTAAAATAGTCTACGCAGACGATCCTGCGGGGTTAAACATATACATTTATGTGATGAACGCCGACGGCACCAACCAAACTCGCCTGACGACAGAATCCGAGCTAAATTTCACCCCCGACTGGGGGCCTTAGATTTGGGAATCTCGAATTGCACTATCGACCGATTACACATCTGAACTACTGTTGGAAGATAGTATGCGGAAGATTATTGAAATGCCGGTTGCCCATCTGTTCGTCAATTAGCCAGCGGCCCAACGCCAAAGGGCAGTCCCGCTTGGCATGGGTAGACTAATAATCGGTCACCCGGGCGGGCAAAGGCGTGGGTTCAGTCCCGGTAATTTTGGTGAGAGAATCGGAAGAGGACTCACCTGACATCCCGGTTGCCATGATTCTCGCTACCACCCAACCTAATCTTCTATATCTGGGTCCCCACCTATCTTGGGTGGAGGGGTGGTTCCTGCTGGAGTTCGTGCTCAATCATCAGTGGTAAGCTCAGGACCTCCAGCAAAATGAGGCCCCCGTTGTAGTAGCCGGGGGCTTTAGTTTGTGCCTGAGCAATGATGGTTCCAAAACCAATGTCGGCAAATGGGTAATCAGGGGCGTAATGAGCAGGGAAGTTAATCACGAAGGAGAAGAGGAAAGAGAACTCTGGTGCCGAGGGACAGAATCGAACTGTCGACACCGGCATTTTCAGTGCCGTGCTCTACCAACTGAGCTACCTCGGCGAGTAGCATTCATCTTAATTCTAGCTGAGAGAGACTGTCAAGAATATCGGAGTGGATCTGGGGCCTTTGGGACGGCCGAAACTGCGTGACTAGCCTGCTGACCCTGACCCTTGTCGGCGCAATTGATAACGGGTCTGGCTGCGGCGTATAATACAGGCGCAACAGGTGAATTGGCTTACTGCCGCCGCTAGCCGTTAATTCAATTTATTAAAAATACACTGGCGGATAATAATGGCGTTTAATAATGATCGGAGGTTGGCTGACATGGTCGATGTTTTAACCGGGACTTTTACAGTAAAAACCGGACACGCACAGATGCTCAAGGGCGGCGTGATAATGGATGTGGTCAACCGGGAGCAGGCAGAGATTGCCGCCGAAGCTGGTGCTGTGGCCGTTATGGCCTTGGAACGGGTTCCGGCTGACATTCGCGCTGACGGTGGCGTTGCTCGCATGACCGACCCAGGAATCATCCAGGAAATTATGAAAGCTGTGAGCATTCCGGTTATGGCCAAATGCCGCATCGGCCACTTCGTGGAAGCCCAGGTTCTTGAAGCAATCGGCGTTGACTATGTAGACGAGTCGGAAGTGCTGACTCCCGCCGACGAAGTTCACCACGTGTGGAAGCACGATTTTAATGTTCCCTTCGTTTGCGGTTGCCGTAACCTGGGAGAGGCCCTGCGTCGCATATCCGAGGGTGCCTCAATGATTCGGACCAAAGGCGAAGCCGGCACCGGGGATGTGGTTGAGGCGGTCACCCATATGAGGGCCGTTCAAGACGAGATCCGCAAGCTTCAGACCATGCCGCAGGACGAACTAGTGGTCGAGGCCAGGGACTTACAAGTCAGCCTGGATCTTTTGATGCAGACCAAAGAGCAAGGACGCTTGCCCGTTGTGAATTTCGCTGCTGGAGGAGTGGCGACTCCCTCCGATGCCGCATTGATGATGCAACTGGGCGCCGACGGGGTCTTCGTGGGCTCCGGCATCTTTAAGTCCGGCAACCCGGTGCAGCGGGGCCACGCTATCGTTCAGGCGGTAACTCACTACAAAGACGCAAAGATAATCGCCGAAGTCTCGAAGGGCCTGGGCGAAGCCATGGTGGGCATCAGCACCCGCTCTATCCCAGAGGCAGAGTTGTTGGCTCCCAGGAGTCACTGATGCCTGAAGCCCGAAGTGCATAGGTCTTGATTAGCAATTTTCGGGCAACAACCGAGTAACAGCCAAATAAGATTAGCAAAAACAAACGATATTAGAACATCCAGCGTTTGGGCCCCGGCCGATTTCCAGTAACTGGCCCAAAGCGAGCCCGGCCCAACGCAACTTGAGAGAGGCATCTGCCCCAGTTGGAAGTAGGCGTTTTAGCAATACAGGGTGATTTCGCAGAGCATATTGCCACCTTAGAAAGGCTTGGCGTCGAAGCGCGCGAAATAAGATTGCCCCATCAGCTGGAAACAATCGAAGGGCTCATCATTCCCGGCGGGGAGAGCACCACTCTCAGCAGGTTGATGACTTTATACGACCTACGAGACCCCATTGCGGCAATGGCGGCCCAGGGTAAGGCTCTTTGGGGCACCTGCGCTGGCATGATTATGATGGCCCAGGAAATCACCGAAGAAGACCCGGTACCCTTAGGCATCATGGACATTGGTGTGCACCGTAATGCCTATGGCCGACAGGTTGATAGCTTTGAACTGGACCTGCCGATTACCGGATTCGCCGGGCCCGATAGCAGCCAAGTCCCATTCCACTGTGTGTTCATCCGCGCTCCCATGATTAATCGGCTGGGCGACGGCGTGAATGTACTCGCATCCTTGCCCGACGGGGAACCCGTGGCGGTCCAACAGGGCAAGGTGATGGCTACATCCTTTCACCCGGAGTTGACCAACGATACACGTTTTCATGCGCATTTCCTTGATTTGGTCCCAGTGGCGGCGGAATGATGCAAACACTGCGGGCAAGAGACGTGTTGCGGTGCATCATTCAAAACGTCCCCAAGGGCCCGAACCTGGCTTGCCCCTCCCAGTGCCTGACTGGAGATAAACCGGTTTCCAACCCCATCTTGTGGAAAGAAACGTTGGCCCAGCGCAGAGAGCGGGTTACCGTGGCCAGTTGGGACGGTCCCAGACTGGCGGGTCTGGCTTCTGCCCGCATACGCAGCGGACAAAGAGCGTGGGAGGTTGACCGCCTTTTCCTGGCTTGTGATTCCGGGGATTTGCTGACCGGTGCTGAACCATTCTCCAGCGCGCCGATTAATCGGGAAAGTCAAGGCCAGCAGACAAACGCCAATCCAAATTTGGTGGCGCTGGAGTTGTTGGAGCAGCTTGCCAGAGAGACCGGTCAGCTCAGGGCCGAGCGTATCTTCCTGCGAGTCTCCACCAAGAGCAGGATATTTCTATTGGCCCGGCAGGTTGGGTTTTTCCCTTATTACGAAGAAAACTTGCTGGAGAGCAGCACCCCTTGGGAACCCCAAACTGGGGCAATGCCACCGGAAAATTGGAGTGAGGCTACGCCCGAGGACGCTTTCTCTCTATTTCAATTGTATTGCGCCGCCACTCCCCAGAGTGTCAGGGCCGCAGTTGGAATGTCCTTCGACCAATGGCAAGATTCCCAAGAACCGCTGGGGCATCGCCAGACGTGGATATCCAAAGTGGACGGCAAGGTTCTGGCCCGGCTGAGCTTGTCGCGTTGCGGCCAGGTGAAAGTAGGCGGGGTGTTGGCCCATCCGGATAACCCCGAATTGTGGGAAAAGGCGGTGGATTGGGCCCTAAGCCAAGGGAGGAAGCACAGATGGCTAGTGCCCGACTACCAGGAAATGGTGTCCAGTCTGTTGCTTCGGCGGCAATTCCGGTTGGTTTCCAGTTACAACGTCATGATTAAGACGGTGGCTGTTCCCGTGGCGAGACCCGGGATGGTCGCTGTGGAGGCGTAAGGTTGGTAATCGTAGGAGATATGGTCCGTCAGGAACTCGAGTTGCTTTTGGACGTTTTGCCTCAGCGAGTGGTCGATGCGTTGCATCAACGGGACGGCTTGCACGAACTGCTGGAAATTGTCTTGGACTTGGGAAGGGCGCCGGAGGCCCGGTTCGTGTCCGGTGACGTGTCTTTGTCCGACGACGAAGTCACCCATCAGGACTTGGAACACATTGTCCAACAGATAGGCCAGTTTGGCGATGACCACCGTGCGGGTATCGAACGCACACTCCACCGAATCTCATCGATACTCAACCGCAAAGGCCAAGTGGTAGGAGTTACCTGCCGGGTTGGCCGAGCCGTTTTCGGAACAATAAAAATTATTGACGATCTGGCCCTTTCGGGCAAAAACATTTTGCTATTGGGCCGTCCGGGAGTAGGCAAGACCACCATGCTGAGAGAGATGGCCAGGGTGCTCTCGGAAGAAGCCCGGAAGCGGGTGATAATCGTCGACACCTCCAACGAAATAGCTGGGGACGGTGATGTTCCCCACTCGGCCATTGGCCGCTCCCGCCGCATGCAGGTGGCCACGCCGGCTAGGCAACACGCCGTGATGATTGAGGCTGTGGAGAACCACATGCCCGAGGTCATCATCATCGACGAAATGGGAACGGAGCAGGAAGCTGCTGCCGCCCGCACCATCGCTGAGCGGGGTGTGCAACTGATAGCCACCGCCCACGGAAACACGCTGGATAACCTGATAATGAACCCAACACTGTCCGACTTGGTGGGCGGCGTGCAGACGGTAACCCTGGGTGATCAGGAAGCGCGGTACCGTGGCACGCAAAAGAGCGTTTTAGAACGCAAGGCACCGCCCACATTTGATGTGGTGGTGGAGATACAAAGCTGGGAGCGTTTGGCCGTCCACGATGGTGTCGCCCAGGTGGTGGACCAGTGGCTCCGTGGCTATCCCATCACCGCCGAGGTCCGTTGGCTGGACGAGAACGGTCAGGTGAACCGAGTGCAGGAACTGGCCAAGGGCGGGGACAGCGCCACTGCCCCGTGGACAGCGGATTATACTGGTCCCAGCGCCGGATCTGGTAGCACTGGAAACGGGGGATCTGGATATTCCGGCAACGATTCCGCTCCAGGCGAAGCCGTTAAAGACGTAGACGCCAGGGTGTTCCTCTTTGGCATTGGAAAAGACAAGCTGGCTGCCGCTGCTCAAGGCACCGGTGTTTCAGTGCAAGTGGCCAACGAGCTACGCCGGGCCGACATGGTCTTGACCACCAAGACCCACTACCGAAGAGGGTCCCAGCTGGTGCGTCTGGCCGAATCCACGGGAAAGCCAGTGTACGTGTTGCGCAAGAACACCATGCCTCAGGTGGAAGATTTCCTTCGCTCCATCGCCAAGGATGCGTCCGGCGGAGGTAGGGCGGATATGCGCGCCGAGCGGGACGAAGGCGCATCCCAAGAGGTGATGGATGAGGCCATGCAAGAAGCAGAGGACGCCGCAAACCGGGTGCTCGGCGGCGAAGACCAAATAGTGCTTTCACCCCAACGGTCTTACGTGAGAAGGTTGCAGCACCTACTGGGACAGCGCTACAACGTTCACTCCACCAGTCGCGGTCGTGACCCATCCCGGGCCGTTATGTTTTACAAGACTTAGGACCCAAGCAATCAGGCTGCATTGTGACTGCGTTCATCGTATTTGAAGGCATAGACGGCTCGGGGAAATCCACACAAGCCAAATCGTTGCTTCGGCGTCTGCGCCGCCGGAACATCCCCGCATTGCTGACCCACGAGCC
>DCAE01000076.1:13669-14843 GCA_002311385.1 Dehalococcoidia bacterium UBA1141 | reverse complement strand
CCCTGTTCATCGCTGCCAGGGCCCAGTTGATCGAAATGGTAATCAAACCATCTCTAGCTTCCGGTGTGACGGTGTTGTCCGATCGCTATACCGCCTCCACGGTGGCCTACCAGGGACATGGAAGTGGGATGGACTTGGAACTAATCAACAGTCTCAACTTGGCCGCAACCGGTGGATTGACACCCAATTTGACGATTCTGTTTGATTTGATGCCCGAGGAATCTTTGGTCCGCAGGAGCGACTCCGGTGTGGACGCCTTTGAGTCTGAGCCGTGGACGTTCCACCGCAAGGTCAGAGAGTCTTATCTGGCCCAAGCGGCGGCCAACCTCAACGATTGGTTGGTGGTGGACGCAACTCAGGACAAGCGCGCGCTCTCGGAAATAATCTGGGCAAAAGTAAAGCCCCTCTTGTAACAGAGGGGCTTTTCAATCACTGGCCGCGCTCTACGACCATCCGGTCCTCAGACAGGGGGGACGTACTAGCTAGTCATCTGCTGGAACGGGCTCCAGATTCTCAATCTTCTCACGAACGAATTCCAACATCTCGCGAACCCTCTTCAGGTTCGGGAAAACGTTGTCCTCGCCCTTTTTGTCATAGATCCGTTCGCCGTCTACGAAGACCTCCATTATGGACTGGCCTCGCGGGGAAATTGCGATTGCGGCGTCGGGACCGAAGTGTCGGAAGAACTCATTCGCCATCCACGTGGCGGTGCCTAGATGCTGTCAACTTACGCAGTAGGTAATCTCAATCTGGACTTTGCCTTCCATCGGAATCCTCCTTGGATTTTTTGAGGTATATTCTGGTCCATATTTATGGGTGCCAACTCAGAAGTTGGCTTTGCCCAGTTTAGCTGAATCCAGCCACAAGTCAACCCGTATTCGGCATAGAGTTTGCGGATTGCGTTACTTATGCGGCCCGATGACCTCTTCGCCGAACCGCCTGATTATTTCACTTGGATTGGGGCCAATGGCGGTGATTAGAAGCATATCAACGCCGGCGGCTTCTATGGAGCGCACCTTCTCCCGGCACTCATAGGGAGTGCCAACCACCGCGAACCGGTCAGCCAGGTAATCAGTCAGACCCAGCTCATCACTCAATACAGCATTGCGCGTGTGACCCAGTTGCTCGTGCTCCACGGGGACGTACTCCCGTTGCAGGATTGCGATTGACTCGC
>DCAE01000076.1:10228-13587 GCA_002311385.1 Dehalococcoidia bacterium UBA1141 | reverse complement strand
GTCTATGGCCTCATCCCGGTCATCCGAGATGTTGCACTTGGCAAAGGCCCACACCTGGGTCGCGCCAGCCGTTTTTCCGGCAATCGCTTCTCCATCACGGATTTGAGAAATAGACTCCTTCAGTACTTCGGTGCTCAAGCCGGTGTGAACCATCACGATGTCCGCTATCTCGCCGCCCAAAGCCAAGGTGCGAGGTCCTTCTGCGGAAATCATCAACGGAACCAGCGACTGAGACCATTTAACGTGAATCTGCCGACCCTGATATTCGTAGGGTTGTCCGGTCAGAACAGTGCGCACCGCTTCAATGTACTCCCTCATCTGAGCGTGTTTGGCCGGGCGCAGCCCCAAGTTCAGCACGGCGCTGTCGCCGGTGCCGATACCCAAGAATGCTCTGCCGCCGGAAACGTCATTGATTGAGGCAATCGCCGAAGCGGTGACCGCCGGGTGCCGGGTCAATGGATTGGTAACGGTCGGACCTATAAGCGGCTTGGTCGTCTCTTGAGCCACTACGGTGAGGCTGACATAGACCTCATGAGCCAAGGATTGGGATTCGGGAATGCCGATGTAATCAAATCCTTGTTCCTCTGCCAGGCGGGCCAATTGGGCCAATTCCTCATGCCCTCCGGGCCAGATGGCGACTCCGTATTTCATGCTCTCTCCATGACGTGTATTCCCCATCCATGTCTTTCTGAATTTATTCTCGGAATGATTGTTTACCACGCAGTTCGGGGACTGACCAAGTTCAAGTTCCAGTCGATTTTGCCAGAGCCGTGGCCCGCACGAGATTGGTGTAAGTATAGATGCAAAGGCACAGCCCCAACAGGACTTCCGGGATTTCCGAGCCTTGAGGGCCAAAACCGAAGGCCTCCATTACCAGCCGGGGCAGGTTTACTGCTGCCCAAGGCTCTCCTATGCGCCAGACTAAAATCATCAACAATGCCGGTGCCATAACCAGCGTTGGCAGGAAGAAATCGGCGCTGGAAACCCTTCCCGCCAGGTGATTTCGGGCTCTGATTGCGCCTCCGGCCAAAGCAAGGACGCTACCCCAAAAGAGTATGGCGAAAATTACGACGGAGACGCTCCCTACGTTGTGTAGCGTGGTTTCACCTTGCCGGTTAACGGCATCAAGGGCCAGTGGCGTGTCCCAGTCGAACAAACGTTGACCCCAGCTAATCTCTTCCAATGCCCCCAGCAGGAAGATGGCGGCAAATGCTATTTGCAGGAATGTCAGGCGAACCTGATTAGCCTGTTTCAACCGCCAGGCAGTGCCCACAGCCAGCAGCGACGCAGCCAAATAGGTCCCCACTGACCACCACTCGCTGGCCCCGTCCTCTCCACCAAACCAGTCAACGTCCTTAAACTCGGTCAGAGACCAATGGCTGACGGCCGTAAAACCCAACACGGCCGCTGCCAGTAGGAAAAACTTCCCCCCAAATCGTTCAGCGGGGAGGAGCAGCGGGTGGGTTGTCTTGCCAGCGAGCCATGACGCCGCTACAACAATCCGCTTTCTGACCGGTTGCCAGCCTAAAGTGAGCCCCACCGACCCGGCTATGATGCCGGACCAGCCCCAAATGCGTACCCCACTGGAAACATCGAGTACCTGCTGGTCTAGTAGCCGAAGTCCATTGTGTCTGTAATTCTCGGCCAACCACACCACGCGGTCCGCCAAAGAGTCGCTAATGAGCAATACCAAAGCGCCAACCGCCAGTCCGAAAACACCAGCCATCAGCCAGACGCCGGCGGGAACGCTTAAATCTGTTGGTGATCCGGAGGTTAATCTGGAGATTGATCTGGGGGAAGGGGCTCGGCTTTGGATCATGATTTTGGCGTGTGGAAGCCGAAACGTGGGGGCTTACTGATAAACCTTACGTGGCCCCACGGTTTTGAGGTAGCCTTGCAGGTTGCGGCGAGTCTCGTCTATGGAGTCTCCGCCGAACTTCTCCATGAAGGCATCAATCAGCACTAGGGCAACCATAGCCTCGCCGACCACACCGGCCGGGGGCACCTGGCAGACATCGGAGCGCTCATAGTGGGCCTGCACGGCCTCGCCTGTGTCCAAATCCACCGAAGGCAGTGGATTGACCATGGTGGCGATGGGTTTGATGGCAAAGCGGGCCACCAGAGGCATACCGTTGGACATCCCTCCCTCGGTCCCGCCCAGCATGTTGGTCTTGCGTTGCCAAGGATTATCGGGGTCGGTGACCGGTAGAATCACGTCTTGCACCTGAGACCCCTTCAGGTCGGCGGTTTCCCAGCCGGGGCCGATGGATACCGCTTTCACGGCGTTTATGGACATGAGCGCTTGGGAGATTAGGCCGTCCAGCTTCCGGTCCCAGTGCACGTGGGAACCCAATCCAATGGGCAGGTTTTCAGCGATTATCTCCACCGTGCCGCCCACGGTGTCCCCAGCCTCTTTGGCTGCGTCTATTTCTACCATCATGAGAGCTGCGGCCTCGGGGTCGGCGCAGCGAACAGGGGAGTCTTCGACGAGCTTCCAGTCGATATTCTCTGGAATCTTGGCCCACACTCCGGCGATGGAAACCACGTGGCTCCGTAAGATGATGCCAAATTCTTCCAAGAACCTGATGGCGACGGCCCCAGCGGCCACACGGGCGGCGGTTTCCCGGGCACTGGAGCGTTCCAGCACGTCTCTGACATCGTCGTAGCCGTATTTCATAGCGCCGGGTAGGTCAGCGTGTCCCGGTCTGATGCGAGTGATTCGCTGGCCGCGACCGTCGGCGTTGGGGTCGTCCACGGCCTCAACGGCCATAGTTGATTGCCAGTTTGCCCAGTCCCGGTTTTCCAGTGTCATGCCTATAGGACTGCCGAGGGTGCGCCCATGACGGACGCCGGACATGATGTGAGCGCGGTCTTGCTCAATGAGCATGCGACCACCCCTGCCGTAGCCCCGCTGTCGCCGTCCCAAATGGACGGCGATGTAGTCCTCGGTGATGGGCAACCCGGCAGGGACGCCTTCAATGATTATGACCAAGCCTTGGCCGTGAGATTCGCCTGCTGTGAAGAACCGGACCATCTACATAATCTCGCTGGTGATTAAGCTATTTGGGGAATCCGAAAGAACTGATGTGTAGGGAATTATGCCGAAAAATTAACGGGAGGCCATGGCTTTGGTGGCAGCCTCAAGCATCACTGCCACAGGGGCGTCTTGGCCTGTCCACATCTTGAATGACAAGGCCCCTTGGTAGACCAACATGGAGATGCCGCCCAACGTCCCAGCCCCGGCCCTTGCCGCATCGCGTAGCAACGGAGTTTCCAGTGGATTATACACCAGGTCGTAGACCAAGGAGGTGGCTGGTATCATCGCTGGCGGCAGTGGTGAGCCAGCTTCATCGGGACCA
>DCAE01000076.1:338-10133 GCA_002311385.1 Dehalococcoidia bacterium UBA1141 | reverse complement strand
GCTGCTGCTAGGCCGTCTTCTTCAAGCGAGATTGATTGGCTGTCCGAGCCATTGTCACGAGCCATGCGGCTGAGTTGCTGCGCCCGTTCCAAGGTCCGGTTAGCAATGGTGAGGCGGCCTACGCCATCTTTTATCAGAGCAAGTACCACGCCTCTGGCAGCGCCACCGGCACCCAGTATCAAGACATTTTTACCTTGAGGGCCGAAGTTTCCGCCTTCCCGCAGGGCTCTCAAGAACCCTGGTCCGTCCGTGTTGTGCCCGGTCAGCCTCCCTTCTCGGTTGACAATGGTATTGACCGCTCCGGCGCTGGTGGCCCAATCGTCAACCTCGTCCAAGAAAGGAATCACCGCTTCTTTGTGAGGCACCGTGACGTTTATCCCCAAGGTGTCGGGGCTGCGCAGGCCGTTGACGAATTCGCCAACACTCCCGGGTTCGACCTCCCAGGCTTCGTAGGTAGCGTCCAGGCCCAAATAGTCGAGGGCGGCCTGTTGGAATACCGGAGAGATAGAGTGGCGGATGGGGAAGCCTATGATGCCCATCTTGGCGGTCGCCATGGTTATTCTTCCTGTGTCAGGGGCTGAATCACAGTCGGGCGCATATTGATTGTCTCAGCCGCCAATCTGTTGGATTATCTCGTCAAGGCGCTGCTTTCGTTCTTGCAAGGTTTTGAGTCGCTCTTCTTCGGCTTCCACCACGTCCGGCTTGGCTTTTGCCCGGAAGTTGGGATTGGAAACCAGTTTGGAAACACGCTCCAAGTTGCTGGCACAGTCGTCTCTTTCCGCCTTTAGCCGAGCAGCCTCGGCAGAAAGATCCACTACTCCTTCCAATGGCAGGTGGACCACCAACTGGTCGACCACCAAGGTGACACCCCGGGCGGTGTTCTCCGGGACCGAATCACTGGAATATATGCGCAAGGGATTCACCTTGGAGAGAGTGCGGATTACCTCCGACTCCTCTTCCAAGGCCTTCTGAGACCCGTTGGCCTCCACCAACGCCTCCAGTTGTTGGTTGGCCGGGATGTGTAGCTGAGCCCTTGCGTTTCGGACGGCCCGGATTGCTTGCATTACCAGAGATATTTCCGCTTCGGCCTGGTCGTCTTGCCTATCGCCATTGGCCGTCGGGTAAGGCGAAACCATTATTGACTCGGCGATATCGCCTTCTGTCGATGTTTCTTTGGGCAGCCGGGCCAACAGATTCTGCCAGATTTCCTCGGTTATGAAGGGCATGAAGGGGTGCAGCAACCGCAGCGTACGCTCAAGAACATGAGCCAAGACGGGTAGAGGCGACGGCCCGGTTCCTGACCGCATGCGAATCTTGGCCATCTCGATGTACCAGTCGCAGAACTCGTTCCAGATGAAATCGTATAGTTTTTGTTGTGCTTCGCCAAGCTCGAAGTTTTCCATGGAAGTGTTCACTTCAGCGGTGACTCGGTCCAAACGGGCCACGATCCAGCGGTCCTGACGATTGCTGGGCGAAGGTAGGCTGCGCCAGCCCTCCAACCCAGGTTTGCCCTCCAGGCTGGTGATGACATACCTGGCGGCATTCCAGACTTTGTTGGCGAAGTTTCGGGCCGATTCCAGCCTTGATTCCGTGAACCGCAGGTCGTTGCCGGGGGCGGTGCCGGTGGTCAGGGCGAACCTAACGGCATCGGTGCCGTACTTGTCGGCCAATTCCAGGGGATCCATGGTATTGCCCCTAGTCTTGCTCATCTTGGCGCCGGTGGCGTCCCTGATTAAGCCGTGAAGGAAAACTGTGCGAAATGGCACTTGGCCGGTGTTCTCGATGCCCAGCATAATCATGCGAGCAACCCAGAAAAACAGGATGTCGTAGCCTGTTTCCAAGACTGAGGTTGAATAGAAGTAGCTCAAGTCCTCGGTTTCTTCCGGCCAGCCCAAGGTGGAATGAGGCCACAGACCGGAACTGAACCAAGTGTCCAGCACGTCGGGGTCCTGCTCCAGTTTTGCGGAACCGCAACCAGCGCAGTTGGAAGGGTCTTCCACCGAGACGGTCAAATGGGCGCAGTCGCCGCAGTACCAAACGGGAATGCGGTGCCCCCACCATAATTGGCGGCTGACACACCAGTCGCGTATGTTCTCCAGCCAGTTTAGGTACACTCGGTTGAATCGCTCGGGCACCACTCGAATATCGCCGCCAGCCACGGCGGCGTATGCCCGTCCTGCGATGCTGTCGGGTTGGTCGTGCTTGCCCAGATTGACGAACCACTGGAGGCTGATTAGCGGCTCTACAACGGTGGCGCAACGTTGGCAATGGCCCACTGAATGATGGTAATCCTCGGCCTTTTCCAGCAGTCCCATGGAGTCGAGTTCGGCAGCGATTTCCTTGCGTGCCTGGAAGCGCTCCATCCCTGCGAATTTTCCGCCAGCCTCGGTGATGTTTCCGTCCAGACCGATGATATTGATGATTGGCAAGTCGTGACGCTGGCCGATGTCAAAGTCCACGGGGTCGTGGCCTGGGGTGACTTTCAGCGCCCCGGTGCCGAAATCGGCTTCGATTGCGTCATCGCCCACCACCGGTATGATGCGGTCCATGATGGGCAATATGACCGATCGGCCCACCGCATCCTTGTATTTGGGGTCGATGGGATGGACAGCGACGCCGGTATCACCAAGCATGGTCTCAGGGCGTGTGGTGGCTACTGTCACGTATTCTTTTATCCCTGGCTCTTCTTCCTCGGGGCGAGGGGTTAGGGGATAACGTATGTAGTAAAGCGTGCCGTCCACTTCCTGGTAGTCCACTTCCAGGTCGGAAAGGGCTGTTGCGCAGCGTGGGCACCAGTTGATGATTCGCTCGTGGCGATAGATAAGACCCTTGTTGTATAGGTTCAGGAAAGTAGTGCGTACTGCCCGGCTGGGTCCCGGGTCCAAGGTGAACTTGTGGCGGCTCCAGTCTGCCGAGATGCCCAAGCGCCGGGATTGCTCGTGGATAATTCCACCGAATTTGCGGACGTGTTCCCACACTAATTCCGTAAAATCGTCCCGGTCGTATTGATGCCGGTTCTTGCCTTCTTTGGCCAAGCGTTGCTCGACGGCCCACTGGGTGGCGATGCCGGCGTGGTCGGTGCCGGGAAGCCAGAGGGTGGGGTCGCCCAGCATACGGTGCCAGCGGACCAGAGCGTCTTCAAGTGCCTTTTCCAGAGCGTGACCCAAGTGGAGCTCACCGGTCACGTTGGGTGGTGGCATGATGATGGTGAACGGCTCTTTACCCGCTTCAATCTTGGCTGTGAAGTAGTCCTTGTCCAGCCATTCCTGATAAATCCGCTGCTCAACATCAGCCGCGTTATAGGCGCTGGGAATGTCGGATGAGGCCCGAAAGGTCATTGTGTGGTCCTTTATTGCCAGGGGGTCTCGTCAGATTCGGAAGTCCCGTGAATCGGAGATACCCCATCTAAAAATCAGGAGCGAACTCCAAGCAAATATATCATTGATAGGCTGGGAGCGTCCATGAGAATCGGTGTGGTTAAGGGGCGAAAGGTCAGCTTAGAGGGAGATGCCGGGGAAGCAGTAGTGAGTAAGGGAATGTCTCTTGTTGTTGGGGTTTGTTTTGGAGAATCGGTGGACGAATATAGATATCAGCCGACAACGGGAAACAGTTGGAACGTTAAACCCCGACCTTCTCGGGTGCGGCCACGGCTGTTGCTTCTTCCAAGACTTCTAACCGCTTCATACCACGGTTTGTGTCACTGGCCACCCGCGCTGGGTCCCAGATTTTTATCCGCCGTTTATGGAGCCAGTAGGTGAACTGCTTAGTGTCGGAAAGGCTAAGTGGGATGCGACTGCTGAGGTGCACTTCGGTACGGAACTGCTCGATTAGGTCGGCCTTGGAAGCCTCGTAAAGATGGCTGAAGGCTTCTTCAATCATGTCCTCGCTATCCGAATAACACCTGGCGATGTGCCTCTTGCGCACGGCCTCTTCCACAGATAACTGCAGTGCCTCTTCCACCACCACGCCGTACCAGAAATTCAGGTAGGCTCCGTGCTTCTTGGCGCCCAACAACTCGCGAAACTTCTCCGGCTCCACGGGCTCGGGGAATTTGCCGGTAAATAGCAAGGTTTCTTTTTCTTTATCAGGGATGATCCCGTCCAGTTCGACACATAACCTTTCCGCCAGAACCAGCCAATCGAATGCTTCACCGTGAATCAGGTACTGGTAGGTGCGGCCTTGGAACTCTTCCTGAGGCAGCGTCCACAGGCCAATGGCCTCCAACAGAGCCAGGTGCCAAGGCGTTCCCGACAGCACCCGGTTTTTCAAGTGCAGCAAAGCCTCCGGAGTCTGCTGAGCCAGACTGGGATCTTCGACTTCACCCGGAAACGGGCTTTGGTTGATTTCTGGGTCCATGCTAATTGCCCCTGGCTAAGGCTGCGTCGAAGACACTCAAGCGTCCCGGCTTGGGGGCCTTGATGAAAGCGAGGAATTGGTCAACCGGCAGAGTGTTTAGGAGGTGTTTGGACTCGCACCAAGCACGGCGGGCGACGGCTATGCCGAAACGCCTTTGGGGTAAATCAGCGTAGTGATGAGAGTCGGTGCTAACTACCAACGGCACACCCAACTCTCTGGCCCGGTAGGCGTGAATATCTTTCAGGTCCAACCGCTCGGGGGAGGCGTTTATTTCCAGGGCCGTGCCAGTTTCCCTGGCCGCTTGGAGCACAGCCTCCAAGTCGAACTCAGTGGGCTCCCGCCGCCCGATCAACCGGGTGGAAAGGTGACCAATGATGGTCACGGCCGGATGGTGCATGGCCTTGATAATACGTTGTGTCATAGTTTCGCTGTCCTGGCCCATGGCAGAATGGACCGATGCCACCACCACGTCCAGTTGGGCTAGTAACTCGTCTGGATAGTCTAATGTCCCGTCGGCCCGTATGTCCACCTCAGAGCCGCACAGAATCTTTATAGAGTGCTTGCTTTGGAGGGCGCGCAGTAGAGCAATCTGCTCGCTCAGCCGTTCATCGGATAGACCATTGGCGATGCCGCGGCCCGAAGAATGGTCGGTCAAGGCCATATATTGATAGCCTTGGTCCGCCGCAGCGACCACCATGGCTTCTATGGGGTCGCGGCCGTCGCTCCAATCGCTATGCAAATGGAGGTCGCCGGTAAGGTCGGACTCTTGGACCAAGTCCGGCAATCGGCCTTCTTGGGCGGAGTCCAACTCCCACATTCCCAGCCTTAATTCCGGTGATATGTAGGGCAACCCCAAGCGGGCATAAAAAGCTGTTTCGTCGGGGAACTCCTCAACCTTTCCGGTGCTCAGGTCGGTAATCCCGTATTCGTTCAGGGAAAGCCCCATGCGGTTGGCGTAGTCTCGGAGGCGAATATTGTGCTGCTGGCTGCCCGTAAAGTACTGGAGCATTGCTCCAAACGAGCCAGGGTCGCTCAGCCGCAGGTCCACCTGTACCCCGGGCTCCACGATAACACTGGTCTTTTTTGGGCCGTGAACCACCACCTCTCGAACGATGTCCAGAGCAACCAAGGCGTCTCCGGCCTGCTCCGGGTTGGGTGACGTTCCCACCAAGTCTATATCGCCGATGGTCTCTTCCCACCTTCTGAGGCTGCCCGCTGGGAAAAGAGGGCCGATGTCGGGGCAAGCTCGGCGGAGTTGGCTGATGACTTCTTCGGCCAAGGGTAAGGCCTGGCCTATGGGGGTTCTCTGATCCTTGGTGTGCAGGTTCTTGACGTGGCGCAGGATGTTGTCCGCAGCCTTCTGGCCCATTCTTGGCAAGGCGGCCATTCTGCCGTCCTGTACAGCCCGCTCAACGCCTTCGATGGTACTGATCTGCAACTCTTGGGTGATGAGCATGGCGGTCTTGGGGCCGACGCCGGGAACATCCATGAGGGTCAAAACGCCGTCAGGCAACTCTCCCACCAGCTTTTCATAGGCGGACACTCGACCGGAGTCCAGAAGTTCGTGAATCTTGTCGTTGATGGCTTTGCCAATGCCGGGTATATTCTTCAAGTCGGTGCCGTCGGCGACGGCTTGAGCCAAGGGAAAGGACAGGTTCTCGATGGTTCGGGCGGCTCGCTGGTAGGCCCTCACTTTGAAAACCGAGTCGCCTTTCATCTCAAGCAGCGTGCCCATGTTCTGGAACAATTGGGCAATGTCGTCGTTATTTACCGCCATGGGTTTTTCCTCAATTGTCTGATTGACACTTGGCTGACTAACATAGCGGGGACTGGCCTGTAGATTTATTTTGGCCCATTCTTGCATTCACAGCTAAATAACCGATGGGGAGTCGACGGATTGTGCTTGGTTCATGTCTGAAAAGCTGTGAGAGTCGATTTAAGGGCTAATTTCCTCATTAGATAGTCTAGAGGCTAACTCAGCCCACGAAGTAGACTGTGGCAAACTCTAATTTTGCATTTTTTGAGACGTTGTAACGACCGTCCTGCGTTGAAGTGACTCCACGGTCGTTGACCGGCCATAAACAATGTTATTATACTCTATACTCGCCTTAGCCCCCAGAGAAACCACCATGAATCAGGAGATAGCGAACTTTCCTCTTTGTTGCTATCAACGCTCACAGTAAACCACACTCAAGATTCACGGCCAACTTTTACCACCCCTTGATAAACTTGTAAGTAAGTAAGGCTTAGGAGCGGCATAATCGTGGACATAACCTGGTTGGGACACTCCTGTTTTCGCCTGAGGTCCGATGAGCTTGTGGTCATCACCGACCCTTATCCTCTTTCATTGGGATTGAAGCCGGAAGTCCGGCCTTCTACGGTAGTCACCATCAGCAATACCCATCCGAATCACGGTAGCGTGGAGGATTTGGCGGGGGCGCCCAAGGTGTTCAGTGCCCCTGGCGAGTACGAATTCTCGGGGATAAGCGTCCGGGGCGTTATGACGCCTTTGCCTCCGAACACAGCAACGGACCAGCGTAACGTCGCCTATTCCATAGAGATGGACGGGGTAAATATCTGCCATTTAGGTGACATTACAGAACCACTGAGCCCCCAGCAAGTTGATGACTTGTCTCCGGTGGATGTGCTGCTGGTGCCAACGGGAGGCGGTTGCACCCTGGATTTGGATGCGGTGCTTCAGTTGATGCAGGACCTGGGCCCCAAGGTTGTGATTCCCATGCATTACAGCGTCCCGCCGATAGACGAAGCATTGCAAGGGGTGGACGTTTTCTTGAGCCGAATGGGACTGAGCGAGGCGCAAACACAACCGCGGTTGATTGCTACCTCATCCAACCTTACACCGGACATGAGGGTGGTTCTGTTGGCGCCGCAGGGCCGGGCAGCCTAGAACGTCACGGGCAAGCGGCTGGCAAGGCCGGTTGCCAAGTATAGTAGGAAAGGCCTCTCCAGGCTTCATGAGAAGGGCTAATCCCGGGATGTGTTTCCTAAAATGTGTCGATGGAGACTACTCTGTTCGGCGCCTGGCCAGTAGTATCATCCCGGCCCCTACTGCCACTGCGGCAGCTCCAATTATCAACGCCAACCGGGGAATCTCCGTGATAGCCGGGTCTCCAGGCACAGGTAGAATTGCTGTGGGAGTGGGTTGGGGAGTTGGAGTGACGGTGGGAATGGGAGTCGGCGCTGGCAGACCATCGGTGAAGGTTAAATCCACAACGTGAAAATCGAATATGGCGGTAAAATCTGCTGTTTCCAGGGCCTTGATACGCCCGAATTCATTGATTATATAGAAGCTTACCGGAAGGCCGATTAACGCTTGGTCTGTCGGATTGACCTCAAGCATCTCAAAGATTCCACCGTCTTGGATTTCAACGGATTTGCTTTGGAACCTGGTTTCGCAATCAACCAAGCAACCAATAAGTATTGTGCCTGCTGGGGCGGGCGCCCCTTGTAGCGTAACGGAGCCCGAATAGAAGTCTTGAAAGAATGGTTGAGGCGGCCTTTCCCCCTGCTGGGGCACTGCGGCTAAAGTGGAAATGGCCATCACCATAATCGCTAGAAATAGCAAAGTCAGCTGCCGCCCCACCTCATCCCCCCTTCTGATTCCCTGGTCTTGACGTCCTCAACAGAACCAGCCGCCCATCAGTCTTTGATCGGGTTTAACGGACGCAGATTGCTTATTACATCCTGCCGGATGGAGATTCTCGTTTCAATGGAGATGGATGCGGCTTAAGAGGAGTTTTGAAACTATATACATGTCCTGGCATGCTCTGGTAGGCTACTTGGCCCTGAACAAGGATGCCTATGACATCGCAAGAAATCAAGAACCCCGCTCCAATAGCATCGGAGCAGGGTTCATTGGCCTAATTTGGTGCCTGATTTGGTGGATATATCTAAGCTAGACTAGCTGCCTCGTCTCAGGAAGAAGACTCCGCCAGCGCCTAGGAGAGAGACTACCGACAGAATCAGAGCTATGATGGCTAAGGCGCTGCCGCTGCCCCCGTCTTCGCCTTGAATTCCTGCGGAACCTGCATTTCCTGCGGGCCCTGCTGCGCCTTGTAAGCCTGCCGGCCCCGTATTCCCGGCAGAGCCTGATGGGCCTGCGGTTCCTTCAGGTCCCTCTGGGCCCTCAGCCCCCCTTGCGCCATCGTCACCATCGTCACCATCGTCACCATCCTCGCCGTCCTGACCGTTCTGAAGTGGTCCCGCGGGGTCAACGTTGGTACCCCCGACCAAGAGGGTGCCTTGCGGAGCTAGGAGGAACCAATCCCCGTATTGTCCGTACACTTCCCCTCGAGCCAGGTCTTTGAAGTAGTAATACAAAGGATAGCCATTGTAGGTGGCCTGTGACCGGCCGTCTTCCCATTCAACAGTGCCCAGCATCTCTGCGTTAGCGCCGTCCCGGAACTCGGGCTGGTCCATAGCGACTGGGTCTCCAGCGGTCCAAAGAGGAGGCCAGAAGTTGGCACAGGGTCCGGTGCAGTTCGCGACTGGGTCAGTGGAATCCGTGCCCTTTACGTCCACTGTAAACATATAGAGGCTCATGCCGCGGTCGTCCACCAAGTACTGGCTAAGGCCAGCCCAGGCAGTCGCAACAGTCGCTGCCACGTAGGAAGGGATGTTGCCACAGGCGGTGGAGGTGCCAGGATTGTCAGCTTCGTGGTTATTGATGTAGTGGTTACCGTCCATGAGCATAGCAATGGTTTTTGCGACCATGCTAGTGGACTCGCCACTACCGCCGGCGTAACTAGTTAAACCAACATCGACGCCACCCGGGGTTTCACACTGTCCCAAGTGTATGTGGACCGATTCGGACTGGAGAGTACCCTCGGAAAGAGATAATTCCACTCGGGTATTGGGTCCCAACTCTGTGAGGGCGGCTGTGCCTGATTGGCCGGAATCGTTAAGTTCGGCCATGACTATGTTGACCACACGCCCTGGCACCACCGGCTCACTGGTTGCGAAGAGGTTGAGCTCGGCAACGCCTTGGGTCCACGTTGTGATTTCTGGAGCATCGTTGCCATCAACTTTGAATGAAATCAATGACCCTTCCTCGGGTTTGTCGACCACAAGAGCATAATGTCCGTCTGAGACGGTGGTCGATTTGACTTCCGCCCCGTTGATCCAAGCTGTTACCACTGCGCCATCCGGCGCTGAAGAGCCATCTATCATGGCAGTGCCTACCAACACGTGCGATGGCAACAGTTGGGCGGAAACCATTGAAGGAATGGCAAGAACTAAAGCCATTACGGCCAGAACAAGAATCAGCCTTGGTTTGGCCATGTGTCCTCCTTAATAGAGCGTCATGTTTGTTGACGAATCGCCCAAAACCGGGTCGGAAACGGGACAAAATTTGCCGCCTATTTCCGGTCGCTAATTGAACTGGCTTGGTGGTTTGGCTTGAAATGTATGGGCCTCGCC
>DCAE01000076.1:0-273 GCA_002311385.1 Dehalococcoidia bacterium UBA1141 | reverse complement strand
ATACGCATGAATTGAGGAGTTGGGTTTATTGTTTACAGGAAATATGTGGTCTAAAAATAAGAGCGCCCCGACTCATGGTCGGGGCGCTCTTTAAAGTCCTTGAACTGGGGAACTAGGATAGAAAAGTCTAGCTCCTTCGTCCCATCATGAATGCTCCACCGGCTCCTACGATAGCTACGATAGCCACGATTAGAGCAACGACGGCAAGTGCGCCACCGCCGCCATCTGTACCGGCTGCGCCAGCGGTTCCGGCTGCGCCAGCAGGGCCAGCAG
>DCAE01000067.1:1462-3080 GCA_002311385.1 Dehalococcoidia bacterium UBA1141 | reverse complement strand
CGCTGTCGGTGGCAAAGTGATGTGCTGTGGGAGTAAGAGAGATGGCAGATTTTATGTTTGGAGGGTCGCCCGGGCGGCGTAATAAAGCCTGTCAGTTCGTACCCCAAAGGTCGAACATCTCCTGGCGTCTGGTGAAACGCATTGCTACGTTTTAGGCATGGATGTAGAACATAAAGGGGTTGGTGAGGGCTAGTGGTACGCACAGCGACTAACTCAAAAACCGGTGCGGGTGACCCCGTGTCAGTTCGACTCTGACCTTCGACACATTATTTAGGCACGAAAACCATCTGACTGGAAATCAGAGGCCATCTATTTTGCCGACCACCGGCGAATGCGACCTAACTTCCCAAGGTTGTATCAAACCAAATGGACATATTATAAGGAGGAATCCTAGATGAAGCGTAGCACCGACCGGATTCTCACAACCCATTGCGGCAGCATGGCACGGCCCAGCGATTTGTTAGATATGATGAAGCTGAAGATTTCGGGTGAACCTTTTGATCGTGAGGCATTCGCTCGGCGGGTGCGCAGCGCCGTTGCCGAGAACGTTCGCCGTCAGGTCGAGTGCGGCATAGACATACCCACCGACGGTGAACAGGGCAAACACAGTTTCATTGGCTACATACAGGAACGGCTCACCGGCCTGGAGGGTAGGCCAGGCAGCCACATTACACTCTTTGCCGACGAGCTTGCCGCCTTTCCCGAGTATTACGAGCAGTACTTCGCCCAAGCAATGTATGGTGGCGCAATTGCACCTATGGTCCCGTTAGTTTGCACTGAGAAGATTAACTATGTTGGCCAAGTGGCATTGGAGCAAGAAATCAGCGACCTAAAAGAGGCCGTACGGGGGTTAGAGTACGAGGATGTATTCATGCCTGCCGTAGCCCCCAGCGGGGTAGGTACCAACGAGTATTATCCCTCGGAGGAGGAATACATGTTTGCGGTCGCCGACGCTCTGAGCAACGAATACGAAGGCATCGTCAATGCCGGGTTCATCGTTCAAATCGACGACCCGTTCCTTTCGGACGTCTACAGCGATTCATCCTACTCTGATTTGCAGAAACGGAAACGAGGCGAAATGTACATCGAGGCCGTCAACCACGGTCTTAGGAGAATACCCAGGGAGAAAATCCGTTACCATACCTGCTACGGTATCAACGAAGGACCGAGGGTACACGACTCCGCATTAAAGGACGTATTTGAGGTGATGGTTAACGTGAAGGCAGGGGCATTCTGCTTCGAGGCAGCCAACGCCCGACACGAGCACGAATATCACATCTTCGAAGACTTAAAGTTACCCGAAGGCACAGTGTTAATACCTGGGGTAATCACCCATGCCAGCAATATAGTGGAGCATCCGGAGCTCGTTGCGGAACGCCTTGTACGGTATGCCAATCTGGTGGGACGCGAAAACGTTATTGCTGGGGCTGACTGTGGCTTTTCATCCCAAGCCACATATAACACAGAGGTGCACCCCACGGTGGTTTGGGCCAAGTTCCAAGCAATGGCAGATGGAGCAGGACTCGCGTCAAAGAGACTGTGGGGTTAGGGACAGCTTGAGAGAATCTCGATGTAGTATCCCCGAAACATCCACTTAGTTGGGGACGTGACCGGTCGA
>DCAE01000067.1:0-1360 GCA_002311385.1 Dehalococcoidia bacterium UBA1141 | reverse complement strand
ATCGGGAAGGGCGCCTAATATGACTAACAAGAAAATGCCGTCCATGCTGCCCTACATAGAGGCGCTGGAGACCTACGAGACCTATGATCCCATGGAGGTCATGGCCGAGCGGGCAGGAATAGCCCCAGAGAAGATCATCCGCCTGAACGGCAATGAGAACCCCTACGGCCCCTCGCCAAAGGTGGCCGCGGCCCTGGGCGATTACCAGAACTTCAACTACTATCCAGACCCCGGACAGCGCAACCTGCGCCGGGTCCTGTCAGGCTACTTGAATGTGGAGCCGGAACGTATCGTGGCGGGCAACGGCAGCGACGAGCTGATCGACCTCCTGCTGCGTATATACGTGGGCGTCGGCGACAACGTGATCATTCCCACACCGACCTTTGGCATGTATACGTTCTCCACCGGCATCTGCGGGGGCGAGACCATCTCGGTGGAACGGGACGATACGTTTGAGATCGACCTGGAAGCCATGAAGTCAGCCATCACCTCCAACAGCAAAATCATCTTCTTGGCCTCGCCCAACAACCCCACCGGGAACATCGTCCCCGAAGCGCAGGCCAGAGCCTTGCTGGACACCGGACTGTTGGTGGTGATGGACGAGGCATACTTTGAGTTCTGTGGTGAGACAGCCATCCCTCTGCTTTCCGAGTACCCGAACCTGGTGGTATTACGTACCTTTAGCAAGTGGGCCGGACTAGCGGGGCTGCGCATCGGCGTGGGCGCCATGAACCAGGATCTAGCCACCACCATGATGGCCATGAAACCACCCTATAACGTCAATCTGGCCGCCGAGGTTGCCGTGACTACATCTTTAGAAGACACCTCCGGTCTGTTGGCGCGCGTGACCCAAATAGTGGAAGAGCGCGACCGGATGATGGAAAAGCTGAAACAAGTGACCAATCTGACGGCGTGGCCGTCCCAGGCAAACTTCATCCTCTGCCAGGTACCGGACGGACGGGGGAAAGAGATATTTGACGGCCTGTGCAGCCGGGGGATATTTCTGCGTTACTGGTCCAACGGCCGTTTGAAGAATTTCATCCGGACCAGCATCGGCCTCCCCCATGAGACTGACGCGGTCGTAGAGGCATTTAGAGAGCTGTGTGCCTAGGGGGGAGATGTGATGCCACAGTTTGGCTATCTCTGGGTAAAGGGCTTTGAGGTTATATTCCGGTGACAGTTTCGGTATAACTTTTGGCTCGAATTACCATTCGTTGATGTCTGTATGTCGGTGGCTATTCGGGGTTTCAACTTCGATAGAGCAACCAAGACATATTATACGTGACACCCGGAACCGGTTACTCTGAGAGAGCCTCGGACTGCGTATAAATGGAACCTCTCGTTCCAGCGACACCCCCAT
>DCAE01000094.1:187514-200618 GCA_002311385.1 Dehalococcoidia bacterium UBA1141 | reverse complement strand
TCGTACTCCACGTGGGCAATGGCAATTGTTACACCCCTGGCTTTTTCTTCCGGGGCGTTGTCGATTTGGTCCATGTCCCGGTAACTAGCCATGCCTTTCGCCGCCATAACCTTGGTGATGGCAGATGTGAGGGTGGTCTTACCATGGTCCACATGGCCTATGGTTCCCACGTTAACATGGGGTTTGCTCCGGTCGAATTTTTGCTTGGCCATTTAGGTCTCCTTTCCTCTTAACCAATATGTTTAATTGCTAATTGATCTTTTAGTTCTCAAGTTGCCATCTTGGCTGCTCAGTTAAGCCAGCTTCAATCCAGATGTGATACGGCACACCATCACAATTGCTGGGCAACCTGCCGGGGGATGATGCCTGGAGCCCAGAGGCGGGATTGAACCGCCGACCCCGTTCTTACCAAGAACGTGCTCTACCGCTGAGCTATCTGGGCTAGATACTGTGCTTCCCGGCAGTATTTTTAATGTCTTCTCATTATATACGGAATCTATGAACGCGACTGTATTTTAATGAGCGATTCTCTGAATCTTGGGTGGTGGAGGGGGCAGGATTCGAACCTGCGAAGCCCTTCCGGACGCCAGATTTACAGTCTGGTGGCTTTAACCACTCACCCACCCCTCCAAGTTATGCAGTGTTCCCATGCCCAGGTATCGTCCGAAAAACCATCAAAATAATGTAATCTGACATTCCCAGGAGCCGGGTCTCACGCTGACACTTCGTATGGAGCCCCAGAGCGGATTCGAACCGCTAACCTGTCGATTACAAGTCGACTGCGCTTCCATTGCGCCACAGGGGCCTGTGCGCCATAAGGGCCTGGTGCCAAAATGGCTTAGAGCCCGAAATAGCCAGGGCGCTGGACGGTGGACATACTACAAATGGCCCCAGTGTTGGGGCCATTTCGCCAAGACCAAATTGCGCACCCTTAAGTATACGAAACGCCCTGAACAAAGTCAAACAATATGAGGCTAATCTAGCCACAATTATCGCCACCAATCGTATGGCCCTGTACTTAATGATTCAAGCGACAAACAAAGGGCCTCACCACCACTTCGTCAAGCTTGACGGCACTCTTCCCATATTCTACACTCCAGGCGGCTTCACTGGTGTTTTTGGCCTTAACGGCGCGTTAAATCTTATCCTCTTCACTTCAGGATTTGCTGGTAAAAAACCAGCCAGCAATTCACTAACAACCACGGCAACAGTTTAAAACAAACCATGACCCACGGTAGGTGATAACTCTCTGATTATGGATATCGCACAACTAAAAACGTTCATACGAGACGTTCCCGATTTCCCCCAGCCAGGCATCCTCTTCCGCGACATCACTCCCCTCCTTCAAGACCCGACAGCCTTCCGAGACACCGTTGGCCGATTGGTGGAGCGTTATAAATCCGACGACTTCGATGTAATTGTCGCCGTCGAGTCCCGTGGATTCCTGTTCGGTGCGCCCTTGGCCTATGAGTTGGGCAAACCCATCGTCCCCGTGCGTAAACCGGGCAAGCTGCCCTACTCGGCCCACTCGGAAGAATACTCACTGGAATACGGCAACAACATATTGGAGATTCATGTGGACGCCATCGCTCCAGGGCAGAAAGCGCTGATTCTTGACGATTTGCTAGCGACTGGAGGCACCCTGGCTGCCAGCGCCCGCTTGGTGGAAAAATGCGGGGGTGCGGTATCGAGCATCGGAGTAGTGATTGAGTTGGAGTTCCTAGACGGCCGTAAGTTGTTGGACGGCTACGATGTTTTTTCTATCTTGCAGTATTAACCGGCTGGTAACGCCGGTCGATTCCGGCCCACAGCCCAGGTTTATGCGCTCTTGTTAAGACAGGCATCTTCTTTTTAAATAGATTCCTCTAAATAAGTTTTAAAAGTAACTTCCATATAAACATCCCTAAATCACAGGCGCACATCAGGAGGAGCTAATGGCAGACAAAATCACGGTCGGCAATGTAGAGATAACAGCGGTCATGGATATGGTGCCACCCCCCAGGCCGCCGGAACAGATGTTCCCCGAAGTGTCCCGGGAAGACTGGGGCCCCTATGACGATATTCTGGAAAACGGGCAGATTCAGCTCTATTACGGGGTATGGGTGGTCCGCTCCCAAGGGCAGACCATCTTGGTAGACACGGGTATGGGACCAGGCCCCCATGAGCACTTGGACAACCGCACCGGCAACCTTTACGAAGAACTGCGTCCTATCCTGATTCCCGCTGACCGGTTGAACAACACCAACGTGGGACCATCGGACGAGGTTACTATTGTGGTCCACACTCACCTTCACGGCGACCACGTCGGGTGGAATATACGCTACTCCGGTGGAATGCCAGCGCCCAATTTCCGACGAGCCCGGTACTTGGTGCCCAAGCTCGATTGGGATTACTTCAATCAACCTGAAGTACTGGAGGAACGCCCCTATATAAAGACCCAGGTCTTGCCGCTGCAACGCCTTCGCAAGATGGACCTGATTGAAGGTGAGTACAACATCACCGACGAAGTCAGCACATTGCCCACACCGGGGCATACCCCTGGTCATCAGGTCATCCTGATTAGCTCTCAAGGCCAAAAGGCGATGATTGTAGGCGACGTGCTCCACAGCAAAGCCCAGGTTTACGAGCCCGACTGGACTGCCGGAGTAGACACGGACAAGGCAGCCAGCCGCCGCAGCCGTGCAGACCTGCTGGACCGGGCGGAGAAGGAAGGCTACGTAGTGGCGGCGGGTCACTTCCATCCAGACGACCACATCGGAAAAGTGGTTCTTCAGGAAGGCAAGCGTTTCTGGCAGGTCCTATAAAATAGATTGAGCCTTCGATTGTGAGGGGCGCAGCCTCGCCGGTTGTGCCCCTCTTTCATGCTTGGCCAACGGCCCGATGTTATAATCCCCACACACAGGTGGCATGCGCTATTTTAAGCGCCAGCTATCTTGATAACAATTAATAACAGTGCCAAGCAAAAATTCCGGTAGATGGAGATATTTTGACTTTGAGCCACGGCTCCAAAGATCTGAGACAGGCCGCTTTAGATTTTCGGCGGCGTTACTACGGCCCCAGCAATAATCCGGGCCAACCTCCTGCCATGTCAGAATTAGCGCCGGAGGTTATGGACCTAGTCGACTCGGTCATTTACGGGGAGATTTACAATCGACCAGCGGTCAACCTACAGACTCGAAGCCTATGCACCATCGCAGCCTTGGTTGTGTTGGGGCACGCTCCGGGGTTGGTGAAGCGGCACATCCAAGGCGCTTTGCACGTGGGCGTGACCAAAGAGCAGATATCCGAGATCATCGCCCAGATGATATTTTATGGTGGGATGCCCGCTGCTGTGATTGCTTTCCAGGTCGCCAAAGAGACCTTCGACGAATATGATGAGAGGCCAAGAAGCTTTGGCGGCAGAAGGGACCAAGTTCAGAGTTCGGCTCCGCCAGCAGAAGCCAACGATTCCCCGAGTTCTCCCAAGGGCGGCGTCTCTCCGGGACCCAGCGACCCAGCCAGACCCAATAGAACGGCCAGGAGCAGGAGCGATGAAAATAGGGTTCATCGGAACCGGGAATATGGGCAATCCCATGGCGGTCAATCTAGTCAAGGCCGGCCATCAACTGACCGTACACGATCTACGTCGGGAGGCCGCAATCAATCTTCTGGAGATGGGCGCGGAGTGGGCCGACAGTCCAATGCAGGCGGTCCAGGGAAACGAGGTGGTGTTCACTTCTCTCCCCGTCCCCCAGGACGTGGAAGCGGTGGTGCAGGCCGAAAACGGAATCCTGGAGGGCGCAGTTAGCGGGTCAATCTACGTTGACCTGTCGACCAATTCACCCACGGTAGTGCGCAGGCTCCACGAGCTATGCGCCGAAAAAGGAGTTATTGTCCTGGACGCTCCAGTTAGCGGCGGCGTCTACGGTGCGGCTGCGGCCACGCTGGCTGTCATGGTGGGAGGCGATGAAGCGGTGTTCCAGCGCATCAAGCCCACCCTGGAAGCAATCGGTAGTCACGTGGTCTACTGCGGCCCCATCGGAAGCGGGGCAATCTGCAAGATTTGCAACAACCTTATGAGCATGGGCATCGGTGTTCTATTGGCTGAAGCCCTAACATTGGGCGTGAAAGCAGGCGTTGATCTGGCGGTTCTGGCCGATGTGATTGCCAACAGTTCCGGCGGCAGCAAGCGGCTGACGGAGAAATTTCCTAGATTTCTTTTCAAAGGTAATTTCGAGCCTGGATTCGCCACTGCGTTGGCGGCCAAAGACGTTAGGCTGGCCACCGACTTGGGGCGGGAATACGGCATCCCGATGGAGCTATCAAATCTGGTGGACCAACGCCACGTTGAGGCGCTGTTCCGGGGATGGGGCCAGGAAGATTCGGACTCCGTAGCCAGGATTCAAGAAGAAAAATCGGGCGTCCAACTGCGCATGAAAGGCGTTTAGTGCTGGATTTCCCGCTACGAGTGCGTCTATCCCACCAACCTGGATAAAACGGGATTTGGATAAAACGAGATAATGTAAAGCGCCCCAAGTTAATCAGCCGTACATAAGCACCGTAGTTAAACAACGTACTTAAACAATACAAAGAGCGAATTTGGAGGATGAAATGACCACCGGTTCTGAAAGGTCGAGCCAAATCGAAGCCAGCGACACCATAGAGGCCATCGAAGAATGTTACCGGATGGGCTGGAGTGACGGCTTGCCGGTGGTCCCACCAGCGGATTACAAGGTGCAGGATATGCTCCGATACGCTGGAATGACCGGTGAGGAGGAACTCCTGTCCTTTGAGATGCGCAGCCGCGTCTTAACCTCTGAAAACGTCGCCGCCAACGCAGTGATGGCTGGCTGTCTCCCCGAATATTTCCCGGTTTTGGTAACCACCTTGCTCACCCTGGAGGAAGAGAAGAACTACGTTTCCATGGCGGCCTCATCAACTAGCTCCCCGGCCATATTGATGATAGTCAATGGGCCCATCCGGGACCAGATTGGAGTCAACTATAGAGACGGCCTTTTTGGACCCGGTTTCCGGGCCAATGCTTCTTTAGGTCGCGCGGTCCGGTTGTGTTTCATGAACGGGTTCGAGGCCAGACCCGGTACTCTCGACAGAGGAACCCTGGGCAACCCCAGCAAGTACACACTGTGTATCGCCGAAAACGAGGAGGACTCGCCGTGGGAGCCTCTCCACGTTAGCCACGGATTCAAAGCGGAGGACAGTTGTGTAACCATAGCCGTGGCCTACAACCCCATTACCGTTAATAACGCCTACGGCCAAACCGGGGAAAGCATCCTGGCGTCCATCGCCGACACCCTGAAATCCGCTTGTCTGGTCTGGCGTTTCCCGTCCCAGTGGGTGCTTGTGATAGGCCCTGAGCATGCCATAACTCTGCACGCCGACGGCTGGACCCGGCGCAATATTCAGGATTACCTCATCGAGAACGCCACCCGGCCTCTAAGCGAGTTAATCCGGCTAGGCATAGCCCAAGGTCCGGAAAAACAGGGGGACGATAAGCTGGTCCGGCGATGCTCCAGGGACCCGGAGGATATCATCATCGTTATGGGCGGTGGCACCGGTGGTCGAAATAGCGCCATCATAGACACTACCAACTTCAAGATTCGGACCCGCAAAGTGGACATGTCCGTCGTCCGAGATTAGATTATTGGCGAGGTAGTGATAAAGCCTTCGTAGATTAGAAGAATATAATCCATGAAGATTAAATACTTCGCAGAATCAGATACACAGTGGGAACAGCTAACAGAGTCCGAGGTCATCAAGACTAACCTTTAAGACGAAAATGCTCTCTTTGACCTAGACAGAGTCAATCATATCTGCTCCATTACCTTTGAGCATTCGCGTGAGCATTCGCGGAAATGCCCTGGGAATCCAGCGGCTGGCTCCCGCCAAAATTACCCATTCCCTATGTACATGGAATTCTCCAAGACCAGCGCCGTGATTGATCCTTGCGCTTCCCTCTTGTTCCCAATCCCTCTGATAGCAACCTAAACCGAGGCAGTTAGTATTTCGACACATGATTCAGCCGGTGGCCCCTTCAGCCGCATGATGGGCATGTTCTACGGCTGGAAACTGGTTGGTCTTGCCCTGTTGATAACTGCGTTGGCCGGTGGGCCAGTTTGGAACGGTGTGGGAGTTTGGGTGGCGGCTCTGGAGGACCATTTCGGCTGGAGCCGGGCTGAACTCACCGGCGCATTCTCCATGGCCCAATTCCAAGGCAGCCTGGTTGGCCCGCTGATGGGGTATCTGATTGACAAGTTGGGCACCAGGCGCATGGTCTTCATCGGGTTCGCCATAGCTGGCTTGGGCTTCATAATATTCAGCCGCACCACCAATCTGCCAACTTTCTACGTCGCCTACTTTCTGATAATGCTGGGTATCTCCGGCGGCTCTTGGCTGCCCATGATGACATCGCTGAACAAGTGGTTCTACCGCAAGCGTGGCATGGCGATGGGCATTGCAGGGGAAGGTTCTTTCCTTGGCGGATTGGTCTTGGTGCCGATTTTGGCCTGGGCCGTAACCCCTACAAACTATGGTTGGAGCGTCACAGCCTTGTGGATAGGGGTCGTATTTCTGGTGGCAGCCTGGCCGCTTTCATTGATGGTCCGTGACGACCCTGCGGACTACGGAAAGCTTCCCGACGGTGAATCTGCTGGCCAACGTGAAGCCCGATTGCTGGCTGAACAATCTAACGGCGAAAATGAAACAGCGGACGGGGGTCTAAATTTTACCGCCCGGCAAGCGATTCGCACCCACGCGTTTTGGTTCATTACCTTTGGCCATGCATTGTCTTCGATGCTCATTGCTACCCTCACCGTGCACTTGGTGCCTCTGCTGACTGACCAAGGAATGTCCTTGCAGACGGCGGCTTACGTTTGGGCGGTGCTCATGGGTGTAGGAGCAATTTTTCAACTAATAGGTGGGTACCTGAGTGACCGGTTACCCAGAAATCAGGTTCTCTTTGGCTTTGCTGCGTTGCAAACCGCTGGCTTTATACTGGCGGCTTTCATAGATAACCTGCCCATGGCAATACTGTTTGCGGTTGTTTACGGTGCCGGGTTTGGCGGGCGTGTGCCCATTACCACGGCTATTCGCGGTGATTATTTCGGGAACAAAGCGTTTGCCACCATAACCGGAATATCCATGGCCCCACTTTACTTATTGATGTTGGCGGCGCCGCTGTTCGCAGCGTTTATGTTCGATTCCTCCGGTAGTTATACGGTTTCATTCCTCATTCTAGGTGGCTTGGGCTCAATGAGCGGTGTAATGTTTATATTTGCAAAGAAACCAACCTCCTTGCCCCCGGACAAGAAAACCGCTCAGGCGTCTCTCCCTGCTTAACCAATATCTTCTCGGTGGGGAAAAAAGCGGAGGATTTCGTGAGAATAAGGTGATTTTGGTGACAAAATTTAGTAAGGTAAGAGAATCTGAAATCGCCCCACCAATCTGACATCCGCACGCTCAGCATTACTCTTGAGCATTGCTATTAGTTAAGGGCGGTTCAATCAATGCTAGAATACGAATCTGGAGGAAATCAAAATGGATGCTCCTAGCAGAATGAAATTCGGCAGTTTCTTGGGGCCTTTCCACAAGGCCGGGGAAAACCCCACATTGGCCCTAGACCGAGACTTGGAATTAATCGAATGGATGGATTACCTGGGATTCGACGAGGTATGGGTTGGAGAGCACCATTCCGCCGGTTGGGAGATTATCGCCTCTCCCGAGGTTTTTATCGCCGCTGCCGCACAAAGGACCCGGTACATCAAACTCGGCACGGGGGTGCTCAGCCTGCCATACCACCATCCCCTGATGGTCGCCAACCGGATGATTCAATTGGACCACATGACTCACGGCAGAGTTTTGCTGGGAGTTGGACCGGGCGCATTGCCAGGGGATGCTTACATGATGGGAATACCCCACGAAAAGCAGCGTGAGCGAATGGATGAATCATTGGATGTAATCATTCGACTGTTCACGGAAACCGAGCCCATCACCTACAAGAGTGATTGGTTCGAGCTCAAAGAGGCCATGATTCACCTCCGGCCTTATCAACAACCCTATATGCCGGTAGCAGTGGCCTCGATTCAAAGCCCGGCCGGGGTCGCCTTGGCGGGCAAGCACGGCGCTGCCGTTTTGACCATAACGGTGCCCCGTGATCCTTCCGCTGGCCCCGCCGACCTCAAGGGTTTGTGGTCGGTGGCCGAAGAGTCCGCAGCGGAGCATGGAAAGCAGGTTAATCGCCACGATTGGCGTTTGGTCTTGCCGGTCCACTTGGCGGAAAGCAGGCAAGAAGCCCGGAATGACGTCCGCGTGGGTTCCGGACAATATCTTAGGGAGTACTCGGAAGGGACGAACGGTAGGAAGCCCGTATTTGACGGTCCTTTGGACCAAGTCGTGGACAACATGGCCGATTCGGGCGCATGGGTAGTGGGAACACCCGACGACTGTATCGAAGCGATACACGCGTTGCAAGAGCTTAGCGGCGGGTTTGGCGGCTTCTTGGTTCAGACCGTAGATTGGGCGCCTCGGGACAAGATGCTGCGCAGCTATGAGCTGCTGGCCCGCTACGTCATGCCAGTATTCCAAGGCACGGCCACCAGCACACTAGCGTCCAACCAATGGGCGACAGAGAGAAAAGATGACTTCGTCGCTGGCCGGGTTCGTTCCATCGATCGAGCCAAGAGTGTCTATGCCAACCGTGCCAGATAAGGTGTCACTCCAATTATCTGACAGATTGAACCCAAAACTTCATGACTGGACGGCTAGGCGAGACAAATTTCGCCTAGCCGTTTGACTGCTGGGAATCGGCCCCAGATATTGTTAGAGCCGATCATCCGCTTGTAAATGACCACAATCCAAACCACCAGCTTAGGCTCACAAACACACAGCTACCAGCGCTACCGATTCGTCATCGGCGGTTTAATTCTGTTTGCTCATTTCTCAGTCGGAATCAACTTCTTCGTCGTGGCTCCTCTTTTCCCCCTAATCATCGATGACTTTGGGGTGAGCCGCGCCACCGTAAGTCTTTTGATAGCGCTGGCGCTGTTGATTCACTCTTTTTTCGGCTTGCCCGGCGGGATTCTCGCCGTGCGATTTGGCCTTAAACGCATGTATTTTCTGGGCTGGCTTTTGATGGGCATTTCGGTCTTGTCTGCCTTGGCGCCGAACTTTGGTTCTCTTTTGGTATTGCGCTTAGCTTTTGGGATAGGCTTCGGCGCCATCATCCCCGCCAGCGGGCCGTTGCTGATGCAGTGGTTCCGGCCCAGAGAAGTGACCATCATGAACGGCCTGGATATTGCCGCCCTGAGCTTGGGAGTTGCACTTTCGGTTTCGGTGGCTGCGCCCCTAGCCAACACCATAGGGTGGCAGAACACGTTGAGCGTGTTTGGAGGGATCGCCCTGTTTGGAGCCGTCTTGTGGGGAATCTTGGGAAAGGTTACAGCCGATGCTCGAAACACAGGAAAGGGGATATCGTTAAAGGAAGTTGGGAGCGTGTTGCGCAATCGGACCATTCAGATTTTGGTGGTCGCCGACGCCCTGGTGTTCATGCAATACACCGCCCTGACCAGTTGGCTACCCACTTTCTACAATGAAATCAGAGGAATGTCGTTGACCGAAGCCGGTTTCATAACAGGCCTGCTGCCATTCGTCGGCGTATTCGCAGTCTTGGTAGGCGGGTTTCTTCCTCTCCGTTTTGAATCCAAGAAGCCGTTTTTTATAGTTCCGGGGTTCCTCTTGGCATTGGGGGGATTGGGGTCTTTCTTAATCGACAGCACCTTTGGCATATACGTATCAATCATTCTTTTGGGCATAGGGTCATGGTCCTATGCGCCCACCCTACTTTCCTTGCCCATCGAGTTGCCTGACATGACCCCGGAAAAGGTTGCGGTGGTTTGGGGAACGTTTGTCACAGTGTCAGGTCTGGGAATGTTTGTCTCCCCAATCGTGGTGGGAGCAATCCGGGATGGGACGGGCACGTTCGTGCCGGGGTTCATCATCTGGGCGGTGGGCGCTTGGGCGTTGTTTATCGCCGGATTTATACTACCTAAAGTTGGCTCAAAATCCGGCCAGTGACCTGGCATACAACTTAATGTTTTGCACCTATGGCTCGCTTTTATTTACTCGCCGCTTCCGCAAAGTGATCCACGCAGCCGCCCCTAGATACAGAATCATAACAGCGAAGATTAGGCCTGAATACATTATTCTCTCTGACGATATTCCACCTTCCACTTTCCTGCTACGGGTAGGTGGAGTCTCCGCCAGCTTTGGCAGCGACATCTCCTCGGTTTGATTCACGCCTTCTTTCGCAGATTCGGCCGCAGATTCGGCCACCGTGTCGATGATAAAAACACCGAAGATCGCGCGTTGAAAATCTTTTAGCGAGGCTTCTAACCGTGGGGGGTGTTGACCCGCTATCGGCGAGTGTGGGGAGTGACTTCCATGCACCCGTGACTGGGTTGAGCTGAAACACCACCAGCGAAGAAAGGTTGCCGCCAGCCATTTCCATCTCCCGGGATGTCAATGGGATAATCAACATTGCAGCCTGCCCAAAGGAAATAGTCCCATCCTCGCCGTCTACCAGGGCGTTTACCTCGATTGAGCGTATGGGCGTCAGGAATTCGCCATCAATCAAGGATCTCTCATGATCCAGATTCTTTAATTCAAGTTCGATTAGCCGGCCATTTTCGCCGGATGACAAGAAGTCGGCCGGAATGGCTATTTCCACCAGGCCGTCGGGCGTAATGATGCGCGTCTCCTCGCCGGAAATGATTCGTACCCGCGTTTGAGAATTCCAATTCGGAAAGTTTCCACCACGCCCTGACCCGTGTCAATATCGTCACCGTCCTGATTCTCGTCCTGGTTGTCCTCAGGCAATGCCAACGGCGCAGGTGGAAACGTCGGATTGGCGATTGCGGTGCTTGACTGGCCCAGTGGGTCGGTGGCCACAACTTTTAGCGTTACTGCGGCGGCTTCCACTTTTAATGACCCGTCCATCCGCAAGGCTAGCGTCACGTTTGAGCCAACTTCGATTTCAATTTCTACGATCTGTGCGTCTTCAACTGCGAACCCTCCAAGTTCCCGCAAAGAAGCCGAGACCAATTCAGGGTCCGGGCCTTTGATTTCTACGTTACCCGCGTCTATCTCAAAGCTCACACTGATAAGCGGCTGAACGCTCAGTTCAATTTCCAGACCAATCAATGACGGGGTGACTAAATAGCTGTCAATAACCAGAGGGTCTTCGTCGGGATCAGTAGCGGTGGCCGCTATGCTGAAAATGCCTTCTTCAGGCGTTACTGTCAGGGGCGTAAACCCTGCAACCGCTATTGGTGGGGCATTCTCCAAACTCATCGCCGCCAAAAAAAACATCGAAAGACCTGCCAAAGGGCCGGAGAGAGTTGCGGAACAAACCACCGGGTCTGTGGCGGACGTGCAGGAACCGGTCACATCTTGAGGAGGAGGAACCGGGTTGCCAGCGTCATCAAATTTGGCAATCAGTATCCGTTTGCCTTCCCCTATCCTGGCATCGAACCACGCTTTGCTTACTTCCAATCGAATCAGGTTATCGCCCAAATCCTCGTTCCCTATGCCAGTCTTGACCACGTTGATTCCGAAGGCGACATTGGTGTCCAATGACCCAATCTCGGCATCCACGCTGTCAGCCATCAGCAAGAATTTGGTGCCTGGATCGCTTAATAATACCGATGGGTCTTTGGCGAAAGTGACATTCAGTGCTGCGCCATCAGGCAGATCTACGATTTCCAGATTGAAGCTGGCTCCAATCACCGTCACTGTAGGGGCGCCTCCAATTAAGAGGGCGACGTTGGGGTCGGGAGGGGTAAAAAGCAGATGCGGGTTCGACAGATTGAGGTTGATGCCGCCCTCATCCGTTCCGGAAATGGATGCGTCGGCTTCAAGTGTCAGGAAAGCGCTGAATTCCACGATGGCCGTGGTTAATCCACCCATGGTTTCCACCGAGAGGTTGTCCAAAACAAAGTTTATATCCCCGAAGAATAACCCCTCCGGTGCGCCGGTTAGGGAAGGGGGATAGTTAATTCGCTACCTGGGGTGATTGACGAAATGATTTCGATGGGAGATGTTGTGAGCGTCAGGTCGACTCCCACTATTGGCTCTATTGCCGCTTCCAAGTCGCTCAACTCTGATGGTGACGGGTTGATAGTAGTGTCGACCACCACCAAAGGGCCAATAACTGTGAAACTGGCAGTCACCGTGCCGTCTCCCTCTTGAGCCCAAGCGGCCCTGTGCGAGGCAGCCGGCAATGCCAAAGTTATAACCAGAAAGAGCAGAGCCATCCATTTGATAGCCATGATGTCAACGCTAATAGAACTTTCGGGTCCTGCGTGACCTTTTACGGATAATGAGCGTAGCGGCCATCAGCAAGGCCAATGCAGCGGCTCCGCCAATCACGCCGCCAGTCAGAGCCCAACTGGATGATGAAGGTTGTAGCGCAGCCAAAGCGAATTGGCTGAAGTGGGCGGTTCTTGCTGTCGCAACAAAGTTGGCGGCGTCCACCGAGGTTTCCAGCCGAGTCCATCCCACAACAACGTCGTAACGCAGAATTGCCAGTTCTTCGCCGCCGTCCATCGAGGACAAATCCGTGGGCTCAAATACCAAACTCACACTAACCGGTGGAGAGAACCCGGAGCCAGCCGAACCGAATGCATAAACCACCCCAATGAGCTGGGTATCCGGCGGCAGCGCTGTCGGACTATCCGAAGGACGAATCTCTAGCATCGACAGTGGGCGTCCCTGGGCGCTCACTGCCAGGGTGCCTTGGGGAATCTCCACATTCGCTCGTCTGTCCAGGGATACCAAAACAACCTTTTCCAACATTACCCCCAAGTCCGAGACCTTGGCCGAAATGTCGGCAGTGCCAAGTTCGGCCAAGGTCTCGGAGGAGGGCAGTAAATCCGACGATATTGGAGTGGCCGCAGGACTTGCTGTATTCCCCGGTGTGGTCTGTGGGTCGTTGGTGGATTCAGGCGTGGATGACCCTGCAGGCGCCAGCGTTGTCGGAGCCACATTTTCGGCTCTGGGTGTTGGAAGGAATGGAGACTGAGTGACCGGTCCGACCATTGCCTGAGACCCAGC
>DCAE01000094.1:133935-187480 GCA_002311385.1 Dehalococcoidia bacterium UBA1141 | reverse complement strand
AGCTGCTGGTATACGGGTTGCCAGCTATGAATAGTTCTGCTTTGAGTCCATAAACTCCGGATTCCCAGCCGGCTGGCGGAATGTAGTTGTGGCTCCCTCTGGTGGTGCCTACTACCAGTGTGTCCAGTGACAAGATGGAGGTTTCGTCGAATGGGGCATTGTCTTTACTGACCTTCAAGATGACTTCCGCTGCTGCTGCCGGAGATCCCATGTTGTTAAGGGAATAGGTCATGGCGACGAAAGACAACTCGGTCGACTCACCCCGGTAATGGGGAGTGAGGGTCACGTCGGAGATGGACACGGTCCTGACGACAAACTCAATCTCTTTTGTCTCGTCCGCAGAAACCTGAAAAGCCTCGTTGGCTAGGGTCTCTCCTCCCACCATAACCTGAGCGATGTAACTGCCGGGAGAAACGCGGGCCGTTAGAGAACCGGTGACACTGTAAGCCACTTCGTTCCGGCGTTGGCCCGTATCCCTGAATAAACGGACGTCAGCCACCACAGGTTGGTTTTGGGGACTCAACACCGAGATTCCTACGATGGCTCGCCGATGACGGTGACCCGCGCTTTTTGAGAGATTCCCGTGGCCACGCCCACTCCCTCAGCCGCACCGCTAACACTGGCAGTAACGATTGCTCTGAGTTCGTAACTTCCTGGAACGGCGTCCTCTGAGGTTACAACCGTAACCCACACTCTCTTTTGGCTGGCGGGTTCCAAGATGAACAGAGGGTCACTGAATTCTATGGCGATGCCTTCGGGCCCTCGGTATCCCGTAGTGAAGTCCATGGAATCCCCGGTATTGTTGAAAACGACGAGGAAACGATCCAAGCCGCCTGCCCTGGACCCCTGGGGCATTTCCAATTCCCATCCTGAGAAAATCCCCGAGGCGGCGATGCTGCCACCTTGAGCGTGGGACTCCGGTAGCCCAGCGTAAAAGGGCGCTGCTAGGAGCAAGATAAGGAGGACAAACACCGTCCTCCTTATGCGATTAAGAGGAACACTGGGGATGACCTCCATCAGCCACCGTCAACGATTATTGTGAATGTGCCCTCGAAGTCGCTGCCTGCGCTGATAGTGCCTAGATCTAAGAACAAGCCTATCGGCGTGACAGTTCCCGTTTCACTTGTATCCCGGCTATCGGTGGAGTGACCGGTGATATCTGCTGCGGTGGAAGTTACGAACTGGGCGTCTGCCACAGTAGCATCGTCGTCCGCCTTCAAGGAAATTTGGTTAACGCCTGGATTCCCATCTTGGCCCAGGGTTAAATCGGTGGCCCCGTTGCTCCAAGTCGTGGTTGCTTGGATGGTCAAAGCATGGACCTGATTGGACACCGACGTTGCATCGAAAGTCCCGCTTCCTGGATCGGTGATGGGGTTGTCGTTGCTGTTGGACGTCAGGGTTCCAAAGGAAACTGTTGCCGGATTGACGCTAATCTGGGCGAACGCTCCCATGGCTTGGTCCCTTAAGGACGATGAATCTGTGTCGGTTGTCGTGCTGTCAGTGACCTCCACCAACACATCCCCTCCGTCTGCGCCCACACCTCCGGCTGCAAATGCCGCTACGGGGCTTGGGACCAAATTTAGGGCAAAGTCGCCGCTGGTTGCTGAACTAGTTGGGTTGATTGTGCTAAACACGCTCCATGACCCGGTGGTCGGAGACGTCAGCGCGAAACTGCTGGAACTAAATGGAGAACCCTTGGTCCAAGTAAATACGGCCTTGGTGTCAACAGCCTCCGCTCCCGTTGCGGCGGCTGTTATCGCTCCTTCGCTGGGGTCTGCGTCCGAAGGGTCAAAAAGCAGAATCACTCTGATGCTCTGGGTGTCGTCCATCGTGTCGTTGTCTTGAACGGAGATTGTCAGGCTGGAACTGACCTGAGAGGTCATGGCGCCCAAAGCCAGTGCGGTGATGTTGGTATCGTCGCCTGACACCCTGAAATTGGCAGTAACCGCTCCCGCACCGGTGACGTTTAAGGTCAAACTTGGGGTGGCGTGAACCTCAGGTCCAGATACGAAGACCCACTGGGCCCCCAATTCACCCGGCGTCAAGGCCAAGGCCGAGACCGTCGGTGTGGGCGACAAGACAAATATTGCGACTACGATTCCCAAGATGCCTGCGATAATCAGTCCTAGACTGGTTATTGTTTTCTCTGTATAGCCCACATTTCCTCCGCGTTTTCTTGCCGTGCCACCCCGGACCGCTCCAGATGCTGAATTTTTTTCGGCAACCTGTTAGATGACTGGAAAATAATCACGCTTAAATTAGTAAGAAAAATAATTTAACTAACTGAAATGTAAATATTGCGGCAGTGTATTCGGAGGTCTACGACCTGTCAAGCTGGTATTTTGGCCGGGATGGAAGCCGCGCCACTTTGCAAATGACCGGCCTCCGTGTATTATTGTTTCAAGCCTGGCATTTAGATAATTGTCGTGATGTGGCGACTAGGAGGCAGCATGGCTGAGACCGTGACCGTCCGAAATATGCGCCTGGTTAACCCCCAGGGCACCGAACTAGCCCAAGGCAACTTCGAGTTGAACGCCCGACCGCAGTCTCTGGCTGGCAAAACCCTAGGCCTTCTGGAAAACAGCAAGGCCAACTCTGACAAGGTACTTCAAGAGCTGGCAAATATATTGACCCAGAGGCATGGACTGAAAGAGGTGATAATGCTGAGCAAGCATTCTGCCTCATTGCCCACCAAACCGGAGGTGGTACAGCAAGCTCTCGACAAGGTGGACGTTTTAATCACCGGGATAGGTGATTGAGGCTCCTGCAGTTCGTGCAGTGTGCACGACGGCATCGAGATGGAGAGGCTGGGAATCCCCACCGCTTCAATTATCACCCACGTATTCCTCAACACGGCCAAAGCCATGACCCGGATGATGGGCGTACCCGACTACGAATTCGTAGTTGCGGAACACCCTCTTTCCAGCCTGACTGACGACGAATGCCGGTCTAGGGCGGAGAGCATTGCGGATAAGGTTGAGCAAATCTTGTTGGGGAGCAACACCGGCCCTAAGGAATAGATTTTCTTAAAACCGGTTCTTTTGTCCCGAACTCTAAGATTAATAAAAGAGCGGCAATCGCCGCTCTTTTATTATTTACACAACTCCGGTTTCCCAAGCCGTTGTTTCCAGGACTGCCACGGCTTTCGGGTTCATCCGCTCTTCATGGATGGCCTTGGATGGCCTTGCCGGACGGACCCGCGGGTTCACCTGACTTGTAATTTGAGCGGCCATGACGCCAAGGTCGAAATCTGGCGCCGCAATTGATTCATTTGGCCCCACAAAAAAGGCCGTTGACGGTTGATACCACTCCCAGTCCTGTGTTACTATGAAGGCCGTTTGTTACCAAATTCACGAACTTGGTAGCACCCTCCCACCCCTTAACTTTATCCCCGACCAGGAGCCCAGCACATGGATGGGCTGTCACAGCGAATAATTGATGCTGTCCACGGTCAAACCCAGCCTACGTTAACCGTCCTCTCGTCTCTGCTGGCGGTCGAGGATGAGTTGGGGTATATCCCCAAGGAAGCCGTGGCTGAAGTCGCTACATTTACTGATACCACCGTCAACGACGTGTGGGCAGTAGCCTCCTTCTATCCGAATTTCCGTTTTGAACCACCGTGCGAGCACAAGATTGAACTCTGTTGGGGTTCGACCTGTCACTTGGTAGGCGCAATGCCCGTCATAAACGCAGCCCTGGAAGCAAGCGGACTGTCTGATGAAGGGGACACGCCCGACGGGAAATTGTCGGTGCGCCTAAATACCTGCTTGGGGGCATGCGCCCAAGCACCAGTTATTTCCATCGACCACCATTTGATTGGACGAGTATCTCCGGAACAAGTCCGGCGGAAGGTGACGGAACTGCTGGAAGGTTAGCTTGTCAAGCGATGGACAGGCTACTAAATAGTGAGGAGTTAGTTGACAACCAGCTTTCAAGAGATTGTGGTGGAGGCTCAGACCCGCTGGCAGGCACTGACGGCGGGCAGCCAGCCATGGATTCGCGTCGGTACCGCTCTATGCGGCAAGGCCGCAGGCTGCGATTCGGTAGTTGATGCCATAAAAGGCGCTCTGGAATCTCGAGGTATGCGGGCCACCGTCAGCGAAGTTGGTTGCCTTGGCCTTTGTTTTGCCGAGCCTTTGGTGGATGTCCAATTCCCCGGTGGCCCCCGGATTTTCTACGGCAACGTCACCCCCGAGATTGCCCAACGTATCGTAGCAAACCATATTGTGGGCGGCGAACCCGACGCCGAGATAGCCCTTGGATATCTGGAAGGCGTCTTTACCGACCCGTCCACCGAAGAACCGGATTCCGAAGATGACCGCATCCGGCCTAAGAATATCCCCAACTTGGACCTACACCCCATGCGCGTTCTTGAGACGCGTATAGTGCTCCGAAATTCCGGCACCATCGACCCCATGGACATTTATCAATATGTGGCCAATGGAGGCTACCGCGCTCTGGAAAAAGCCCTCAGGGAAATGACTGCCGAGGATACCCTGACCCAGGTGGCCGATTCCGGTCTTAGGGGCCGTGGCGGTGCAGCATTCTCCACCGGCACTAAGTGGAAGTTCCTGGCCGGTTCCGGTGCCCCCGTCAAGTACATCTTGTGCAATTGCGAAGAAGGAGACCCTGGAGCTTTCAACGACAAGGCAATCTTGGAAAGCGACCCCAATACCCTGCTAGAAGGCTTGATTCTCGCCGGCTATGCCACAGGAGCAAGCCATGGCTACATCTTCATTCGTCACGGTCACGACGGCCCAATAGACCGGTGCCGTGCTGCGGTTAATCAAGCCCTCGAATTGGGCTTGTGGGGAGAGAATATCCTGGATTCGGGGTTTAACTTTCAGGTGGAAGTGGCACTAACCGGCGACTCATACGTGGCTGGAGAGGAAAGCGGGCTCATGGAGGCCATCGAGGGCAAGCGAGCCATGCCCCGGTTCCGCCCTCCCTTCCCGGCTCAAAGCGGTCTCTTTGGCAAGCCCACCAATATAAACAACGTTAAAACTCTGGCATATGTGCCCGAGATAGTCTCCAAGGGCGCCGAGTGGTTTGCGGGCATTGGCCACAATCAGAGCACCGGCACGGCCATTCTGTGCCTGACCGGATCCTTGAATTACACCGGCATGGTAGAAGTTCCATTGGGGACAAACCTCAAAGACGTGATTTACCAAGTGGCCGGTGGTGTGCCAGCGGGGAAAGAACTGAAACTCGTTCAGACCGGAGGGCCCCTGGGCGGGGTTCTGGGCGCGGACAGTATTGACGTGGTTCTGGACTTCGAGATACTACGCAGCGCCGGGGCAATCATGGGCTCGGGCGGAATCATCGCCGCCGATGAAGACACCTGCGTGGTAGATCTTACAAGAGCGTTGATTGCATTCTGCCAGTACGAGTCCTGCGGCAAATGCTTCCCATGCCGCATGGGTATGAGCCATTTGCTTGAGGTACTGGAGCGGATTTGCCGACTCGAGGGTCAGCCGCAAGACTTGGATCTGATGCGCAGCGTAGGAGAAAACATGCAGGCGGGTTCTCTTTGCGGTCATGGGCAACTGGGGTTCAACCCGGTAGCCTCGGCGCTGAAGCACTTCGGCCAAGAGTTCGAGACCCACATCATAGACCGGCAATGCCCCACGGGGCGATGCCTGGGACCCCGATTCTCTCCCAAACTAAGTCGGCGCTAACCCAGTTTTCTAACCTTCGATTCAGGCGTTGTCAATTACCCTTTGACTCAGAGATTAGCGTTTACCCGCGTTCTCTGCGTCTCTGAGGTGAAAAAAATACGGTGAGTAAACTATGGCCTATGATGACATAACCATCAGTATTGATGGCGTAGAAATTAAGACTCAGCCCGGTAAAATGGTATTGGAAGCCGCCATGGAAGGGGGCATCTATATACCATATCTTTGTTACCACCCGGGCATGAAACCCTTCGCTGCTTGCCGCATGTGCGTTGTTGCCGTTGAAGGAGGCCGTGGTTATCCTGCGGCCTGCGTACTGCCGGTCGCCGACGGCATGAAAGTTCGCAACGAATCAGACGATGTTCTGGCCCTGCGCCGCTCGGTCATGGAGATGCTGGTTGCTGAGCATCCGCAAGGTTGCTTGACCTGCCACCGGGTAGACATCTGCGGCCCAACCGACGTTTGCTTGCGCCACGTTTCGGTCAACGACCGTTGCGTAACCTGCCCCAAGAACGAGCGCTGTGAGCTAAAAGACACTGTGCGCTACCTGGGGATGAACCTGGAATCCCCCTTGGAATACAAGTACAGGAATATTCCCCTGGATTTGGGCGACCCGTATTACGACCGCGACTACAACCTGTGCATCGTCTGCGGCAGGTGTGTGCGGGCCTGCGAAGAATTGCGTGGAGACGATGCCATCTGCTTCGTCGATCGGGCCGGGACCGCCTTGGTGGGTACTTCATTCGGAACGTCTTTGCTGGAGTCCGGATGCGAATTCTGTGGTGCCTGCATAGATGTGTGCCCGGTGGGCGCTTTGGTGGAAACACAACACAAATGGGACAAACCGGTCCGCACCGAACGGGCTATCTGCCCTCTTTGCCCGGTGGGCTGCCAGCTTAATCTGGAAGTGAACGCCGCCGGTAACTTTATTCGAGCCGTGCCCGAGCTTAACGCTCCCTCCAACCGAGGACAGGCCTGTTTTCGCGGAAAGTTCGGGCTGGAATTCGTCAACAACAAAGGTCGTCTGCAATCACCTCTAATACGCAAGAATGGTGAATTAGTAGAAGCGACTTGGGACGAGGCTCTGGACTACGCTTCGTCCAGGCTTGCTGAATATAGAGGCGAGCAATTCGCCCTGCTCACTTCTCCGGATTGCACCAACGAAGAACACTACCTGGCCCAAAAATTCTCCCGAGTGGCGATGCAATCCAACAATGTGGACCAGACCTCAAACTCCCAAAGCGAGTTGGTCTTGGGCCTGGAAAGATCTTTGGGCTACGCTGCCGCCACAAATTCCATATGGGACCTGGAAAATTCCGGCTGCATCCTGGTTTTCAGCGCCAACGTTACCGAGGAGCATAACGTGGTTGCGATTCCCATCAAACGGGCTGCAAAAGACTCTACTGACCTGCTGGTCATTGATTCCAGAGAGGTGGAATTGACCCGCTATGCCAAGCTGTGGCTCAGGCCGTCCCCCGGAACCGAATTATTGCTGCTGGGCGGAATATTGAGGTCCATGTTGGACCAAGGAATGGAACGCACCGATTGGCTGGAGGAAAACTGCGAAAGCCCGGCCACGCTGCTCTATGCTTTGCGGAGCCTGGATTTATCCCAGATTGCCAAAGAGACCTACGTATCCGAAGAGGATATCGCTCAAGCGGCCCGAATGTACGGCCAAGCCAGCTCGGCGGCCATCGTTTACGCACTGGACAACATTCCGCCGGACGCTCAGCAGGATTGTGTTAGGTCTTTGGTGAATATGACCCTGCTCACCGGCAACCTGGGAAAACCGGGTTCCGGCTTATTGCCTCTGAGGCAAGGCGCCAACGAACAGGGAGCCTGGGACGTGGGCTGCTTACCGGACCGTCTGCCGGGTTATGCTCGGGTGGACGACGACGAAGCCCGTCAGTCCTTGGAATCGACTTGGGGCAGCTCTCTTCCAACGTCACCCGGCGTTGGGGCCGCCCTGGCGCTGAGTAGCGCTACCGAAGGTCGCATCAAGGCTATGCTGGTGGCTGGAGACAGCCCCAACCTGGAAAATGGCAAGCTAGGTGACGGCATGGCAGCATTGGAAGCGTTGGAATTCCTGGTGGTGATAGACAGCTTCATGAGCCAGGCAGCTCAGAGGGCTACCGTGATTTTTCCTCGCTCGACCTTCGCCGAGAAGGAGGGCACGTTCACCAACTTGGAGCGCCGAATTCAAAAATTCTCTCCCGTTCTACTTAAAAACGGAAATGGGTCACCTAACGGCACGGAAGAAAAGGACAACATCGGTGCCCAGCCTGATAGCTGGATTATCTCCCAGTTGGCTCAACGCATGAGTGTCCTGGGATTCGAGCATGAATCCCCCGCCGGGGTGATGGATGAGATTGCCAAAGTAAGCCCAATATATTCGGGGATTTCTTATTCAAGATTGGATTCCGCTGGCGGCATCGTGTTCCGCACCATGTTGGAGAGCCCCCAACCCACCCAAGTCCTTTATTCGAGCCGGGAGCAACCAGGCATCCAATGGCCCTGCTCCAATGAGAACAAAAAAGGAACGGCAACGCTGTATGACGCTGGCTTCACTTCTCGAAAGGCCGAGGTAGAGACACCCCAGTTCCATTCGGCGTCAACGCCCAGTGACCCGGAGTTCCCCGCGCTGTTGGTGCCCGGCAGAGTGTTGCAGCAACTGGGCCGTGAATTAACCGTGGTGAAGGGCAAGCGCAACCAAATCGACCGGGAAGATTTACTGGAGTTGAACCCGGTGGATGCTAACTCCTGGCAAATTGTCGATGGAGACTCTGTCGAAGTATTGGGAGCAGGCTACCGGTTGACCGGCCTGGCCCATATAGACGAATCGGTACCGCCGGGCGTTATCGCCGTGACCTCTTTGTTTGGCCAGTTGGTATCCGAACTTGAGGCCAGCGAGGAGATGGTTCCGGCGGCCAGATTACCCGGTCTTAACATACGCCCAGCCAAGATCGTTAAGACTGGAAATTAACAAAATCGGTTTCATCCGGGTTCGGAACCCGGACTTGGTTAACACAAACAGAGGCACACACGCTGAGAACGGGTTTAGAGCATTGTTATATTGTTCTGTTCAAAAGACCCATATTCTGTGGCCTCATGTCGTACAAAGGAGCATTAAATGGTTGAAGATGCCACCCTGGTCAACACAGGGAGCCCCAGGCCGCAACCCAATCCGGGCTTACCCACCGCTAAACTGGTTTCTCGCCGAGACATAAGCGAAAACTTGATTGTAATCAGGCTTGAACCCCAAGACGGCCTTTTTACCTTCAAACCTAGCCAGTATTGCACTCTGGGCCTAGACGGTATCGAGCGAGCCTACTCCATCGCGTCGGCTCCCCACGAGCCGGAACTGGAGATATTCGTGGAATTGGTCCCCGAAGGAGAATTGACACCGCGAATCTTCCGGATGCAGGTTGGGGACCTCATGTCCATCAGGGCAAGGGCCAAGGGCATATTCACCATGAACCAGAAGGTCCACAACCACTTCATGGTTGCCACCGTTACCGGCGTAGCCCCTTACATCAGCATCGTCAGAGACTATCTGCACAACGGAAGCGAGGGGCACAAATTCTACGTGCTTCTTGGGGCCAGCTACGTTGACGAGTTGACCTATGACACGGAACTAGCGGCACTTGAGTCAAAATTCCCTGACACGGTGGTTTTCGTTCCTGCGGTCAGCCGTCCCAACGAAGAACGCAATTCACAGTGGCAGGGCGCCAAGGGCCGAGTTAACACCATCACCGAAGAGTACATGAGCAAATTCGACTTAACCAAGGACGACACGATGGTGTATGCCTGCGGTCACCCAGGCATGATTGAGGATGTGAAAGCAAGGTTCGTGACGGCAGGTTGGAAGTTCAAAGAGGAACGGTTCTGGAAAGAGTAATAGTCCAAAGCCAAACCGCTTCTCGCAGCTACCGGCCTATTGATAGCCGGTGGCTGTTTTATTTATATAAGGTTGAGTTAGAATTGCTGGTGAATATTCTTGGGGATTCCCTCGTTAATCTGCAAGGGACGGACGGACCTTGACGCCCATTCGCCGCCAATATCTGAATATAAAGAACTCCTATCCGGATGCCATCGTCCTTTTCCGCATGGGCGATTTTTATGAGACCTTCGACGATGATGCTAAGCTGGCTTCCAAAGAGTTGGAAATTACGCTGACATCCCGGAGCCTGGGCAAAGGCCTGAAGGTGCCCATGGCCGGAGTTCCGGCCCACTCACTGAACACCTACCTGGCCCGGCTGATAAAAAAAGGCCACAAGGTCGCCATCTGCGAGCAACTCTCCGACCCTGCGACATCCAAAGGAATAGTGGATCGAGACGTGGTGCGGGTGGTGACCCCCGGTACGGTCTTGGAATCGGGGTTGCTGGACCAAGGAACCAATAACTATCTGGCGGCGGTGGTGGAAGATGGGCTGGGCGAACGAAACATGGTGGGCCTGGCCTATGTGGATATATCTACCGGGGAGTTCGCCGCCACCCAACTGAGTTCTTCCCAGTTGCCTTTGGAGTTGGAGCGCATAACGGCAGCCGAAATCCTAGTCCCCAACTCCGATGATTCGCCGGATTGGGCTGGCAATGGCGCAGTTGCTCATCCCCGTAACCTCACCAGCTATGATTCCCGGATTTTCCGTTTTGACGAAGCCCGGCAAGCGCTTCTTGATCAATTTGGCATCATGACGCTCGAGTCACTGGGTTGTGAATCCTTGCCGCTGGCAGTCCAAGCGGCTGGAGCAATCGTGGAGTACCTGGCCGCCACCCAAAAAACGGGAAATCTGAAACTGGCCAACTTGGCGGTTTACTCAACACAAAAATACATGGCCCTGGACCCCCAAACCAGACGAAACTTGGAACTATTTCAAGGGGGCCGTTCCGAGAGCAAGGAATTTTCTCTGCTGGGCGCCTTGGACTTGACCAAAACGCCTATGGGCGGTCGTTTGTTGCGACAGTGGCTGGGTCAACCTCTGTTGGACTTGGCGGGATTGGAACAACGACAGGATGCAGTGGCCCATTTCTTCGACGACGGCTTCTGCCGGGTCGACGCCATTTCCACCTTGGCCCGAATCCCCGACTTGGAGCGCATCCAAAGCCGGGTCAATGCTGGGGTTGTTCTACCCAGAGAACTGAAAGCCCTGCAAGAAGGCCTGGAGGCATTGCCGCGGCTGGCCAATGTGTTGGGCACCGGTCAAAAACAGCTTGAAGACTCGAATGTAGTGACTGACCCGCTTGCCTGGCTGGCCCGGGATTTGGCGCCTTTGCCCGAATTGGTGGAACTGCTTCGGCGGGCCATTGCCACCGACCCTTCCGGGAACGTGGGCGACGGCAACGTGATCAAGGACGGTTTCTCCGAGGAGTTGGATGAGCTGAAAAGCGCCACAAGAGACGCTCGCAGCTTCATCGCCGGCCTGGAGCAAAAGGAGCGGGAACGCACCGGAATCAAGAACCTGCGGGTGGGCTACAACCAAGTCTTCGGTTACTACATAGAGGTGAGCAAGTCCAACGTCCCTCAAGTGCCGGAAGACTACGTCCGCCGCCAGACATTGGTGAACGCCGAGCGGTACATCGTGCCCCAGCTCAAGGAGTACGAGGCTCTTGTGCTCAATGCCAAGGAGCGACTCGAAGAACTGGAACGTGAGATTTACCGGCGAGTTTGCGCTCAGATTAGCGCTGCGTCGGAGGCCTTGGGCAAGAGGGCGTCGGCAGTGGCGAGAGTGGACGTGCTTGCCAACTTGGCAGAGGTTGCGGTGCTCAGCGGCTACGTGCGGCCTCAACTGAACGAAGGTAATGCCCTATCAATAACCGCAGGCAGGCACCCGGTCGTCGAACGAGTCTTGGAGTCGGGCGCGTACGTGCCAAACGATGTACACCTTTCCAATGACGACGCCCGCGTCGTGGTGCTGACGGGCCCCAACATGGCGGGAAAATCCACCTACATCCGGCAGGTGGCCCTCATCACCTTGATGGCCCAGATAGGCAGCTTCGTGCCAGCGGCTTCCGCCACAATCGGCCTGGTGGACCGAATATTCACCAGAGTGGGATTACAAGATGACTTGGCCACCGGCCAGTCCACATTTATGGTGGAGATGGTGGAGACGGCAGCTATCCTGAATCAAGCCACCGCCAAGTCTCTGGTTATCTTGGACGAAATCGGAAGAGGCACCAGCACCTACGACGGTCTGTCCATCGCCCGCTCGGTTATCGAGCACATCCACAACGACAGCCGTCTGGGATGCAAGACTTTGTTCGCCACCCACTATCACGAGTTGACCCAACTGGCGGGCGTATTGCCGGGGGTGCGGAACTTCAGCGTCGCGGTTACCGAAGAGGACGGGGACGTGGTTTTCTTGCACCAGATAATCCCCGGAGGCGCGGATAAAAGCTACGGAGTGTACGTGGCCCGCCTGGCTGGAATGCCGAAGGGCGTGATTAACCGGGCCTGGGAGGTTCTGGCTGATTTGGAGCAGACTGGCCCTGCTGCCAATGCGACGGGGAAGACCGGCGGCTCGGGACGCTCCCGCAAAAATCCGGCTCAACAAATGCCGTTATTCGATACTGCCCAGCCATTGATAGATGAGATTCTGGCCTTGGACGTTCCCAACCTGACCCCCCTGGAAGCAATCAACGTGCTGTACAATCTTCAGCAGAAAGCCGACAACAGGGGCTAAATCCACTGCTCTTCAGTGGCGCATGGCTAGTTAGATCATTAGGCGAATAGTTAGTTAATTAATTAATGGAAAAACGTGGAGGTTCCTTTGGCTCAGAATGCCGCGTTCTATTGGTGGCCTCGTTGATCATCGTGCCGTAAAGTAAGGGAGTTACTCTTACAAAATGACATTACATTGGAGGAGCGGGATTTCTTTAAGGACACTCTTACTGAACAGGAGATTCGGGAACTGGCCAAAGATGTAGGCGTTGCCCAGATATTCGCAAAGCGAAGCCCCAGTTTGAAGCAGATGGGCTTGGCCGATCAAGAACTCAGCGACGAAAAAATGCTGGAGTTGATGCTCCAAGAACCCCGGTTGATCCGTCGGCCCTTGGTCAACCTGGAAGGGCAGTTGCTGGTTGGCGCCAACCTGAAAACCATAGAGGCCGCATTGTCCGAACCCAAGTAGGTGATGCTCAGACCCTGTTGGCCCCGCTGCCAGATGGTAGGCAGAGCGGTTGTCATTCCATCGTCGAATACGGCCATCGACCGCCGGAAAAGCTAGACTCGTCTCCAATTATTATCAAGTTTAGCGTAATTGTTGTTACTGATGCCGTAGTTGCGATATAATTGGTGCCACCAAATCGTATTCCTTGATACTGATTTGACTAGACACTAAATTGATTGTCGAAGGACTGAAAACCAGGGAATGAAAATCTTTTTCGACGTTGACTATACAATTCTCGGCCTAGATGACACCCTCCGCCCCAACACCTTAGAGACCCTAGAGCAGTTAAAGCAAGACAAACACGAAATCTATATCTGGTCTGGGATGGGAGAGCGATGGGAAGTGGTCGAAAAGCACCAATTGACGCCATTGGTCAGTGGGGTTTACGAGAAACCCACCCATCACTTTCACGAGCGGCTGGAGGAGCTCGGAGTGCCCTTCGAGCCCGACTTCGTGATCGACGATTATCCCGAGGTGGTATCGGCCTTTGGCGGCGTATGGGTGCCCCCATATTTCTTCAAACGCAGCTTCGACGAAGAGATGAACCGGATTTACCGGATTGTCAACGACTTCGTGCATACCGGCACCTCGGAGGACAGGCAGTACCGGGCAAAAGGAACTATCGTTCCATTGTTTTAAGGCCGCTTGTTTTAGGGCCTCTCGTTCAACGGCCGTTTGCCCATTTCGTCCCTAGACATTTTGGTTGGCGCGCTCTCCTTTACCCGACGCCCACATTGTGGTATCAACCGAGGCATCAACTTGCCTATTAGATTGCTGTCTCCCGAACTAGCAACCAAGATTGCCGCAGGTGAAGTGGTGGAACGCCCCGTGTCCGTGATCAAGGAGTTGGTTGAGAACTCTTTGGACGCCGGGGCTTCTCAGGTGCTGGTGGAAATCGCGGAAGGCGGCGTTGCCCAACTGAAAGTGGTTGATGACGGTCAGGGAATCCCATCAGGGGAGTTGGAGTTGGCCTTCCAGCGCCACGCTACAAGCAAGTTGGAAAATCAGGAACAGCTCGAAGCCGTGGCTACCTTGGGCTTTCGTGGCGAGGCCCTGCCCAGCATAGCCTCGGTTTCCCACCTAACGATGTCAACCCGCACCCCGGATTCTCAAAACGGCCATCGCCTTGAGATGCAGTGGGGTGAGATTATCAGATCCGGTCCCCACGGATGCCCAACCGGAGCCAGCGTTGAGGTGAGCGACCTTTTTGGAAATATGCCCACCCGCCGTAAATTCTTGAAGTCAAATTCCGCCGAAAGCTCACGAATTCAAGAACTGGTCTCCCGCTATGCCCTGGCTTTCCCCCACGTCCGTTTTCAATTGTCCGTAGACGGGCGTTCGGTAGTGAACACTCCGGGGAATGGCAAACCCCGGGAAACTCTTCTGGCTCTGTACGGAGCGGAAGTGGCCGGGGCGATGCTGGAAGTGAAAGGGGAAGACCCTGAATCCGGCTACCAAGTGGAAGGGTTCATCAGTCCACCCAGGCTCCACCGGGCCAACCGCAGCTACATGACATTCTTCGTCAACCACCGGTGGATTCAGAACCGGATGCTCTCATTCGCTCTGGAAGAGGCTTACCACGGTTTGCTTCCTGACCGGCGGTATCCCTTGGCGGCCATCAATCTGGCCTTGCCCTACGGCGATGTGGACGTAAACTCTCACCCCACCAAAAAGGAAGTCCGCTTCCAGGAGGAAGGCCGGGTTTTTTCCACCCTGCAACGGGCGGTGAGGGCGGCCGTGGTGGCCGACTCGCCGGTGCCCTCCGTGGTTAGCTCCGGAGATAGCTCCCGAACTATGTCGGCGCCGGGTTTTCCCTACCCTGGTTCGTCGTTTTCCGGCTCCCGGCACGCTGGTTCCTCTTACCCAACAGGAAACTCGTCATTATTTTCTCCGGGCGGATTCAGTTCTCCGCTAGAGCAGCCTTTGGCGCCCCCTGATACCGCCGCTCCTCGTCCACCCGCGCCTGCATTGAAAGTAGTGGGTCAGGTAAAACTCACATACGTGGTCGCCGAAGGACCCGAGGGGATGTTCTTGGTGGACCAGCATGCTGCCCACGAACGGGTGCTGTTCGACCAGATTCGGCGCAAGGCCGGGGAAAAAACGCCCCAGTCTCAGGCATTGCTGGAGCCGGTCACCATGGAACTGACTCCAGGCCAGGTCGAAGTGTTTAATGCCAATGCCGAGTTTCTGGCGGGATACGGCTTTCAAGTGGAGAATTTTGGGGCAAATAGCGTGCTGCTACGGTCGGTGCCTGGCATCATGACCACCCAAGACCCAGCCCAAGCGCTGCTGGATGTGTTGGACATGGTCGCTTTTGAAGGGCTGCTGCGCCAGCAAGAGGACGTTCTAGCGGCTACCATCGCTTGTCATAGCGCCATACGCGCTGGAAAGCCCCTCACGGAAGAGGAAATGAGGGCGCTTTTGGAGCAGCTGGAACAGGCGGATAATCCCCACACCTGTCCCCATGGACGGCCCACCATGATTCACTTCAGCTCAATGAACATGGAGCGGGAGTTCGGCAGACGCTAGCCGAAATACTTCCTCATTGCGGAGCCTTGCTTCAAAGCTGTCATACTGAGGAGCGGAGCGACGAAGAATCTCTGGGTTCAGAAGTGAACATTCTTCGTTTCGCGAAAAATATGATTAGCGTTTGTGTATAAGTACAACATCCCGGTTGTGCCTAGGCATGTGTCAGTAACGGCGAAGCTAAAGATGCGCGTTGAGTCCCGCTATTGAGACTTTCTTAATAACGCGCCATAAGGGTTTATGCCCTCTTAATTCGACAAACCCAGTTCTAGCCCGGCAGTCCTAATATCACGGGCCGTCCAACACCGGCTCTGTAAAGAGGTAGAGTGGAGTGTAGGGCCCCAAGAGAAAGGGGCCGGACATTTCCGGCCCCTTTTTACAAATACTCGGCGATGGCGAATTAGTTTGTAGCGCCCAACTCGGTACTCGGCTCGGACGCGCCCGCTCCTTTACCAGCAGAATTCCCGTTGCCGTCATTGTTTGTGCTCCCATTGTCGGCGTCGGAACTGGCATTGCCCTTGCCATTGTCGCTGGCGTTACTACTTCCGATACCAGACGGGTTAACCTCGGTGATTGTCCCCTGTGCTGCAAACGCCGGGGTTACCGACAGAGCCGAAAGCGCGACTATCAAGAAGACTATGATTCCCAATCTTTTTTCATAATGCCCCCAACGTAGAATGATTAATAGTCGAATTCATTATAACTGTCGGCTTCGTTGCTGCAAAGTGGTTAGTCTCTAGCTCGGATGTTCGACTCCGGGACGTAGTTTTTGGCGCGGCGGGATCCAGTGATGGATTCACGTTGACGTTAGGGAGGTTCAATAACCGTTGGTGGATTTATTTTTTCGAGCGACGCCTCAACCACAGTTCTGAATTCAATTATACCGAAGGGTTTGCGCAGAAATGCATCTACACCAATTCTGAACGCTTCCGCTTTGTCTTCTTCGGAGAACGCGGAGGCGGTCATCATAATCATCGGCACGCTAAAGGGACCTGACGCCATTACGTCCTTTGATTTAGCCTCAAAATACGACAGCGAAATTCTTCGCTTCACTCAGAATGACGGCACCACAAATGCTTTTGAGGCGGAGCCCTGAAAACGGGTCAGTGAGAAACCGGATTAGTTACGTAACTAGTTTCTCGGGTCCTGGCGGGGTTGAAAGATGGAGTCGGGACCGGGGGAAGTTACTGAGTCCTTGCTAGAATTTTGTCCCAATTTCAGAAAGGGGACGGCGGAAACGGCAGCCAATGCGGCTGCGCCCAAGCCCAACTTTCCCAGAAAGCTACGGCGCGTCTGCATCCCTTTACCCGTTTTTTCGGAACCGGACGTCGATTTTTTTGCCATTATTTACTCCTGACTAATACGTTAGCGGTCCATATCCGTTAACACCGGTCCATTCCCGTTAACAACGGAAAGTTTAACAATTGGAGGTTTAACAATGGAACGTTCGACTACAAATTTTACTCCCTGAATGGGAATTAGCAACAGGAGAATCGATCAATTGATCCGGCGTTTTTCTCGATGATAATGCTGGGTCAAGCTCAAAAACCAAATTCCGGGCCTATTTGCACACAAAGCTTAGGCCAAGTCATCCATCACCATCTTTGCCACCTGCCGCCCCATGCGCACAGAGTAGTTGGTGCCCCGGTCTTCGGGATAGATTTGAGTTGTATTGGCCAAGTATAGATTCTTAAATGGAGTCCGGTGGCTGGGTATCTGCTCACCGTAGTTTATTCCCACTATCGGTTGGGCACCATCCACCTTGTGGTGATGGTACTCCAAGACCCAGGAGCGTTGGAAGTCGGGGTTAATCTTTTGCAAGTGGGGCAAGAACTCCTCCAAAAGCTCCTCTGGCGTCATCCGGTACAACGTGCTATCCCGTTTGGGGTAATTGCTGATGTAAAGGATGTGGTTGCCGCCGTACAACTCTTTGTCAATCATGTTGGTGTGCTCGATGAGAGCGACGAATGGCATGTCGGCATCGGCAATGGTCATCCAATATTTGTCGGTGAAAGGCCGGTCCAAAACCAGAATCATCAGCACAGCGGATAAGTAATCGACTCTCTCCAATTTTTTGACGTAATCGGTAGCCGTTTCCCCTTCCGGAAACGGGGGAATCAACCTGGTGAACACGTAGGACGGAGTCGTTGCTATCACGGCGTCAAAAGGTAAAATCTCTGCTTCCCGTCCCGGCAGGGAGACCTCCAGACCAGTAGCGGTGGCCTCGTCCACCACCACCCGTTTTACGGCGCTGGAGATGTGAACATCGCCTCCTTGGCTAACCACCCGCTGGCCCAAGACGTCGAAAACCTCTCCAAAACTGCACATGGGGTAACCCAACAACTCTTTCCTCGACCCCTTCCCTCGAGATGAAACCCGCAAGCGAAACTTGCCCCAGATCCAGGTCATGCTGATTCGGTCGAAATACTCTCCGAATTTCCCCCGCAGCACCGGCTCCCAAATCACCTGGTAGGCTGACTTTCCCATCCATCTGATTAGCCAATCCCGGGCGGTCAGGCGCTCATACTTGCGCCAATTGCTTTGTTTTTGCAGCCAAAAAGTGAATGCGCCCACTCTCAGCCGGTCAAGCATAGACAAGGGAGAAAAGCGCAGCAAGTCCATGGGTGTGCCAAAGTCCCAAACCTTGCCACCGCGGAACAGGCCAACCTTGGACTCGAGCCAGGCCATCTCCTCGCCCAACCCAATCTCAACCATCAAATCGGTGATGTCGGTGTCGCTTACGAAGAGGTGGTGGTAGCCTCGCTCCAAGCGCCCACCGCCAACCTGGAAGGTTGAAGCTTGGCCGCCCAAAAAAGGCGCTTGCTCGAACACCTGGGCATAGTGCCCTGCTTTTGTCAGGTCATAAGCCGCCGCTAGGCCCGCAGCGCCTCCGCCGATGATTCCCACTCTCATGGCCGACCCTCTTGGTCAATCCCTGGGCTTTGGCCAGGCGAAATTCCGCCAACTTCCGCAGCTAGCGTGTCACCGGGAACCGTTTCCTGGGATGTGGCTCTGGTTAGCCCGCGTAGAGAGAGATTATGCTTCCACAGCAGCGCCAGTCCCGCCAGGTTAACCGGCAACCACAGTGCCACCAAGTGCAGAAAACCGGCGTAAGCCGCGGCCAAGGAACCGCCGATTCCCAAGGCAATCAGAGTTTGCTGGGCCACTACCTCGAAGGGGCCTATGCCTCCGATGGAACTGGGCAAGGACGTGGCCAGGTTGGACGTGGCCGTAACCAGCATCACCACTAGGACCAAGGTCCACACCGAGCCGAAATGATTATCGATGCCGAAGGCATAGCTAATCAAGAAATACATGGAGCCTTCAAACACCCAGACCGGCATGGACAGAAAGAAGAGGGCCAGGTGCTTGCGGGGCGAACTCAGGATGCTGAGACCGTCAACAAATGTGTAGGCCAGCTCGCTCACCTTGGGCCGGAACCTGGCTGGGACTAGGCCCAATATCCGGTCGAAGAACTTCATGAACCTAGGGATAGCAGCCAGTGCTGTCAGAAAGGCTAAGGCGGCTACGAACAACGAAACCGTCAGTACCGCCAGGATTATCCATGTGGTGCGTGCGGTTCCGCCGGTGCTGTCGAATTCCCCCAAAAACAGCAGCACCGGCCCGGCCACCACGGCCCATGCCAGGAGGGTCATGCCGTCGTACACACGTTCCACGGCTAGGGTGCCCAATGCGGAACTTGCCCTGATTGGTTCACGCCGGGCCAGGTAATAAGCCCGGACCAACTCACCCAAACGAGCTGGGAGCAGGTTGTTGGCCATGTAGCCTATAACAACCACTGGGTACAAACGGCCTATTTGGAGGTTTCCAAGGGGACTTAGCAAGTAGCGCCAGCGCACGGCCCGAAAGTAAACCGCCACGAAATACAAAGCTATGGATGGCGCTAGATACAGATAGTTGGCATTGGCCAGAGCGTCGCCCATTTCCGACAGGTTCACTTGATAAAGCAGCACCAGTATCAGAACTAGGCTGACGCCCATACCAATCAGGAAACGCCAGTTACGAATCAGCAATATTCACCAAAAAAATTGTCAGGCGTAGCGTCCGGGATTAGGTTTTGAATACACGACCCGCCAAACTTGAGGCTGTCAACCGCACCTGTGCACCACCAGACCGATTTTTAGTATACGGGACACGATTATTGAGCTACAACAATTTTACCTGGCGACTAGGCCAGCATTGGGCAGAATCGCCCTAGAACAGGCGCCCACTGGCCAGGCTTCACTACGGCGGCTCCGAATCCGGGACAGTTAGGTAGCTGTAGAACTCGGAATTGTACCAATCGCCGGTGAGATTGCGAAATAGCAGGTAGTCCAACGTGTCGAACCAGGCCTCTTTGTTCTTGACCACGGATTTGAAATACCCAAAGTCTTTCGTCAGTTGTGTCTTGTTTGGTAGACCTTTCCTGCCCCATAAAGACCCTTCATCCTGCCTATTTTCTCCCGGCCTACGGTAGGCTTCCTCGTTGAACCACAGCAGGTTCCGCAGTGGCCCTTCTTGTTCAAATTCAGACAACGCTTCCCCGTCCCTGCCGCTATGGGATGCGCTGAGCAAAAACGCTTGCTTGCCCGCGTCTCCATCGGGAGCCTGGCAACCTTCGTTCCAACCGTCGTCGCCCTCTTCTTTAAAGCATTTGAAATGCAGTGACCCTCTTCTTTGGGCATCCCTGGCATACCAATTGAACGGGTACCAAAGGTCATAATCCACGGTGATTGCCTGTCCCTTGGGGTCATTCGCCAGCACCCGATTGTCCAGAGTGCCAAACGATTGGGGGACGTCTTTGCTTCCTTGAGCGTAGACCAAAAGCTCCTTGCTGGAATCGTCGAATGTGTATGAGGCACGGACGGAAGCGACTATGCCGAATGCCAGTAACAACCCGGCCAAACCGAGGGTGGCTAGCGCTCCGCCGTTTCGTGGTTTGGCCAAGCGCATCAGGTAGGCGGTAAAGACGGCCAACAGTATTGCGCTGGCTAGTACCGCCCAATGAGTGGCACCAAAACTGGTTTCGGCATCGCTGTAAGCGTAGAGCAGGAATACCCCTATGCCCACGGTCAATGGGGGAAGCGCCAACAGGGCCACATGACCCCTGGCTAACACCACGGACCACTGGACGCGCTCAACTAGGTGGCCCAGATACTTGGCCGACAGCAGGATGAAAGGGAGTGATATGTTGACCAGAAGCCAGGGCATCTTCTCGCTGGTCGATGTGTAGATTATCAGCGTTGCTACGGCCCAGAAAGTTAAAGCCAGGCCCAAAACATCAAACTTCTTCAGGAAATACACGGCCCCTGCGATGCCGAAGGCCACGGGTAAAATCTCGTAAATAGAAAGCCCCACGAAGTAGTAGTACCAAGGTTGGTTTCCCCGGGCCACGTCCTGCTGAGCGATCCAGTATCCCATGCCCTGCCACACACCGCTGAATGTTCCCGCCAGGTTGGTGAAGACCGTGGTGTAAATGGTGACCCAAACCAAATAGAATATTCCGGCCAAGATTAACCAGCGGCCACCCAGCCAAAGAACGCCAACGAACAATGAAACGTTGAGGCTGCCAAGCAACAGACCCCCCGCCACGATGTAGTTCACCGGTACTGCGTTGGCTGAGGTATCCACGGATATCCCCGAAGGCAACAAGCCGTTGACCACTGAATCAACGTTCACCATGGTGGTCAAGAAAAAGGCATAGCCCAACGCCAATTGGGCGGGAATTACCCATAATAAAACTCCTCTGGCCCAAGGGACGCGCCCCAAAACCAGTACGCTCAAGGCGGAACCTGCCAGAACTCCTGAGAAAACCAGATCCAAGATGGGCGGCCCGCCGAATGACCAGATGCCATCGATCGGCCGAAAAGCAATCAAACTTGCTGCTGCCACGGATAACAGCGGTGCCCCCACACTCACGGCAAATGATTGACGCGTTTGGCAGAGCCTGAGGGCCAACCAAACAACGCCTGCGGCCACTACCGCCACGACCAACAAGTGTATCCACCAAGCGACAGCCAATACCGGCAACAAAACCGAGGGGTCCTCCCACTGAGGCGCTCCCACCAATCCACCGGCCATGCTGTCGACGTTGGCTAGGGTCAACCCAAGGGCGTTTTGGGCCAGACTGACGATGGGTATCCACTGGGGCAAGGTCAGGGTGAAGAGCAGTAGGAAGAAACCTGCGGGTCCAGCCATATTCGACAGCCGCTCCCGTCCAAGAATCCAGGGAACAATCTGGGGCAGCGCCAGCAGAAAGGCCAGGGCGCCGAAAATCAGAGTCACGATGTATGCGGTCTCTTTGGTGCCGAACATGAAAGCCAGGACCACCGCCGCAATGTAAAGGTAGCGGTTCTTGCCCTCGTGCATGTAGCGCCACATCAAGATGAACAGGGCGGTGGCCCAGAAAGCCATCAGGATGTCGTTTCTGCCGAAGCGGCTGAAGTAGAGCATAGCCGGAGACACCGTGAGCATCAGGCCAGCCACCACCGCTCCAGTGCGGCCGATGTAATCTCTCAAGAAATAGGGCAACCCGGCCAGAGCTGCGCCAAATAAGGCGTAGCCGAAGCGGGCGGTGAAGTCCGTGTCGCCGAAGATACGAAAGATGATTGCCGTGAACTCAATCTGGAAGGGGCCGTGCATCCAAGGCGAGTGGATAAAGTCTTTGCCGAAGATCCAAGGGAATCCACCAACCGCTCCGGTGCTGTTCAGCAGGCGCCAAGAGTAATGCAGATGGATGGCTTCGTCGTAGTGCATGGCCCGGCCGCCCAACTCCCACAACCGCATCCCCAATGCGATGGCCACAACCAGTAGAAAGCCCCACTGAATCCAGCCAAGCTCCGGCCACCGGAATTTCACGGCTTTTAAGAATCCGGGCACTTGGCTCCGGCGCGGAAGGGCGGAAACAGGATTCTCCTCAGCAGGACCCTCGGTCATCATCTCCTTCAGTGCTGATACCGGTTTGATTACCAGCTTAATTGATGAATCGAATTACCAGGTCAGTTCAGTAACTCGTAGATAATTACGCCGTCTTGTTCAAATGCGGTTCTCAAGAGGTTGCCGAATCCCGCCAAGTTGGCTCCGCCGTAGTCGCTGCGTTCCCGGCGGCCCAGATACACGTAGCGCACCTGATACTGTTCCAGCAATAATTTTACCTCTGCAGGGTCGCTACTCTCGTATATCCGCTCCACGTCCTCTTCCCTACCTTGGAACGGCAGGCTGGTCCCTCGCCACTGCAGTTCATGGCCCTTCCAGCCCAGCAAAGTGGGAAAGCCGGTGCTTGCGGAGATTCGACCGTAGTCGGAGTAATCGTCCCCAACTGCCTCCACGATGCGCCCGAAACCGGCGTCGTCCCGCAACCATAGGATGGCGGCGTACTCTCCAGGGTCTTGGGATTGGACGAAGGAAAGACCGTCAAGAGTATTGTCCGCCAGGGTGTGATTCTGATTTAAGATTCCCGTCCGGTCCAGCACAGCGCCCACGGAGTAATAAGCAGACCCGACCACCATCAATACGACGGCGAACCCCCAAACCCAGTTAGCAGTTCGGACCAATTTTTGTTGCGAATGGGTGTGACCGGCGCCCGGTTCGGGTTGGCGTGGTTCGGACCCACGTAAACTATGTGTGGTGACGCGGGAGCGCCAAAAATAAAGAGAGTAGGTCCCGGCCAGGCCCAAAAGCAGCCAGGATTGGTAGTATACCTTGAACACCGTGTTCATGCGGCGAAATGCGCCACCAAAGGTGTCGTTTACGTAGAAAAGCTCCGCTCCCACTAGCAGATAAAAGGCCACGGCCACCAGCATCAACGGAAAAGCCGCCGCCGTCTCTTCTCCCCGGCGTAAACGCATCCCGGCGCTGATGGAGGCCACCGCAACGATGGCCAGTCCCGGCAATACCCAAAGCGCTCTTCCCCCTACATCTACGATGGCAGCGCCGACCCCTTCGTCGGCCCAGGTCAAGACTAGAACGATTCCTCCCCAGACAACCAGCGGCATAAGGGCAATGGCTAGGACCAGCCCGGCAAACACTCCGTCTGGCCTCGTGGGCCGCCCCAACCCCGGCAACTGGAGTAAGACGAAAGATATTGCCAATAAAGCAAATAGGCCTATTGCTAAGAAGAACAAAATCGGCCGTGTGCTGACGTCCTGCAAGGGCAGAATACCCAACGCGCCGCCACTAAATGTCAAATAAAAGGGCAAAAACATCAACACGCCAAGGGCCAATATTGGTATCAAAGCCGCCGCAGCGTTTAAGACTGCCCTTTGGAGGTCGCCGTCGCCTTCACCGTAATTCTTGACCGATATCAATACGGCGAAGATTCCGGCCAGCAAGGGCAGGTCCCAGATGTTGATGAAAGCCAAAGACCCCACGAAAAGCGCAATGGCGATGGCCTCCAGCGGGTTGCGTAGCAGCCAGCCAGGTCCGATTGTGCTCCGGTACTGGAACAGGTTTAGTCCTAAGGAAAGGCCCAGCACGACGAAAGGCAGGCTCATAACATGGGGGTGCAGGTCGCCCAGCAAGAAACTGAAAGCCGGGAATTCTGTGATGGTGTAGTCCAAGCTCTGGCCGTCTACCAAGGTGTCTATGACCCGGGTGCCACGCCACCACCATAAGTAATCGTCGGGCAACAACCCGGAACCGGCTGGTCCGCTGCCCAGACCCTTTATTCCCACCCAGTTCCAAAAACCGTCGCCACCCAGACCCTGAGCATGGATGAATTCCAACACCCCTTCCAGATTGCCAAGCAGCATAATCATGGCTGGAGCAGCCAACCCGAAGCCCAAGGCTGATCTTAGCCCACCACCGGAGAGGCGCACCAAGTTGTAAATCAGGCCGAACGACGCAATAGCCAGCAGCGCCGGCACAAGAGATATAGCCAGGTTGTAGCCCACGTTGGAAGGGACGGCGGTCAATTTGGCCAGGAAGGCCATCATGAAATGGCCGAAATAATAGTAGCTGATGGAATGGCCAGACAGCCAGGGGTCCTCCGGAGGGAAGAACCGGCTCTGGAGGACTGCGTTCATGAACCCGAAATCCATGGGTTTCTCGGTGCCGGAGATGGCTGGAGTCTCGGAAGTGATACCCAGCCAGAGGAAGAAGAACGCTAAGAAGATGATTTCGGCCACAACCAGCGTGCGCCATTCTTCTTTGATGAAGCTGATTATGCGGTCGGCCATGGCCCGGAATACGAAGCCACCAGCCACCGCTGCCAGAAGCAGAATCACGATTAACGTGATGCGTGTGTTTGGGGCCAGATGGGTCAGACCGGTCACCCACAACAGATAAGAGAAAAGGACCAAGGCCAAGGGTTTGGCCAAGGTGAGTCCCCGGTCCGGCAATCTACTGAAAAGTACAAAACAAAGAGGGAGGGCCAGGAGCCCCAGAACCTCAATCGCCAGCAGCCAGGTTAAGGCGTCTAACATTCTAATATGGCTGACCGGAACGCATCGGGTGCAGATTGTTGGGGCTATGGGTCAGTGTGGACATTTGAAGCAGAGCCCCCACCGACAAATGGGTGGGGAGAGCCTGAACTAGCCCGTTTGCTTCAGGAAACAGGAGCGAGCAGAGAGTCAACAAACTGCCGGGAATCGAAGGTGGCCAGGTCTTCCAGACTCTCTCCCGTGCCGATAAAAAGTATAGGAACCTGTAGTTCCTGTTTGATGGCAAGGACTATTCCCCCGCGGGCCGTTCCGTCGAGCTTAGCCAGGAATATTCCGGTGCAGTCCACTGCTTCTTTGAATGATTTTGCCTGAGCCATGCCGTTCAAGCCAGTGGTGGCGTCCAGCGTCAGAATCACTTGGTGGGGAGCCGATGGTTCCAGGCGGCTCAGGACCCGGCGTATCTTCTTTAGCTCTTCCATCAAGTTGGACTTGGTGTGCAGTCGGCCCGCCGTGTCTATAATCAGCACATCGGCGCCGCGGGCTTTACCAGCCTGGTAGGCGTCGTAGGCTACTGCTCCAGGGTCCGCTCCACTACGGTGACTGATTACATCTACGCCGATTCGCTCGCCCAGGATTTCCAGTTGCTCTGCTGCTGCGGCCCGAAAGGTATCCGCAGCGCCCAACATGACCTTTAATCCGTTTTGCTGTAGATGATAGGCCAACTTGGCGATGCTGGTAGTTTTACCGACGCCGTTTACACCAACCATCAGAATTACATAAGGTGAAGGCCGGTCATCGTCGTTGATCCAATCTGAGCCACCTGAATTTGAGCCGTCCTCCAGGTCGCGAATCAACGATTCCTTCAAGCTTTCAAACAAGGAATCGGGGTTATCTATTTTTTGCTGGCTGGACTTGGACTTTAACTCTTCGACGATTCTCAGAGAGGTGTCCACGCCCACGTCCGAGGAAATCAGGATTTCCTCCAGTTCCTCCCACAGGGCATCGTCGAGATTTGAGGAGCGGAGCAAGCCGAAGATTCTCCCAAACCAACGGTCTCGGCTGGCCTTGACGGCTCCTTCCGTTTGTTTCAGGTCTTTATCTTGGTTGCGTTTGAAAAATTTCAGCATCTATATTCAGGTGGAACTGGGAGTTCAAGGATTAATAGCGCACTGGATTCGTGCGGTCCAAGGTTTACCATCGAGGCCATAGGTGGGAGAGTCCGGCGATCCGGCTTGAAGATCGGCGCAGGTCTAGAAATGACAACTGTAGGCTTATTCCAGGTTACCAGACCTTCTCAGCAAAGGCTCACTCTCGGCAGAAACCTTCCAAGCGCCGTAAGCATTGCCCCTTAGGTCATTCTCTTCGACATCACCACCACCCTTTAGTGGCGCCCAGATGGCCACGATACCGTTCTTATTGATGCGGTTTCGTCTTATTGATGCGGTTTCGGCGCAATACAGGACGGCCGGAATTTCCGATTCTCATTCCGGCGCGAGAGTTAAGGTAGATGTCGTTATTCTCCAGCCTACCCTGGCCGTCGTCGTAAACATACACTCCGGCCTCTTTGTTCTCGTAGATGCGGTTGCCATGCAGCACGGGGTTTGCGCCGTTTCTGATTTCTACGCCGGATAGGCCATTGGCATAGATATCGTTGTCATCAATATTTCCCAGCCCATTATCGTAAACAATAACGCCGCTCTGGTTGCTGTGGTGTATCTTGTTACGGCGCAGCCGCGGGTCGGCGCCTCCATTGATGGCGACGCAGGCTAAGCTGAGGCTGGTGATATCGCATTCCTCCAAGAACAACCGCCCTTGAGTAGCATTCAGGCAGAACCAATCGCCGCCGTGCATCTGGCGCAGCGTCATGTTTGACACGCGGCCCATTGTGGTCTTGAACAAGATTGCGTTGGCCCCAACCGATTGAATCACTATGTCTTCGTCCGCACCATCACCGATAAGCTCCACCGGTTTGTCTATCACCAGGCTTTCTTGATAGAGGCCCGGCTTGACCAGAATTCGGTCGCCGGAATCCGCAGCTTCGATGGCCTCGGATATGGTGACGTGGTCGGCTCGACCCATAGGGTCCACCACTCGCGTTCTAGGGCCTCGTTCTTCCTCTTCAACCTCTTCCAAGTACTCCAAGTCGTCTTCCATAGGTTGGAGACAAGACTGATTCCTGGGTTGAAGCCTAGACTGAAGCTTGGGCTCGGCCGCCGGTGTCTCACCCCGGCGCTGATACCTTTTCAAGCCAGGCACCCGTTCCATGGCCATACGGACTAATCGGGATTGTTGGGGCGGGTCTAATACGTCGCTTATTCTCAAGGCCAATTCTTCCAGGGCCTTGCCAACCTCCGGAGCGGAAAAGGGTTGGAAACGGAGCTCACGCCAGTCGAAACGGTGCTCCCGGCCAACGATAGAGTCAACCAGACCGTCTCCGCCTTGCTTGGCATCATCGTCCAAGAAGGGGCAGCGGACGTAATAAAGAGGTAGGACTAGATCGTTGCGATTCAGCTGCTGCTCGAGCCTGAGGAAAGCCTCCATCTCGTTTTTACACTGGTCGCTGCGGAAAAATCTGGGGGTGATAAAAGCTATCAGCAGAGCTGTATGGGGGCTCCCTTCTTCGGCATTGTCCAGCACAACGTGCTCTTCCCAGGCCTGTTTCCACAATGCGTCGTCCCGGTCCTGGAAAATCGACAAATCTTTGCCGGTGTGCATACTGACTTCGTCGGCCAATCGCTCACGAAACTGGGCAATACGCCCTTCTTCATGCTGAAAGTCGGAATTTACGAAGCTAAGAAATGCTACTGGTTTTGTATCTGACATTGACGAGCCGCCCTACTCTCCCCTACCAGCGCCGGATTCCACAGCTAAGCGAGCCATGGCTGCCTTGGCCGCAATGCTTTCTGCGCCCGATTTGCTGCCGCCTTGACCAACGCCCATTACCTCACCTTCCACCAACACTTCGACGGTGAATACCGGCCCATGATCCGGGCCTTCACTGGACACAAGGCGGTAGCTGGGGGTTGAGCATCCGCGCCCTTGCACTAGCTCTTGTAGATGGGACTTGGGGTTTTCTTCAACTAGCCCAGCGCTGAAAAACTCTTCCAGCTCTTCGGCCATGATTCTCAAAATAAACTGTTTTGCTTCGGGATAATTGCTGTCCAAGTAAACAGCGGCGATGATTGATTCCATTACAGCGGCCAGTATCGAATCGCGGTGTCGGCCGCCACTGGCTTCCTCGCCCTTACCCAAGCAGATAAAATCTCCCAGATGGGCTCTTTGCGCCACATGGGAAAGTGTTTCGCGCCGGACCAAGGCCGAGCGGCTCTTGGTCAAATCGCCTTCGGGAAGGTCCGGATAACGCCGGTAGAGTTCGTCGGAGATGACCAGCCCTAACACGGCGTCACCCAAGTACTCCATTCGTTCGTAGGAGGCTGAAGGCGACCATCCATTCTCATTTACAAAAGAGCTGTGGACGAGTGCCTGCTCAAGTAATTGACGGTTCCGGAAATGTAATCCCAGAACCGATTCCAGTTGGTCCCTAGCCAATCAGCCCTCCTAGATAAGTCCGTGAGGCCAAGGCGGCTGTGGCCGCTTGATCTCTCCAACGTAGGCAAATTCGCTCATCGTCTTGAAGAGCGACTCGTACATCTCTGCCGCCAGTTCGTCGGGAGGAATAAACATCTTCAAGAATGCCGCTTTCCCAGATGGGAATACAAATGTCGGCACACCGAAGGCCCCTACTTCCTCTACTGCCTTCGTATGGCTCTCCGCCAAGTCTTTCAGCAGCGTGGGATCCGCAACGTCTTCTCTGAAACGAGCTTGGTCGATGCCCGAATTCTCCACCGCATCCTGAATTACGGTGGGATCATTCAGGTCCTTCTTATCTTCGTGCCTGGCCCTTAGCAGGGTCATGAAGAAGCTTTGGAAAGCCTCTTTCCCCTGTCGCTTGGCGGCCAGACCGGCCCGGTGAGCCAGAAGGGTGTTGTCCGAGCCATCGATGATTTCGGGCCGCTCCCAGACTTTATCCTCTTTGTCATTATTAGCCTGGGCCAATAAGAACGGCTGCCAGTCGATTTCTATTTTTTCACCTATCGACTCTTCCACTTTTGCCAGCCACACGGCGGCATTGTACACAAAAGGTCAACGAAAGTCGTAGTAGGTTGTTATCTCAGTTCCGGCCATTTTGTTACCTCCTGGCATATTTCTGAATGAATTGTATCTATGGGCAAAGTGCTTGTCAAAATATTAGGGGTTTTAGGCGCGCCGGAGGTCAACGGTCTTCGGTTCTACTTTTATATGAACGAAAGGGAATCTGTTGGACGGAACGGGATCTGATGGTCGAAACGGAATCTAACGACAATCGGCATGACATAGCGACTTGCGTTTCAAACCTAGATACCTAGGAATACCTAAAATAACGGGAAATCCAGAGCTTAATTTAGTTCGCGGTGCCACCACTCGCTGAGCCCGATGACCGGCTTATCCCAGGCAGCCCTATGCTATAATATCAGTCTCAGGAGGCCCTCCACGCGGCAGATTTAGCACATCGTTCATTAATTGGATGGTCCGGCATTGGACGCTCTCGCATTGGACGCTCTGGTGGACACTTTGGGCGGCGATAACCTGACGGTTTTACGCTGCTTACGACAACGAGCGCTCAGCCAGTCACACCCAATCTTTGTAGTCGGCGGCCCGGTGCGCGATATATTGATTGGCGCACCCATTCGTGATTTGGATTTCGTGGTGGAAGGCGATGGTCCAGAGGTTGCTCGCTGGCTGGCGGAGCAATTGGGAGGCGAAGTCCGCGTCCATCCAAGGTTCGGTACATCTACCTTTATTTTAGGTAGTTGCCGCGTTGATGTTGTCACTGCGAGGTCGGAAACTTATTCCGCCCCTGCTGCTCTTCCCACAGTGACTCCCGGCTCAATCTTCGACGATCTAGCCAGGCGCGATTTCACAATTAACTCCTTGGCTTTGCCATTGAACCAACAGAATCCCAAGATTTTGGACCTTCACGGCGGGATAGACGACCTGCGAAGCCGCGTGATTCGTATTCTCCATCCTAAGAGCTTTGAAGACGACCCCACTCGAATATTTCGGGCAATCAGGTACGAACAACGTTTTGGGTTTGAATTGGAACCGGATACGTTGCAATGCCTGAACGACGCAGTAGACCAAGGCCACCTTGCGTCGCTCACCAGTGATCGTATCAAACATGAGTTGGAGAAAATTTTAGAAGACGACCAGCCGGAAGAGGCTCTGAAAAGATGTGCGGCACTTGGGGTTTTGGCAGAGATTTACCCTGCTATGGGCCGGGTTGAGGCGGTAGACCGTCTGGTGGCACTAACGTCAGTCGGGGTCTCCCCGTCCTCTATTCTGGATATAACGGGCTCAAAAGCGGATGCAAAGCAAATCGACCCCTTGTCCTATATTGGGGCTCTCGCTTATCCTCTTTCGGAGATACAAGCGGAAGAACTTATCCGCCGCATCAATGCCAATAGTGTATGGGCCGCGGTAATCAGAGACGTAGTCTCCTTAAAGACGCAAGAGGAACTTCTGGCTGCCGAAGAACTTTCAAACTCCCAGTTGGCTAAGGCCTTAGATGGGAAGCGCGCACAAGCAATTCTGGCGGTTACCCGGCTCACCGGCCTGTCGATAATCTCAGAAAGACTGGCTTTGTATTCAGAAAAGCTGCGGCACATCGCAACGGAGTTGACCGCCAGGAAACTGATTGACCTGGGAGTGCCCCAGGGCCCTGCGATTGGCCGCCTATTGGATGAATTGCGAGAAGCCAAACTGGACGGATTGGTATTGGATGAAGAAGATGAAATCCGCTGGCTCCAAGAGCGCATAGAATGAACCACTACGATAAGTCTAATAGAGTTCGCTCCTAACCCGATAATCCGGCGTAAAATAGGGACTGACACAGAATGCCTGAAGATACCCAAGAAATAATCGAACAAGAATCCTGCGTAATCTGCGGCGAGCCGCTAGATGGTGTTCATCAGACCTCTTGCCAGATGTGCGGAGGCAAATTCCATCAGCCTTGGAGCCAAGATAGCGATATCCCTCAATGTGGGCGCATCGGCAGCCACGAAGAGGCCTTGGCCATCGTATTCTTGTGCGACGACTGTTTTTACGGGCGAAGACCGTAAAGCCTTCAGTGTTTAACGATGCTATGACCGGTGTACAACAGGCTGATGCATTTCGGGATATTTGCTTCTAACCCGCCACGTCAAAGCATAAAAATTCTAACGGCTGAGTGCGAATCGCCGACAGCGAAAAGGACGACTTCATGAAAGCAATCTACATCGAATCTCACGGCGGCCCGGAGGTTCTGACCTACGGAGAACGGCCTGACCCGACGATTAATTCCCAAGAGGTATTGGTCCGCGTAGGCGCTGCGGCCTTGAACCGCCTCGACCTTTATACACGGGAAGGGGGACGGGGACTAAAGAGGGACTTTCCGCCCCCGCTGATTCTAGGTGGAGATTGCGCTGGTGAGGTGGTGGAGATTGGCGAACAGGTCGCTACCGTGAAAGTGGCGGACCGGGTGGTGGTCAATCCCCGCTTGACCTGTCAGCAATGTCCCGCGTGCCTGGCTGGCCGGGATGACCTTTGTAGCAGGCAACGATTTATGGGGAGCGCGATCGACGGCAGCTACGCAGAATTGGTTGCCGTTCCCGCAGCCAATGTCCACGTGATAGACGACAGCGTTTCATACGAAGAAGCTGCTGCGTTGCCAACTACCTTTCTGCCAGTTTGGAACATGTTGGTGCGGCGAATGCAGGTCAAGGCCTGGGAGACTGTGTTAGTCCTTTCTGCGTCGGCAGGAGTGGGCACCGCAGCGATTCAGGTTGCCAAGAACATCATTGGCGCCCGCGTCATTGCCACCACCAGCACCCCGGAGAAAGTCGCCAAGGCTCTAGCCCTGGGGGCCGACGAGGTAATCAACTATAACGAAGAGGATATAACCGAACGTACTAAGGAAATGACCGGGGGAATCGGAGCCGATGCTGTGGTGGACCACGTTGGGGCCGACTTCTTCTCCAAGGCGTTCAACGCCCTCAGGCCGGGTGGGCGTTACGGAACCTGCGGCGCAACCACCGGACTGCGTAGTGAGTTGCATCTGGGGTTGCTCTTTAGCCAGCAAAAGGAAATCTACGGCGTGTTCATGGGCAATAAGGAGGACATGCGGGAGATTGTCACCGTGCTCAACAGGGGCTTGATACGTCCCGTTGTAGACCGGGTTTTCCCCTTGCAAGACGCCGCTGAGGCCCACCGGGCGATGGAAGAAACCAACTTCTTTGGCAAGCTGATACTCGCGCCCTAATTTAGCCATCCTGCTAGACGAGTCTCGCTAATCGGATACCTATTCGGACGCTTGATTCGGCGCTTCGGCCTCTGGCTCGGCAACCGCGGGCTTGATAAATGTCAGCAGCACACCAAGAGAATAGCCGACGCCAAACGTAGCTCCACCGCCGATAATCGCGCCTTTTAGTGCGTTGGCCAGCGAGAGAGGAGCAAAACCGCTCTGCTGTAATACCACCGCGATGGCGAGGCCAGTTATTACGCCGGTAATGGTGCTGAAAATGGTCCGTTTCCACGCTGGAGTCGGGAGCCATCGCCTCAGTCCACGAGGACGTCGTCGTTGAAGCTGCACCTTGAGGTTGACCTTTGCGTTGATGCCGTTGGCGGATAGGGGAGCGCTAGCCAAGACTCCCAGGCCCGTTACGGCCGTCACACCTGAAGCAGCCAAGGCCGTTGTGCCCCCAAATTCGGCAACGTCTATGCCAAAGGGCACTGAGCACAACTCTCCTGAGTCGCTGAGAATGGTCCCCTCAATCTCAAAAATTCCCCGCACATGATTGGAGATGTCTTTGATTCTGACCTCTGTGGTGCCGGAGCTGATGTCTACTTCCTTGCTGGCCAATTCCGTCCCGAAACCTCGTAAAGCCCAGTTCAACCGAGCACCGGGCGGGATGTTTTCAGCCCTGATCGTCAGAACCGCTTCCGGGTCGACCTCAAGTTTTTCGCCTGAAAAGCCAGGGAGAATGAAAGGTGAGGGCTGCCCGCCTTCAATCACGACTCTGGCGCCGTCGCAGTCTGCTGTCTGAGATGCGGACCTGGCCTGAGCGACTTGAGGCAGAAGCCAGAATGTAGCCGCCACGGCTAGGATCGCGAATAAGATCGGAAGATGCGGCTTGAATCGATTCATTGATATTCCCCAGGAAACTCCCCGGGAAATCCCCACGGACTCGAGTGGTAGTTTGTCCGTTCTTGATTAAGTCAGGCTCACCCTTGACATATCGTTAGGCGACAGAAAAATGATATTAACCGCAGTTAATTGATTCATGGCGTAAGTCCACCGAGTTACTTCTTCAATCGTCTTCCATGAAACAGATATTGTTGTGAGTAGCCGCCATAACGGCCAAAGTGGGATAGAGCCCACTCCAGCAATACTCGGTCCGGTGGCGGTTTTTCTCCGTCGAAATACCACTCACCCAATGCCCGGCGTATCCACACGTCGATCGGGAACGCTTCAATCTTCTCCAATGAAAAGACGGATATGCAGTCGGCCACCTTGGGTCCGATGCCCGGACATTCCATCAGCTTTTCTTTGGCTTCCAGATAAGGCAATTCGACAAGACTTTCAAGATCCAATCGTCCGTCCAAGACCATTCTGGTGGTCTTATCCACGTAGGGCGCTCTGAATCCCAAGCCTAGCCTTCTTAGTTCCTGCTCGCCCGCCTCACCCAGTTGGGCTGGCGTGGGGAAAGCATAGCGCGCGTCCCCGTTCATGCTAACTTGGTCTCCAAAGTTTTTGGCCAGGGCTTCCATGTTCTGGTGGATGCGGGGGATGTTTGAATTGGCGGAGCATATAAAGGAAATTACGCATTCCCATGGCTCTATCCTAAGTAGGCGAAGGCCGGGATAAAGGTTCACCATCTCGGCCACCCTAGCGTCAGCCTTAATCTCGGTGTAGATTGCTGGAAGGTCATCATCCAAGCGGAAGTAGCTATGGAGCAACGACTCCACTGAGGATTGAGGTAGGGAGTCGCAGAGAAACTCGATGCGCTCACTGGTCTGGCGCATCTTGATGAAAGTGCCCCGCACTACCCCGGAGAACCAGTCCCCGTCCCGCTCCCAACGATGGGACTGCCCGCTTTCCAAGCTGGCGGCTAAGTCTAGGGGTTGGTCAGTTTCTAACTCCACGATCATCACCCACCCATTGGGCAGCCAATGTGCCCACATTAGATAACTTGCTCGGTTTCAGCGTGCAAGGGGGAATGGAGTTCAAGAAGGAATCTCCATAATTACGGCCCGTGATTCGGCGGTCCAAGACCACGATTGCGCCCTTGTCCCCTTTGTTGCGAATCAGCCGCCCGATGCCTTGGCGGAAGCGCAAAACAGCTTGAGGGATGGAGAATTCCTTAAATGGATCATCGTATTGGTCGGATCTAGCCTTTACCACCGGGTCGGTGGGTACTTGGAAGGGAAGGCGGGTTAGTACCAGCGCCTTCAGCACACCAGTGGGCAAATCAACACCTTCCCAGAAACTGGACGTGCCCAAAAGCAGGCTCTTCGGATCGTCGGCAAAACGGCTGATTAGTTGTTGGGGCCTGCCGTCTATGCTCTGGGCCAGCACGGTGATGCCTTCCCCCATTAACGGCGTTCGCACCCGGCTGGCGACCCCCCGGAGAGCTGAATATGAAGTAAACAGGGCCATGGTTCGGCCACCCAACGACTTGCTCAAATCGACCAAGACTCGGGATAAAGCGTCAAGGTACCCATCGGCATTGGGAGCAGGCATGTCGTCGGGTATGAGCAGTACCGCCGCTTTCTGGTAATTGAAAGGAGATCCGACCAGCAACTCCTCGCTCTCCTCGGGCACGCCGCTTCTACGCCTGAAATAGTCGAACGTGCCGTTGGTGCTCAGGGTAGCGCTGGTCATCACCACGCACTCTTTCTTGTTGAACAGGTCTTCACTGAGTGTGGCGCCCACGTCCAAGGGCGCTGAATGCAGGGACGCATCGCCCTTGGCTTGGTCCCTGGCCAGCCAATGGATGGTGTCATCGTTAGGAGACCCCAGCATGGAATCTAGCTGCGTTCGAAGCAAATCCAGACTATCTTGAATATTGGAAGACTCCGATACCAAGGCTGGCTGGTCCGCCGCTCCGGGCAGGGTTGTGGTTTCTAAGAACCGTTGCAACCGGGATAGGTGCTGACTTGCTTGCGTCAACCTCACGTCCAAGTTTTCCCAATCCAGCACCAGGTCGGACCACACTTGTTGGGCTCTGACCCCGTGGTCCAAGAGAATCTGCGCCCTCTCCTCGGAGCCGTCAGGTGTTCTTACTTCCAAGACTCTTTCCGCTGCGGCCCAAAGCCTGGCCCAAAGCTCCTGGATAGACGGGGTGGTCGTTTCCACATCAGTTATAACTTTTTCCGCCTCTTGCCTTACCGTCGAGTCCGAGGTTTCAGTGGCAAGAGCGATGCGCAATTGGGTAATCAGGCGGTTTTGTAGCTCGGTTGTTTCTTCCAAGCGGTCCGGCGCAACGTCGAATCCCAATTGCCTGGTGGCCTCGTCCTCAAGATTGTGTGCCTCGTCCACCACCAAGTACTGGTATTCGGGAATCAGGCTGCCTCCCCGCACGAGGTCGGACATCAATAATGCGTGGTTAACCACGATGATGTGCGCTTGTTCGGCCCGTTCCCTGGCCGTGCGCAAGAAACAGGGTCCGCCGTCGCGCAAGCCGGGGCACCGGCCCTTTTCCCCGGCAGAAACCCGGTTCCACGTGAAAGAGTCACGGCCACCAAGGTTTATCTCACCCTTGTCCCCGGTTAGCGTGTCCTGCATCCAGACGGCTGTCTTGCTCAGCAATCGGGCTTCATCCACCGTGGGGTTTTCACTACGGGCGAGGTAATTCCAACGGTGTATGCATAGATAATTGGCGCGGCCTTTCAATAGTGCAGCCTTGATTTGACCTTTTTCCACCAACCCGGCGCCTTCCAATACCGAGACCAGAGCAGGGATGTCTTTACTAAGCAGCTGTTCTTGCAGGTTGATGGTGTTGGTGGAGATTACGACTCGTTGTCCTTTGGCCATAGCGAAGAGGACGGCGGGGAGCAGATATGCCATGGATTTCCCCACGCCGGTCCCACCCTCCACTACTAGGTGATTGCTGTTGTGGATTGCGGTGGTTACCTTGGCCAGCATCTGCTCTTGTTCAGGGCGGTGCTCAAAACCTGAGAAGGTTTTAGCGAATGGCCCGTTGACACCCAAAAGTGAGGCTACTTTATCTTCGTCGAAGGAGCCCATGTTGTTTTCCGACCGGCGTTTTTCCGGGCGGGCCAGCCTGGCCGAAAGATTGTCCAAATCCAGGCCAGTCAGTCCGAATGCCGATGTCTCACCAGGGGCTGTTGACTGTTGGAGTCCAGCCAGCAAGGGACCTATGGCCCAGTTGCTGCGGTCGGAGAGGTTAACGATGTGGGCAAGTAACCCGCTGTCCAGTGCTTGAGCCTTTTTGAGCAACGCATTGAAGACTAGGAATGTTGCTTTAGCGTCCCCCAGCGCTCGGTGCCTGTCCACGTGGGAGACCTTTAAGAAATCGGAGAGATATCCCAGGGAATACTGGGCGGAGCGAGGCAAAAACACCGATGCCAGATCCCAAGTATCGTATGCAGGGTTTTTTAAGGGCAGCCCGTGAGAACTTAAGAACGATAGGTCAAACGAGATGTTGTGACCGATAACCGGGAAATCCTCAAGCCAGTCGGCCAACTCGGGTACTATGGTGCTGAAGAATGGCGCGCGCTTGACCTGGCTTTCGGATATGCCGGTTAAGCGCTGCACGAACTCGGGAATCGAGCGGCCCGGATTGATGAAGGTCTGGAAAGTGTCTAGTACTCGATCGCCTTCGAATTTAACGGCGCCTACCTCGATAATCGTGTCGCGGTTTTGGTCCAAGCCCGTGGTTTCAAGGTCCAAGGCCACATGGACCGTTTCGAAGGGATTCGCTGTAGGGAAGCGTAAAGACATAGCTAGTTATCCACCGCCAACATTCCACCCCTGATATACCTGTGAAGGTATTTGACCCTTGTGACCGAGCTTTGCCCTATAGCCACCGTGAAACTGTCATTCTGAGTGAAGCGAAGAATCTTTACGCTTGAGCCAAGAGATTTTTCGTCGCTTCGCTCCTCAGAATGACAGTATTGAGGCAATACCTCCGTGACCGTAACCCGGACTATGCGTTTACCCCACTTGGGCTAAGCCAGGTTCATTGATAATCAACCAATCTAGAGCCGAGTAATACCGAACTAAATTACATAAGGACGAAGCTGGCCGGACCTGAGTCCCACTGCCGGGTGGAATTCGCCGGAGTGAAGGCCAGCTAGAAACTCGCTTTCATTGTTTATCTCAGCAGAAAATTGGGTCACGAACTTACCCAGTCCGTGGGCTGAATGAGCGTCGCTGCCGCCGGTTACCGGCATTCCCAATTGGCTGGCGACCCGCATGGCGAAATCATTTTCCTCATCGGCGGTGCCGCCGTTGGCCACTTCCACGGCATGGGCCAGCTTGAACACAGGATGTTCCAGTGCGTCTTCGGGTTTCTCCGGCAGCTCGTCGGGGACCGACTGATAGAGCAAGGCTCTCGACCGTCTTCTCTCGCTCAAGACCGAACGGAAAGGATGGGCGGTAACCACGAATCCACCAACGGCATCGGCAGCTCGCCGCAACTCTTCGGCTTTGTGAAACCCGGATTGGTAGCGGTCAATCCCAAATGCCAGCATGTGGCCCATGTCGGTTTCCACTTCCATGGCCCGCACCAGCACCACGTTGTGACGGCTGGCAAAGAGATCGAATTCGTGTTTCTCCCAAGGTCCGCTGTGTTCGGTGAGGCAAAGGCCGCGGAGGTTCAAACGCTCCGCTTCCAAGATTAGCTCTTCGGGTTTGAGGCTGCTGTCGCTGCTGCCCTTGGTGGTGTGGATGTGGAGGTCGAAAAGTTTGGCCATTAATTCGCTTATCAGCTTTTAATATTGGAATAGGAGCAACCGGCAGTCAGCAATAGATTGACAACTAGGTTGGGCCGTAGCTATTCGCTGGCGCTCCAAGTGTGTCTAAGTCTACCTAGCACGGCGAATATCGTCAATGGGTTCATGTCCAGAGAGTGGTGCGGCCAGGTGGTGTGCAGGTCCTGAATCGGACCTATTTATGGGGGTAAATACTTTGAAATTGGATTAGTAGCCCGGCCAGAGAAAGACCTGGCGCCGGTCCAGTGCTTGAAACGGTATGTCCGGGGTAAGGCGGGTCAAGATTCCGTAGGCCCGCTCCCCGGCGGCCGGTGGGGCGATGGCGTATCCCAGGAACGCCTTTGGTTGCACCAGTTTGGCAATCTCCGCTCCGTCGGTTAGGGCGGTACCCATCCAGCAGAGCACGTCAACACCGCTTTCATGGCTGTGGTTGTGAAACGTCTCTGCAGAATCTTGCTTGTGTAACGTCTCTGCGGAATAAATGTGGGGAAGGTGACCCATCTCAGGAAAAGGAGTCGTGTCCCCCGGTAGATACACCGTTACGCCATCAGGGCTATGCACCTGAAAGGCCAATGGCTCCACGGCGGCATGATCGCAGCGAAGAGCAGTTAAAGTCGTCCCGCCAATGGGGATTTCCTCTCCCGGCACCATTGAAACGATATCAAATGGCGGGTTCTGGCCTTGGAAAGTGCTAGCCCCAATACTCCCAACATCCGAATGCCTAGTTCCCCCCCTTTCTAAAAGGGGGGCTAGGGGGGATTCCGTCCCGCCTACCCGCAACCTCTCCGCCAATGCCGGCGGAGCGGCCACTGTCGCGCCAGTGCTAGCCTGAATCCGGGCGACTAGTTTGGGTTCCCAATGGTCAGAGTGGCCGTGGCTAACTACGATTAAATCCAAGGGCGAATCCGCTGGCACTTCCATGCCAACGGGGTCGAAGAGCATGGTGGCATCTGAAGTTTTCACCACCACGGCGGAATAGCTGTTGACCCAGGCCAAAGCCACCCCGTGACTCACCCGCGTATGGTAGATATCGTTGGTGACTTTATTCATATGCGCTGAGAATCGGCCGAGAGGCTGATTGCTGACGGCTGGCAGCTAATCTTCGTACCTGTCATCCCGTCCGTGGAAAGCAGTGCGTGTGCCGCTGGCCCGCCGTTCCCGGAAGAAGTTGTACTCATCCTGTTCAAAGCGCATGTTGGTAAACAGAGTGTGGGTTACGTAGCCCTGAACCAGACCGGATGTCGCTCCCAGAATGTCCAGAATCATGTGGTTGGACGCTTTGCCGATGGCGATTCCGTCGGCTGGCAGCAGGCACATGGTTTCGCACAATTCTTGCACCTTCGCTTCCAACTGATCGGCAGGCACTGAATAGTTGGCCAGGCCCATCTGAACCGCTTCCGCTCCATTAATAGCGCGGCCGGTGAGGAGCAACTCACGGGCTCTCTTCATCCCAACCGACAAGTAGAGTGGCACAAGGTTCAAGCCGCTTCCCGCAAAACCAAGCCTTTGTTCGGCATGGGAAATCTGAACATCGTCGGCAACCACCGCCATATCGCAGGCTTCCATCATGATTGCGCCCTCGCCGATGCAGTGGCCTTGCACCTGAGCGATGGTGATTTTTGGGAAGAGCAAAAGCTTTAAGTGCTTTTCTATCCACCGCCGGTCAACTTTCAAGCGGATGCGCTGGCTGGCCCGGCGCTCACCAGCCTGGCCTGTGCCCATGCCATAGACGAAGCCCACCGTGTCCAAGTCGTGGCCCGAGCAAAAAGACCGGCCAGCGCCCCGGATTACCACTACCTTGCAATCGTCGTCGTCCTCGGCTTCGGACAGGGCTTCGTAGAATTGGTCCAAAAGGCCGCCTTGACCCGGAAAGTCCATGGCGTTTAATTTCTCCGGCCGGTTCATGGTGATGCGGATTATCGCGCCTTGTTTCTCGTATAAAACGTGTTCGTAGTCCATGAAAGTCAGTCCTCCCAAGATTGATAGCCTAGTCAGACGCAGACCTATGGGGTTTGGAGCTGTCTGCTGGTAAATGTTAGCAGAGTGGGAATTCTTGATTTTTGCCGCTGATTTTATCTCAGAGCCATTCAGGAACCGGAGTTAGCTGATTGCTTTCAAGAGTTGTGGGAAGCGACTAATGGGCAACACTTCCCCGGTGGATTCGTAGTGGTCAATCAGTTCCCTCACTTCATCGGGCACCCGCCGTTTTGTACCGGAATGAGCGTCAAATCCGACATATATACCTTGAATCACCGTCAGCAATCTATCCGAGTCTCCTCGGTATATTTCCATCTCCAGGTGAAAACTGGTGTTTCCGAAGTCTCCTACCCGGATGTACAGTTCCAGCATCTCGTCGATGCGAGCTGGGGCCTTGAATTCCAGAGTTGTCTTGACCACTGCGGTATCGAAGAATCCACGTTGTCCTACCTTGTAGATGCTGAACCCCAAGTTCCGGTAGTACTCAGACTGACCTACTTCTAGGTAGTCCATGTATGCGCCATTGTAGACAATCCCTTGGGCGTCGCACTCGGTCCAGCGCACTCTCAGTGGAGTATGGAATTTGAAATCGGACTTGGCCATGAACGTTTTTCCTTTGAAATCCGGTGAAATCCAACAAAATCCAACAAAATCCAAAAATGATATCCGAATATGTTACGTAAATGTGAGTTAGGCCCGAGACTCCCGATCTACGATTAAGTCGATACAGTCAATCACGCCGGGGACGCATGTAGGCTTGAGTTGCGTCTACCAAGCCTAATAATGAGGCTCTTCGCTACTCCCGAAACACTGAATTACATAATATTAGAAACACAATTTATTAAATAACATAACGTTAGCCTCCGGAATTAATCATCCTCGGGCTCGTATCCAAGAGACTGTAAATATTTCAGGTCTTCGGCGGTGAGCTTCTCCGAAAGTCGGGCCGATTTTAACAGGTCGGGACGCAAATTAAGGGTTCGCTTTAAGGATTCCTGCCTCCGCCACGTTTCGATTTCGGCGTGATGGCCCGAGCGCAATATATCCGGCACCGCCATGTCCCGATACTCGAATGGGCGGGTGTAAAGAGGGTGCTGGAGAACCCCGGAGCTGATGGAGTCCTCGGTCACGTTTTCCATTGAGCCCACAACGCCGGGGACCAACCGGGACACAGCGTCCACCACCATCATGGCAGGAAGCTCTCCTCCGGTCAGAATGAAGTCGCCCAGACTAATCTCCCTGGTTGCAAGCCCTTGGCGTATCCTCTCATCCACGCCTGCGTAATGACCGCAAATCAATACGATTGCCGGGCTTTGGGAGAGCTCTTCGGCTAATACCTGGGTGAATGCTTCACCTTGAGGGCTGAGCAAAACCACCGGTATATGCGCTCTTTCCTCGGTGGAATAGCCGCCTAGCACATCTTCCACTGCTTCGAAAACGGGCTCGGGCTTCATCACCATGCCTGGCCCACCTCCGAACTGATAATCGTCGGCTGTCTTATGGGCGTCGTGAGTGTAATCTCGGATGTCGGTGAGTTGAATTGAGATAAAGCCGTTCCGGCTAGCCTGCTCCAGCATGCTGTGCTGGAACGGCCCTTGAAAGGCTCCTGGAAAGAGGGTCAAAACGTGAAAACGCATCATTGCCAGCTATCAGCGCTCAGCCGTCAGCTATTTCAATAACCTCAACTACAACCTCAACTACTTGGCTGACGGCGGAACTGGTTCACTCTTAGCCGACGGGTTGAAGCGCCGGAGCGGCTATGTTGTTCACAAAATCGTCGCCGCCCTTCATCACCAGTTTGAAGCGCTTCTGGTCACGCAGCACGCCGATGTCCCTCACGGGGTCTCCGTCCACTACCAGTAGGTCGGCCAGTTTTCCCGGAGTCAGCGTGCCAATGTCGTCTTGCAGCCCGACGCACTCGGCGGCCCAACCCGTGGCGGCTTGAATCGCCTGCATGGTGGACATGCCGCGCTCGACCAAAAGCTCGATCTCCCTAGCGTTGTCCCCGTGGACGTAGCCGCCAGCATCGGTGCCCGGCACAACCTTCACTCCTGCGGCTAAGGCTTGGTGCATGCTCTCTTCATGCACCCGCATAAGCGCCTTTGCTCGCTCAACCATATGCGGTGCGCTTACTGTGCTGTGAAACTCGTAAATCTCGAAAGTCGGCACGAAGAATGTGTTCTGGTCGGCCATCATCTTCAGCAGGTCTGGGTCCTCAGACAAATAACAACCGTGCTCGATAGACCCGGCGCCTTGCTCAATCGCCATGCGTAGGCCGGGACCGCCCAAAGCGTGGCACATGGTTTTTCTACCTAAGGCGCGGGCTTCTGTGATTAAAGCCTTAACTTCGTCAGCCCCAAAAGCTATGTCCTTGGGTCCATGGCCCTGGCGGGAACTGGCCCCACCAGTGGTGGCGAACTTAATCACGTCGGCGCCAACACGGACCATCTCCCGGACCTTGGCCCGCACCCCATCAACCCCATTGGCCACTCCTGGGGGCAGAAGTGGGTTGTCGCCCCAAGGCTTGTGGTGTCCTGCGCCGCAAACGTGGTCGCCCAGACCCCCGGTGGGGGAGATAATCGCCACCGACAGCACCAAGCGCGGACCGGGATAGAGCCCCTCTTCTACGGCTTGCTTGAACCCTACATCGAGCCATGCGCCATCCCGAACGCAGGTATATCCAGCGGCCAGTGTTTGCTCCAACACCTTGGCGGTGCGCAGATGTTGTAAAGACACGGGCTCAGTCAGTCCCCACCGGTCGGATAGCTCATAACCCTTTGACGCCAGATGGTCATGGCAATCAATGAGGCCGGGAAGCAGTGTATAGCCCTTGACGTTGATGATTTCGGTGTTCGGCGGCAATTCCACGGCCGCCTGAGGTCCCACGGCTACAATCCTCTCACCATCAATGAGCAGAGTTGTATCGTTCACCACCGGAGCGCCGGTACCGTCAATCAAATTAGCGCCAACTAAAGCCTTCATCCGAGGCCTCCTGTTGTGACTTTGGTTATTCGTGGGGCGTCGCACGCCGCCGATCGAGCTAGTTGAGTTATTTATTGGGTACCCTAGTGAGCCTAGATAGGAAGCCTAGAGAGGATGTAGTTGCGCTCCAAATCGTGGGCCACCGGGATTGTGTGATGCTATTAAAGGGCGGTTGGCTTGTCAAGCGCCGCGCAAGCGCTTTTCCACGGTTGGGACGGTCAGAGGAGTCGGTCAAGAAATGAGTAGGCCAAGACCCCATGGCGTGATTGGATGGGCTGGAGTTATGCGGACCGGCAATCGAAATCGCATCAAAAGCCACAACCGTCCGCTAGGCGAGTCGGACGGTTCATTGGCTATAATCAGTTTTTATCCGAGAATCGCTACGTAGTGGACTTCGCTCAAGTGTTATCCACGGCCTTGATTGGCAAGGGAGCACTTTTAGCGCACCAATCAGATGGGGGGCGTGGGATGGGACTCTTGAAGTTAAATGCGGCGTGGATCGCTTTGGTGGCGATGATTCTGTCGATTGCCATCGCCTGCGGCTCCTCCCTTGAGAACCAGATTGTCTTTGTGTCGACCATCGACGGCGACGAAGAAATCTATCTGTTGGACCCCGATAATGGGGACATCTTCCCTCTAACTAACAACACCAGCAAAGATTTCAATCCAAAGCTATCTCCGGACGGGAATCATGTCGTTTACCTGGCCAATGAATCGGGACAAGCAGAGATAAACCTTGTGGACATCAAGGAAGAGGCCATCACTCGCCTCACCCACAATGTGGGCGACGACCAATATCCTCAGTGGTCTCCGGGCGGCGAACGTATTGCCTACACTTCGTTGCAGGACGACAACCCGGAGGTGTACCTGATGTCTGCCGAGGGCGGTCAAGGCACCCGGGTGACCTCCAACACCAGCGATGACCGTGTGGGCGATTGGTCCCCCGATGGCGAGTGGTTGGTTTTCTTCAGAGCCGCAAATGACCCGGAAAAGGGCTTGTGGCTACGCAACCCGGACGGCGTGAACCTAGTGCAATTAACCAGCGAATCCGACTCCCAACCCGATTGGTCCCCCGACGGAAAGCACATTGCCTTCGTTCGGGTTGACGGCCAAAGCACCGATATATATATCGTCACCAAACTCAAAAACGGCACCTGGCAAGACGAGACCGAACTTACCCGCCTAACTCAACATCCGGAAGCCGATTTGTCCCCGGCATGGTCTCCCGACAGCAAAAACATAGCCTTCGTTTCTTTCCGAGACGGGAACGGGGAGATTTACATCATGAAGGACGACGGTTCCAGCCAGCGGCGGTTGACCAGTAATGGAGCCGATGACCTGAGCCCCGTGTGGTCGCCGGATGGGAAACGCATGGCATTCGTCTCTTATATATACGGTCCGGGAGAGATAATCATCATGGCAGCCGACGGAGGGGATCAACTCCGAATGACTAATAACGATGCCGAGGACCACTCTCCCGACTGGTAGACCAGGATTTCTCATACTAGCCCGCATGATGAAATAAATGGAAAATCGCACTAGGATTTAACCTCGTCCCCCCTAGCATTCCTAAACGAAATCCCGATGCGCCTCGGCAATGGCATGCCGGGACGTCTTCACGTCGGTAGGATTCGTCCTCTTGTCGCCACAACAAGGGAAGCAACGACACCCCATTTCGAATTCTGCTTGCCACGCCTCCAAGGCCCGGTGACCAACTTGAAGCCCGGCTGGTTCACGGAGTCTTTGTCCACTTCTGCCCGGAGTCGCAGTTCGGCCGAGAGGAATCCGCATAGCTGGGATTATAACAGCGCCCTTGGCTCACCCTCCTCGCACTGGGCCCCTATGACCATGGCCCCAATAGCATGGTAGGAAAACACCGTTGGAATTTGCGGGACATCTAAGTTATCGACGTAAAAGAGAATGACCGTTAAAAATACTGGCTCCTAAGAAAATTGGATCGTGAATCTATGACCACCATACTTCAAAACATTCCGGCGAATTCCGTGCTCAGCAAATGGGCTCTAATATGGCTGGCTGTGGTAGCCGCCCTAGTTGCATTACTTACGATTCTGACGGTATCTGTCTCGGACAATCCAAGTATCTCCCAAGACCTGAGAGTTATGAAATGGATTGTAGATTGGGACCTGCCCGGTTTGACAACATATTTCAATCTGGTTTCGGCTGTTACCCACACGACAGCGGGAATAGTTTATTGCGTGTTGGGCGTAACCTTTCTGATATTGCTGGGGAAAACCCGGCCAGCGATAGCGTTTCTCGCGGTTGGCCTCAGCATCGCTGTCGTGGCTCTAGCCGCCGATCACTCACTTGGCGTGATTGTCGACCGTGGCAGGCCTTTGGACCCTTCGCACCTCGCCTTCCCCAGCGGCCACACTTATGGCACCACAGTGTTTTTTACCTTCATAGGTTTCTCAGCGGTTTACTACCGAATGAAACCCAAGATACTGATTCCCATGGTGGGAATTTTTGCTCTTCTAATCGTTTCAGTCGGCTTGGGGCGCATCCATCTTCAGGCCCACTTCCCCAGTGATGTAGCTGGCGGATACCTGTTGGCCGCCATTTCGCTGTTAATCATTATCCCGGCATTGCTTTGGATAAGAAGCACCGGATGGATGGCCTCCCGAAAGCTCGATGAGAATCTGGGCATAGTAGCTTGCGAAAGTTGCATGGTGGCAAGTTCCATCGCCAGCGTGGTTGTGCTGGACCCTGTTGAAGGTACCGCGACCAAAGTCTACACACCACCACCTCTGGTCAGGATACTTTACTGGATCGCATTCCAAGCTACATTCCCCTACGAATCCAATACTGCCGCTCTGGCATCTGGGAAGTACCGGTGCCAGATTGCCAGCCTGTTGACGGCCCACCGGTTCGGCAAAGACCTAGTAGCGCCGGTGAAGACTATTGACTGTTCACACGGCAATTGCAGCTTTGTGACGGAATTCATTCCGGGCGAACTGGCCCAGAACGATGAGCCGGCTCAGAAATTCATGGGCCAAGTCTCCGAACTTTTCGCTGAGGCTGGACTTTCCGTCTGGCAGGTGAACCCTCGAAACCCTCACGCCCACACGAACTTGATACGCAACGTCGATGGAGATTACATAATCATCGACTTGGAATCGGCGGTGGTCAGCCTATTCCCTGCGCCGGGGCAGTTCATGTCTTCTGTGAAGAGCGGAAATCTTCCTATTTTCGACGATATAGATTTCCCCCGGCTGAAAAACTATATCGATACTAATGAAGCGGCTTTGTTGAACACCATTGAGACCAAAGGCGTAGCGGCTCTCCGACATGCCACGGAACACGCCGAGGAATCTATCGATGTATGGAAGGCCGCAGAGCCCAGGATTATAAGCCACCTCATCTCCCGTACCTACAGGTTGTTGAATTTCAAGGCCAGATTCCAGCACATCATGGGTGCGCTTACGGGAGCGGATGCGGCGGCAGAGCTGTTCTTGAATAACGGTATAGACCGGTGGGAGAAGCAAGGCAGGATAAATCATGCGGAAGCAACCGGATTACGCACCCGGCTGTCTTCGGGAGCCGCCAAATATGCCACTCGCCACTTGGGTGCCCACCTGGTCCTGAGCGTAGCCATTGCCGTCCCGATCCCAGGAATACGGAGTGCGGCGCGGTTCCTGTGGACGTTTTCATTCTGGCTTAGAATGCAAATCAGACGATTGCTACGCAGGAACTCTGCGGATGCTGATGGGATGGCCAACATACACACACCGCTGGTCATGCTTCTGTCCTTGCTGCCAGGATTGGGCGGGGTTGCCTATCTGGATCGTACCCGTTGCGTAGCAAATTGCTGGCCCGCCTGATGCTGGACCAAGTCGCGTGGAAACTGCCGTTCAAGCTCTACCGTAGGACCCACATCGGTCGGTTGCTGGCCCCTCCGGTCAATCGGGTATTGGTCCCCAACGCTGAGGTAGCGACTGGCAAGGTCTAGCAAATCTCGTAGCTGTCTCACATGTTCCTTCGGTTGGGTTTCTCGCGCGGTTGCATTTCTCGCGATGCCGGATTGCATGAGCGTGCTAGTCTAAGGTACCCTCGTCTTGGCTGGAAATAACCTATGCCGAGGAATCACACTCATGGATTACAGCCGAATCGCCCCCATGATGACCCATCTTTGGGCGCCAATGGCAGCGGTTACCAGCGCATGGCAAGGCAAATATAATGCCCAAATCGCGGTCGCCATTTCTGCCGCTTCCATCGTTCCGGGCAAGCCTCGGGTCGCTATCAAGATACAAAAGCGCAACCTCACCCACGACTTGATTTACAAAAGCGATGGATTCGCGATTAACTTCTTGAGCACGGACCAACTTGATTTGATATCCGCTTTTGGACTGGTTTCGGGCAGGGATACTGAAAAACTCTCCCACGTGCCCTACCGGTTGGGGCCGTCGGGAAGCCCGGTTCTTAAAAGTTGCTGGGGCTACATGGACTGCCGGGTGGTAAACGCTCTAGACGGTGGAGACCTGACCTGCTTCCTGGGAGACGTTCTGGAGGGTGATACCCTTGGCGAAACCGGGGACCAGCCGGGGCACGATAAAGGGCCACTTTGGTGGAGGGACGCTCAACGCCAACTGCCGCCCGAGTTAATAGACGAGTGGAACCAGAAGATTGCCCAAGAACGTGAATTCTCCGCAGAGTCCATGGACAACATTGATTTCACCCCTTGGACCTCCCGCAGTTAAAAATAACGATTCGAAGCCTCTAAGCTCTAAACGCCAACTCATATATGCCAACTCATACATGATAAAAACAGCTGATTTAATCCGTAAAATCCATGACGCTCCTCACCAAGGAGTACTGGCAGTTGCCGGGGCCGGCAGCCAGGCTGTTGCTTGGTTACTGGGTGTGGGTGGGGCCTCTCGCACACTGCTGGAGGTGGTGGTCCCCTACGGAAGGTTGTCAATGATTGACCTGGTCGGCTTCGAGCCGGAGCAGTTCGTCTCGGAAACCACGGCTCTGAGCATGGCTAAAGCGGCGTTTCACCGGGCAGAACGGTTGCTCGAGGGAGATTTTCCAGCAGTGGGGTTGGCCTGTACCGCCACAATCGCCACCGACCGACCCAAGCGGGGCGAGCATCGGGGCTTCATTGCCACCTGGGACGTCAATGGTTGGAATACCTATAGCCTTCTATTAACCAAGGGGCACCGTGACCGGGCAGGCGAAGAAGCTCTGTTGAGCAATCTGTTGGTCAGGGCCCTGGCCCATATTTCTCAAGTTGACTATTCTCCCGTTGAAAACGAAGGTGATATTGGGCTGGGTCTTGGTCTGATTGACACAGACGACCTGCAGGTGGAGAGCGGCGCCCATGCCAGCCCTCTGCAGCGCTTGATAGCCGGGGACATTGATACCGTCAAAGTAGACCAGGATGGCAATCTGGGCCGTGGCCAAACGCCAGGGGCCCTTTCGATTCCAGGGTTGTTGCCAGGTTCATTTAACCCTTGGCACAGTGGTCACATAGGCATGGTCCAAGCCGCCCAGGAAATCCTGGGGACTGAGGTGATATACGAACTCTCCGTGACCAACGTGGACAAGCTGCCCCTAGCAGAGGAAGAGATTACTCGGCGTTTGGCTCAGTTTAAGGGTCAGGCTAGCGTAGTCCTAACTCGGGCTGAGACCTACTGGAAGAAAGCCAGACTGTTTCCCGGCTGTACTTTCGTAATCGGCTGGGACACTGCCATACGCTTGGTGGCTCCCAGGTATTACGGTGACGATGAAGCAGCGATGTTCAAAGCTCTGGCACAGATTTGGGCTGGGGATTGTAGCTTCTTGGTGGCTGGCCGGGAGGAAGGTGGCGCCTTCCGTACGCTGGATGACGTTCTTGTTCCGCAGGGTTTCAGGCCGATGTTCCGGGCCATCCCGGAGTCGGCATTCCGCATCGACATATCCTCTACTTCACTGCGTTCCGGTGGTTAATTGGGCTGCCTGCCCCAGTTCTGTTTTTTTTTGGTCGATTACCTCAAAAACTGACGATACAGGTAGGCCGTTCTTAATTGACACTAATCTCTGGCCGATGGTATATTTACCTCGCCTAGCTATGCCTAATCCGAGGGTGCCTTAATGTGTCCTCGTTCCTTCTTTGAGCATGCCTTTCGTGCCTGACTTTCTCTTACAAGGCTTCAATGCCGACCTGTTTGCCGAGAACTGGACTGCTGTCGCTATCTCGGGCTTGGTGGCATTGCTTGCCATCGGCGGGATGTTCTTCACCTCCCGCGTCATGTCTTCACGGCGGCACTCGGATGTGAAGCTCACCCCCTACGAGTGCGGAATTCCGGCCACGCCTTATACATGGTCGAACATCAATGTCCGCTTTTATATCTTCGCCATCCTATTTTTAATATTCGATGTAGAGGCGGTTTTTCTTTTCCCGTGGGCGGTGATTTTTGTCCAACAAAAAGTCGAACAATCCAATTCAATTCCCTTCTACGCCATGCTCCTATTCTTGGGAGTATTGTCCTTCGCCATAGTTTATGCCTGGAAAAAGGGGGTTCTGGAATGGCAGAAATAATTCTGGGTCCTGGTAACACCCCAGCGCCCAGCCTTTATGACCAAGCCATCGCTGGCAAAGTGCCAGGAGTCATCACGGCGACCACGGACCAAATCTTCGCCATGGCCCGAAAATCCTCATTGTGGATGCTCACATTTGGACTTGCTTGCTGCGCCATTGAGATGATGTCGGCATACATGGCCCACTACGATTTCGACCGGTTCGGGGTGGTAACTTGGCCTTCACCCAGGCAGTCGGATGTGATGATTGTTGCGGGGACTGTTGTAAAGAAGATGGCCGACCCTATACGCCTGCTCTATGAGCAGATGCCCGAGCCTAAATGGGTCATCGCCATGGGCAGTTGCGCCACCAACGGTGGCCCTTATTACCGGTCTTACTCGGTGGTGATGGGCGTGGACCACATAGTGCCTGTGGATGTGTACGTCCCGGGTTGCCCGCCTCGGCCCGAAGCGCTGCTCTACGGTATTTTGAAGCTCCAAGAAAAAATCATGCAAGACGCTAAGGGCGGCTCCAAATCCTAATCTACCGATTAGCCTGCGAAGGCGTCTTCGAAAGCATCTGAAGCACCTTATGGAAGAAAGCAATCCTCAAGAATCGGACTCCGAAGCTCCCGCCCCCGCTCAGGCTGAACCGGGACCGGCTGGAAATGAGGAGCCGACGCCTGAATCAAGCCCGAGTCCGCCCGAATTGGCATCATTAAGCCAGGCGGGACGAGATTTTCTAGCCGTGTCCCAAGAAGTTTTCAAGGATTTCCAAGCCGAAGCCGGATCGCTGGATAACTTGCCCCAATTAACCATTGACGCCAAAGACACGGCCCTCGTTTGTGATTTGGCTAAGAGGGATTCCAGGCTCGGCATGAAGCAGTTATTGTGCCTGGCTTGTGTGGACTACGAGGACCATCTTCAGCTTGTTTATTTCCTGCACTCGCTGGAAACCGACAATACTTTAGTGTTGAAGACTTCCGTTCCCCCGGACAACCCAAGGGTTCCATCCATCTCCGGAGTCTGGCAAGCGGGGGATTGGTACGAACGGGAAGCCCACGACCTTTTCGGAGTGGAATTCGAAGGCCATCCCGGACTCACTCCCCTTTTGCTCTATGAAGGCTTTGAAGGTTACCCCGGTCGTAAGGATTTTCCCTTTAACGATTACCAAGAGTTCTAGACCATATAAAAGGAATCAGATGCTAGGCGGAATCAGATGAAAATGGACCAGGTCTTGTTGACAGCACGTGTGGCTCCCGAGAATGGCGGGTTCATCGCCAAATTGGAGCAACTATCATTGGAAGGGTTGGGAGATTCAGTCCAAGCGGCCCAAGATGAACTAATCTTGGTGTTGCGGGCTTGGATAGAAACTCAAGACGGCCAAGACAGCCTGGAGAAGGCACTGGCGGAAGCGGGTTTTCTCGGCGTGGAAGAAGAGACAGAGGTACAATTAGAGTTCCTAGACTAACTAGAGAGGACCAGCTAGGGAAGACCAACCCACAGGTGCACGCACTATGGATATTCAACCCGATAATCAGCCCAGTAATCAGACCGGCAATGAGCCCTTCGATTACAGTTACGAAGAAACCGTAAAGTTTGCCGGTGTGCCGGATAAGAGCCGGATTGTTTATCAAATCCAGGAATCACGCTCCGGCAGTGTCTATGAGGCATTCTGCGCCGAATTGGTGATAACCGGGTTTGGGGACACCTCTGAGGCGGCCAAGGAAGAACTCCGCTCTCAGGTGGCCATGTATCTGGAGGACTGCGACAATTTGGGCGAACTGGACGATGTACTTATCGAAGCTAGATTCTACTTCGATGGTGATAAATGGGTGAGCAACGAGGTTGCACCTGTTAACGACCCTAAGATTAATTTCTTTGGTATACCCGGCGAAAAACCCAGCGAAATAAGCGGCGAATCCGCCCAAGGCAATTGTTGATGGCTAACGAACAAATCCAAAAAAATACCCAGCCGCAGATTGGCCAAGTGCCTAATGCCGAGCCAGTGGAGATGCTGCTAAACATGGGACCGCAGCATCCATCTACCCATGGCGTGTTTCGCATGGTCCTCTGGGTTGACGGCGAGAAGATTGTAGACCTTGAGCCTCACATCGGTTACCTGCACCGGGGCTCGGAAAAATTGTGCGAAGGCGAGCAATACAACCAAGTAATCACCCTCTTCGACCGGATGGACTACATAGCCAACTTTAACAACGAGATGGCTTATTGCATGGCGGTGGAGAAGCTCATGGGTCTGGAAGTCCCGGAGCGCGCCGAGTACGCCCGGGTGATTTTATGCGAGCTGAACCGGATTGCCAGCCACCTTCTGTTCGTGGCCACCATGGGACTGGACGCCGGGGCGATGACCCCTTCCATGTTCTGCTTCCGTGGCCGAGAACGTATTCAAGCATTGTTTGAAGCGGTTTCCGGGGCGCGGATGATGCACAACTACTTCCGCATCGGTGGCCTCAAAGAGGACCTGCCGGATAACTTCAAACAATTGGTGAACGACTTATTACCGTTGATAAATGGCGACATAGAAGAATCGGACAAACTGCTGACCTTCAATGAGATTTTCTTGGCCCGTTTGAAGGATGTGGGTGTCATGTCTGCCGAGGACGCCATCGACTTCGGTTTCACCGGACCATGCCTTCGGGCTTCTGGCGTGAATTACGACCTTCGCAAGGTCCAACCCTATTCGGTCTATGACCGTTTTGATTTCGATGTTCCCTTGGGACTGGATGGCGATAGTTGGGACCGGCATTACGTCCGCGTGCAAGAGATGTACGAGTCCATGCGCATAATCAGGCAAGCGTTGGAACAGATTCCGGAAGGCAACGTTGCTTCCTCCCTGGGCCGCAAGCTGGTGCGGCCTCCCAAGGGTGAGGTCTTCATGCGGACCGAAAACCCCAGAGGCGATTTTGGAGTTTATTTAGTTAGCGACGGCACCGACAAGCCCTACCGGGTCAAGATTCGCCCCCCGTCTTTCTGCAATCTTTCCGCCATCAAGCATTTGCTGAAAGGCATCTGGGTGGCCGATTCCGTGGTGGTGTTAGGCTCCTTGGACATCGTATTGGGAGAAGTGGACCGCTGATGCTTTCCGGCCCACTAGACAGCATACCCATACTGGGCGTCAGCTTAGTTGATTTTGTTTGGATTGTGGTGGGATTGCTGGCTATGTTCGCAGCATTGTCCGTGATTGTGCTGTCGATGACTTGGCTGGAGCGAAAGGTTTTGGCGCGACTGCAACGGCGCCTGGGACCCACCCGCACCGGGCCCATGGGGCTGCTTCAACCCATAGCGGATGCCATAAAATTGATACTAAAAGAGGATATCGTTCCCTCTTCGTCGGAGAAGCTCATATTTTGGGCTGCGCCGCTCATAGTAGTTATCTCGGCGTTCATGATTTGGGTGACGATTCCGGGCACCCACGCCGCAGTGGTCAAAAACCTGGACTTGGGCCTGCTTTACATCATCGCATTTGCTGTGGTGGGGATCCTGGGTCTGATTCTGGCGGGGTGGGGGTCTGCCAACAAGTACGGAACTCTGGGCGGATTGAGAGCGGCAGCCCAGCTTATCAGCTACGAAATTCCAATTATCATGGTTGTGGTTTCAATGGCCATGCTGGCCGGTTCGTTGGACATCCGTGAAGTGGTTGCTGGGCAAAGCAGCTATCCCTACCTAGCCATACAGCCATTGGGATTAGTGATATTTTTCATCGCCGGTCTGGCGGAGGTGGGACGCACGCCATTTGACATCTACTTCGCCGAGTCCGAGATTGTCGGCGGCCCATTCATCGAATACAGCGGCGCCCACTGGTCGGTGTTCTTCTTGGCCGAGTACATCAATACCTTTGCCATCGCAGCCTTGGTGGCATTGCTGTTCCTTGGTGGCTGGTCCGGCCCTTGGCTCACCGGCAACTGGGACATTATCTGGTTCTTGCTGAAAACCTACGGCGTACTGCTAGTTGTGTTTTGGATACGCGGCACCCTTCCTCGCCTGAGAATAGACCAACTCATGGCCTTCGCCTGGAAGGTAATGGTGCCTCTTTCCTTCTTGACTGTGGTGATGACGGCTGTCTACCTCTTTTATGACTGGCCTGCCTGGACTCTAACGCTAATGTCCTTGGCCGGTCTGGTGATTGTGGGCGTGGTAATCTACCGGAAAATGATGGGGCCAGCGAACCGGGTGGCTGAAGTTTGGGCACGGCAGCAGGCCTTACGAGCGCAAACGCCGAGATCGGCACAAAGCGCGCCGACCGACCAAGCTACTCCTACATAGAACTGAA
>DCAE01000094.1:71083-133840 GCA_002311385.1 Dehalococcoidia bacterium UBA1141 | reverse complement strand
GAACCGAAAATTAGCCCCACGAGCTATGTGGGGAATGGAGGAACCCCGTTGATTTGGGGAACCTATGATAAGTAGCCTAAAGGGTTTATGGATCACCTTGAAATCCACGGTGAACGGCTTGCACAAGCCGGTAACTCGCCAATACCCGGAGACCGGAACGTTGTGGAAGAGGGTTCAAGAACCCACGCCGGTGCAAGACCGGTTCATGGGTTTCCCCGGCCTAACCTGGGACAGCAAGGTGGAAGAGCCATTCTGTACCGGTTGCATGGTCTGCATCCGTAATTGCCCGACCCAGTGTATGTCCGCTACCATGATGGACAATCCGGCCCAGCAAGAGGGCCGCAGCCATCGGCGAAAAATCATTGATAGCTTCGAGATCAACCTTAACAGGTGTATACTATGCGGGATTTGCGTTGAGGTCTGTAACTTTGACGCCATCGAAATGACCCACGAGCATGAGCTAAGCACATACGTCCGAAACGGGGATCGCATGGACCTGCCTGCGTTGCTCGAATTGGGCAAGAAATTTCAAGAGGACACCGGCTGGATTCCGCCAACCCAACGGGGTAAGAAGGACGAAGCGGATGAAAAGCCAGATCCTTCAACTGAGACCTCAGCAGAAGCTTCAACAGAAGCTAAAGAACTGGAGCAAGCGTAGTTTCCGGAATAAATCCTCGTACACCTGAATTTCGGCGAGCTAGGAATCATATATGCCAAGAAGAGAAGACGAACGCCGGTTGAATCTGGCAGCGACGCACCCTGCGGCCTGTACCTGCAAGGATTGCTCGGAGAAGTTCGCCAGCAAGTTGGCCGCCAAGAATGACAAACTCGCCCAGAAGCTGGCTAAGAAGCTTTTTAAGAAAAATAAGAAAGCCGGACTTGTGGAGGTCGTAAAAGCCCATCCGGCGGATTGCGCATGCGATAGTTGCGCCCTTTTAGGTTCGATTGATTTCTAAGAACCGGTAATCTAAGCGCTGACGCCTGAAAAATCCCACGGCGCGCCTGGATAAGCTGTCCGGCTTAAGTGAATTCGAGAAGTCTTTTTGATGGATTGGGGAGCGGTGTAGTTGGGTGATTCGGGGAACACTGAAAGTATCAAGCTAATAATCCGTCTCGTCATGCGGGGCGGATTATTTGCTGGAGCGCTGTGACCATGTCCTGGTTCCTTTTCATATTGCTAGCCGTGATGACACTGGGAGGGGGCTTGGGCGTGGTCTTGACCAGAAACGTGGTCCACGCGGCCCTGGCATTGCTCCTGTCCCTAGTTGCAGTGGCGGGCGTTTATCTGGTGCTCTACGCAGAGTTCTTGGCTTTGGTGCAGGTGCTGATATACGGCGGGGCAATTATCATCGTGCTGCTCTTCGCCATCATGCTGACCAGAGGCTCGGAGTATCCGCGAATCTCAGACAACCGCCAATGGCCCTTGGCCGCCCTGGCCGCCCTGGGTGTTTTGGGCGTGCTGATGGCTTCATTCCTGATAGACCCTGTGGAAAACTCCGAAGCTCAAAGCCCGGCATTCACTGACTTGGCCAATTCGTTGTTCACCCGCTGGGCCATCCCCTTCGAGCTTGCGTCGTTAGTGTTATTGGTCGCTCTTGTTGGGGCCATTATCATTGCCCGCACCGAAGCGGACGAAGGCTAGCCCTTGGTTTCACTATTTTACTTTCAATTGCTCAGCGCTGGCCTATTCTCCATAGGCCTCTACGGAGTGTTGGCCCGGCGCAGCGCCGTGTTAATCGTGATGTCCATCGAGCTGATGCTGAATGCGGTGAACATCAACCTGGTTGCCGCAGCTTCTCACTTGGAAGGTCGGGGCAGCTTCGTGAAGTTCGACGGTCAGATTATCGCGATTTTCATCATCACGATCGCCGCAGCCGAGGTGGGTTTGGCCTTGGCGATAATCCTGCGCATGTATCGCAATCGTTCAACGGTAAACGTGGACGAAATCGACATCATGAAATGGTAAAGCGCCGTCAGCCATCGTTTCCTAGCTGCCAGCGATTTTCCGGGCGGACCTGCTGATGCAATGGGCATGGCTCATACCCGTATTTTGCTTTGCGGCCGCTCCGCTTATTGTGGTTTTCGGCCAGAAACTGCCAGGCAAGGGAGCAATCTTGTCGCTCCTGGCCATCACCGGCGGCTTCGTTGCCTTCTGGATAGTCCTAGTTAACTTCCTGGGTGCGTCGCCAACATCCAGCGGCTGTTTCACCAGCGAGCACACCGAGTCCTTAACCTGCGTTTACGAGCAGTCGTGGTTCCACGCAGCCGACTTGGAGTTGGTTTGGGGCATCATCATAGACCCACTCACACTGGTGATGCTGGGATTGGTGACCTTCGTCGCGCTGATGGTCCAGGTTTACTCCTTGGGCTATATGAAGGGAGACCCCAAGTTCGGTTGGTACTTCGCGGTTCACTCTCTCTTCGCCGCAGCCATGCTGACTCTGGTGCTGGCGGATAATTTCCTGCTCCTCTACGTCGCTTGGGAGTTGGTGGGAATCTGTTCCTACCTGCTCATCGGCTTCTGGCACGAGCGCCCTTCAGCCAGAGAGGCAGCCAAGAAGGCGTTTATAGTCACCCGCATAGGCGATGTTGGCTTGTTGATAGGCATCTTGCTCCTGTGGCGTGAAGTGGGTAGCTTCAGCATGACTGAAGCATTTAACGCAGCTAGTACAGGAGCCATGAGCGAAGGAGTCACCACTGCAGCCGCATTATTGTTGTTCCTGGGCGCCATGGGCAAGTCTGCCCAAGTGCCATTCCACGTTTGGTTGCCCGACGCGATGGAAGGACCCACACCGGTAAGCGCCCTTATTCACGCCGCTACGATGGTGGTAGCTGGAGTGTTTCTGGTGGCCCGAGCCTTCCCTCTCTTCTCGGCCTACGACGCGGATCCGTTGCTGGTGGTGGCCATCGTAGGACTGGTCACGGCGTTGATGGCTTCAACTATCGCCTTGGTAGCCACCGACCTGAAGCGCATCCTGGCCTACTCGACCATCAGCCACTTGGGCCTAATGATGTTGTCTTTGGGAGCATTTGGTTATACAGCCGCGATTTTCCACCTATTGGCCCACGGTTTTGCCAAAGCTCTGCTCTTTTTGGGAGCCGGGAGCGTCCTCCACAGCACCGAGGAATTAGAAATCGGACGTATGGGCGGCCTGCGGAAGGTGATGCCCCTGACGGCCTTTGTGTTTTCCATAGGCGCATTGTCTCTGGGCGGTATACCCATTCTTTCCGGCTTCTGGAGCAAGGACGAGATACTGGCGGCGGTGAACGATCACCGCAACGCAGTGTTCATCGTTTTCGGTCTGATCACAGCACTGATGAGCGCTTTGTACATGGCCCGGGCCACTTTCATCGTGTTCTACGGAGACATAAAACAGGCCATGGAGCACGTCCACGAATCTCCGTGGCAGATGATTATACCCATGGCCTTGCTGGCAGTATTGGCGGCAGGATTTGGCTTTTTGAGTTTCAATTGGCCGGGTAACTATGACGGTATCGGCAGCTTCGTGTCATTCGGCGAAGGCCACGGGTTCCAGTTCACTTGGTGGCTGGGAATCCTATCCGCAATCATGGCGGTGGGGTCGTTCATATTCGCTTGGATGACCTACGTGAAAAGACGAATCGCTCTGGAGACCATCACAAGCAAGTTTGCCCCGGTCTTGAAGGTCGTGGAGAACAAGTATTATTTCGATGAAGTTTATCAGTGGGTTGTTGACCGGGTGGTTTTGGTTTTCTCTGGAGTCATCGCCTGGTTCGACCGGGCAGTGGTGAACGATATCGCCGTCAACTCTCCCGCCGACTCAGTGCGTCGCTTGGGATTCACCCTGCGGCTGCATATAACCGGCCATGTTTATAGCTATACCCTGGCAATGGTGCTGGGTTCCGTGGGTCTCGGCGTCTTCTGGTGGATTAGGTCTACATGACCTCTGTTTGATTAACCAATGAATCGACAAAACGTTAAATGAGCAACTTCGACGAGGCGGCATTATTCATCTTGATTCTCGTACCCTTGCTGGGTGCGGTGCTAATCATGTTTATGCCCAAGGACCGTCCCAAGGACATTTGGTATCTGGCCATACTTGTGGCCGGAATATCACTGGTTCTATCCCTGATTATCTTCGCGCGTTACGATTACAAGGAAGGTGGATTCCAGTTCCTACGCACGTTTGATTGGATTGACCAGCCGTTCAACATAGACCTTTCTTTGGGCATCGATGGCATATCCGCGCCTCTAATCTTGTTGAACGGCATCGTCCTTTTCGGTGGAGTGTTGGTCTCCCAGACCATCTTGCACCGCAATCGAGACTTCTTTGTTCTGCTGTTGGCCCTGGGTGCCGGCGTATTCGGGGTTTTCGCTGCCCGGGACCTGTTCTTCCTGTTTTTCTTTTACGAGTTGGCTGTATTGCCCATGTACTTGCTCATCGGTGTTTGGGGGAGCAGCACGGATTTCGGTACCTTCCTCCGCACCAAGGAATACGGCGCAATGAAGCTGATGCTATTCCTGATTGCGGGCAGCATCTTGGTGTGGATCGCCATCTTGGCGGTGTACGTTGAGGCCAGCGACGCCGGGGCACCCGATTTTTCCCTGACTACCTTGGCAGGTCTGGCTGAAAGTGGCCAATTCAGTGGCAGCTTCCAGAACTGGGTATTCCCTCTGTTCATGGTTGGCTTTGGCGTGCTTGCTGGATTGTGGCCATTCCACACTTGGTCCCCCGACGGTCACGTGGCGGCGCCCACTGCTGTGAGCATGCTCCACGCTGGTGTGCTCATGAAGCTGGGGGCTTACGGTATCATCCGGGTGGGACTGACGTTGTTGCCAGACGGAGCCGACGCATGGATGCCGGTGCTGATTACCTTGGGCACTATCAATGTGCTCTATGGCGCTGTATCCGCCATGTCGCAGACCGACCTGAAGTACATCATCGGCTATTCCAGCGTCAGCCACATGGGGTATGTTCTGATGGGAATCGCTACATTGGACCGCATTGGGATGGGCGGCGCGGTCTTGCAGATGTTCTCCCACGGCATCATGACGGCCCTGATGTTTCTTCTGGTGGGAGCGATCTACCAGCAAACGCACACCCGGGACATCCACGTCCTGAACGGATTGTCCAAACGGATGCGGGTCATTACCTTCTTCTTCGTGATAGCCGGGCTGGCGTCTTTGGGATTGCCTGGGTTAAGCGGATTCATAGCGGAATTCATGGTATTCACGGGAGCATTCCGCACCTACCTGCCCTTGGCTGTTCTGGCCGTGGTGGGCGCGGCCCTGACAGCCGTATATATTCTGAGACTTCTAGCGCGAACGTTCCTGGGCGAATCCGATGAACAATGGGAGTATCTGGTCGACGGCAGCATCATCGAGAAGGGTGTCGGTGGTGCCTTCGTATTTATTCTAATCTTCGTTGGAGTATGGCCCCAGCCCTTGATGCGGGTCATCAACGTTGGCGTAGAAGCATTGCCTGGTCTATAGGATTTAAATGACTGGATTGACTGACAATCTAGGTCTTCTGACACCCGAATTCGCTCTGGCTGGCTTGGCTTTCTTGGTCTTGGCCGTTGACCTGTTTTTGCCCCGCGACAAGAAACACCTGCTAGCCTGGCTGTCGGTTGCGGGTTTAGTCGGCGTGATTGTGCTGGCGGCGGTAATGCTTTGGGGAAAGGAAGAATCGCTGTACGACGGTTTGTTGGCCGTCGACGATTTCTCTCTGTTCTTCAAGATATTCTTCATGGGGATGGGGATTTTTATAATCCTCGCGTCCATAGACTACGTAAAGCAATTTTTGGATCACCCCGGTGAGTTCTACGGTCTGATTCTGTTCTCGATCCTGGGTATGAACGTAATGGCCCAGTCCCGTGAACTGCTGACGGCCTACATCGCCCTAGAATTGCTCAGCTTCTGTTTGTATGTGCTGGTTTCCCACGCCCGGAGCAGTCCAAGGTCCAACGAAGGCGGCCTGAAGTACATCATAATCGGGGCGTTTTCCTCAGCCATCATGCTATATGGCATCAGCATGGTTTACAGCACCTTGGGTGTTACGCGTTTCGAAGACATAAGCCTGGCTTTAACCAGCGCTGCAAACGTTAGCCCGGCATTGTGGGTCGGCATCGGTCTGCTCTTTGTGGGTTTGGGTTTCAAGATATCAGCGGTGCCGTTTCACGCATGGGCACCGGATACCTATGAGGGCGCACCTTATCCGGTGACTGCCTATTTAGCCATAGGCTCGAAAGCGGCCGCATTTGCATTGCTTTTGCGTCTGGTTGCAGAGGGTTTCGTCCCCGCTGTCGACCGTTGGGACCAATGGCAATTAATCATCGCCGTCTTGGCCGGTGTAACCATGGTGGTGGGCAATTTGGTGGCTCTGGCCCAACGAAATCTAAAGCGGTTGATGGCGTATTCCAGTATTGCCCATGCAGGTTTTATCCTAGCGGGTGTTGCTGCGCTAACCCAGGACTCCCAGCTGGCATCTAACGGGATAATGCTCTACTTGGTGGGCTACTCGGTCACTAACATGTTGGTCTTTGCTGCGTTGATTGCCTACTTCAATGTCACAGGCAAAGAGATGATTTCTGAAATGGCGGGTCTGGCCGACGAACACCCGTTCTTGGCCGCTTGTATCGCCATGGGCATGTTCTCACTGGGTGGGCTGCCGATATTCGCCGGGTTCGCCATCAAGTTCTACTTGTTCACCGCCATTGCCGAAGCGGGGTTCCTGTGGCTGGCAGGTCTGGCAATATTCGCCAGCTTGATTTCCCTCTACTATTACCTTCAAGTCATCCGGCAGATGTACATTGAATCTGCTCCCGAAGAACTGAATTCGGTCGAAAGGGATGATGAGTCTACGCCCGAAACTCCGCAAGAATCTGCGCCGGAAGCCATGCCGGAGTTGGCTGGACTGGAGGGTTTCTCCCGTGCCAGGCTGGCGAAATCTCCTTCAATCCTGCTGTTGGGTGTGCTGTTTATAACTCTGGCAGCAGTGTTTTGGATTGGGGTTTACCCATCGCCCTTATTGGAGCCCATCGAAGCGGCGAGCCGGGCGATTTTGCCCGGGACTTAGTAGTCCGAACGTGAAAGGACTATCCGCTAACTAGCTTCTAATATATTGAATCTCCGAATCCTTCGGGGAAGCATCAAATGACCGATGGCAACGTCCCATAAGAGCGCATAGCAAGGGTGCAAAAATGATTATCTCCGTCATTGGCAGTAGCAATCCCGCTAAGCAAGTGCACGTGGACCTCGCCGAGGCTGTGGGAAAAGAGCTGGCAAAACGAGGAATCATGGTAGTTTGCGGTGGCTTAACCGGCATCATGGAGGCCGTGTGCCGGGGAGCCAAATCCGAAGGCGGGACTACCATCGGCATCCTCCCCGGTAAGGCCGTTGAAGACGCCAACAGATTCGTGGATATACCCATCGTCACCGCCATGGGCTACTCCAGAAACGTCATAGTGGTGCACACGGGACGGGCGGTGATTGCGGTGGGAGGGGCCTTTGGGACACTGTCGGAAATCGGGCACGCTCTGGGGGACGGGATTCCGGTGATTGGCCTGAATTCGTGGGAGCTATCTATAAACGGTGACGGTACGCCGGTAGATGGAGCGATTATCCCGGCGTATAACCCGGTGGACGCAGTGGAAAAAGCCGTGGCTGCCGCCGAAGCAAGAAACTAAGCGGAGGAATTCTCTTCGTGACCGTCAATAATCAAGCTGTAACGATTACCGGACTGACTGGCCGTGAGGTTCTCGACTCAAGAGGGAACCCTACGGTCGAAGCCCAAGTAGGTCTCTCCAATGGCACCAGCTTCCACGCCATTGTTCCGTCGGGAGCCAGTACCGGCACCTATGAGGCATTGGAACTGCGGGACAAAGACCCTAACAGGTACAACGGCAACGGAGTCTTGACGGCGGTTTCTAACGTTGACAAAGTTATAGCTCCCGCCGTCACTGACCTTTCCCCAAACGACCAAGAAGCAATCGACAAACTGCTAATAGAACTTGATGGCGCACCCGGCAAGAGCAATCTGGGGGCGAATGCCATATTGGCAGTCTCCATGGCCGTGGCCCAAGCGGCGGCATCGCTAGTAGAGGGGGGCTCATTGTGGCGGCACTTGTCCCTGTCCCAAGAAAGCAACGTTACTCTGCCGGTGCCCATGTTCAATATCCTCAATGGCGGAAAGCATGCTTCCAATTCCACCGATATTCAGGAATTCATGGTTCTTCCCGTGGGCGCCGAGACCTTTTCTCAAGCGTTGCGGACCGGCGTTGAGATATATCAAAGCCTCAAAGGATTGCTCCGTTCTGCCGGACATAACCTCAACGTGGGTGACGAGGGTGGATTCGCCCCGTCCCTGCCTTCAAACAAAGATGCTATCCAGCTTGTATTGCAAGCCATCGAAACGGCCGGTTACAAGCCCGGTGAGGATGTATACCTGGGACTGGACGTGGCCGCTTCGGAGATTTACGACAAGGCCACCGGGAAGTACGTTCTGGAACGGGAAGGAATGTCCCTGACATCCGGGGAAATGGTGGACTTGTACCAAGAATGGACCAAAGAATACCCCATCCTCAGCATAGAGGACGGCTTGGACGAGGACGACTGGGAAGGCTGGCAGGAATTGTGCCGCCGGTTGGGAGATACGGTACAGTTGGTAGGCGACGACTTGCTGGTTACCAACATCCAGCGAATCCAACGCAGCGTCGATGAGCATGCTAGCAATGCGGTGCTGCTAAAACCCAACCAGATTGGCACTTTGAGCGAGACTCTAGCAGCCTGTAACTTGGCCAGAGATGCAGGCTGGGGAACGGTGATGAGTCACCGCTCCGGCGAGACCGAAGATACGACCATAGCAGACTTGGCGGTTGGCTGGGATGTCGGTCAGATCAAATCGGGCGCTCCCGCCCGGTCTGAAAGGGTGGCCAAGTACAATCGCTTATTGCGCATAGAGGCCGAACTGGGTAAAGACGCCCGGTACGCTGGCCGTAGCGCCTACAATTACCTCAAAAAGGCCTAGAAATCTACCCCGTCTAGTTAGCTTAGCTAGTTAGCCTCGGACAATTTCGGCATTTCCCAGTCTCGTTCTTCCCGAACTAATCTCCGGAGTGCACCATGGAACCAATCAATGTCCAAGATTACCAGTCTTTGGCCAAGGACCGCCTGGACGCTAAGGTATACGATTATTTCGTTGGAGGCTCTGGCGATGAGCTGACCGTCGAGCGAAATAGACTTGCTTGGGACTCCATACAGTTGATCCCCAGGGTGTTGGTCGATGTGAGCAAACGTGACTTTAGCACGACAGTTCTTGGGCAAAAAGTGGATATGCCGGTGCTCATTGCTCCCTGCGGCATCAACGCCCTGGCCCATCCCGATGGCGAATTGGCGGTCTCCCGGGCGGCGGCAGCGGAAGGGGTTATCTACGTTGTGAGCACCATGTCCAACTACAGCATGGAGGAAATCGCTGGCGCTTCCGACGGGGTCCGCTGGTTCCAACTTTATTGCTTTCGAGACCGAGAGATACTCCGAGATTTGGTGGAACGGGCGGAGGCGTCTGGATACACCGCTCTTTGCGTGACCGTGGATGTGCCTATGCTCGGTGTCCGAGAAAGGGATAAACGCAATCGATTTGGAATGCCGGAAGGGCTAAGGCTCAAGAACCTGGAGCAAGCGGGCGCAGACATCATGGCCCAAGCCAGCAGCGGCTCTTCGTTGAACCAGTACGTGGCTGACCAGTTTGACCCCAGCCTTACCTGGGAATTATTGGAATGGCTACGAGGAATTACCAGCTTGCCCATCCTGCTGAAAGGAATCCTCAATGCCGCAGACGCTCGTTTGGCCGTGGAGCACGGCGTAAACGGGATTATCGTATCCAACCATGGAGGGCGGCAACTTGATGGCGCAGTGACCGGTTGTGAGGCCCTGCCCGCAATCGTCGATGCTGTCGGCGGTGCCACCGAGATTCTGGTGGACGGAGGCATTCGGCGGGGCACCGACGTATTGAAAGCGCTGGCATTGGGCGCTCAGGCGGTGTTGATTGGTAAATCCTATCTATGGGCTCTGGCGGTTGACGGCGAGGCTGGAGTCAGGAATGTGTTGGATATACTGCGCTGGGAGCTCAGTTCTAGTATGGCATTGGCAGGACGTCCTAACATCGCCAGCATAGAGGGGGATTTGATTGCCAGGATTTGAATTGCCCTGGCCGGATGGGCCGGCGATCCTATCATTCAAATCCGAGTTGGGGCTGTTGATGCTGCGATTGGATTGGTTACCCATTTCCACCGAATTCACACTTTCAAACGAGGCATCGGCAAGGTATCATGGTAGCGGCAAAATTGGCGCATGAGTGACATAACGCACAGACGGGCTGCGGTGCGCTGATGGGCGACTTGAATCAGTAAGATTCGATTAATCAGAGCAAGGGAGAGTGGACCATGACGACCCGAATCGGAGTCAACGGTTTTGGCAGGATTGGACGGTTGGTGGTACGGGCCATTGGCGAATTGCATCCGGATAAGCTGCAGGTGGCTGCGGTCAATGACCTGACCGATGCCAAGACCAACGCCCATCTTTTCAAATACGACACCAATTACGGCATCTATGACGGTAGCGTTGAGGCCAACAATGGAGATTTGGTGATCGACGGAAACAACATCCGCGTATTCTCGGAGAGAGACCCGGCGCAAATCCCTTGGTCCGAGATGGGCGTGGATATCGTGATTGAGTCCACCGGCATTTTTACCGACGCCGACAAAGCCAGCGGTCACCTGAAAGGCGGAGCTCAGAAGGTAATAATATCCGCTCCTGCCAAAGGCGAGGACCTGACCATAGTTCTAGGAGTCAACGACCACCTTTACGACTCATCCAAGCACAATATAGTCTCCAACGCTTCCTGCACCACCAACTGCTTTGCCACCATGGTGAAAGTGCTAAACGACTCCTTCGGCATTGAGCACGGGCTCATGTCCACAATCCACTCTTACACTAACGACCAAGCCATTTTGGACCAGCGCCATTCGGATTTGCGCCGGGCCAGGGCCGCGGCCATGAATATCATCCCCACAAGCACCGGGGCGGCCCAGGCAGTGGGACTGGTGTTGCCGGAATTGAACGGCAAACTCCACGGCATGGCTTTCCGCGTCCCCACCGCCACCGGGTCGATTACCGACTTCACGGCACAGGTTTCCAAAGACGCCACAGTTGAGGCCGTCAACCAGGCTTTCTTGGAAGCCTCGCAAGGCTCAATGAAGGGAATCTTGGAATACACCGACGAGCCGTTGGTCAGTTCCGACTTCCGGGGCAATACCCATAGCTGCATAATCGATGGATTGTCGACCATGGTCATGGAAGACCGCATGGTGAAAATATTGGGCTGGTACGACAACGAGTGGGGATACTCATGCCGCACCGCCGATCTCTGCGCCCTGATGAACGATAAAGGCATCTAAGTAATCGACTGAGCCGTATAAAAATTAGGGGGAAGATTCCCCAAAACACTGATAACCGCTTAAATCCGATATCAAGGCAATTCATCCCCCCTGGCTCAGTTTTGTAAAATGGGCGAGGGGGGATTTCCATTCTCCCGTGCAATCCAAACTCGTCATTCCGGCGGACGCCGGAATCCAGAAATCGGTTTGATCCATAATTTTCCAGACACCAGCTACTCCGGTGTATTGGATATATAGCCCAATAGCTCTGCCCGGCTCGTGGGTGATTTTTGAAGCAGAACGTAACTAATTGACTCACTGGCTAACACTGAACGGTCGCTTGCCTTGGGTTTTCCTGCCCTTGCTGTTGCTACTGGTGGTCGGCCTCGGTCTGCGCGTACACGGCACGAACTGGGACTCGGGTTATGGGTTCCATCCCGATGAGCGGGACATCTACATGCGCTCTGGGTGCATGTATGACCTTCTCACCGAAGCTCCCGGCCATGCCCAGTGTGGCTACTTAGCCGACCAGCCCGACGCTCAATCCGGGTTGCCCAGCTTGGGCACGGCCTTGGACACCGAACGCAGTCCCCTGAACCCCCACTGGTTCCCACTGGGCAGCATTCTGATTTACGTCCTTGTTTTCTTCCGCTCGATAATCGAGGTGTTCACCGACATAGACGCTTTGGAGATGCGTTACGTCGGTAGGACCCTGTCCGCCTTGGCTGATATGGGTGCCGTGATGCTGGTCTTTGTATTGGGCCGCCGGATGTACAGCACCGGCGTGGGGCTGCTGGCCGCAGCCTTCATGGTTTTCTCGGTGATTCACATCCAGAATAGCCACTTCTACCGGCCCGAGACCTTTTCCGTTCTGTTTACCCTAGCCAGCTTCTGGGCCATGCTGCGTATGGTGGAAAAAGGACGGTATAGAGACTCGGCCTTGCTGGGTCTGATGGTGGGTCTGGCGCTGGCGCCAAAGGTAAATATTCTGCCATTGGTCATTCCCCTGGCTCTGGCTTATGGGTACCGTGTGTTGGATGAGGTGGATGGCCGGTGGGGCAGCATTACCTCCGACGTGGTGCAGAGAATCTTGGGCCACGCTGCCGTGGCTGCCCTGATTGCTGTTTCTGTGTTCTTCGTGTCTGCTCCTTATGCGTTTTTGGATATCGGCAGCTTCGTTGGCGACCTTACGGCGCAGACCAATATGGCCAGGAATGCTGGGCTCTGGCCATTTACCGTCCAGTACATAGACACTGCGCCTTTCGTCTACCAAATCCAGCAGAGCACTTTGTGGGGACTCGGCTTGCCTTTGGGAATCATCGCCTGGGTGGGTTTATTATTCACCGCCCTCGTAGCCTTGATGCGCCGATTTTCGTTGCGTGCCGACCTTCTGGTGTTGGCCTGGGTTGTGCCTACATTTCTGTTTCTTGAGAGCTTTGAGGTCAGGTTCCTTCGTTACGTTTTCCCTCTGATGCCCTTCCTGATTTTGATGGGAGCCAGGATGCTGGTATCCCTGGTCGACTGGGGCAGGGAGACTGCGGGAAAGAGAGATTTGTCTACAGTTGGAGTGTTCGTTGCGAACGAATCCCACCCTCCTTTCCCGGTACCAAACTGGGGAAGTCTACGTGCCTCCATTGAGACAGTTTGGCGATTAAGCCCAACTTGGACTTGGCGTCCCAAGGTGGGCAATCCGGCATTGCGCTGGAACCTGGCTTGGCTGCCGGTGGGATTTGCCGGGCTGGTATTGGCGGCCACTGTATTCTACGCATTGGCCTTCGAGCGGGTGTACGCCAACGAACATCCGGCCGTAGAAGCGTCACGGTGGATCAACGACAATGTGCCCGCTGGAACTGCCATTGTCAGCGATAACCACTGGGACGAATTCGTGCCCAACCTCTACTCCTATCGTGTCTGGCAGTTCCCGTTGTACGAGGCGGACACACCCCAAAAGATGGATAACCTGGCTGCTCGCCTCTCCGACTCGGATTACCTGGTCTTTTACAGCAATCGTCCTTACACCAGCGCCGTGAGGGACCCCGCACGGTTCCCCTTCAGTTCGGCCTACTATCAGAAACTGTTCCGTGGCGAGTTGGGCTACAGCTTGGAGCGCACCTTTACCTCGTATCCTGGACTTGCCGGTCTGGAATTCCGAGACGAGCCGTTGGGCCGGGCCGGCCTGACGGGATTGAGCCCCATGGCGCCCGAGGATAGAGCTCCTATCAGCTTTAATTTGGGGTTTGCCGATGACAATGTAATTGGCTACGACCACCCCCGGATACTGTTGTTTCGCAACGTTGGCGGACTGTCTCAAGACGTACTCGCAGAGATTTTAACTGAAGGCCAGCTGCGTGTACCCAATCCACAAGGGCCGAATGGGCAAGGCCCGACTCAACAAGAAGTAGGCCTGAAGTTATCCGAAGAAGACTTGGCGACTCAGCAATCGGGCGGCACTTGGTCCGAGATCATCAGCCGGGATAGTTGGACCAATACTTTGCCGGTGATTGCCTGGCTCTTGGTGGTGGAACTGGCCTACTTGGCGGCGCTCCCCCTGTCCATGTTTATCTTCCGGCCGCTCCCTGACCGGGGAATAATTTTGGCTAGGATATTTGGCCTGCTGGGCGTTAGTTACGTCGCTTGGATCTCGGTGAGCTTGGGCTGGACGGATTTCTCCAGGTCGGCTGTAATTTTGGGCTTTTTGGTGGTCTCGCTGCTCTCGGCTGGCGTGTTGTTCGTCCATTGGCGGGAAATGAGGGACTTCCTGAAGCAACATTGGAAGCTGCTACTGACTGGAGAAGTCCTGTTCTTGGTGGCCTTCTTGGCATTTGTGGGCATCAGGGCAGCCAACCCAGACCTTTGGCACCCCTGGCGCGGCGGGGAAAAACCCATGGAGCTGGCCTATTTCAATGCGGTTATTCGATCCACGTCTCTGCCGCCTTTCGATCCTTGGTTCTCCGGCGGCTACCTAAACTACTACTACTATGGCTACTTCGTCCTTGGGGGTATCGTCCGCGTGACTGGGATATTGCCCACCACGGCATTCAATCTTGGCGTGCCGTTGTTTTTCGCCTTGACCGTCACTGGGGCATACAGCTTGGTCTACAATCTCACGGAAGGCGTGCGTAGGGGTAGGCTGCTATCAGCCACCGAGACAGAAATATTGCCCCCGTCCGGTACCGAAACCGACGAGCCCTTTCCGGAACCGGCACGGGAATCGGGATTCTTACAACGGACGCTTTGGACGCCTGTGGGCGCCGGATTGATGGCCGGGATGTTCACGGCGGTGATAGGCAATCTGGACGGAATGGTCCAGTTTGCTCAAAATGCCTGGCATAAAATCGCCGACGGCCGGGAGTTCTTGCCCTTCGATTTCTGGCGCAGCAGCCGCATGTTGGACTTCCAGGAAAACATGGACCCCTCGCCATTGGCGTTCTGGGTACCTGACAGGATTCCGGGGTTTGGGGACTTTTCATCGCACATCACCGAGTTTCCCTTCTTTACCTTCTTGTTTGCCGACCTTCACGCTCACATGATGGCCATACCGTTCGCTCTGTTGGTAATCGGGTTGGGATTGAATCTGGTGGTGGGCCTAGCCAACAACGGAAAGATGTGGATATTTAGCTCGGCGATCGCCTTGGCATTGGCCTTGGGCGCATTGTGGGTCATAAATAGCTGGGATTACCCATCCTACTTGCTGCTGACCATCGGTCTCATTGCCATGGCAGTCCACTTCAAGCCGGGACCAATGGCCCCAAGGTTAGCGCTGCTGGCTGTGCTGGTAGCTGGCGTAATCGTCATAAGCCTGGTTGCGTTCTTGCCCTTCCACCAGAACTACGAAGCCTTCAACGCAGGTGTGGACGCCTCGAAATGGCAAACGCCCATCCCGCGCTTCCTGGGCATCCACGGATTGTTCTTGTTTATCATCGCCACGTTTTTGATCTACGGCTCCAGGCGCACTCTGGCGGCTTTGATTCAAAGCCTATTACCACGGTCCATCATGAGGAAACCTCAGGTCCAAGAGTCGGGGCATGTGGTTGCTAATTTGTCGTGGCTGCGGCGAGCTTGGATAGCTGGCGCCGTGCTCGGAGTTTTGCTGGCTGTAGCTGGCTACTGGACAGTGGCGTTGCTGCTGGTCTTCTTGTTGCTCACCGCCACATCGGTTTCGGGAGTATTGAGAGAAAAAAGCGCTGGCCGTCCATTCGCAGCAGTCCCGCTAGCCCTCTTGGGTATGGGATTAGCCATCGCCATTGGTGTTGACATCGTCCGGATTGAGGGTGACATCGGGCGGATGAATACCATGTTCAAATATTATCTGGAAGTCTGGGTTCTGTTCAGCCTGGTCTCTGCTTATATGCTGTGGCGATTGGGGAGCCAAGGGTTGCCCCACTGGCGCTGGAATTGGGCTAAAGGCTCATGGCTGGTTGTGGTGGCCCTGCTCATAGGTTCCAGCCTTATCTATACGGTATTGGGCGCGAGGGCCAGGGTGGACGACCGGTTTAACGATATTCCAGCCACCTTGGACGGCTCTGCATTTTTGAATCAGGCCGTGCATTTCGAGAAAGACCAACCATTGGAGTTAAAGTGGGATCAAGAAGCAATCAGATGGTTACAGGACAATGTGGAAGGCTCGCCTGTGGTCTTGGAAGCCCATGGGGAGCAGTACCGGTGGACCGCTCGAATCGCCAACTATACCGGGTTGCCCACTGTACTGGGCTGGCCCTGGCACCAACAACAACAACGGGGGCCTTACGGGTTCGAGATTGCCGACAGGGCCAATCAGATTAAGGAGATGTACGCCAGTACTGACTTGGCAAGGACACAGGAACTGTTGAGGCAACATAACGTTAAGTACATAGTCGTTGGCGAACTGGAGCGCATTTACTACGGCCAAGTGGGATTGGACAAGTTCTCTGTTTTGGCTGACACCGGCATGTTGAGTCGTGTGTTTGAGAACCAAGGAGTGTCGATTTACCAGGTAAACTGAAGTAGCGCCAGCGTTATTACGCTGTAAATATTTCTCAACATTGTATAAAATAACCGCAAAATATTGCATACGAGTACGATTCGTGGGGAATGATTCGGTTCTGTAGGCCCCCTATAATGTGTGACATAATGGGGATTGACAAGCCTTAACATAACTGATACTATTTTGAACAGAATTTAAGAAATAGATTATGTTTATTCTTAAATTAACCTAATGAATCAACTCAATGGTTCTTGGACCTGGAATTGGCCGGATAGGTCCCGGATACGGAGAAAGAATAACCGAACAGGGCGCAACAACATAAAGGTAAGAGGGCTCTGGACCTGTCTTAATGGGACCCAAAGTGTGGGTAGGCCAAGGTGTGGTGATTGGGAACCTAATTACTAGAGCCCGGACCTGCAGGTTCTTCCCGGGGCAGATGTGCTGCTAATATGGTGGGTGGTTGTTGGTGTGTGGTAGCAGCTAGCGGCGGCCTCCGGGAAGGGCCTGCATCTATTTTGTACCTGTCCCACCGGCTTCTTATAGCTTGCCTGTCCAGCGGGGATAAGAGCCCAGCACCTTAAGCATGCTGGCCATTTGGTCCAGAGATTCAAGAGCCGCTTTAAGCTCAGGGTCTTCCCGGTGACCTGAGCAATCGATCAGGAAGATATATTCCCCCAGAGATTGCCTGGTAGGCCGGGACTCAATCTTCACCAGATTGATGTTCCTCACCGCAAACTCGCTCATGGATCGGTAGAGGATCCCAGGTTCATCTTTTTCAAAAGAGAAACACACCGAGGTCTTGTCATCGCCCGTTGGCGGATGGTCTTGTTTGGCCAGAACGGCGAACCTGGTGACGTTATTCGCTGCGTCCTGGACTTCAGCCTCTAGAATCTCCACGTTGTACAGCTCTGCTGCCCTTCTTGGAGCGATGGCGGCCGCTGGCGTGGAGCTCTCCTTCATATCTGAAACCGCCGCCGAGTTGCTGAGGGAGGCCATCTGCTGTGCGCTGGGGAAACGCCGTTCCAGGTATTCGCGGCATTGGGCTAGGGATTGGGGATGGGAGAAGATGACCTGAATATCGGCTTCTTTCGTGCCTTCTTTGGCCATCAGGTAATGATTGATGGGAAGAACGATCTCCTCGTAGATAGACAAGCCGGATTCCCTAATCAACAGGTCCAACGTGAAGGTCACCGAGCCTTCCAGGCTGTTTTCTATAGGGACAACCCCCTTGTCCGTAGCCAAGGATGAGACGGCTTCGCCCACTGCGGCTATGGTGTTGTAAGGATGAAGGACCGCACTGGGGTCGTAGAGAATCGCCGCTTCCTCGGTGTAGGTGCCCGCAGGACCGAAATACGCCAGACTCCCAGGCATCAGGGCACCCCGGTTAATATTTCGTACACGACCTGCTCTTGCCCCGTGCGAGTAACTGCGACCAACTCATCCTCCGGTTCCAAGATAAGTCCGTCGGAAGGAAGCTCGGCTCCGCCTTTCTTAACCACCAGGGATATGAAGCAGTCCGGAGGCAGTTCCACTTCTCTCAATCTCTTACCCACGATTGCTGCGTCGTTGGGGACCGATACGCTAACCAACTCCAAGCCTTGGATTCGCAGATTCATAAGATGAATCAACGGTTGGCCCGGGACACCTTCCTCGAAGCGGGCCAGGATTTGGCGAATCCCGTTTACGACTACGTCGACGCCTAGAACATGGAATATGGGTTCGTTCTTAGGGTCTTTTATCAATGCCATGGTGCGGGGGACCTGGAAGATATTCTTGGAGATTTGGCAGATAACCAGGTTGGATTCATCGCGGCCAGCCACGGCGACAAGCACATCGGCCCTGGTAATCCCGGTTTTGCGGAGTGCTCGCTCGTCGGTGCCGTCTCCATGAACCGTAACTATGCCTGATTCGTCGGACAATAGCCGACACCGGTCAGCGTCTTTATCCACCACCACCACCTCGTGGCCGGAAGCAAGAAGCGCCTTGCTCAGGTGGTATCCAACCTCGCTACAACCAACTATCACGATATACATTTGGCCCTCGTACTACATCGACACGGCGCTGTCGCGGCTTGGGCTAGCATACTGGCTAGCGTACTACTTATCTATGGCTTGGCGAATATCTTGGACCAGTCCACTCGATTGCTACTTATCTATGGCTTGGCGAATATCTTGGACCAGTCCAAAAGAATATCCAACCACTTCCAATCCAAGCCCAGAATATAGAATCTGAAGCTGTGGGTCATTGAGATGGCAAACGACCCTAGGTACGTTATAGATGTGGTGCGCAATCTGAGCCGCTAGGGCGTTAAGATGGTCGTCGTTGGCCAAGGCCAAGAAAACGTCTGCGGTATCTATCCTGCCTTGCTGCAAATAGTCCTGCATCCGCGGTTCCACGGTCAAGATAACATTAACCTTCGGCTCGTCTGCAATTTGGGCCAGGCATTCCCGGTCGCTTGAGAGCACTGTCACCTTGAAATCGCCTTGAGCCAAATCAGGCACAAGCGTGGTGGTCATTTGGTTGCAGCCCAGAATTAGTACCTGCATAGAGCTAGTCTCTGGATAAAACGGGGACGGACGCTGGGTCTCGCCATATGATTACCTGGCACTCTGCGTTCTGGAATATATATTCCGCCGTGGTTCCCATTCCGCAGTAACCGAAACGCCTACGGTAGGGGATGCCCATGATTACCATATCCATATCCCGGTCTTGAGTCTCCAGCACGATTGCTGGGCCTGCGTCCCTGGCACGAACGTACTTGGCTTGGACGTTCTTGTATTTTTCATGGGAGGCAATAGCCTCAATGCGAGTCAAAATATCTTCGCCCCGGTTGACATCCTCGGTGATCTCGGCCTCCAAGGGCAGGTCCAAAGGAACCTCAATCACATAGATTGCGTGTAGCTCAGCTTTGGATTCTTTGGCCGTTTGGGCAGCCCAGCGAAAGGTACGCTCGCTGATGGCGTCCCCATTGACCGGGACCAATATTTTTTTTGCTTCGAGTCGCATTTAGACCCAATCCCTCAGATTTAGGCGATACAGGCGCTCAAGAATTGATAAGTGCAGGCAAATATCTAAATCGATCGGCAGAGATAGACGTCAAACTTCAAGCGGTGATTATAGGCTCAGCGACACGCCAATACAACTGATGGTTTTCGAACCATTTAATCCAGGCATTTAGTCCGAGCATCAAAAGGAGGCATTGGCGTTGCGCGCCAAGCCATATCGGAGGGAGAATCAATCAAGTTGCAATAATGGAATTAAAACCTAACGGTGATTTCCATTAGCCGCAGCTACGGGAGGTGGCAATTCCAACGCCGCATCGTATAGTTCGCCTATATGCTCATTGGACCCAGCCACCACCAAGACATCGCCAGGTTTGATTTCCTCGTCCTTCGCCGGGTGCAGAAAGGAGGTTCGTCCCCGCCGGATGGCCAGAACAGAAACGCCGTGTTTGTCCGTAGCGCCGCCCAATCCCACCTCTTCCAGCGTTCTACCATACATCTGTTCCGGGGGACGCATCTTGATGATGCCAAAATTGGGTACTACGGGCATGTAATCAATCACTCCGGGAGTGAAACCTACGTGGGCCGTTCGGCGAGCGCTTTCCATCTCCGGGTAAACTACGCGGTCCGCGCCCACTCGCTCTAGGGTGGCACCGTGTAGTTCGTTGGTCGCCCTGGAAATAACGAAGGGTACGCCGATGCTCTTTAGCACCACCGTGATTAGGATGCTGGATTGGACGTTCTCACTACCCAGCGCCACCACCGCCACATCGAAATCGGCTACGTCCAACTCTTTTAATACCGACTCGTTGGAAGCATCCGCACGCACAGCGTAGGTGACCTGACCCAGCATTTCCTGAATCTTGGCTTCATCGTTGTCGAGAGCCATAACATCATGACCCGACTGATATAGCTCCTGAGCCACAGCCGCACCAAAACGGCCAACTCCGATTACGCACACCTGCTTCTTCATGTCTCTCCTGGATTTGATCCAGTTATGTTTCGGTCCAGCTTTAGGTTGCGCCGGATTGCCAGCGCATTAGCGATTGGTTAGCCTATTTTAACCCTTTCCTGAGCAAAGCGATATACGGTGGGATCCTCTCGCGGGGCCAATGCCAAAGCCAAAACTACCGGGCCGAGTCGGCCGACAATCATTGCTACCATGAACAAACATTTCCCCGGGATACTAAAGCTCGGTACGATGCCTGTGGTAGCACCGGTTGTTCCCAGAGCAGACACGGTGTCAAACATCAAGTTGAGGAATGGGACTTCCGATTCCGTGATGGTCAAAATGGTCAGCAAAATGACTATGACAGCAAGTCCCAACAGTGCGACGGTTAGTGCCCGGTATAGCTGGGATACTGGTATCTCGCGGCCAAAAGCTTCAGCTTGAGACCTACCTCGCAGCGAGGACATTACCGCTGCGACGATTACTGCAAAAGTGACTACCTTGATGCCGCCAGCGACGGACCCGGCTGCGCCGCCCACGAACATCAGCGCCGAATAGGTCATTGCGGTGACCTCTTTCACCTGGCCGAAGTCTATGGTGGAGAATCCGGCCGTACGTCCGCTGACCGACTGAAAAACGGCTCCGACGGACTTGTCGGCCCAACTGAGGCTGCCAAGGGTTCCGGCGTTGTTGAACTCGGCCAGCAGTAATACGCCGACGCCCAAGGCCCAGAGAGACAGGCTCATCACTACCACCAGTTTTGTGTCCAAACTGAAGCGGTAGAAACGGCGGCGGCGGTACATGTCTACCAGTACCGTCCAGCCCAAGCCGCCAAGCACCATCAGCACAGTGGAAATCAACAACAATGAATGATTAGAGGCAAACCGGGCCAAACTGCTTCCCGCCCCACCCTCCGGGATGATTGTGAATCCAGAGTTGTTGAAAGACGCAACGGATAAAAATAAAGAATGCCACAGGGATTTCCCTACACCTGCACCGTCCAAGCCGTGAATCTGCCAGAAAATCGCAATTGTGCCGATACCGTATAGAACAAGCACCAATAAAACGACGTTTCGGCCAACTCGGCGCAGTCCTTCCATCTGCTGCACCCCTACCGTATCTCGCATCAGGCCGCTGGTCAGTAGGCGTTCTTGCAGGGTGGAGCGGTGGCCGATAACCAGTAACAGGAATGTGCTCACTACCATGAAACCCAAGCCACCCACCATCATGAGGACGAAGATAACGGCTTGGCCGAACCCGCTCCAGTAAGTGGGAGTGTTCACCACGGTATGGCCGGTTACTGTAACTGCGGAGATGGCCGTGAAAAAAGACGTGACCGGAGAGGTATACCCTCCTCCGGCACCAGCTAGGGGCAGAGCTAGCAGTAGTCCACCCACCCCAATAATCAGGACGAAGCCGAACAATAGTATGTAGGGCGAACTGAATAGTCTGCGAGGTTGCCGAAGGGGTTCTGCCACGACCACGGTCGGGAGCATGTCCCGAAGTCGAGGCTGTCGAATGACTAGGTCCCTGGGTCTTTGCCGCCTGTCCCGGCCCATATCTAGCCTTTGAGGAGAGCCTTGGTTAGCATTGGTGCTGGCCCAATCCCATCTGTCGCTTCAGCCAAGAGAATATGATGGGGAGCAGCTGACCATTGGCTGCCCAAATGCGCAGTCTGAAAAGGTGTTTTGGAAACCGCGGAATTCCAGTTTGTTTTCAAGCTAGTTGGCGCAGCGAATGTGTGTCACCGATACCCGCCCGTGACCTGCAATCGAGACTATAGGGCAAAACCTAATCAAAAAAATAATCCCTCTGGGACGCTAATCAACAACCAATTGGATTTTAGGTATCGGTGAATGCAGTGTCAATAAAATGGACATCCACTTGATGCCATTTTCGGCGGCATAAACCGGCGGCATCATGCCTAGCTAAGAACGGCGGTTTCAACTGGGGCACCTATGCTAAGATATTCGGGATGAAACGTACAGCGCAACTGTATTTACATTTTTTCCTAGCACATTTCTTGGGCTTGAATAATCATGCCCAACGAATCTGGATTTGGCACTGGGCCAGATCCCATTTCGACCGATTTCGAAAACGCCCGAGTGACACCCCCAAAGGTGACGGTAGATGAGCTCCAGCCCCAGGCAGGTAGAGCTGCGCTACGATGCAGTAGCCATTGATACCAAGTGGCAAGCCCGTTGGGACCAAGATGGTCTGCACCGGGTAAACCATGACGACCCCAGGCCCAAATGGTACGAAATGACCATGTATCCGTACCCTTCGGGAGACCTGCATATCGGCCACTGGTACGCCATGGCCCCTGCGGACTGCCACGCTCGGTTCCGCCGGATGCAGGGCTACAACGTCCTCCATCCCATCGGCTTCGACGCTTTCGGTCTGCCTGCGGAGAATGCCGCCATCAGCCGGGGAATCCACCCCTATACCTGGACCATGAGCAACATCGAAAATATGCGCCGCCAGCTACGCTCTTTGGGAGCGATTTATGACTGGGACCGGGAAATCGTTTGTTGCGCTCCCGAGTATTACCGCTGGAACCAGTGGTTTTTCTTGATGTTCTACGAGCGTGGATTGGCTTACCGGGCAAAGGCGCCGGTGGTGTGGTGCCCATCTTGCCAGACTGTCTTGGCCAACGAGCAGGTGCTGAACGGATCCTGTGAGCGGTGCGGGTCAGAAATCACTCGCCGCGACTTGGAGCAGTGGTTCTTCCGGATTACCGATTATGCCGAGGAACTATTGGACTTCAAAGGATTGCAAGAGTGGCCGGACAAGATTCTCACCATGCAAACCAACTGGATTGGCCGTAGTGAAGGCGTCGAGATTAGCTTCGGCATAGCACACACCGGGTCCAGCGAAAGTGAAATCCGGACCTTCACCACCAGGATAGACACGATTTTCGGCGTGACTTTCATCGTGCTGGCGCCTGAACATCCGTTGGTAACCGAGTTAACCTCCGAAGAACAGCGGGAAGCCGTCGAGGCCTACATCCGTACGGCGCGGCAAACTTCCGAGATTGACCGGCTGTCAACAGAGGGCGAAAAAACTGGTGTTTTCCTTGGTTCATACGCCGTCAATCGCCTGAACGGCGAGCGGGTACCCATCTATATCGGCGATTACGTTCTGGTGACCTACGGCACTGGGGCCGTTATGGGTGTGCCAGCCCACGACTCTCGCGATTTTGTTTTCGCCAAGAAATACGGCCTTCCAATCCGAATCGTGATTGCTCCCATCGAATGGGACGGTAGCGACCTTTCCGAGGCATTCTTGGGCGAAGGGTTCATGACCAATTCCGCTCGTTATGAAGGCATGACCAACGAAGAAGGTAAAATAGCCATCGCCCAGGATATAGAAAAGAACGGTTGGGGCGAACAGACCATCTCTTACCGCATACGAGACTGGTTGATTTCCCGCCAGCGGTATTGGGGCACGCCCATACCCATGCTCTATTGCCAAAGTTGCGGCATAGTTCCTGTGCCTGAACAGGATTTACCGGTGCTTCTGCCTTCGGATGCCGACTTTACCCCCACTGGTGAATCGCCTTTGGCCTCCAATGCCGCATTTGTGAATACCACTTGTCCCCGCTGTCAGGGACCGGCTAGGCGGGAAACAGACACCATGGATACCTTCATGGACTCGTCTTGGTACATGATGCGCTACTTGAGCCCAGACTACCATGATGCCCCCGTTGATCCTGATGTGGGTAAGAAGTGGCTGCCGGTGGACCAATACACCGGTGGTGCTGAGCATGCGGTGATGCACTTGCTGTACTCCCGCTTTTTCATCAAGGCCTTGCGGGACACTGGCTTCTTGGAGTTCGACGAGCCTTTTTTGAGACTATTCAACCAAGGTGTAATTCTGGGGGAAGACCACGAAAAGATGAGCAAGAGCCGGGGCAACGTGGTCAATCCGGACGAAGTGGTAGGGCACTTGGGCGCCGACGCCGTCAGGTGCTTCCTGATGTTCATCGGACCCTGGGACCAAGGCGGGCCCTGGAGCGAAGTGGGCATGAACGGGATGGCCCGCTGGCTCAACCGGGTCTGGGAGTTGGTGGAACGGGACCCTTCGGACTTAGACAAGACGCCGATCGACCAAAAAACTCGGCAAGAAACTCAGCGGGAAACCATCCGGATATTGCATCAGACAATCCGGAAGTGTCACAACGACCTAGACCGTTTCAAGTTTAATACCGCAATAGCGGCTTTGATGGAGCTTACCAACCACCTATACCGTGTTTGGGCCGAGGCTAGCGTTGACGCAGACACCTGGCGGGTATGCATCGAAAAGTTTTTGCTGATGCTGGCTCCCATCGCCCCTCACGTTACCGAGGAGATGTGGGAGATTACCGGCCATCCTTATAGCATCCATCAACAATTGTTCCCAACATGGGATGATCAACTGGCCGCCGAGGATATGATTACGCTGGTAGTGCAGGTCAACGGAAAGGTGAGAGACAAGCTGGAAGTACCGGCGGATATTGAAGAAGCGGCAGCTCAAGAACTTGCCCTGGCCAGCCCCAAGGTTCAGTCCTTCATGAACGGCAAAACAATCTTCAAGTCCGTATACGTTCCTGGAAGGCTGGTAAATCTGGTGGTGCGGTAGGCACAGCCCGGACCCTAAGATACGCAACTAATATCTTTGGTGTGTTGCCAAATGACGGATAAATCTCCGAATCAAAACCAAGGTTGCCTCTATGGCGTCGGCGTGGGTCCAGGGGACCCTGACCTGCTCACGATAAAAGCGCAACGGCTTCTACAGCGGGTAGAGGTCATCTGCTTTACCCAGTTGGATGATGGACGGGAAAGCTATGCCTTGAGCGTGGTGCGCGATTCTCTGAACATTGTCCAGCCGGAGTTCATCAGCATCACTGTCCCATCCGACGACTCGCCCGTCAGTGAGCAAACTTGGCGGGATGCAGCCAGCAGGATAGGCGCCCACCTCGAACAAGGGCGTGACATTGCCTTCATCACTGAGGGTGACCCGATGCTATACAGCGAATTCTCCCACTTGCTTGAAAGCGTGCGGTCTGCTTTTCCCGATCAGCCGGTTGAGGTCCTGCCTGGAGTCTCTTCCATAATGGCGGCGGCAGCCAGTTCCGGTACACCCTTGGTGACCCACGGCCAACGGCTGGCAATCTTGCCTGCGGTTTACGGCATTGATGACCTGCGGGAAGCCATCACAAACTACGACACCATCGTTCTGATGGAGGTCAACCGGACACTGTTGGACGCACTGGCTAACTTGGAAAAGCTGGGTTTGGCTGGCAAAGCCATATACGTGCGGCGAGCAACCACCGAGAGCGAAGAGGTCGTCCAGAACATCGGCAACCTTACGGAAGAGGACTTCGACTACTTTTCGCTTCTGATAATCAAGCGTTAACTCTGGATTAACCCCACCAGCCAGAGTCTTTATTCGCTCACTTCCAATCTTGGCGCGTCCTGAACTTGTCGAAAGATTACGGACAAACAGTTCTCGCTACGAACCGGGCGCAACCGCCAAACTCCCAAAACCACCGTTGAGGACAGATATGGTCACCACTGAAGAGCAACTGGCCCAGTTCATAATTGATACTCCGGCCCAAAGCATAAGCGGCTCTTTGCTGAAGGAAGTCAAAAGGTGCGTAATCAACCTTATGGCAGTCTGCATCTACTCCGCCCGTGACCCGTCTTTGGATATTCTCCTAAACGTTTTCCGGGTTGAAGGTGCCAAACCCAAGGCGACGGTGGTAGGCTCGGGCTTTCGCACATCCATGCAAAACACCGCCTTGGCCAATGGATATCTGGCCCACTTGGAGGACTATGACGACACCCACTTTCCCACGGTCATTCACCCCTCAGCTCCCGTGATACCTGCCGCCCTCGCCATGGGTGAATACCTGGGTTCCAGCGGCCAAGAAGTGCTGGCCGCCTCTGCTATTGGTATGGAGGTTTGCTGCCGCATCGGCATGGCGGTCCACCCGGCCCACTACGATGCCGGTTGGCACATCACAGGCACGTGCGGCGTTTTTGGTTCAGTGGCTGCCGCCGGGCGCTTGTTGGGTTTGGACAAAGGTCAGATGGTCCATGCCATGGGCATAGCGGGTACCCAAGCCGCCGGAGTGCGGGAAGTATTCGGTTCCATGGCCAAACCTCTCCATCCTGGCCGGGCTGCTCAGTCCGGCGTATTGGCTGCTCTGTTGGCCAAAGGCGGCTTCACCGGCAGCAAAACCATCCTTGAGGGGCGTCGCGGGTTTCCGGCGGTGGCCTCTACCAGCTACGATTTAACTAAAGCCACGACTGGCTTGGGCCAAGACTGGGAAATACGCATGAATGCGCTAAAGCCATACTCCTGCGGAGTGGTCAACCATTGTCTGATCGACGCCATGGTGGCCTTGAGAATCAAGGACGGAGTCACCCCCCAAGCAATCAAGAACATCAAGGCCAGAGTCCATCCACTGGTTCTGGAGCTTGTCGATAGGCGACACCCAAAGGTTGGCCTGGAGAGCAAGTTCTCCTTCCAACATTCCATGGCCGTTGGACTGGTTGATGGGGCGGCTCATCCCGCCCAGTACACGGATATGAAAGCGACGGATCCGGTGATTGTCGGTCTTAGAGACCGAATCTCAGCCACGGTAGACGCAGGCATGGCAGAGGATGCCACTCAGGTCACTATCACTCTGAATGACGGGCGTACCTACACGCAAGAGGTGCTCCATGCAACCGGTTCACCGGAAAACCCAATGACCGACGCCCAGCTGGAAGTAAAATTCCGCACGCTGGCCGGAGATGCTTTGTCCAAGGCTAGGGTGAATACCCTGTTGGAGGAACTTTGGACATTGGATGATGCGCCGGACATCGGACAGGTCATGTCCCGTACTAAGATTCGGGGCCGTACGGTCCGAAATTAGCCAGGCCGATTTTAGGTTCTAACGCCCACCAAATTGACTTCCCACTGCCGCTTCCAACGCAGCAATCACGCCGGTGTCGCTGCCTACGTAAATTACTATCAGGCTACCGGATTTGTAGAAATGCGGCGGCGCAATCCAACCGACCATGCTGGTGCCGATGGAACCGCCATCTCCCGACACAGTTTCGGCTACTGTGTCGGCTTCAGCCTCGCTGGCGAATTCAAATGTTTGAACATCCTCTCCGTTGACGCTCAAGACCCGGCCTTCCGGAGCGAAGAATGGCTGGGAAATCGCGCCAGCGAGTGCGACAGTGTTATCCGACGCTCGGAGGGCGTCTACCAAACTTAAATATCCTGTGACATCTCCGCTATTAGAAGTCGCGGGTGAATCGGTGGGAGGCGGTGTAGACTCCGTTGGCGTGGCAGTCGATGCCGAAGTGGGAGCGGAGGCGGGGGCGGTACTCGTCGCGTCGCCCTCACACGCGATTAGCAGGAAAATGGCTACTGAAAGAATTACAACAATTGTCCGCCTAAATAACATACTGCAGTTACTCCCACGCAACATCAACTGGCATAATTGCATGGATTGATTTTGACGGATCGAAAAAAAGCAACCGAGTGAACCCAACGAACTCTAGGTCGATAAGCGCAAAGTGTCAAATCTCTCCAGGGGAACCATAAGTTTCAAACGCCTCACAGCTGGTCTTGCTTCTTCGCGGCATTATCGGTAAGGGACGCTGGGCAAGTGGTGACCAATAGTTGTGCTACACTGTCGCCACCAAATTACCGGACAGATTGGGACGTATTAACAAGAAACTTTCCATGTTCAATCAACATATTCAATAAACAAGTTGGGAGGGCGACCATGACGACCAGAGTTAAACCTCAGGATATGACGGTTGAGGCCAACGGACTGAAGCTACACTACCTGGACTGGGGCACCGCTGGCAAAACACCCTTGGTGATGCTACACGGACTGCGGGGTCACGCCCACTCTTGGGACGATGTTTCCGCCGCCTTGTGCTCTGACTACCACGTCTTGGCTTTGGACCAGCGAGGACGAGGTGACACGGATTGGGCTCCCGGCGGAGACTACTCCACCGACTCATTCGTCGCCGACCTACGGGGCTTCACCCAGGCATTGGATTTGGAGAAATTTATATTGATTGGACACTCCATGGGTGGACGAAACAGCATGGCCTACGCTGGCCAATATCCTGAAACCCTGGAAAAACTCGTCATTGTGGACATTGGCCCCAAGGTAGGCCCGGCGGGTGGTGACCGCATCACTCAGGAGATGAGAGCAGTCCCGGAAGAATTCGATACCTTCGAAGATGTTATCGTGTACATGAGCAAACAAAATCGATTTGCTTCGGATGAAGTTTTGCGCCGGCGTTTGACCTATGCTACGAAAGAATTGCCCAACGGAAAGGTCGGTTGGCGCTACGACCTGGAAGTTCGGGAGCAGAGGCGTCATGGTACTGGTGCGCCGCCTGCCGACCTTTGGCCAGCGGTGCGTAACATCACCTGTCCCACGTTGATCGTTCGCGGCGCGGATACCGACACTCTTAGCGCTGAAATGGCCAAAGAAATGGAACAGACTCTAGCCCAAGGCAAGCTGGTTCAGGTTAGCAGTGCTGGCCACATGGTCTTTGAAGACAACCCCAAAGATTTCATCACACAGATCACTGCTTTCTTAAAATAACCGTTCAAAATAACAATTGACTTAATATTGGCGGCTAACTGTTAGCAACAAACGCACAGAAAAGTCCCCCTTTCTAAAAGGGGGATTTCGCGCCACCTCCATCGACTGCCGTTAGATTCCCGGCCCTATGCCTGACAGGCTGCGGACCTGAAACCTTGCGAATCAACTTGAGGTACCTGTATGGCCCCGGAAGACTTCCAAATGCCCAATGACTCCCAAACCCAGGATGGTGCACAAGAACAAGAAACCATGCACATCGATAAAGTTCTGGGCGGCCCGGCCCACGACGAAGGTCCGGGTCAAGGTCTGGTGTTTCAGACTAATCGCGGGGAATTAAAAGGCATCCTTCATCAGGTGGAAGGCTCGGAGCAAGGGGTTATTTGGGTCTGCGGCGCCAGAGGAGGGTTCGGAGGGCCCGGACCCGGCACCTACGCTCGGCTGGCCGAGTCTTTCAAGGAACAAAGTATCACCTCTTTGCGCTTGGATTACCGGGAACCCAACTCTATGGAAGAATGCGTTCTCGACCTTCTCGCCGGAATAGCGTTCATGAAAGAATTGGGTCACAAACCGGTAGTTTTAGTGGGTCACTCCTTCGGCGGAGCAGTAGTGATAGCTACCGGGGTAGCAGCTTCCCACGTAAAAGGTGTGGTGGCTTTGTCTCCGCAGACCTACGGGGCCAATATGGCCGGGATGCTCTCGCCGATACCCCTGTTGGTGGTCCACGGGAAAGCCGATACCCGGTTGCCTCCCAGATGCGCAGAGCAAATCTACGAATGGGCTCAAGAGCCGAAAAAACTTGTCTTGTTCGAGGGCGCCGAGCACCGGCTGGAAGAGTGCAAAGACGAACTGGAAGCGCTGCTCAGCGAGTGGATTCCAGAAACATTGGCAGCGTCCATTCCCGCCTGAGTCTCTAAATCTCGATTAGACGGACACCGATTCTCTGAGTTAAGAAATATCCACATCAGGAGGCCGAATATGTTGGACTTGATAATCCGAGGCGGAAATGTGGTCACTCCCGACGGGGCGGGAGAGAAGGATGTGGGAATTCAAGGCGAGCAGATCGCAGTTATCGCAGCTCCCGGTACCCTGGAAGTGGAAGCCAAAAGAACTATCGACGCCAACGGCAAGATAGTCTTGCCTGGCGGTATTGAGCCCCATACACACATTGGCGTGAATGTCCCTGATTACTGGGCTGGTGGCAAGACCGAGGTCTATACCCAGCCACCGGAGTCAGCCAGCAGAGCGGCGGCCTTTGGCGGGGTTACAACCTTCATTGATTTCGCTGGCAACCTTCCCCTCACCGCTGGTCAAGCGCCTCCCGCAGACCCAATAATGGGTCTGGTGGACGCCCGCCGAAGGTTGTTCGAGGGCCATTCCTACACCGACTTTGCCTTCCACTACATTCTGGCCGGAGCGGTGTCTCCTCAGACAATAGGCGAAATCGGTGAGGCGATCGAGTCCGGCGTGGCCAGCTTCAAGATATTTACCACCTTCTTCGCCCGCTGTCCCACCGGCCACTTGTGGGAGATATTTCAGGAGGTAGCCAAGGCTGGCGGCATCATGGCCGTTCACGCCGAGGAAGACGATATCGTTACCTACATGGAAGAGAAGCTGAAGCGGGAAGGTCGGGACCAAGGCTATAACCTGCACTTGGTGCACAACAACATCTCCGAAGACCTGGCCTTTAGAAAAGTCATCCGGTTGGCCGAACAGACCGAGACCGGCATCTATTTCGTCCACACCACAGCCGAAGAGGGAGTGATAGCAGTCGCGGAAGCCAGGGCCAAACAACTGCCCATCTACGGCGAAACATTGCACAACTACCTGGAGTTTACCTGCGAAGACTATAAGAAACCAGAAGGACTGGCGATACACACCTACCCCGCCATCAAGTTCGCAAAAGACCGGGATGCTCTGCAACAGGGACTGGTAGACGGACCGATGTGCACCACGGCCACAGATGAATGGACAACCTATAAAGACGTGAAGCTGTCCGGGGATACGGTGACCACCCTTTGCGGTGGCCACAACGGAATCGAAACCCGCATGCCGGTCACCTACGCCAAAATGGTGTCCACCGGAAGAATCTCACTGGAACGTTTTGCGGAGATCACATCGACGAACGCTGCCAAAATCCTGGGTATGTACCCGCAAAAAGGGGCTATAGCCGTGGGTAGCGACGCAGATATCGTCCTTTTCGACCCCGACGCCAACAAGAAGCTGACCTTGGACGACCTCCACGCCGACTCCGACTACTCCATCTGGGAGGGATTCCAGACCACCGGATATCCGGTGACTACCATCCTCAGAGGGAAGGTAATCGTGGAGAACGGCCAACTGCTGGGCAGCGCCTCCGACGGTCGCTGGCTAAACCGAAAGGTCTCTCCCAGTGTCCTGGCCAGGCCAGCTTGCTAAAAAATCTCCGTTTGCCCTGAGCTCGTCGAAGTGTCATTCCGGGGAGTGTCGCTATGGTGAATTCCCTGCGTGGCCGGAAAGTAGGCATCATCACTTGAGCAGAGGCAAAACCTCTTTGGCGATGCGGGTAATCTGTGCCACGTCGGGCCAAGCCGGGCCGAGCATCATGGTTTTTGCCCCGGCGTCTATGTAGGGCTGAATCTTGGCGGCGCAATCGGCGGCCGACCCAAACGCGCAGAAGTTTTCCACGTCGTATTGAGGACCGTAGTAGGGGTGTGTGAAAGCCTCAAGCTCCTCTTTGCACTTCTGGCGGTCGTCGCCCACGTTGACGTATATCAGCTTCGCTGATTCCAAGCAGTCGGGGTTCTTACCAGCGGCTTGGGCGTAACCACGAACTTTTTGCCAAGCCTCCCCGAACAATTCTGGGCTGGATGTCCCTCCAGCGACCCAACCGTCGCCTAGCTCGGCGCTGCGCTTCAAGGCAGCATCGGCAGATCCACCCATGATTATCGGCAAGCTCGGCTTCTGCACCGGTTTGGGGTCAACATTCACGTTATCCACGTTGAAGTGACGGCCATGGAACGTAACATCCTTCTCGGTAAAAAGCTGCCGCATGAGAGCCAGACCCTCTTCGAACCGGCTGACTCGGCGTTTCATGGATACTCCTAACGGTTCGAACTCGTTGTCGCGCCCGCCCAGCGAAATGCCCAAGGTGACCCGTCCGGCTGACAAATAATCCAGCGTCGCAATGGTCTTTGCGGCCAACACTGGGTTTCGCAGCACGAACAGATAGACTGCCGTGCCCAGTCGCACCCGTGATGTGACTGTGGCGGCACAGGTCAATAACAAAAGAGGGTCGATGATGTTAATGCCGTGAAAGACTCGGTCGATGACCCACAGAGAGTGGAATCCCAATTCTTCGGTGCTGCGGAAGAACTGGCTGTACTCGTCCAGCGCCGGTGGATTCCCGGCAAATGCGCCGGGCACTAAAATCCCGATGTTTGCGTTTGTAGCCATGGTGCCTCCTTGTTAACTTCTGCCGCTGACCATGATTGGCTTCTAACTTGAAGTGGTGCTGTAAAAGTCTTGCAGTCGTGTAGTACCGAATAGCCCGTCTGCACTACTTGTAAATATCACGGGTTTTAATCTCGGCTATTCACCATCGTTCGTTAATCCCTCTCGTTACTACCGCTAGTTAATATCACTTATTAATGCTGCTGGGTGTTACCAGTCGTTAATGCCGCGCCCTAATTCCGCTGTCTAATACCGTTCGTGGTGAGCTTGTCGAACCAACTCCATATCTAGAGCAAGTTAGGTAATTTAGCAACTTCACCATGAGCCCTGGTATCTGTGTAGGTAGTGAGGTCCGCCTAAGTGCACCAGGTGTTGAATATCCTTCGACTGGCTTAGGACGAACGGAATAATGGCAATAAAATGCTACCTAGATTACTTCGGCATCTCGCAACTCTTGAATCTGGTTGGTGCGATAACCCAGCAATGCTCCCAATACGTCATCCGTGTCTTGACCCAAAGTTGGAGGCGGACTGAATTGGTCCGGCTCTCCCGACTTTATCGGGTTGCCCACGGTCTTATACTCGCCAGCAACCGGATGTTTCATATCCACTACCATATCCCGGAGCAGGACCTGAGGATCGGATAGGGCTTCGGCGATATTGTTGACCGGACCTCCCGGCACACTCCACTTCTCACACAGGTACACCCACTCCTGACGGTCTTTGGTGGCGAAAGCCTCTGACAGGACTTGGTCCAAGGCATCCCGGTTGGCCATCCGGTCGGCTTGGGTTGCGAATCGGGGGTCGGTGAACAGCTCTGGGTTGCCTACTGTCTCGGTACTTACCATCTCCAGCAGGCGCATGGCAAACTCCTGGCTGGCGCAATGAACTTGAATGTAGGAACCGTCCTTGGCCTGGTAAGCGCCCACGGGAAGGTTGGCCGGATGGCTGGAGCCGATGGGCTTGGGCACTTGGCCGGACACAAGGTAGAACTGGCCCAAGTGTCCCTGAAGCGCCACCTGCACATCCAGCAAACTGATGTCCAAACGCCTGCCTTCTCCGGTTTCCCGTCGCCCGTAAAGCGCCGAGGATATGCCCAAAGCCGCCACGTAGCCGCCTACCAAGTCCCCCACGGGGAAACCCATGAACACCGGCGGCTCACCTTCCCGCCCAGTGACGCTCATGCCTCCGCCCATGGCTTGGACGATGCCGTCGAAGCCGGGTCGGTCCCGGTAGGGCCCTTCCTGTCCGAACGCCGACAAGGAGCACGAGATAATGGTCGGATTCGCTTCTTTCAGGCTGGCGTATTCCAAGCCCATCCTGGGGAGCACGGTGGGCCGGAAGGCGTCGAACACCACATCGGAGACGCTGGTGAGGCGGTAGAAAACCTGTCTGCCCTCGGGCTTGCGCAGATCTAGAGTGATGCCGCGCTTGTTGCGATTGAAATTCAGGTAGTAGGCGCTTTCCCCGCCCAAGAAGTGGGGCCCCATCCTGCGGGACATGTCGCCCACCCCTGGCTGCTCAACCTTTATAATCTCGGCGCCCAAGTCTCCCAGGGTGCGGGCGGCGAAGGGCCCGGCTATGGCCTGGGAAAGCTCCAGAATCCTAACGCCTTCTAATGGCAGGCTCATATCACAAACTCGCTATCTCCAGCCTGCAGCCTGCCAAAAAGCCCTCATTTGGAAAGCGGGGTTGGGGGGATTTCGGCGCCACCACCTACTCAGTGACCAGCAGCGCCGCTAACTCGCGGGCGTCGGTCATCTCTTCCAGCGACCCAATCCTGGCGATGATTTCCGATTGGCGGTTGGCTGATATCACCGGCGATGAAATACTCAGGAACTTCTCTTTCATCTCGTCCCAACTGAGTGCGTTTTCAGGGTCGCCCTTGGGGTATTCGATGTCGCTACGGACGCTTCGACCGTCTTTGGTCTGCACTTCAGCCCATGCGCGAAATTGCTTGGGGTAGGCGGCGTCCAACTGAGGGTCAGCGACGCACCGGGTCCGGTCCATGATGTTCTTGACCTCGGCTCGTTCCGGGACGCCTGGAGCGTACTCGGCCAGCGAAGCCCGGCCATAAACCAGTGCTGCGGCAGCGCTGAAGGGCATGCTGAACTGCATGTCCACCACCGACGTTGGGTTCCTCTTATATTCTTCCGGGGCGGCAACCAGACCCCAGCCAGCGCTTAGCATTCCAATCCGCACTTCTTCAACGTCCTGGTGTTGGATGTTGTGAGTATTCTTTAAGTCCAATAGGCAATCGATGGGCCCTTGATTGTAACGGCAACAGGAATGGGGCTTAACACCGGTGCGAGTAACCAGATATTCCTCACCTAAGTCACGTAACACCGATTCTGGGTCGGGGTCGCCGGAGTAGGCGTTCAAGAATCCGTCCCGGCCTTCGAGGATGGTGGTTGGGCCGATGTAACCGGAGCGAGCCAAAATGGCAGCCCAGATGCCACTGTGGGAGGACCAGCCGGGATGGAATCGTTTGGTCCATGCCCCTTGCGCTAAGTATTCCATGCTGCCCGATGTCTGGCTGCCAGCGATGCCCAAAGCGTAATTAAAGCGTTCATCTTTCAGGCCCAACAACCGTGCTGCGATAGTTGCTGCTCCGAATGTCCCGCAAGTGGCCGTGGGATGGAAGCCCCGGCCGTAGTGCTCGGCCGGTTTTAACGCACGGCCAAGGCGCACAATCACGTCATATCCGGCCACTACAGCCGAGATAAAATCTCTGCCGTTAACCTCAGACATATCGGCCATCGCCAGAGCGGTGGGATAGGCTACGACTCCAGGATGGAGGGAAGCCTCGTTGTTTATGTCATCGAGTTCGACGCTGTGAAATGCGATTCCGTTGGCCATGGCGGCGTACTCGGGCAAAACCCGCACCGACGTGCCCACAATGGCGGAAGGCCCGGGCCGCTGAATCCCTTCCAAAGCCTCTACCACGGTTTTAGCCGAAGGCGTGGTAGAGCCGCTGAGTGTAACTCCGGCGAAATCCAGGCACAGATATTTGGCCCAATCTACTGCCTCTGGGGTCAGGTCTTCGTAGGTTAGTTCCGCTGAAAACTTGGCCAGCGTTTCGGTAATGCCTGCATCTTTGTTGGTGCGTACCATCTTTGTTCCCCTGTATTTGCCGAATTACTGGGCAATCTTTTTCTAATAGCCTGCCGCTACAGGCCTGCGTCGTAAAGAAAATCCCCAGAGGGGTGATTCTTCAGCAGGTTACGGGCTATGACAATTTGCTGAATCTCGTTAGTTCCTTCGCCGATTAGCATCAGCGGAGCGTCCCGGAAGTGCCGCTCCACGTTCAAATCCTGAGTGTAGCCGTAGCCGCCGTGGATTCGCATAGCGTCCAGTGCCACCTGCATGCACATCTCGCTGGCGAAGAGCTTGGCCATTCCCGCCTCCAGGTCGGCTCGCTCACCCCGGTCCTTCTTGTCGGCGGCATGCATGACCATCAGATGGGCCGCCTGAATCTGCGTCGCCATTTTGGCCAGCATCATCTGGATGGCTTGGTGTTCGCCGATAGGCTTGCCAAAGGTCTTCCTTTGTTGGGCGTACTTTATCGAGTCTTCCAAGGCTGCCCTGGCGATGCCAACGCAGCGGGCTGCCACGTTCACCCGGCCTACTTCCAGGCCGCTCATGATTTGGTAGAAACCCTGGCCTTCCTCACCGCCAATCAGATTCCCCCCAGAGACCCGGTAATCGTCAAAGGAAAGCTCGCAGGTGTCCACGCCCTTATATCCAAGCTTGGGAACATCCCGTGTAACGTTGAACCCAGGGCCCTTTTCGGCGATGAAGATGCTCATGCCGCGGCGGGGCGGGTCGGTGTTGGGGTCGGTCTTGGTCACCAGAGCAAAGGTGTTGCCGTGTCGACCGTTGGTGATGAGGGTTTTGGAGCCGTTGACCACGTATTCATCGCCATCCCGAACGGCCCGAGTTTCGATAGCCTGCACGTCGCTTCCGGCATTGGGTTCAGTGATGCAGATGCCGCCCCGTTTCTCTCCGGTGGCCATCAATGGCAAATATTGTTCCTTTTGGTCTTGAGTACCGTTGGTGGCCACCATGTAGGCCATTATCAGGTGGGAGTTTAGAACCCCACTCAGGCTCATCCAACCCCGGCATATCTCTTCAATGATTAAGGCATAGGTACCAATGTCCAGTTCCAGTCCGCCATATTCCTCTGGAATAATGGCACCGAACAAGCCAAGTTCCTTCATCCGCTCCACTAATTCCACCGGGTACTCGTCGGCGTGTTCCATCTGGGAGGCCACGGGGGTGACTTCCCGGCGCACGAACTCGCGAATGGTATTGACTATGGCTCTGCGGGCCTCGGAGCTTTGGGCCACTTGGATTCCTCGCCTGAAATAGGTTTTTCAGTTGATAACAAAACCGGGAACGGATGCCTGATTGGGCGCTGAAATTAATGGCAAAATTGTATCACGCTCCTTGGCTAGTAGTTCGACGCAAATACATAATTACCAATACCTCAAAATAGCTCTCTCAATAACTATGCTAGTGAGGCTTGCGTTAACGATTTGGATAGTGTAATTTCGCCAAGTCAATACGTTTTGATGCATACATTGAATTGCTCAGTTCCAAGATTCTCTGAATCGATTTAGAGCGCTCTCACCGGTTGACTAGTAAATGTCAGAAGAAGACAAAAAAGAAGAAAAACTAGAGTTCACCGCTGAAGGTGAGGCCTTCGGCTATATATCATTGGACCAAGCCCGAGTTCGGGCCATCGAACACGCCTGGGACAACCGAGATTTCTACGGCTCCACCTACTCTCAAGGCGATTTGGTGTGGGAGGTCGTAAGGCAAGAGGAAAGCGAAGACTACTATGATATTAGGCTGTCTTACCGACCGGCTTCTGGGTTTGTCGGCAAGCCGGGGATCGAGCAGTTTACCGTCGACAAGACCGGACCAATCACCCTGCGCCAGATTTTGTCCCACCCCAAGCCGAGCACCCGAACAAAAACGATAAACGATACTTGCTGGTCTGGGTTTAGTCGTATTAATTGGAGCCATCGCCGGCGGCTTGGCCGCAGCGGGAGTATTCTCAAGCTCCTCAGGCAGCGAATTAGTTATTGACCCGACCGAGTCGGTCGCAGTATTTGTGGCCCCGGACGTAGCAGCCCAGTTGTTGTCCCCACAGGGAGATGTGACGATAGACATTGAAGCAGGAACGTTTGGCTCAACCAGCCAACTGACATATGAGCCATTTAGCATAGGGGACATGCCTGCGCTGGCAAGAGAATACCGTTCCACCGGCACGATATTCGACCTGACATCCAGTGAGCCGTTACTAAAAGCCATCACAATCACCGCAAGGTTCAGTTCCGTTGACGAAACATTGGCGGATAGTAACCCAGCCAATGTGATAATCCAGCACTATCACGACGGGGCATGGGAATTGCTGGACACCATGGTAGATTTCGCCGCGGCAACGGCCAAGACGCAAGTTGACCAACTCAGCGTATTTGCTCTGACCATCAGAGAACCCGAACAGGTTCCCACACCGGAAACACCACCCACATCAACACTATCGCCTCCAGAGGAACCTACGGCGACTGCTACACCGTCTACGTCAACGCCCATCCCGGTGCCAGCCGCAACTGCGATCTCAGTGCCCACGCCAAAGCAGGTGGTGCAGTACAAACTGGATATTGAGGTGGAACCAGCGAGTCTGGGCACCGTGACCGTGCGGCCATCCAGCGACGACGGACGCTACCCTGAAGGTAGAGACGTGGTGGTGACTGCCCAGTGCTCTGCCGACTTTGGAGCTTGGGAGGGGAGCGTACCCCAAGGCGCATCGCGAAATTCCAGGACGATAACAGTAACCATGGACCGTGACCGGCTGTTGGTAGCAACCTGCTTGGAGCCCGAGCCAACGGCCACGTTCACGCCGACGCCTTCTCCCACGCCGACGCCAACACCCAGGCCGACAGCGACGCTGCGGCCAACAGCATCCCCCGTTCCTGTTCCAGGATTTAAGTTGTTTGTAAATGGCCTGCAGGTGCTGGGAGGGCAGATTGTGATAAGGGTGCCCGGCGGGACGGTGACCTTGCACCAACTGGCCCAGAGCAACGGAACCTACGTGCCTGGAAGCACCGTTACTATGGAAGCGAAACCAGACATCACAGGATCGGCTATAAGCTGGCAAGGAGCAACCGGTCAGGACGGATCCAAGGCAACGGTGGTGATGCGAGGAGAGAGGTTTGTGTCGGCCAACATCGCTTTCACCAGTCAGACGCCGACGCCGGTGCCATCGGCGACAGCAATACCGACTCCCGTTCCCACAGCGGTGCCAACGTCAGGACCGACCGCCACGCCTCAGCCGCCAGGCGATCCAACCCACACGCCCACGTTAACCCATACTGTAACGCCCACACCTACTCTTACGCCTACCGCGACAGTGACGCCTTCCAACGGCAAGATTGTTTTTGCTCGGGAGCCGGATGGTGTGAACGGCTGGGACATATACGTGATGGACCTCGACGGCACGAACATTGAACGAATTACAAGCGTCATCGGACATAACTTAGACCCCGCTTGGTCAAACGACAGTAGCAAAATTGCCTTCGAGTCTGTCAGGGACTGGAACTCTGAAATCTACATCATGAACTCCAATGGTTCTGGACAGACTAGACTGACGAACCAAAGCCAAAATGACCTACACGCTGATTGGTCGCCGGACGGAACAAAGATTGCGTTTTCTTCTGAGAGGGATGGAAACCGGGAAATATATGTTATGGAATCCGATGGCTCGAACCAGACTCGCTTGACAAGCCAATCAGCCTTCGACGATTATCCTACGTGGTCACCTGACGGATCGAGTATAGCGTTTGCCTCCCAGCGAGACGTTAACATGGAAATCTACGTTATGAATTCAGATGGCTCAGACCAGACAAGGATAACGAGCGACATTTCAAAAGATGAAGTTCCGAGTTGCTCACCAGATGGTAATAAAATAGCATTCGTGTCCGACCGGGACGGGAACCTGGAAATATACGTTATGAATGCGGACGGAAGTAATCCAATGCGACTGACGAACGAAAGTGCAACCGACTACATCCCAGCGTGGTCAACCGATGGACAGAAGATTGTGTTTCGATCGAACAGAGACGGAAAATCGCAAATCTATGTAATTGATTCGGACGGCGGGAACACCACGCGTCTAACTAACTTTGCCGGAAATGATACAGAACCCGATTGGGGACCTTGAAACTAAAACCGGCTCGCTCTCCGAATAAACTTCGTTTGCTTCCTATTGCCCACACGCCTAATCTCGTGTATCTTGACTTCAATCTGCGCTTCCGTCCCCAGGCCCAACTTTTGGATTAGAGATAGTTGATATGGCCGATTCATTTGTTTCTTTGGAGCAAGCGCAAGAAATTGCCTTGGAGAATGCGAAGAACAACGTCGCATTCTATGAAGGACGCTGGAAGACGGTGCTGCTCGCCTACGAAGTCGTAGCAGCAGAGGAGAGGGAGGACGCATATTACATACGTTTCTCCTATGTGCCCGCCAAGAAATTCGATGGACAGCCGGGCGAAGAAGCTTACACCATAAGCAAAACCGGGGACGTACTATCCAGGCAAATCCTTTCTGAGCCTCTACGCCATAGAGTCGGTGTCTTTGGCTGTAGCCTTGTTTCTCTTTTAGGAATAGTTCTTGTTATAGGCGCAGGGGTAAGCGCAGTACTATAGCCAAAATCAGTTTATACGATTAAACCATTGGCACGACCTGGTAACCTCATCCGAAGTTTGTGCCAACACTACGTATACAATTCGGTCAATCTCAAATAATTTACTGAAGGGGAGAAAATCATGGCTGACACTAAACCCGAATACGTGGAACTGCTTAATACCATCCGGCTCCAAGAGTATGGCGCCGGCATTTACCTCAAAGCCTGGGCCGACAAGACCGCCGATGCCGGCCTCAAGCACTGTCTGAGTTTCGTGGCGGAAAGGGAAGTTAGCCACGGAGACCTGATGGACCGGCGCATCCGGGAGTTGGGCTTCCAACCTGAGGGCACCGAGGACGGCAATTTCAAGGAAAGGATGGAGATTCTGGGTTCTGACATGTCCGATGCCGAGAAGATTCAGTGCATCAAAGAGGCCGCTCAGAAACAGGAAAAACCCACGGTGCGGGATAAGTACATCGTGGCTGCCCACGACCCTGCGGTAGATCCTTTGACCCGCACGTTGTTAGGTTGGTTCGCCGACGTGGAGGCCGATTCCGGCGCCATGATGAGCCAGACCTATAAAAACGTGGACGGTGTCAACTAAGAATTAGGCCTGTTCTCCACCGCAGAGCACGCGGAGACCGCAGAGGAGGATTTTATATCAATTCCTAAGCGTTCTCTGCATCCTCTGCGTTAAATAGTGGCTTGGTTGGCAAAACACTGACGCGCACAAGGTGTAATGATGAAATTTGGATGCTTCTTCGTAGGTCAGAGACCGCAACTTCACGAGCAATACGCTGATGAAAGAAAAGTTAACCCCAATCCGGTGCGCCGCACGGACGTTGAGGTTTACGAAGATATCCTGAAGGGCGCCGTGCTGGCCGAGGAATTGGGGTTCGACTCGGTATGGGTTGCAGAGCACGCATTCAGCGAACACAGCATTGTGAGCTCGCCTCACAGCATGCTGGCGGCCATAGCAGCCAAGACCGAGCGGGTGAACATCGGCGTCGCTTGCACCATCGTGCCATGGCACTCGCCCTTGCGCATGGCCCAAGACCTGGCGACCCTTGACATAATCAGCAAGGGTAGATTGATTGTGGGCGCCGGAAGGGGCTATCAGAAACGGGAGTTTGATATCTACGGCCTGGATATCACCGAATCCAGGGAGCGTCTAGTGGAAGGTATGGATATCGCAATCCGAGCGTGGACTGAGGAACGGTTCTCCTACGATGGCCAGTTCAACTCTTTCCCCGAGGTCATGGTGCTCCCCAAGCCGGTGCAATCCCCTCATCCTCCAATATGGATGGCGGTGACCCACAGTCCCGAGTCAGTGGACATTGCCGTAAAAAACCGCTGGGGCTTGTTCACTGTGGGAAGCTCTTTCTTCCCTGCTTCCCCTGAGTCGGACCAAGACCTGATAAACCTCTACTACACCAAGATGCGAGACTCCGGTGTGGCCAGCGAGGACATAACCGTCGCCGCAGTCCGGAACATGTTCGTGGCTGAGAGCGAAGAAGAGGCTTTGGAAATCATGACTCCCAGACTGCAATGGGCTGGCGATATGGGCGAGTTTCTGCGTCGGCCTTTGGCCGTTTTGGCCAATGCCGGTGGCGTCAAAGGCTATGAGAATTACGTCAACGACCCGTTCATCAAACCCGATCTGCTGGAAAAGCGAGGACCCGAGTCCATGAGCGCCATAGGCAATCCGGCTAAAGTCAACGAAACCGTCAGAGACCTGGAATCGCGGCATGTGACCGACTTCCTGAGCTATATGGACGCTGGTGGCCTGTCATTCGATGAAATCGAAGGCTCCATGAGGCTGTTCGCTGAGAAGGTAATGCCAAATTTCAAGTAACCCGTCATCCTCTGGATTTCTGAACCTAGAGCCCAAACTCGACAAAACGGATGGCGGAGTACTCAGCGCAAATACGCACATCCTTCCTAAAAAAATCATCCCACGCGCTACCCAGGAGGCCCAACAACATGCCCGGTGCCAACATCGACGTATTAACCTACGGATTCTCCTTCAACTCCGACCAAGGCTCCTTTGGCATGTCCACCAATTCCCTGGTCACAGTGGGCGACCAGACGATTGTTGTGGATACAGGACCGTCTTCGCGGAGAGTCTGGCTACACAAAGCCTTGGAAAGTAAGGGCCTTGCCCCGGAAGATGTGGATATCGTCATCTTGACCCATATGCATTGGGACCACTGCCAGAACACTGACTTGTTCCGCAACGCACGGATTCTGGTTCATCCCACCGAGATGGATTACGCCCGCAATCCCAACCGCGCCGACATGGCTTGCGCCCAATACCTTGCAGATATGGTGGATAAGATGAAATTGGAGCTCGTCTCCGAGGGAGACACGATTATTGAAGGTGTATCCATCGTCGAAACCCCCGGTCATACCAAAGGACACATCAGCGTTGCGGTCAGTGCCGGAAACGAAAGAGTCCTGATTGCCGGAGATGCCCTGCCGGACAGCGGCAGCGTCAAGCGCGGGCTGCCCACCAACGTGTTTTGGGACGTGGAAGACGCCCGGTCCAGCGTGGAAAAGATGGTCGCCTCGGCCAAAGTGTTCTATCCCGGTCACGACCGGCCCTTCAGGTTGGAAGGGGACAAAATCGAATACTTAGAAGGCCCCCACAGTCTTGAAATCACAAATTCCACCGAAGGCTTGGGGACCACGGCATTGAGCTTCACTGTTATCGACGCTCGCCCGGTAAATATCAACATGGTCCAGAAGGGGTAAAGGGCGGCCGCCGATTATGACCGAGCCTTCTGACGGTGGCGTCTCAGACCCTATAGGCGACATTCGCACATACTTGGAAACATTGGTCAAGAGAAGGCCCAGGCTCTGGACCATGTCCGCTTGCGGCGTCACCCGTTCCGGAGACCAGATTCCGGCCATTATTGATGCCGACGCCTATATTCCTACCGCTACGCGAGCCAGAGTGCTGCTGATATCCGGCTTGTCAGGCACTGCCACCGACGTGGAACAGGCCCTAGGCGCATTGGATATGTTTGCCTCCGGGGGCCAAAGATACGCTGGGGACATCGCCCTAAGCGCTATCCCTTGCGGGAACCCCGAAGGGCTGCTAACCGGCAGAGGCCGCGGCAATGCATCCGGTGGTGACCCCCGCACCGGCTACCCACCGGAAGGCGATTTTTATAACCACGAGAACGACCCCGAATCCCGTTATCTATGGCGCTGGATTTGCTTTCAAGCCCCCGACTTGGTGTTGGAACTGGTGAACAGCAACGAAACCCGCTGGGAAGCCAACGCAGCGGCCCTGCGTCTGGCGCCTGCCGTGGCGGCCAGACCAATGTGGGGAGAGGGTACACTGCTGGATGCTCTGGGAAACGGCATACCTAACGGCCTTGGGCCCATTCCCGGCTTACGCTTGGAAGCTCCTAGTGCCCGAATGGGTCCTGAACTTGGGCGTCTCTGGAACTTCATACCCCAGTTCGGCAGTTGGGAGCCTTCTCCCGCTAGGCAGGCTTTAGACTCCCGCCGGTCCCGGTCCCGGCTTCGGATAGCCAGCATACTGGACTCGGTGTACGGCCATCAGTTGGACCCGGTCAACTACACCCAAGGTGTGGGAATCAGCGGTCGGTTGCGCTTGGCCGCCTTGGCCCCCAACGACCAACGACCGGCGCCTGAGATTGCGGAATTTTTAGAGCGAGCAGGCTTGTTAGCTGACGACCCCTTTGGTGATAGCCCCAGTGGAGCGAACCTGGCCGGGGTAATCTGGGGCCCTGAGTTGGCTGAGGCCACGGGAGACTCCCGCTGGTCCGACCTGCTGGTGAAAGTGGCTGACCGGTATCAGGCGGTGGCTCCTGGGTCCGCTCCGCCACCCTCCGACCCGGATTTTAGAACCGAAGATATGTTCATGAACGGAGCGATTTTGGGCCGGGCTTTTGAGGTTACCGGTGACGCCCGTTATTTGACGATGTTGACCCAGTTTATGTTGGACGCTGGCATACAGCAGAGCAACGGTCTTTTCTGGCATTGCCGGTCAGCGCCCTACTTCTGGGGAAGGGGTAACGGTTTTGCCTTGATGGGTCTTTCCGAGACTCTGACATACCTGCCCGAGGACCATCCAGCCAGGGAAAGAATCCTGGATATGTGCCTAAAGCTGTTGGATGCGTTGATAAAATTGCAACAACCTTCGGGCATGTTTACCAACGTGTTGGATCAACCTGGTTCCTACCATGAATTCACCACCACGTGCATGTTCGGGTATGCGGTCGCCAGAGGAGTGCGCCTGGGTTGGCTGGACGCTGAGTATATCGAGCCTCTGAGACTGGCTTGGCAGGGGGTGTCGGAACGCATCGACGAAGAAGGGAACATCGTCGACGCTTGCGCCAGCACCGGAGTTCAAACGGGAATCAGGGAGTACTTGGACCGTCCTGCGGTTTTCGGTCTCGATGACCGCAGCGGGGGTATGGCATTGTGGTTCGCTGTGGAACTGGAGCGATTGCCCCAAGATACCCCGTGATAACATTTCCTGAATTAGAACCAAAAATTATAGAGGTAGAAAAGCAATGGCTTCCAATGTCGTTCTCTCGAACCAAGAATTTAACGTGGTGGGTACTAGGCCCATCCGCCCCGATGGGGTAGATAAGGTTACTGGTAGGGCCAGGTACAGCGCTGACATCAGCATGCCTGGATTGCTCTACGGAAAGGTCTTGCGTAGTCCTCATGCCCACGCTCGCATAAAGTCCGTCGATGCCACCAGAGCATTGGCCCTACCGGGCGTCAAGGCAGTGGTAACCTCGGCGGATTTCATCCAGCCCGCCGGTAAATTGACGGATTTGGGCGAAGGCGCCATGACTAACTCCAAATGGATTAGCAACAACTGCATGGCAGCGGAAAAAGCTCTTTATAGGGGGCATGCCGTGGCTGCGGTGGCGGCTACCAGTCTCCATGTGGCTGAGGAAGCCCTTTCCTTGATTGACGTGAACTACGAGGTGCTGCCCGGCGTCACCGATGTGTTGGATGCCATGAAAGACGATGCCCCCGTATTGCACGAGCGCCTCGCCAACGTGGAAAACGCCGACATACGCCCCGGCGGTCTGCGGGATGAGAACGACAACGGGAAGGTTACCAACATCGCCAACCATTTCGTTTACGAGGTAGGAGACCCGAGCCAGGGATTTAAACAGGCTCACGTAATCGTTGAGCGTGAGTTCCGAACTGCCACCGTACATCAGGGTTACATTGAACCCCACGCTGCCACCGCTATGTGGGGCGAAGACGGGAAATTGACGATATGGAGCAGCAGCCAAGGTCATTTCCAGATGCGAGACCTCACCAGCATCGTCCTGGGGATCCCGGTCTCACAGATGAAGGTGATTCCAATGGAAATCGGCGGTGGCTTCGGCGGTAAGACCGTTACCTACTTAGAGCCGGTCGCCGCTGCGCTTTCGAAGAAAGCTGGGCGTCCGGTGAAAGTCTCCATGGACCGCTCGGAGGTATTCGAGGGCACGGGGCCCACCTCCGGCAGCTTTATACGGGTGAAGATTGGGGCCGATAAAGAAGGCATGATTACCGGCGCTGACATCACGATGATGTACGAGGCAGGCGGATTTCCTGGTTCCCCCATAAATCAGGCTTGCCAGTGCGTGCTGGCGCCATACAACATCGCAAACGGGAGAATCGAAGGCTACGACGTGGTGGTAAACAAGCCAAAGGCCGCTGCCTACCGTGCGCCGGGCGTGCCTGCGGCTTCCTTCGCCGCCGAGTCGGTCATGGACGAGATTTCGGAAAAGCTGGGGATAGACCCGTTGGAATTTCGAGTGAAGAACGGCTCCAAAGAAGGGAGCCGCCGCATTCCAGGCCCAGTCTTGCAGCGCGTTGGAAACCTGGAAACCTTGGCTGCGGCCATGGACACAGAGCATTACAAGACGCCTCTGGAAGGACCCAACCGGGGCCGAGGGGTCGCAAGTGGATTTTGGTTCAATGGCAGCGGACCTGCTTGCGCCACCGCAAGTGTCAATGCCGACGGCACGGTGAGTCTGGTCGAAGGCTCTCCGGACATCGGCGGTAGCCGGGCATCCATGGCCATGCAAGTGGCAGAGGTGCTGGGTCTTCCTGTAGAGGACGTTCACCCGTCGATTGGCGACACCGACTCCGTCGGCTACACCTCTCTTACCGCTGGCAGCGGGGCGACTTTCAAGTCCGGTTGGGCTTGCCACGAAGCGGCTGTGGACATCAGAGAGCAACTCCGGCATCGGGCCGCGCAGACATGGGATGTCGGACCCGAAGACGTCGATTACGCCGATGGGGTGGCCTCCCACAAGTCGGACCCGGAACTGAAACTAACTTTCAAACAGATTGCCGCCCGGTTGAACGGCACCGGCGGACCCGTGGTAGGTAGAGGTAACGTAAACCCGGGGGGTGTGGGCAACGCTTTCGCTGTTCATATTGTGGACGTGGAGGTTGACCCCGACACCGGCAAGGTCGATATTCTCAAGTACACGGCTCTCCAAGATGTGGGCAAGGCAATCCATCCAAGTTATGTGGAAGGACAGATTCAGGGAGGAGTGGCACAAGGAATCGGTTGGGCTCTCAATGAAGAGTACGTCTACAACGATGCCGGACAGATGGCCAACCCAACTTTCTTGGACTACCGTATGCCTACCAGCCTGGACATGCCCATGATTGACACCGTGATTGTTGAGGTGGCCAATCCTGGCCATCCTTTTGGTGTCCGGGGCGTGGGCGAAGTATGTATAGTGCCCCCCATCGCCGCAGTTGCCAACGCCATCCACAACGCCGTGGGCGTGCGGATGGCTGCGCTGCCAATGTCGCCCGGCAACGTGCTTGAAGCCATGTGGGCCCAGGATGGGAAGTAGGATTAAGGGAAGTAAGGGCATGGCGCGCTCGATTCGCCAGCATCATGGGTACAAAAGCGACCGTTATGTTAAAATCTCCACGTTCCCCCGCATTTAGCCACTAAAAGAGGTATATAACCTATGACGTCTAATATTGTTCTTTCAAATCAAGAGTTTAACGTGGTAGGCGGTCGGCCCATTCGCCATGATGGGGCTGATAAAGTCACCGGCAGAGCCCGTTACAGTGCCGATATCACCCTGCCGGGACTGCTACACGCCAAGATAGTCAGGAGTCCCCACCCACATGCTCGCATCAAGTCCATTGACGCCACCAGAGCCCTTGCTTTGCCTGGAGTTAAGGCCGTTGTAACGGGCGCCGATCTTCCTCAACCCACTGGAAAGCTGATGGACCAGGGTGAGGGGGCGATGATTAACCCCAAGTTCCTGAGCAACAACATCCTGGCAACGGACAAGGCCCTTTATAAAGGACATGCCGTGGCGGCGGTGGCGGCTACCAGCCTCCATATCGCCGAAGAAGCTGCGTCCCTGATAGACGTGGACTATGAAGTGTTGCCCTTCGTGGTGGACGTGCTAGATTCCATGAAACCCGACGCTCCGGTGCTCCACGAGAGGCTCTTCAACGCCACAGACGCCAACGTGCGACCCGGCGGACTGAGGTCCGAGGATGACGCCACCAAGTCCAGCAATATCGCCAACCACTTTGTCTTCGAGTCCGGAGACATCGAAAAAGGTTTCAAAGAAGCAGACGTTATTGTCGAGCGGGAATACCGCTCCCAATCAGTGCATCAAGGGTACATAGAACCCCATTCCGCCACCGCCCTGTGGGGCGAGGATGGCAACCTCACGTTGTGGTGCTCCAGCCAGGGCCACTTTAACGTTAGGGACCAGACAGCCACAATTCTGGGCATACCCATCGCCACTATTAAAGTGGTCCCGATGGAAATCGGTGGTGGGTTCGGCGGCAAAACCTTGATTTACCTGGAACCCGTGGCCGCTCTTTTGGCTAAAAAGAGCGGCAAACCCGTGAAGGTGGCCATGAGCCGGGCCGATGTTTTCGAGGCTTCCGGTCCCACCTCGGGTGGGTCTTATCGGGTCAAGATTGGCGCCACCAAAGACGGGAAGATTACCGCCGCCGATGCAACCTTAATATACGAGGCCGGGGCATTTCCGGGATCGCCCGTGAACCCTGGCTGCCAGTGCATATTCGCCCCATATATCATCGAAAACGGTCGCATCGAAGGCTACGACATTGTCTTAAACAAACCCAAAACTGCAGCCTACCGCGCTCCCGGAGCCCCTGCCGCGGCTTTTGCCGCCGAGACGGTGATTGACGAAATCGCCGAGAAGCTGGGCATGGATTCCTTGGAATTACGTCTTATCAACGGCGCCAAAGAAGGCAGTCGCAGAATCACCGGCCCGGTAAACCCCAAGATAGGGTTCTTGGAGACTTTGGAAGCGGCTAAAGATCATGACCACTACTCCGCTCCCCTAGCGGGCCCCAACCAAGGACGAGGCGTGGCCAGCGGCTTCTGGTTCAATGCCACCGGTCCTGCCAGCGCCACCGCCAGCGTCAACCCCGACGGCAGCGTCAGCTTGATTGAAGGTTCTCCGGACATTGGCGGCAGCCGAGTGGTGATGGCCCAACACTTGGCCGAGGTCTTAGGCATCGGAGTTGAAGAAGTAAGACCCACCGTGGGTGACACCGACTCCGTTGGTTACACATCCCTCACCGGCGGCAGCAGCGTGGCTTTCAAGACCGGTTGGGCCACTTACGAAGCGGCGCTGGACATCAAACAACAGCTGATTGCCCGGGCGGCCAAGATTTGGGACGTTTCCGAAGACGACATTGAGTACGAAGGCGGCGTCATGTCCCACCGTTCCGACCCGGAACTTCGCATGACCTTCAAAGAGTTGGCTCCCAGGCTAAATGGCACCGGCGGGCCGGTGGTCGGCCGAGGGAACGTCAACCCGTCCGCTCCCGGAGGCGCTTTTGCCGTCCATATCGTAGACGTAGAGGTAGACCCGGAGACCGGGAAGGTGGATATCCTTCGATACACTGCCATACAAGACGCTGGCAAGGCCATACATCCCAGCTACGTGGAAGGACAGATGCAAGGCGGAGCCGTGCAAGGAATCGGTTGGGCTTTGAACGAAGAGTATTACTACAATCCCGACCAAGGTGAGATGGCTAACTCCAGCTTCTTGGACTACCGCATGCCCACCAGCCTGGATTTGCCCATGATTGACACCGTAATCGTCGAGGTGGCCAATCCCACCCATCCCTTTGGGGTGCGGGGCGTTGGAGAGGTTCCCTTGGTGCCTCCCATGGCCGCCATCGCCAACGCGATTTACAATGCGGTTGGCGTCAGGATGAACCAATTGCCCATGTCCCCGGGGAACGTCCTGGACGCAATCTGGAACAAATAATAAAGGCTAACAAATCTGTCTGGAGCCGCTAACCCGACCCCCAATTCTTTGCGATGTTGACGTGGTTCCGTTCGTACTGGGCTTGTCGAATGACCTAACTGGGGGATTGCAATAATTGTGGTTCGACAGGCTCACCACGAACGGGCGGCTAGCCCACTGCAAACGGGTGGTGGGCTGACCACGAACGAGTAGCAAGCTAGCCGGGAACGAGAAGCAGGCTGGCTGGGAACGGGTGGCAGGCTAACTGAGAACGAGTGATAAGTGGGCCACGAATGGCCTAAGTTTCACCTCTCCCGTTCGTCCTGAGCGTGTCGAAGGATTCGATAAGCTAATATTTCGTTCGACTATCTCAGCGTGAGCGGGCGCAGCCCCAGAGCGTAAACTTGTCCACCAACAAGAACACAGGCAAATCCCTGCAAAGAGAATCAACGGAATCTTGCCGTTTGCTGCCTGCGGCGGCGATTCATAGGTGAAAATGATGCCTGAATCTTCACTGGAATACACCTACCGAGGCATGGCTCAGGACATCGTGTGCGGCCCTGAGGCAATCTCCGGCATCGACGGGATTCTGGAGGGACTGGGCACAAAGCGGGCAATGGTAATCTGCGGCCCTACCATTCTTGAGGGCGCCGACGTGGTGCAAAGGGTGCAATCGGCCTTGGGAACGCGCTACGCAGGTCTGTTTTCGGGGGTGGCTCCTCATTCCCCTGTGGAAGTGCTCCGTCAGGCGGTGGAAGCTGCTCGTGCCGTAGGACCGGACGTCTTAATCAGCGTTGGCGGTGGCAGTACCCACGACACCACCAAAGGCATCGCCTTGCTGCTGGCCGAGGGTGGTGAGATCCACGATTTCGAGGTCCAGTTTACCCCGCCGAATACAGTAGTCATCCCCGATGCTCCCCACGATAAAGTGCCCATAGTAAGTGTACCTACCACCATGGGCGGCGCAGAACTTAGCAGGGGCGGAGGCGGCTTCACCGACAAATCCTTGGGCCGCAAGATTCTGTCGTCGGGGCAAGGCACCGGTCACCGAGTCGTAATCATAGACGGCAAAGCATTGGCGACCACGCCCATGCCGATACTCCTGTCCACCGCCATTGGTCAGTTCCGCATTGCGGTGGAGAGTGTCTACTCCACTGGCCACAATCCCATAGGCGACGCTGCTGCGCTACATGCCATCAAGATGTTGGTCGAATATCTTCCTCAATGCAAGAATGGGGATATGGACGTACTGCTCAATACGAAGACCGCAGCCACGTTGCCCATGTTGGCTATGGCTGCGGTAGGCGGTCTGGGCATGAACACTGCTATCGCCCACCACGTGGGAGGCCTGTACGACGTGCCCCACGGAGAGGCCAACGCAATCCTATTGCCCCACACCATGCGCTTTAATCTGGATGCCAGCGAGGATCGCCAGGAGTTAATCGCCGAGGCCATGGGAGTCAAGACCAGCCGGATGACTGCCGAAGAAGCAGGTCTGGCCGCAGCCGATGCTGTCGCCCAGTTGTGCCGAGACCTGGACATGCCCGAGACGCTGCGGGACGTCGGTGTTCCTGAAGATGGGCTGGAATTTATAGCCGCAGCCACCCTTCATGACCGGGGCCTGGCCACCAATCCCAAACCCGTCTCCGACGCCGGTCCCATCATGACCGTCCTGCGCAGCGCCTTCTAGATTCAGCTATTTAGAAATTCGTTAACGAGCTGCACAAAATCAGAGGTCTTTTCGATCTCGGGCCTGTGACCACAGTCTTCCAGAACCGTCAACTTTGAACCTGGGATGGACTGGTGGTACAGTTCGCCAGCGCTGATTGGCACGATGGCGTCCTGGCGGCCCCACACTATAAGTGTCGGTAAAGCCTTCAATCGTGGCAGCAATTGGGGCAAACCAGCGTAGTACATATACGGCTTCCAACCTAAGCGGCAGGCCTCCTCTCTGGCGACCTCCCAAGCCTCCACCAACTCCGCCGGCGCATCGTCGGGGCAAATCTTCTGGAATTCTTCCACCTTACTTGAGTCCACGAAGCCGGCCGTAATGAAGTTCTGTGCTATCTCCAAGAACATGTCATATATTTCACCCACCGGCGGTTTAACACCCGTAGCCCCCACCAGCACGATCTTCTTGAACATGCTCGTGTCCATGGTCGCCATTTCCGCAGCCAGCCATCCGCCCATTGAAAAACCTACGACGTTAATCGGGCCTAACTTGAGTTCGTCCAATGCTTGAAGGTACCAGCCAGCCATGTCCCGCATGTTCATGATCCATTCAAGGGGCTGGGTCTTGCCGAATCCAGGGTGGGAAGGAATGTGCAAGGTGTGATTTTGAGATAGTGCTTGCTGGTAGTTGAGCCATTCGTGGTGTCCGATCTCGTCGTGAAGAATCAATAGCGGCTCGCCGGAGCCCCCTTTAATAATCTGCAGATCGACTCCGGCAATACTTAAAATCTCTTCTTTCCAGGCCGTTGAACTGGTAGTCATGGAATAGGTTTCTCCTTATCTGTCTTGGTGGTGCCAGTTTTGGCGACTTCAATTTTCGCCCAGACCAAAATTCGCCCAAGCCTAAAATCAATAATAACTGGCCGTCGGTGATTGTCGGACGGCACATGAACCTTGTCAAGTTTTCGCCCTCCCCGCTACAGTGTTAAAACCGGGTCAAAACCGGCGGTGTATACTGCCTAAGGCGACTGCCGCGGAGCTCCCAGGCTACTATGACTCGCATCAGCCATCTTGCATCAGCTATGCAACAAAGGATTCTATTTTGAACCTTCTCAATTCCGATTTACCGGAAATGTCTAACTAATAATGGTCCAAGCTGCTGAAAGCGCCGACGGTGGGGTAGTCGTCACCACCGGCGAAAAAGCTACAGCGGCTGGCGTAATCGCCGCTCACACGATAGAGCACATCTATACCAGAGGCTTTATCGTCCTTCTGCCCCACATTGCGGCGTCCTTGGGACTTTCCCCAATCATGACCGGGGCCATAGACGGTTCCCGGCAAGTATCTGCGGGGCTCATCAGCGTGACTGCGGGGATACTCTCCGATATGTACCAACACCGCAGGGGCCAAATGCTGGCCATTGCCATGCTAATCATCGGCTTCGGTTATTTTGCGGTCAGTTTGGTAGACAACCTGTATGTGCTGGTCATCGTTGCAGTGATGGTCGGAAATGCGGGCAGCGGCCTCTGGCATCCTCCCGCTTTGGGCCTTTTGGCCGAACGCTTTCCCAAACGCAAAGGCTTTGTAATTTCATTGCACCGTTCCACGGGAAGCCTGGGAGATTTTATAGGACCTATAATCATTGGGGCGCTTTTGGCGGTTCTTGTTTGGCAAGACGTGCTTCGGTACGGCATGGTCTTGATTCTTCCCTTGTTTCTGGCCATCGCAGTGTTTATGCGCCGGACCGGAACCGCCACCCCCGGCCAAGGCAACTTTTGGGCCAGGCTTGGCGGTCAGTTCAAAGTCACCGGACGTTCCTTCAGCGGGGCCGGCATGGTATCCGTAATGCTGGTCTCCGCCATCAGGGGCATGGGTGACCGGGCGTTGGTACTATATCTGCCCTTTTACATGAGAGAGAACTTGGAGATGGGCGACCTGTCGGTTGGCTTCCACGTTGGTCTGCTGGCGGCCATGGGAATCTTCCTGGGGCCGATGATAGGTTCAATCTCAGACCGGGCGGGCCGCAAGGAGTTGATTGTGGGCATCATGGCGGTGTCCATGGTCTTGCCGGTCTCCATGGTAATCACCGGCACCGCTGTGGCATTTACGGCCTCGGTCGCTGTTTTCGGGCTTTTCTTCTTTTCGGTCAACTCGTTGACGCAAGCGGTGGCCATAGACCTAACCCAGGGTCAGAGGCTGCAAGGCACCGCCATCGGCCTGATGTGGGGAACCAATGCCGGATTTGGGGCCATATCCACCATCTTGGCAGGGGTTTTGTCCCAGATTTGGGGTTTCCCCGCAGCATTCTATTATGCGTCGGCGATGTTTGCATTGGGCTTCTTGGTTTCGTTGACCATGCCGTCCCTAAAGCCTGCGATGGGAGAAAATCCGTAGGCAAAGGATGGCTCATATCCATTCAGTTCTGAAGTATAGATAACAATTTAGGTGAACGAGGAGTCTGATGTCTGTACCCGATTTGCATTTTGGTGCCGCTCTAGCTACGGGCGCGGAGGACGTTGCCCGCCAAGCAAGGTGGATGGAAGAATTGGGCTATGAGTATTTCGCAGCCGGTGAGCACTACATGCGCGGCGACCCACCGGGGCCGACCCACGCCAGCTTGCCTGTCTTGGGTGTTGCCGCAGGAGCAACGGAAAAAATTCGTTTACTGTCGTCAATCTTGCTTGTTCCTTTTTACCAGCCCTTGGTACTGGCCAGACTCACGGCCAGCTTGGATGTGGCTTCCGGGGGCAGATTCATTCTAGGGGTTGGTGTCGGCGGCGAGTACCCCCAAGAGTTCGAAGCTGCGGGCCTGAAGGTGAATCAAAGGGGCCGACGGACCAACGAGTGCCTGGATGCGGTCCGTCAACTCTGGACCGGGGACCCCGTAACCTTTGAGGGCCGTCATTTCAGCCTGAATGGGGCGTCAATCAACCCGCCGCCTACTCAGAGACCCGGCCCGCCCATTTGGGTATCCGGCCGGCGAGATGCAGCCATGGAGCGTGCTGTCGCATACGGGGAAGGGTGGATGCCCTACTTCTACAACCCTCAGCGTTACCGTGACAGCGTGGCCAAGATTAGAGCATCCGCTGAGAAACAAGGGAAGGATTTGACCGATTTCCAATGGGCCTGTTTCCCTTATATATCTATCTATCCAACCGAGGAAGAGGCCGCAGTTGTTGCCGCAAGGCAGTTGGGAGGCCAATATGTTTACAGCGGCGATTTCATAAACATTGTTCGGGATTATTGTTTGCTGGGTCCTGTGGAGAGCTGTATCTCACGGCTGCAAGAATTCATCGACGCCGGAGCGAGACATATTATCTTCAGCGTAGTTTGCCCTAGGGAAGATGTAGATAGGCACATAGAGACCATCGCGAAAGAGATAATCCCCCATTTTCAGCACACATCCGCATAGCGCCGGAATCACTAAAAATCGAACCGTGGTTACTGGAAACCCGCCTAATGATGTCTTAGAATATTGCCGCCTTGGGGCAATCTGGCAGATGGGCCGGTAGGTTGACATGGAGCCTGGGGGATTCAGGCAGCTACTCGCGAGGAAAAACAACCAAGCAACCTGGTGGAAAACCGTGTTTATGGGTTATTGCATGGGTGTATAATATTTGTTGACTTGACAGAACTTGTGAACCAGGTCGGTTGTTATGTGCTTCAATGGGGCTTGGTTCGGTGCCTGATTAAGTCCAATGCGAGAAAGGCCCAAGGGTTAATCTGCGCAGATACCGTGTGGGAGTAATCATGATAAAGACTAAACGGGTGGTGCTGCTTCAACCAGCGTCAACCGGCGGAAACTTTGAGTACATTGCGATTCCCCGGCAGGGGATGTTGTTTTTGTCCGGCGCTTTAGCCCAGTGGGAAGGCCCGTATCATTACGAGCGGGAGATTTGGTTCGAGGATAGGTCAGGACTTATCGACCCGAATAAAGACCTGGAAGGCGTCGATATCCTGATGGTTACCGCCCTGATAAATGAAGCCCCCAGGGGCTATCAGGTTGCCCGCATGGCCAAACAGTTCCACCCCGATCTCATCACCATCGGTGGTGGGCCTCAGATGGGACCCCTTGCTGAAGAAGCTTTCGACAATGGTCAATTCGACGTAATTGTTCAACGGGAAGCTGAGGACATCATCGGGCAGCTTACCGACCTGTTGCTGACCTATAAGGGTTCCCAGCTACAAGAATACCTGAACAAGGTTCCCGGAATCAGCTACCTCAAAGATGGGCAAATCGTCGAGACTCGCCGGGCCGGGCTGGTTGCTCCGGACTTCGTTGAACTACCGGATTTTTACTCCATAAAAGACCTGAGTTCCGCCAACCCCCTGGCTGGCGGCGTTTTGGAAACAGTACGTGGTTGCACCGAGAAATGCACCTATTGTCAGGTAATCCAACAATTTTTGGGTTATCGCCTGATATCCCGGGAGACTGAGATTAAACGAATCACTCAGTTGAAGCAGATGGCTGCCGATGGGTTGATTCACTCGGGCAAGAATGGCGCATTCCAGGTATTTATCTCCGACGACCTTCATACTCCACCGCTACGTGCGGTCAAGTATCGGGATGAGCGCTTGGCCAGGCTGAGAGGATGGAAGGACCATACCGAAGGTATGCACTCCATCTGCCAGTGCCGCACGGAGGTGGGCCAAGACCCTGAAATCGTAGATGCGATGCAAAACGCCGACATCAAGATGCTCTACGTCGGGGTGGAGTCGGACAACGCAGAAAACCTTAAGCTTGTGAACAAGCGCCAGGAACCTGGCCAAGCTCACAAGGACTTGGTGGCCTTGAAAAAGGATGGCTTTGCGGTAGTCGCCATGACCATCATCGGGCTGCCCTACGACACCGAAGATAGCATCATGGCTATGGCTGACTGGATAACCGAGATTAGCAGGTACCAAACTGCGAATCTGCTTACCCCGCTGCCTGCCACCGCCAACTGGAAAGACCTGAAACCGCTCAATGCGGAAGGTGAGCTTCTGCAGGAAGGCGAGATGCGCCCTTACCACCTTTACACCGGTCGGCAGTTTGTCCATTACGACGAGCGCTGGACGCTGCAGGAGAGCCAAGAACTTTACGACAAGTACACCGCCAGACTCAAGCCGGTCGACGATCTCTACGGTCGTATTTTCCGGATTCTCAAGAGTTACAGGCTTCGGTTGGCTTCTACCAGTAAAGACCTGAGCGGTTCCTTTGCCAGCAGAATTACTGAGGCCACCGAATCCCTTAAAGGCTGGTCGGACCCTGTTTCTACGCCTGGAAAGGACTTGGGAGAGAATATCGCCCAGCGAGTTGGGGAATTGGTGGAGAACCTGCGCTCGGTTTCCCAACCTTTGGCCAATGCCAGGAAGGAAGTTGCGGACTCGGTCGGCATTCGAATCAACGAGTTGTCCGACTCGCTAAAATCCCTGTCCGACCCGCTTTTACCCGGAAGAGTCGAGTTAGCCGCCAACATATCCGGACGGATCACCGAGTTGAATGACATGCTTAATGTGGTGGCCGTGGCCCCGGAGCGCAGAAAACAGAAAAGCAAATAGTTCACAGGCCTGACCTAAGCGAGAGCCGGATACGCAGGCACACCGCTTTTCCCGCTGCAAATCGAGCTAGATGCCAAGTCGCGAATTGGCCGCTTTAGGGCGTTAGGTCGAGCATTATCATCAACAAATTCAAGTGCCACTATCTTGTGGTACCGGGTAGCTGAGAGTGAGTGTGAGCAACAACCGGCGCGTGTACGTCACCGGAATTGGTGTAATAAGCCCCTTGGGACTGGATACCGAGTCCACTTGGGCCAGTGTCTCGGAAGGTAAATCCGGGATAGATCTCATCACCGCCTTCGATACCGAGAGTTTCGACACTAAGTTTGCTGCAGAGGTAAAGGGCTTCGATCCTGAATCCTACCTTGACCGTAAAGAAGCCCGGCGAATGGACCGATTTGCCCAGTTCGCCGCTGCCGCCGCTAAAGAAGCCTGCTGCCAAGCCCAACTTAACCCGCGGGAGATCGACCCGTATAAGGTGGGGGTCATAATCGGCAGCGGAATCGGCGGCATTATTACTCTTTCCCAGCAATTTGAGGTCCTCAACGAGCGTGGACCAAAGCGAGTCAGCCCCTTTCTCATCCCCATGATGCTTGCGGATATGGCATCGGCCCAAGTTTCCATGGTCACCGGGGCGATGGGCGCCAACTATTGCACGGTGTCGTCCTGCTCCAGCGGGGCCGACGCATTGGGCCAAGGTTGGGAAATGATTGTCCGTGGTCAAGAAGACATCGTGTTGGCCGGCGGCAGCGAGGCTCCGATATATCCGGTGGCTGTGGCGGGATTCAACGCACTGCGGGCTCTTTCCCGATTCAACGAAGACCCCCAGAGAGCCAGCCGTCCCTTCGATTTGCAACGAGACGGTTTCGTGATGGGCGAAGGATCGGCGGTGTTGGTCTTGGAAAGTGGCGAAAGCCTGGAGCGAAGAGGAGTGTCTCCCCTGGCCGAGTTAAAAGGCTATGGGGCTACATCCGATGCCCACCACATCACTGAACCCGGACCAACCGGAGAGAGCGCAGCAAGGGCGATGAAAACAGCTTTGAGCGTCGCAGGTGTAGACCCGTCCGAAGTGGATTACCTAAACGCCCACGGCACGTCCACCCCCTTGAACGATCGCCAAGAGACCAAGGCAATCAAGCTTGCCTTGGGGGAAGACGCATTACGCATACCCATAAGTTCCACCAAGTCCATGACCGGTCACCTGTTGGGCGCCGGTGGAGCCCTGGAAGCGGCAATCTGCATAATGGCCATGAAGCACGGCGTGGTGCCGCCCACGATTAACCTGTCCGAGCCTGACCCGGACTGCGATTTGGATTACACGCCGAATCAGTCCCGCAAAGCGACGATAAACATAGCGATGAGCAACTCGTTTGGATTCGGCGGCCACAACTCGGTGCTGGTGTTGGCCAAACCGTACCTGAACGGCTAATTGAGAATATCTCGCTGGTATCGCAAGTCTTAAGTACGTCTTGGTGACTTTAAAGCGAACTGGCAAATTAACTGGCTGAATAGGTAAAAGATTGACAGAAATCGAAATGGACGGGGGCGCCAAGCGGTGGCGATTGCCTCCACCCATCTCGGACCACTCCCTCCCCTCTGACCTATCCCCAGCAGCAATAAAAGTGTTATTGCGCCGGGGCATCGACGACGCTGAAAAATTGCTTCATTTTCTCGACCCTCCTCACCGGCTGCCCTATGATCCAATGCGGTTGGGAGGAATGGAAAACGCCCTGAAACGGCTATATCAAGCCATCGAAAAGCATGAAGTGGTGGGAGTCTTCGGGGATTTTGATGTCGATGGCGTTACCGGAACGGCCATCATTGCTGAAGGTTTGGAAGCCTTTGGCGTAAAGACTCTGCCATACCTTCCTCGCCGTTCTGACGAAGGCCATGGCCTGTCCACCGATGCCATAGACACCCTTGTAGCTGGCGGCGCCAGCCTAATAGTCACAGTGGATTGCGGGGTTACTTCCTTCGATGAAGTGATTTACGCCAAAGAGAGCGGGGCCGACGTAATAATCACCGACCATCACCTGCCCCACGGTAATCTTCCCGACGCTGTCGCAATCATTGATCCCAAACTACCCGGCGACGATTATCCCTTCCAGTCCCTGTGCGGCGCAGGGTTGGCGTTTAAGCTGATTCAAGGCCTGTATCAATATTGCGGCCAACCTTGGGACCGGAGCCTGCTGGAATTGGCCGCATTGGGCACCATCGCGGACTTGGTGCCAATGCTCGACGAGAATCGCTTCTTGGTACGGGAAGGGTTAGTAGAACTGGCCAACACCAAGCGACCCGGCCTGCAAGCCCTCTTCCAAAGCGCCGGAGTGTTTAGGTCCGGTAAAGCTCAGGGTCCATTCACCACAGAAACAATCTCATTCCAAGTTGGGCCACGTTTGAACTCACCGGGCAGGTTGGGTCACGCTCTGGACAGCTACCTTTTGCTGACTACCAAGTCCCTCAGTGAGGCCGACTCTTTGGCCAATAAATTGGAGGGCTTGAATCAAGAGCGCAGGGAACTAACGAAAGAAGCCATGACCTTCGCTTTTCAACAAGTCCAAGAGCGTATCGACTCGGCGGATTTGCCCTCATTCTTGATGGTTCAAGGACCGAGCATCAGCAAGGGTGTGGCCGGACTGGTGGCCGGGCGATTGGCGGAGACCTACCACCGCCCAGCCGTAGCCATGACCGTGGAAGATGGATATGCGGTGGGCAGCGGACGCAGCATACCTGAGTTCGATATCTTCGAGGCGTTTTCCCAATGTGAAGACTTGTTTGTGCGCTTTGGGGGCCACTCCCAGGCCGCAGGTTTCACCGTGGCAGTCGCGAATATTCCAGTGCTGGAGAAGCGTTTGGTAGCTGGGGCCACTGGTTTTGCTGCCTCCGGAGATCTCAGGTCTATCCTTGAGATTGACGCTGAGGTGGAGTTGGCAGAATTGGGCGGGGAATTCCCACAGTGGGTTTTCACGTTGGAGCCCTTCGGCGCATCTAATCGCCAACCCATGTTCCTCACCCGCCGGGCGCAGGTATTGGAAATGCGGAGAATCGGTAAGACCGGCCAACACCTGAATCTGCGGTTGGGGCAAGGAGACCATCAGTGGACCGCGCTGGCGTTTAACCAGTCGGAACGCTGGATCGATGGCACTTCGACGGTGGATTTCGTTTATACGTTAATCAAGGACCACTGGCAGGGCGTCGAGAGGCTCAACCTAAAGGTTCTGGATTTTCAAGCTTCCAAGCCCTAGCAAATTTACATAACTTGAACCAACACCAACTCAGTCCACAGTCCGTCTAGGCTCTGCGTGCCCTTCTGCGGGAAGACCGAGTCCCGCTTTTGGGAGGTTCGTCCCCCGGTTTTGCCAACCTGGCCTTGAATGCCAGCAGAGGTATCGTGATTCCCATCACGACCAGAGCGATGATTTGGGCTTCGTTCAGTCCACCGTAATCGTTGAATTCCTCCCTCAAGAAGCTAACAAAGAACCTGCCCACAGAGTAGGTAGCCAAGTAGAGGGCGAAGAACATCCCCTGAGGCCTGATTCGTTTTCTCAACGGCCAAAGCACGGCCAACAGCGCCAAGTCCATTAACAGTTCGTAGGCCACGGCAGGATGGCTGGCTGGCCGGCCAAACCCAGGGCTGTTGGGATGACTGTATATGATTCCCCAGGGAAGGCTAGTAGCCGAAGCGAAGTGCTCGCCATTGATGATATCTCCCAAACGACCTATGGCTTGGGACAGCAGAATCGCCGGTGCGGCAATGTCCGCAAGATGGCCGACGCTGGGAAGGGGCGCTACTTTGGGCTCACCAAGAAATCTCAAATAGCGGCCCCAATAAGACAGGTACCATGCTGAGTTGCGGACGGTGATGTACAGCGCTCCACCGACAAAGCCACCCAAGATAGCGCCGTAGATGGTAACGCCGCCTTGCCAGACGTAGATAATCCTCACGGGGTCGTGGCTGTAGGTTTCACCCCAAAAGTCCACGATGTGCAGCACCCGGGCTCCGATTACGCCTCCCACGATGCACCAGACGGCCACCGAGTAAATCGCGTCGACGTTTATACCGTCCCGCGATCCCCAGCGCGCAACTAGAAATACCGATGTCACCACGGCTACAAAGGTCAGAAACCCGTGCCAGGACAACACCAAGCCACCGAAGTCGATCAGGTTGGGATTCAAGCCAATGGTTATAGAATCAAGTCCAATCATGCTCTATCCCGTAATTTTGAGGTAGCAGAGTTCTTCTCCCAGGTTTAGTTCAAACAATAGAAGCTGCAGTCCGCGGAGATACCGTATGAACAAGGTAAACCCCAGCGTTGTGGGGTTGCAAGGCATCAGCCACTACCCGACTGTCGGATTCGCTGGCTGGTAATGCGAAGAGGGCGGGTCCCGCTCCTGATAGATGGAACTTGCCGGGCGCCAATTGCTCTAACTCTTGCCGTACTGATGACAGGTCGGGAAAGGCCAGCGAGGCAACTTCCTCAAATGCGTTCTGAATCAATCCCCCTACCGAATCTCGTACGTAATGTCCCCCTGCCAGGATTTGTATCATCCTGCGGGTGATTCCCCCGTCACTGAAGTTGGCGGCGGTTAATTTTGAATACATTGCTGCGGTTTTGTTGGGCAGATTGATGTACGGGCAAACCAGGATGACCGGGGTGCTGGGCAAAGGCGGGAGGAGGGACACTTGCTCTCCTCGACCTTCGGCCAAGGCGGTGCCTCCAGACAAGAAGAACGAAACGTCCGAGCCGATGCCAGCGGCGATTTCCGACAGGCGCTCCAAGGATAGATTCAGATCCCAAAGCTGATTCAGCGATACCAAAGCGCAGGCAGCGTCGCTACTTCCTCCGCCCAGACCCATGCTGTTGGGGATGTGTTTTTCGATGGTAATGCGGGCCCGGGGCGAAATGCCTGCGGAGTCTGCCAAATCTTGAGCCGCCTTCCAGACCAGATTAGCTTTTCCGGCCAACGACTGGTCGTCACACTCCACCTGCAGTCTGGTCGATGGTGAGAACTCCAAGCGGTCGGCCAAGTTGATGGTCTGCATAACCGTCTTGATCTCGTGGTAGCCGTCGTCCCTGCGACCCAGTATCTCCAGGGTCAAGTTCAACTTGGCGTAGGCCAGGCTTGAGACATTACTCAACTGGTTTACTCATCCGCCGTTTGACTAGAGCCCAACCAGGCCCGGTAGACAATCGCCCATTCTTCCAGACACAGAGTAGCTGGCCTTCTGCTCCCGTCCAGTTCGATGCGGGTCAGCAATTCGCCGACCGTTTCCGTGGAAACCCCAAGACCGTGAGCCAGGGAATTTCTCAGTTGCTTACGAGGTGAGGAAAATCCTGCCCGCACCAAGTCAAAGAACCCATTAGGGTCGTCAACGTTAACTGCCGGGGCGTCTCGAATGTCCAACCGGATTACCGCAGACGTAACCTTGGGCGGTGGCTGGAACGCCTGGGGAGGCACGGAGCACACCAAATGGGCATTGGCGTAATACTGGACTGCCACCGAAAGTAAACCCATCTTGCCTGGAGCGGCGGTGATGGTGTGAGCTACTTCTTCTTGGAGTGTGGCCACAATCAGCTTTGGTTGGGTGTCTAGCTCAAGGAACCGGCGAATAATGGGATTGGCGGCATAATAGGGTAGGTTGCCCACAACTTTGTAGTTCGACTCAGAACCTAAACACGGCCGCAGGTCCAAACTTCGGGCGTCGCCTTCAACTACAGTCAGATTAGGAGGGTTGCCCAGCCTTCCGGGCAAGGATGCAGCGAGATTGGAGTCCAACTCAATGGCTATTACGCGGGCGCCGCTGGCTACCAGGTATCTGGTCAACGCGCCGGTGCCGGGGCCAATTTCCAGCACCAAGTCATGAGGATCCAACTGGGCGGCGGAGACGATTTGCTCAAGGACCCCGCTGTCGATTAGGAAATGCTGTCCTAAAGCTTTACGAGGCCGTGTGTCCGAAGAATTTGAGCTTTGCGCTGTAGAGCTAATTTCCAGGTCCTATCAACTTCTCGGCACTTAGTCAATTGGGCTGAGACATTGTGGGATTATTGAGCGAGAACGGGTGTTTTTGCCGAGTATTTTCAACGAGTATTTTCTGTGAAGACCGCGCACCTACCTTCGACGCCAATCACTGGGTGTGTCAGAAACCAAGACTCCGGCCAGGTGCTCCCACGGCACCCGTAGTATCTCGTTGACCGTTGCTTCCTTCCGGACCTGGCGGGGTT
>DCAE01000094.1:55625-70941 GCA_002311385.1 Dehalococcoidia bacterium UBA1141 | reverse complement strand
GGCACCGCTAGCTCCCCGTCTAGCGCGGCCTATTAATCATGGTAGGCTAGAGGAATGTCGATGTCAATTATTGCTGGATACTGTTTGGGCGAGTACCTGTCAGTTCCTTGTTGAAGCGATTTTCCAGTGATAAAATTGCGCCGACTTGGTTGCGTGGTCATATTTGGCACTTCTAAATATACCTCCGAATAACCGGCCAAATAAACCTGGCAATCAAATAAGCCTGGCAAAATAGGAAAGCCGTGGAAATAAGAAAAGCCGTGATTCCCGCAGCGGGATTAGGCACCAGGTTCTTGCCGGTTACCAAGTCGGTTCCAAAAGAACTCCTGCCCATTCTCGATAAACCGATGCTCCAATACGTGGTGGAAGAGGCTGCCGAAGCCGGAATCGAACAAGTCATCATCGTCACCTCCCCCGGCAAGGAATCCATCGCTTCCTACTTCCAATCGCAACCGGATTTGGATAGCCGTCTATCCGACTCCCCCGAGCTTTTGGACAAGGTGCGTCATGCTTCCAACTTGGCTCGAGTGTCTTTCGTCATTCAGGAGCAACCTCTGGGATTGGGCCATGCGGTGTTGACCGCCCGTGAGGCCGTGGGCGATGAGCCGTTCGTGGTGATTCTGCCCGACGACATCGTTGTTCACACGCCGGGCGTTGTGGCCCAAATGGTGGAGGTGAGCCAGAGGTACAATGCAGGGGTTGTGGCAGTGGAGCCTATGCCGTGGGAAACAGTCCAAAATTACGGCGTGGTGGACGCTGTTTCTGCTGGAGAACGGTTGCACAAAATCCGGGGGGTGGTAGAGAAACCAAAGAGAGAGGACGCTCCCTCTAACCTGTCAATCGTGGGCAGATATATACTCCCTCCAGAGATTTTCCAGTGCTTGGAACGCACCAAGCCGGGGGCAAAAGGGGAGATTCAGTTGACCGATGGTCTGCTGATGTTGCTGGAGCAGGCGGAATTGTTTGCTTACGAGTTCCTCGGCACAAGATATGACGGAGGAACGCCCATGGGATTGCTGCGAGCATCGCTGGAATTTGCCTTGGCTCGGGATGACACACGAGAGGCGACCCGGTCTCTGCTACGCAGCTTGGATAATCAATAAGCGTCGACATACTTGGGGAAGCAAACACAGATATCGGGGCATTCAAACTGATATTATTCGCCTGATTTTGTAAATAACGATGCGAGGGTTTCTTGACCAGCCGAAAAGAAGAGAACCAAGAAAAGGTTTCTGGAATACGCTCCGAATTGTTGGCGTTGATTGATGGAATGGACTATTGCATGGACTGGCGGCCCGACGATTCGGCTTGGTCAGTCCGCCAAGTTCTCTATCACGTACTCGGAACGCCGGCCGGCGGTATCCACCAAGTTGTCCAAGGAATGTTATCTGGGGAGTTGACCGAGTTCGAAATCTGGGCCGATTTGGATAACATAACGAATGAGCGGATGGTCTACGACATAGAACAAATCAGAACGGATATTGACCATTTCTTCCACGAGTTGACCCAGACCATAGACTCCGCTGATGAAGAGGACTTTGATGGAAAATCAGCGTTGGCTCATTTGAGGTCCCGCGGCGCCGATGAAACACGGACCGTTCAGGAATTGCTTGACAGGGCTTTTGAAGGACACTGGAGAGGGCACCTGACACAGATTAGTGAGCTTCGGGACGCCCTGGGAATGTAGATTGACAGGTAAGAGTACAGATAATCCTGATGCTGGAAGTGACAACCAGGAAATCGGTCGTACTACTCGCCGCCAATCTTGAGCAAAGTTAAGAATGCCTCTTGAGGAATCTCGACCCTGCCCACCATTTTGAGGCGCTTTTTACCTTCTTTCTGCTTCTCCAGTAGTTTGCGTTTCCGCGTGATGTCCCCGCCGTAGCACTTGGCCAAAACGTCTTTTCGCATAGCTCGAACGGTTTCCCGGGCAATGATGCGGCTGCCAATCGCCGCCTGTATGGGGACCTCGAACATCTGCCTGGGAATAGTCTGGCGCAGTTTTTCCACTACCAACCTGCCGTGGCTCGTGGCAACGTCCCGGTGCAAAATCATGGATAGGGCCTCCACAGGGTGCTGATTTATGAGGATATCCACCTTTACCAGAGGAGCGGCATGGTAGCCTTCCAGCGTGTAATCCAGGGAAGCGTAGCCTTGTGTGCGGGACTTGAGTTGATTGTAGAAGTCCGCCAGCATCTCCACCAGGGGCATGGTATATTCCATCACCACCCGGTCTTTGCTACTCTCGGCCTCGCCGCTGTTCTCCCTATTGACTGAACTGGGAGTCCCTTGACCCGCTGACCCGCGTTTTCCTTGAAGTCCTTGGCCCGGCAGACCCTGAATATACTCCATCCTCTTGAACTCAGACCGGCGGGCGTGCATCAACTCCATTATTACGCCCACATGTCGGCTGGGCGCGACGATGGTTAGGTTGAGAATGGGCTCCAAGATTTCCTTGATTGTGCCCGGCGCAGGCAACTTGGCGGGACTATCTATATGCACGGTCACGCCAGCGGTGGTAACTACCTGATAGCCGACGCTAGGAGCGGTGGCGATGATTGCTAAGTCATACTCTCGTTCCAGCCGTTCCTGGATGATATCCAAGTGCATCAATCCCAGGAAACCGCACCGGAAGCCGAAACCGAGGGCCATACTGTTTTCCGGCTCAATGGTCAGAGACGCATCGTTTAGCTGAAGCTTTTCCAGAGCAGCTCGAAGGTTGGTGTACTCTTCTCCATCCGCTGGGTAAATCCCGGCGAATACCATGGATTTTAGAGGGACATATCCGGTCAGGGTCTCAGTGGCTGGCTGGCGATCATTGGTCAAAGTATCGCCAACCGTACATTCCCGCACATCCTTAAAACCGGTCGCGACGTAGCCGACTTGGCCCGTATAAAGTACGTCCACCGGTGTGTGAAATGGAGCAAACACTCCAACTTCCACCACTTCGGTTATTTTCCCGGTGGACATCACCCGGATGCGGTCGTGTTGGGATATCTTCCCGTCTCTGACTCGTATGTGAGCAATGATGCCCTTGTAAGAGTTATAGACGGAATCGAAAATCAAAGACCTGGTTGGGGCGTCTATATCTCCGGATGGAGCAGGGATTCGCTCCACCACCGCATCCAGAATGTCCTTGGCACCAGTGCCTACCTTGGCCGACACAAAAAGGATTTCTTTCGGGTCGAAGCCGAATACCTGTTGCATCTCGGCAGCGACCCGGTCCGGTTCCGCCTGAGGCAGATCCACCTTGTTAATCACGGGGATGATATCCAGATCGTGTTCCATCGCCAGCAGGATGTTGGCAATGGTCTGGGCCTCAATGCCTTGACTGGCGTCCACCACGAGGATGGCGCCTTCACAAGCGGCAAGAGCACGGGAAACTTCGTAACTAAAATCCACGTGGCCCGGTGTGTCAATCAGGTTTAGCTGGTAATCCTGGCCGTCGGACGCTCGGTGGGTCATGGTGACCGCTTTGCCCTTGATTGTGATCCCGCGCTCCCGTTCCAGTTCCATCTGGTCCATGAATTGGGCCACCATGTCCTGGGAACGGACCGTCCCGGTGATTTCCAAAAACCGGTCAGCCAGGGTGGATTTACCGTGGTCTATGTGGGCTATGATGCAAAAATTGCGTATGAACGCTAAATCCATAAAACCGCTAAATCGCTCCGTAGCCAGGCGCATGAATGCACGCCGCCCAGTGATTTGGCTGCACCTGTCTCAGTTCTGGGATGACCTGGGAACACTCTGCGGTGGCTATGGGGCAACGAGGATGGAAGACACATCCTGAGGGTGGGTTCAAAGGGCTCGGCACTTCGCCGGTTAGTACCACCCGCTCTCTTTGGGCGTCTATCACAGGGTCTGGAATCGGAACTGCGGAGAGCAGAGCTTTCGTGTATGGATGGACGGGATCAACGTAAATTTCGTTTCTGTCCGCCATCTCCACAATATGGCCCAGGTACATGACGCCTACCCGGTCGCTGATGTGGCGCACCACTGAAAGGTCGTGGGCGATGAACAGGTAGGTTAGGTTGAAGCGTTCCTGTAGGTCTTCAAGTAGGTTGATTATTTGCGCTTGAATCGATACGTCCAAGGCGGAGACAGGCTCATCGGCGACGATGAACTTGGGTTCCACGGATAGGGCTCGGGCAACGCCGATTCGCTGCCGTTGTCCGCCGCTGAATTCATGGGGAAACCGGTCGGCCATATAAGGGTTCAACCCAACGTTTTGTAGCAATTCGGCCACGCGTTCTCGGTACGCTGCTTTGTTATCCACTAGTTTGTGGATAATCAAAGGTTCACCGATGATGTTCCCGGCGGTCATTCGCGGGTTCAACGAGCTATACGGGTCTTGGAAGATTACCTGCATCTCCCGGCGCATTCGCCTCATATCATTGGACGGGAGAGTGGTTAACTCACGGCCTTCAAAAATCACTTCCCCAGCCGTGGGCTTGTAAAGCTGCAGGATACACCTGCCCGTTGTGGTCTTTCCGCAACCGCTTTCGCCCACCAACCCTAGAGTCTCACCCTTCCGCACGAAGAAACTGACGTCGTCCACTGCCTTGATGTGAGCGACCGTCCGCGAAAAAAACATCCCCGACGTGACGGGGAAATGCATCTTTAGGTTTTTAACCTCTAGGAGCACTTCATTTTGGTTGGAGGAATCACCGCTTAGGGGCTCGGTTTCGGGCATTGTCGTCATGTTTAGTTGCCCTCCGTGGACGGATTTTCTCGCGGAGGTTCTTCCTGGGCAACGGTATCCGATTGGGAATCAGTTGCGTTGATGGCGCCTGCTTGGCCACCGGCGTCGATATTAAAGGCCAATGCCGAAGGACCGAGAGCGTCAGCGTTCCAGCATGCGGACCAATGGTTCTCGCCCGCTTGCATCAACGGGGGCAGATCGGTGGCGCATTTATCCACCGCCCATTGGCACCGGGCACGAAATGCGCAACCCGCAGGGAGGTTCACTAAGTCTGGCGGCTGGCCGTAGATGGGTTCCAGCTTAGCTCTTCGGGGCTGGTCCAGCCTGGGCACCGATTTGAGCAGGCCGACGGTGTAGGGGTGCCGCGGGTTGGCATAGATTTCTTTTGCTGATCCACGCTCAATAATCTTGCCAGCGTACATGATATTTACTCGGTCAGCGTAGCGGGCCACGACGCCCAGATTGTGCGTAATCACGATGAGCGCGACACCGGTCTCGGCTGTCAGAGCCTTCATCAACTCTAGAATCTGGGCCTGAATCGTCACGTCCAAGGCGGTAGTTGGCTCATCGGCGATAATCAAACGGGGATTGCAACTGAGGGCCATGGCAATCATGACCCGCTGCCGCATGCCTCCACTGAATTGGTGGGGATATTGTTTGATGCGGCTCTCGGGGTCCGGTATGCCGACCTTGAACAATAAATCAATACTCTCCCGGTGCGCCTCCGACATGGACATGCCTTTGTGAAGCTGAAGTGTCTCGGTAATCTGCCGATCCACCGTGAGCACGGGGTTGAGCGAGGTCATCGGCTCTTGAAATACCATTGAAATCTTGGCACCCCGTATGTGACGCATGTTTGCCATGCTCACACTCAAGATGTCCTCGCCTTCGAACAGAATTTGGCCGTTGATGATTTTGCCCGGAGGATCCGGAATCAGCCGCATGATGGAAAGGGCACTGACGCTCTTGCCACAGCCGCTCTCTCCCACCAGTCCCAAAGTCTCCCCTGCTTCCAAGTCATAAGAAACACCGTCGACTGCTTTAACCACACCGTCATAGGTGAAAAAGTGCGTCTGCAAGTCTTTTACTTCAAGTAGTGCAGCCAACGAGGCTCCTCGGGCCCAGAAAGACGTCAAGCATCAATCAATAAGGCAAAAATCACGGGCGACAGTCACGGGCAAAAATCACTGGGGAACTAGCCGAAGCGGACACTAATAATATACCGCTTCAGGCTGGTCGGATTCTCCAGCAGGAGTTTCCGCTTTGCCCCATTTTTGGAATTTTTAAGGTGAAACCAAGGATTGAATGCGGGCGCATTTCACGAGTTGATATGAACCATGGTAACAGTCTGGGAATGAATTAGACAACACGCCAACCGCCAGATGGCGGCGCTTTGTCCGTCAGCACGGACTGAGTCAGAATGCGTCGGTATTCACATCAGCGATGAGGGTTGATATCGATTGGGCTAGATGTGCTTGCGACTTTTAACAGAGTGATAACTAGGAAAAACCTTGGGTAACGTCGAATCCAGAATGTTCGCGAGCGTCAAATCCCTAATCGCTGGCAGGCGATGACGCAGGTTGCCCATCGCTTTGGTCAGTGGCGCCGGCCGGTGATTGCTGCGCTTGTTCTACCTGCTTGGGCTTGCGCAGTATGAGCGAAGGAATCAATGCGAGCAATACGATGATGGCGCCAATCAAGAAAACCTCGTGGAATGCGTTCACCGTGGCTCGCTGATGGACCATGCCCACCAGAACCTGTACAGCGGCTTGGCTGGCGATGGCATCGGAGGCTCCGAACTGCCCAGCAACCTGCTCGAGTCGAGAAAGAACCTGGACTGCTTCCAAAGAGTCTGGCGTGATTGTTTGGGCAAGTCTGCTGAAGTGAAACGCCGTTCGGGTTTGCAAAAGGGTAGCAAACAGAGCTATGCCAAAGGCCGGGATAACCTGACGCAGCACGTTTGTCAATGCGGATGCCCTGGCCATCGCCTCAGGAGCGTGAACTCCGAAGACCAGAGTAAAAGCCGGCATGGCCATGAAGCCAATGCTGACTCCTCGCAGAAAGAGGATTTTTACCAGATCGGCATCGCTGGTCGTAACATCCAGTCCATGTAGCAACCACATTGAGTAAAAGAGCCCTAAGAGGCCGGGAATCATCAGCGGAGCGGGTCCTATCTTGTCATAAAGCCGGCCGGCCACCATAACACTAACGGCCATGGCTGCCGCCTCAGGCATTAAGAATAATCCGGTTTCAATGGGACTTAAGCCACGCACGTTCTGCAAAAACACAGGGAGTAAGAACAGCGCCGAAAATAATATCAAGGTAGACACTAGATAAACAATAGCCGCCATAGTGTAGGTGAAGTTCTTAAATATCCTCAGATCTAGAAGGGGCGTCTCTTCTCGTAGCTCGACTATGACCCAACACACCAGGGCAACAGCAGACACCATGAACATACCCAAGACCGTAGTAGAGGTCCACCCGTCTTCAGCAACGCGGGTCAGGGCTAGTAACGCAGTACTGAAACCAATACCTGCAAGTATGAATCCTTTATAGTCGAAAGCCAGCCCGCAAAGAGCCGATGTGAGGGTGAAACCAACGATGCACATCGTGTACAGGCGCTTGGTACCGAACTTGTCGGCGAGGAAACCGGTTAGAGGTATCACGAGGGCTATCGCAAGAAGGTACATCGAGATAACCAGTTGCGCCCGGCCCAACGTGGCATCGAGGTCGTTCATTATCGTAGGCAACGCAACGTTTATCACGGTGGTGTCCAGCATCACCATGAAGGTGCCGACCACCATCACCAACAATACGTGCCATTTATAAGCCACAGCTAATGCCCTTTGGCCCGACCAGCCTATCACCAATTGAATGGTCGATAGAGCTGGACATCGGTCTAATTCGGTTGGTTATCTAGCACCCAGAGTTGATGTATCAATCTATCGCCGAAGATTACCAGTCAACGCAACCTTCGCCGGAATCGCCGATTAGATTGCCAAACTGTGGTCAAATACTAGGGCTACGCCCGGCTTTATCTTTGGTGGGGAAGCCGGGACTCGAACCCGGACGCCTTTCAGCACATGATCCTAAATCATGCTCGTCTACCAGTTCCGACACTTCCCCGTGGCGTTTGCGAATAGGTCTATTCTGAAACAAACTCGGGTAATCTTTCTACAGACCCAGGCTTAGACCCGAGCTTGTTTCAACTGTTGTCCCAATGGTGGGAGGATAGTTAGAAGGGTTTGTTTGCGCGGAAGTTTATGCCCAGCGTGCCGAAATTGGCTGCGCTTGAAGCTTGCGGGGGGCCGCTGAATACGTCGGCCCGCCAAGGTATCTCAAATCCCACAAAACCTGCCGCTGCCACGACCGCTGTGAGCTCTGCTGGATGCAGAGCGCCGGCGATTCAACCAGTCCAGAGATCAATCTCCAGTTTCACCTCTTCAGGCACCTGCACCTGCACCAAGATGTCACCTATCTGCAGGCGGCCACCAGGCTTCAACGCCCGGTACATTGCGGCCAATGCTGCGATCTTGTCCGGGACCAAGATGAGCACGCCGTTAGAAATTACCACGTCGGCCCATCCATCGGGCACGGGAAGAGATTCGGCGTAGCCATCCTTAAACTCCACGTTGCCCAGCCCGGCTTCCGCAGCCGCATTCCGTGCCCTATCCCGCATTTCAGCGGTCATGTCCACGCCAACGACATTGCCTGCTGGTCCTGTCATGCGGGCCGCAATCAGGCTGTCGATGCCAGCGCCGCTTCCTACGTCGACCACGTTTTCTCCGGGGGCAATTGGGCCAAGGCTAAATGGATTACCCGTCCCGGCAAATGCTGCGATTGAACTCTCAGGTATTCCTTCAAGCAGTTCGTCGGAATAGCCCACCAGTTGGGTCAGCCTACGACCGGTATGAAAGTGGAAACCTTGTTGTGGGTCCTGAGCAACCGCCTTGTATTCTTCGATGATGGCATCCCGCAGGCTGCCCAAATCTACGCCTATTTCAGGTTGTGTCCTGGAATAGCCCTCCAAATTTACAGGGATTACCGCAGTATTTAAGCCTAATGTTTGAGTTAACTAAAGGAACCACGCGACCTTGTGAACCGCCTTAAACTATAGGACTGCGAGGTGTGCCCGTCAAATCGAAAATACCTGGTGAGAGCATCAAGATATAGATGTTAATGAGCCGGTTGTATAATCACGAATATTGCTTGCCGGTCAATTGTGGCTTTGCCTCAAAACTGTCATGCTGAGAAGCCGAGCAATGAAGCACCTCCTGGCTCAGGCGTAAATTTTCTTCGCCTCCCTCAGAATGACAGAGGTTCACCCGCATTCCCTTGAATAGTTTGGTACTCAGAAGGCAATCCGTTTGAAATTTCTCTCAAAAAGGTATAGAGGAATCCTATGCGGTGCTGTTGCTGGCGGTATTTTGTCGGTCTTGGCAGGTTGCGGCGATACAGCGACACCTACGATTGTTTCGCAGAGTGTTCCCACGGCTGCCCCATCTCAAGAACCCCTAGCCACGATGGCCGTTGATACCACATCGGAATCAACACCTTCAATGCGATCTACGAAAGTGCATGCGACGAGCGAGTCTACTATTCGCTACATACTGCAGTCTTCGGTAGAGCCATTTTATTCGTTTGGCGAGATTACCCTTGGGCCGCTGCCGGGTCCCGACGGCAGCTATTTTGCTGGAACGATAGTAACGTTGACCGCCCTCCTTCCGACCGCAGGTCCTGCAATAGCTATCCTTATTGGAGTTTTTCAACATGGTTTGGGGACTTTCAAAGGTCCGAGCCGCGCATTGAAATCACCATGGACTCGGACAAGACGGTGAATGCAGGCTTTACTGAGTTTTTTCCGCCACCCTGCTGATGGATTCGGCCTCCGCCGCCACAAGCAACTAGAAGACGAGTCAGTAAAACGGTCGAGAGCAGGCACGGAACGGTAAAGCTGGACCGGTAGCCCATGAACGAATGCTCTGATTTGCGCGGTCTCTGCACCAGAATTGTTTCTTGCCTTTACCGGGTGATAAGCAGGTCTGACCAAGCAAAGACCGGTTGCCTTGATTAGTTGCGCAACAAGAAACCTTCGGCGTCTTTGACCCGTCGGCCCCACCATTCAGGTCCTTCAAGTACATATTTCCATTCAGGGTTTTGCTTGGTGTCCCGAAGCGCTGCCATCACTTCACGAAAAACCGGAGCGTCGGATTCGGCAAACTCGAAGTAGCCGACAAAATCGTAATTCTCCGGCAGTCCGTATCCTTCCGGCGCATGGACGAGGCGGCGGCTGATGCCTGGAACGCCTGCTGCGCTGGCCAGGGAGTGCCCTTTCACCACCATGTTCTCGTTCTCGTCGTATCTTGGAAGGAAGAAGCTCTCCCGGTGCAGGAAGTCCATCTGCCACCAGGCATCGGTCTTGTTCATGGGAGTAACCGCCGCCAATTGATGCTTGTCTCCGGGCCCGGGCGGCATTGCATGGGCGTAGGCGAATTGGGTCATGGCGTAGCTGGTGTAGCTGCGTGGCCGCTGCACGCCCGCCAGCGTCTCTACCGAGCCCCCGTGCGACTCAATCAGCGTCCGAAGACCGGCCTCATAGTCTCTGATTGGTTCCAGAGATGCGCATTCCAGCCGTATCAGGCCGTCGGACCTGGACACCGCAGGATGTTCAATTTGCTGGTCGCTGGTCAAGGCAGTCTCTGCTCGCAAAAACTGATACCGACCGTTTTTGAAAACTTCCTCGGTGGGAGGCCCATCGACGTCGTGGATGTTTTCCATACCATGACCCAGCAACTTCAACGCCTCGGTCATCTCCCCATCGGCTCCACCGGTGTCGGGCGATAGGCCAAAGGTCACAAACAGAAATAGCTGGTGGCCCACAATGGTGGTTGTCAGATTTAGGTCTGCAGGTTGCATCAGAACATCCCCTTTGCTTCCGGGTCTATTTGATTCTGGACTTAATAAATTACAGAAGCGGCGAATGAGGAACCATCGGATTCACGCGAGTTCCCTCGGTGAGGCACAACGAAATTTCAATCATTCGCAGTCGAATTCCAGAGGGTAATCCGTGGGAAATTGCAACGAAGGTGTTTATTGACGGTAGGCAAATATGGTAACTAATGCAATACCAAATGAAGATTATTGGTCGCCCACGGTCCATTTATCGACAAAATGCCCGACAGTATTGAATACTTTTATTTGATTATTCAGCATATCGGCCACGTACACCCGACTGTTATCACCGTCAATCGCGACGGCCATTGGGCTATTGAACTGGTCGTCTTCGTCGCCTTCGCTACCCCATTCTGACATGAATGCCCCGGTGGACTGGAATTTCTGGATTCGATTGTTGCCCGTGTCTGCCAAGTAAACCTGCCGGTTGGATTGGTCAATTCCAATCCCGTAGGGTGAGTCGAGTTCTCCTGGGCCGCTCCCACTGGAGCCCCACATCTGAATAAATCCCCCCACGGATGTGAGTTTCTGCAATCGGTCGACCTCTCTATCTAGCACGTACACCGATGTCTGAGATTCTCCGATACTGATGCCGATGGGATCAGTAAACTGACTTTGGCCATTGCCTTCAGCACCCCACGCCGACAAGAATATACCACCCGAGGTAAAACGCTGCATCCGGTGATTTCCCGTGTCCATCACGTAGATCCTGTTGGAGTTAGCGTTGGCGTAGGCTGAACCGTCGGTGTGGGGATTGTCGTAGGTGTCGGCACGATGGTCGCAGTGGGCGCCGCCGTTGGGACCGGGGTGACAGTTGGTGCTGTTGTTGGCTCGGGAGTCACCGTAGGAGTTTCTGTTGGAATCTCTGTTGGAATCTGTGTTGGAATCTCTGTGGGTATCTGGGTGGGAACCTGAGTTGGCATCGGTGGTGTCGCCATCGGCGCGGCGGTGAGACCGGCAGGTACTTCAGAGGTTGGCGTAACTGGAACGGATGGCGTTGCGCTGGGAATCTCAGTAGAGGGGGAGGTTGTTGCGCCGCCACATCAAGCCGCAAAAGCTAACGTAAGCGCGACGAAGGCCAGGGCAGAGATAAATTGTGTCCGACGCAGCATTACTAGATATTATCATGGGCAGTTACATTCACCATTCTAAAAAGCATCACTGAATCGGCTTAATTTATAGAGAATCGGCGGCCATGCCTGTGGTTAGCTACATCAAGAGCGCTTTTAATTGGGGCACGATATGCCTAGCCCGGCGTCCACTTGTCCCACGGTTTTCCGTTATTGCGCTTGGTCGTATAATTCAAAGCGTGAGAACCTCAGATTTGGCGGCGTATGGCTTTTCCTTGGTGGCGCTTATTGGCTCCACGATGGTTTTTGTGGACCAACTGATTACGGGTCCCAACTCTTGGCCATTAATCTTAGGCTTGCTTTTGGGCTTCGGAGGAGCGGGCGCTTCTGTTTATGCGGTGAAACGCCGACCCTTCGGCTAAGCTCAAGGGTCAGATCACGCTTTGCATTTTCGGCAGGTGAAGTTTGTAGTTCTAAGGCTCGTCTATGGATGTGATGCCGAAGGATTTGTCCATAGGGGTCGTTCTTAAGGACTGATGGCCGGTCCATCAATCCTGAAGGTGTCGCCATTTATTCGCTAGTTGCCAGCCACGGGCGCTGATCTGGCTTCCTCCGGAAGCTTATTTTCCCAGTCGAGAATCAGGATCCGGTCGGTTCGGTCCATCGACATGATTATAACTGCGCCTACCAGACTGGCCGCCACTGATAGCGTTATGGTCATCGAGTAGTCGCCGAAGAACCCGAACAGCACCCCGCCTATCCATCCTCCCGTTGCCATTCCCAACATAGCCCCGCTCAATTGCCATCCGAACGCCCGGCCTAAAGAACCTTCGCCATAGTATCGGCGGTTGATGATTGGGAAAGCGGACCCTTCACCGCCATAGCCGATGCCGAATACCACGGCGAACAGGTAAAATGTCCAAGTATCATTGGTCCAAAAGAGCATCAATACCGGTAACCCCTGGAGTACGTACATCACCGCCATGGTGCCCCGAGGCTCAAAGTGATCCGCCAGAACCGGGGTCAGAAAACGGGTGATGGCGCTGACTAGGGCCAGCGTGCTCAGGACGCCCGCCGCCGCCAGCGGTCCGACCCCGGATAGTACGGCTATGGGGATGATGTACACGATGACTATGGCGTGGGACATGCAACCAAAATAGTGAACCAGAATCAATCTCCAGAACGCTGATGTCGATTGGATCGATGCCGCGCGAACTTGGTCGCGGATTCTTAGGATTTCTTGGCTAAACGGTTTAGTGTCTACTGTGCGACGCGCTCCTCCATAAGGTTCCATCCCCATGTCCGACGGCTTGCTTCGGAAGAAGAACACGATTATCCCCATGGCTGTACCACAACCTATGCCTAGGCTCCAGAAAGCTATGCGCCAGTCATAAGTGGCCAGAAGAACCCCAATCAGAATAGTCGTGCCGGCAGGGCCGATACCCTGGGCGAATTGCAATAGCCCGACTCCGACTCCTAGCTTCTCTCGGAACCAATATGTCGCCGTCGTGATTAGGGCGACATTGAGGCTGCTCTGGGTGATACCCAGGAAAATCCCATAGGAGATCCAGAGATGCCATACTTCGCTGGCAGAGGCGGTAATGATTGTCCCGATGAAAAAGCAGGCTACTCCCACGAACAAAACCGGACGCCCTCCGTATCTGTCAGTGGCCATCCCAATCAAGGGCGAAAGCGCTGCGCTAACGATGGAGGAGATTGCATAAGCGAGAGTGATGGAACTCTGGCTCCAGCCCATCTCATCTTGTAAAGGCAATACTACGACGCCGAAGGCTTGGGTGATTGACCCGCCTCCCAGATACAATAGAACGGATAACCCTATCAGGACCCAGGCGTAGTGGGGTTTGGACCTAGGTAGCCGCTTCAACGAAAATTAGCTCCGTACGGTTGTTAGATTATCGGTACTTGAATCATCGCCGCGCCTAAGATCGGTTGTATCAGACCTGTTTGATCGCAAAGTGAACCCCCGTCAGTTAATAAGGTCCGATCGTTTTCGGTAGGGGAACCTTCGCATTAGTTTAGACTATGACCATATGAGCCACTTCTCTAGGCGTAAAAAAGCCCCTTGATTTCTCGTTAAAGGGCTTTGGATTTGTGTATCGGATGCTGATCGGTGCGTTGCTAGTTGAGTGCAATACTGACACTGCCATCGATACGAGAAGCACTCCCGAGGTAACAAGCAATGTGTAGCGTAGCCGCTAGGAGGTTGGTTCACAAGCCCTGGCTACTAACTGTTCACCGGTGCCCGGCGGCAGAATTTCAGCCCAACATTCCCATCGCGAAGGGACTAGGGTTAGAGCGCTTGTCCCCAATTCCGCCTTGTGTTGGTTACATCACTTCAGCAGATCTTGGCACTGCGGAGCAAATCTAAAGATGCGGGCATTTGTTGATGAATAAATTTCTTCAAGGAAGCGAATTCTTTGCACATGGTTATGGCGACTCGAACAATCTAATTCGGGTCCGAAGGCAAGGTCAGGGCTTCACAATGAAATCTGTGGTGGCTGAAGTATTTCCCACCGTTACAGAAATCTGCACAGGCCCCGGAATGATAGCAGGCACCGCCGTGATAAGCGCAAATTCGCCCTTGTTATCAGTCTTGAATACGAGGCCCTGCAGAAGGTCAGATCCCTTTAGAGTGACCGCTGCCACCTCTGTAAACAAGGGAAAACCACTGCCACTGATGTGCAAGACACCGAATGCGCGACCTTCGGGCGGTGTCAAGCCAATCACGACTGGCGGAATCGTTAAGACTGTGCTGGCGCTAACGCCTGCTACTTCAGCGACGACTTCAGCGTCCCCTGAAGATATCTCCGGAATCTTTACCTCTAACTCAAATATCCCCCACATAGTCGTGGTCAAACCGAGGTTAACATTCTGACTCTCGGCTTCAGCCAAAACGTCCAACCCACCTATGCTAAATGATTCGATGTCTGACGAGGCAGGGAAATTCCACCCGGTAACGTTCATGGTCGTGTTCGGAGGACCATCTGATGGTGCTAACTTAACGGTTGCCGGCAGGATCTTGAATAAAGCTTCCGTCATTTCTCGCTGAGCTGTAGCGGTGATGGAAAAGTTGCCGCCTGAAAACTTTGGGACAACCAACTTAAGTAGGAACGACCCGGAGCCGTCAGCGGTGATGGAGGGAATAGGTGAAATGTCTACCCCATCAAACGTGATCGGATTCACGACAGCGGACGGCGAAAACCCATGACCAACTATGTTGAACGTACTACCGGGAAACCCTTGAGCTGGGTCTAATGTAAGTCTCGGGAAAGGTACGCTGTGGTTAATAGATAAGGCGCGGCCCGTGGCATCGTCGATGGCCTCTACGATATGGGTTAGGCCGGGGGCTGCGGAAAGCGGCACAACGAATGAGATGTTAAATTTGCCGTCGGCGTCCGCTTCGCCGGTCGCAATAATGTTGCCTGCGTACATGATGGTCGCGGCACCGGAAGGAGTAAAGTTTCGACCATTGACCGCCACGCTGCTGGCTCTTCCGCTGGAATCCGGTGACAGCACGGCGGAGATAGCGAGCGCCGGAGTCGGGGTTGGAGTGGGCGTAGCGGTAGGCAAC
>DCAE01000094.1:41436-55595 GCA_002311385.1 Dehalococcoidia bacterium UBA1141 | reverse complement strand
GGTAGGCAACGGCCTAGGAGTGGGAGTCGGAGTTGGTGTCTGGGTAGGGGTAGGAGCAGGTGTTGCAGGTGAGGTTGGTGTAACCGTGGGGCTCGCCAGCGGAGTCGCGGTAGGAAGGGCAGCTACAACAGTTTGAACGCGCGCTACTACCGTCGCTTCAATATCCGGGGTATGTGTTGGCTCCGTAGTGGGACTGACTGCTGCTACTGTGGTTCGAATATCCGGTGTCCGGACAGCGTCACCACCTCCGCATCCGACCAAAATCAAGACAGCAGCCATGCTGGCGAGCAAACTGGGGTATTTTATTCTCAAGTTATCCTACTCAAGTTATCCTGATGTTAATCAGACTCTCGACTCCCATCAAATCAAGTGCTGCTATAGCCATCCAGAACATTACTCAAGTGTAATATACGTAATCACCTTTGGGCTTCGATTTTCGGCATCTATCTGGCTGAGTTTTGATGCCCGCTAACCAAATTGCCAGCTAAATTCGTGGAGAAGTGTTTTCATCATCGAATTGAGTGCTGCCTAGGTCGAGCGATTGACGGCGCTCTCGATTATTCTATGGAATGACCTCCCAGATCTGGCGGTTGCCTTCTACTGAGTTGCTATTAAATTGCCTGACGGACTCTTCTGTCTCGGGCGATAACTTATTGTAATTGGTACGCTGATTATTGAAGTATTCATCAAGGCTTTCCACTTCGATCTCAAATGCGATGGTATCCATTCGGTCCGTATAATCCGCGTATATTTTGCCCGTTGTATTGCCATCGCTGGCCCAGGAAGCCCTGACCGCCTTAACAACCTCCAAGCACTCAGGCACCTTTCCTCGGGCACACTTCCAGACGATTCTCACCATGTACATTCTCGGTCTCCTCAGAACACGTGTTAGCCCCTTATCCCAGGTCGGGTAGGTTTCTTTAGTCATGGTCCTTCTGGGATAAAGCGAACTATAAAGCTGCGTCCAGAGACCGTCAACGACGACACGGAAGGTTAGGCTGCCCTCCGAAGCGAGACAGTTCCGGTCTGGCCTCGATTTGAGTTACATCTCCTCAGCCAACACCGTAATCTCGCTATTCATTTACGGATGCAGCGGTAGGGTACTATGTGTTTCTTCTAAGGCAGCCTGAGAATCAACATTCCAAACGACCCAGACACTTGATAGATCAGCCGCCGTGTACACCGCGGCTATCAGCCCTTGTTCGGTCAGTTCTTTCACTTTGGCAATCTCGGCTGGTATGAGGGCTTGAACTTCTGCCGTGGGCGGTGCCTTAAAAGTCTTTTTTTTTGTTTATAAAACGCACTAGTACTCCTTATCCGATATTGCCCAGAGGGAATCCAGTGCTTTTCGCACGATTCAGCCTTGGCACAACGGTACGATAACATATGGAAATCCGAACCACGGGTCAGGGCAGACGCGGTGCTAGGGGCCAGGGAAGGGGAAGGCTAAGGTGATTCTAAGCAAGTAGAACACGAGCATTCGCACAAAGCGTCCCAGCCTTCCTCAGAAATTCCCAGTGGGCCATTGCTAGCTGAACGATGGCTAGACTCAATTCGCTCTTGGCCCATGTGGTGACTACGGCTTATTTCGTCGACGGAATCTCAACCTCGGTGCTATTGGTGCATTTCGTGCCTTACGCATGTTTTGTTAACCGGGTATTTTTTCGATATAACAGGGACGTATGCTCTTCCTTTCGCCATAAAATGTATATTGATTCTGCCGGCGATACTGGTAGTCTTCACGATTAATGAAAAAAGGTACTCCATCTGCTACGCAGATAACCGAGGCATAGCGCTGTTAACGTCTTGTAGCTCCGGAAATTGATGGGGCGGCTATCGCCGTAGACCGGGACGCTCCAACAGGGAGAAGCCCAAGCCGTAGTCGACCAGCTGCGAAAATGTCTGTGCTAATCTACCTCAAACAAAATGCTGGAACCCTCCGAGTCCGAACAGGAACCGTAGAGGCCCAGGAGATTCAGAAAACGGTGGACTTCCCCAATGAGTTAGCTCACGGGTTTAAGGTGACCTTGGACGATGGTATGTAGGTCACGGTGCGGCAGGACCAAGTGATGCTCTGACCATGGAATTAGAATCCGTCACTTCAACTTAGCCAAGCGCTCGTCCATCATTAGTATTAGCGCCACTACACCCAACAGCGTGCCGCCGGTAAACCAACCCAGCACTCCAAGCTTCCAAATGCTGTCGGTGAAACCAACAATCAACCCGATGATTCCCAGGGCGATGCAAGCCACGCCTAACAGTCGAGCAACTAGTATTTTCAGCGAGCTGATATCCATACTCATCATCTCCTTGCTAATATGTTATGCCGGTTCAACTGGGATGAATTCTACCAAATGTCGCTTGTCGGAAAGAATTCCAACCTGCCGTTCTCAATTAGGTCATAAATGTAGAGGTAACTAGAAATACCACGAGAAGTAATCAAAACCGACGGTGGTAGAGATTTGGAAGTCGATGCATACCGAGTCGATTTCGAAGAGGCGAAGACTAATAGTGATGCTTGGCTAATTATGTCCGATGTCCAATTTGTCGGACTTGCAAGCAAGCGGCTTCTCAAATATCGCGACGGTATCCAGAATGACCCAGTATTGCCTCGCTGCCTCTGGACTGGAGCGATTGAGGCCTACTCACGTTGTTTTGCTACGGGCAGAAGATCGCGTCTAAACAAAGAAGAGGTGTTTGATGGTCAACCGGACGCACTGAAAATGCATGATTATTTACTCACACTCCGCAACGAACATACCGCTTATTCTGTTAACGGGTTGGAACAATCAGAGGCCGGAATCATGATTTCTGAGGATGGCGAGTGGACGGTGGCCAATCTTGCGGATTTTGCCAATGCTCCACCCACGGATATCGTTAAAGCCTTAGACCAAACGAGCGAATTTGTCTGGAATTGGGTCAAACTTAGGTCTATTCCGGTCCATGATGAGTTGCTCGTTAAAGCGAAAGCATTGGGCGAACCAACAATCAAGAGCTATCCCAAGATCAAATTGCGGATGAAACTGGCTGCAATAATTACTTTGTCGATTTCTCTTGACGACGGGACTTGGGTCAGGGTGCGGCGGGATCAGGATTTGACGCGTATCGATTATTGATTCTATGAACTACGTCCTGTGAGTCTGTTATGGTCAGCGTTGCCCCTTGTTCGAAGGCGGGGCCGATGGGGTCAATAAACATCATCTTTCCAGTGATTGACTGCTGTGGAGCCAAATAGGCATTACGCTCTATTTCGCTCTCCGGAATACCGAATGATGACGCTGATGGGCTATCAAGGAAGAAGACATGGTTTTTCGCCGTTTCTCGGTCAACCCGCAGGCGGACCTCTTTGATACTGACTGGGGCATCATCTGACCTGTTCGTGAGGATCAGACCAATCATCCACACAAAATGGTTGTTCATGGTTGGATGAATGTGGACTCCCCAAAACTGTAGCCAAACTTCTAGGCGGCCTTTGCGAAACCGGATGTATAAGCAGAAAGCAATCCACACTCCGGCGAGACCCGAGGCCACTACATACCATCCCCACGCTGAAATTTCGAGATTCAATCCAGCTACGCTAATCCCAATACTGACATAGACAGGAACATACCCAGGTGGGATGCTTTTACCATGCTTTTCTAAATCAGTTTGTGGGCGGTTTGTGGTCGATTTCCATTGGGAACACTGGATACTGCACTTGATTCCACTGGTTTTGTGCCTAAATGTTGGTGACCCGCCCCGGGGTCGAACCGGGAACCTACTGATTAAGAGTCAGTTGCTCTGCCAGTTGAGCTAGCGGGCCAGCTTCTGCCGGGTGAGGCGGGTCTGAGTCAGGCTAAAAGTGTAGCAGGAAATTTGAGGGAATAAAACCGAAGATTCGCCCGGAGATTGGCCGTTTCTCGCCTGTGCTACTGGTCCATGATCGACGGCTGGGAAGCCTGTGAACTGAGATTGGGCCTAAATTCCTTGGTTCAGGCGATCGATCAGGTACTCCGGCAGGTGGACGTCCCGCATCTTTTCCTGGGTTTCCTGAATTCGATACTCCACCCGGTGGCGCTGGATGGTGCTCTCCAGACTGTCGTAGAGTGCGTAGCTGGGCCGGGGGTTCCGGTCCCTCGGTTGGCCCACACTGCCTGGGTTGATAATCAACCGTTCTTCATCCAAGTTGTATTCCCTGTCTTCGGCGAACTCAATAAATGTAGTTTTGTTGCCGTCTTCCCGGCAGATGAAAGGAAGATGGGTGTGCCCCACAGCACAATAGCGAGTCTCCAAAAGGTCCAAGGTCGCCAACGCAGTGTCTCGCTCCAGCAAGTATTCGTTTACATGGTCTCGAAGCGTCCCGTGAACCAGAGTAAACGGCTCCGCCTTTATCACTGTCGGCAGCCCGGACAGGTACTTGGCATCTTCCGGCGATAGGTTGTTGGCGGTCCACTCAATCGCCGCTTTGGCCGCATAGTTAAAATCCTCGGCGCTGGCTTTTCCTATGGCCACGTAATCGTGGTTGCCCAGCACCGGTAACGCATTGTGTTGCCGCAAAAGCTTGATGCACGGACCAGGGTCCGGTCCGTATCCCACCGTATCGCCCAAGCACCATAAGCTGTCGAAGCCACCGCGCTCCGTTGCGTCATCTATCACGGCGGTCAGAGCCTCAAGGTTCGAGTGAATGTCTGACAGGATTAGCGCTCGCAACGAGTCAGCCTCGCATGTTCTTGTGCTTTCGCAATTATACAAGCCTACCGGCTTAATCCCACCGTACATCACGGACTAACAGTTGCCAGTCGCCTAGTAATTGACGACAATGGGCGGCGGTAGTTAAGCATGGACTTCCCGGTCCACCTTTTTGCGGATCAGCGGATGTCTGAAAGCAGCCTACAGGTAAACCCGAGAGAACACCCAGCAGGAGGTAAGCGACGTGACCAGCGCCAAACCTATCGTCAGAATCATCGCCACCGGGGGCAGCATCGCCGGGATCGGGCCCAACCGCATGGACTACATCCTGTATCCCGAACTGGGGAAACACCTCACCATTCAGGAGTCGTTGGACCGCATACCGGAGGTTGCCGAGATAGCCACGGTGCGCAGCGAAGACCTGATCAGCGTAGGCAGCACGGCCATCGGCGCCCCAGAGTGGCTGAACCTGACGGAGCGTATCAACCAGACTTTCACACAAGAAACCGACGTTACCGGCGTGGCAATCACCCACGGGACCGCAACCTTGGAAGAGACGGCTTACTTTCTGCATCTGACGGTAAAATCCGACAAACCGGTGGTCGTGACCGGTGCCATGAGGCCCCCCACATCCTTTGGAACGGATGCCGATGCGAATCTGATCGATGCAATCAGAATCGCCAGTTGCCCGGAGGCTGGAGGCAAGGGCGTACTCACTGTGTTGAACAACGAGATTCAATGCGCCAGGGACGTCACCAAGGCCAATACCCTAAGAGTCGAAACATTCCGGCCAAATGAGTTGGGATTCTTGGGCTATGCCGACTCGGATGGTCAGGTGGTGTTCTACCGGGCTCCTCTCAGGAGGCACACTACCAACACGCCTTTCGATGTGGCTGGCCGTACGTCACTACCCCGAGTGGACGTGGTGTACGCCTATGCTGGCGCCGACGGTCTGTTAGTAGACGCCGTGAGGAACAACCGCTCCGACGGTTTGATTCTGGCCGGTTTTGGGGCGGGGACATTCCCTCCGGCGATGACAAGGGCAGCGGAGGAAGCGGTGAAGGAAGGAATCCCTGTGGTGTTGGCTTCCAGGGCCACTGCTGGCCGGGTGGTGACCACTCCTCAGAAAGATAAGCAAGGCTTTATCGTGAGTGATAATCTGTTGCCTCAAAAAGCCCGGATACTGCTAATGCTTGGCTTGACGCTCACGAAAGACCGTGCCCAGTTGCAAAATATGTTTTATGAGTTTTAATCCATTGTCATATCTGGCTTGCGATGGCAAAATGGCCCAGTCCCACAGGGCTGAGAGGCTTCCGGCCAAGGCATCGAACAGTTGAGACCGCCGGTTGCGGAGACTAAAATCCAAAGCCAGCGGCTGAAGAACTACGTCATAGAACCCAGCAAATAGCGAATGATAATAGGAGGAGACCCGTGCCACAGATAAGGACGAATATTGCTAAGGAAAAACTGCGGAAAAACCAGGTGGTCACGACTATTTCTGGCGTACAGGACGCTGACGTCATAGATTTTCTGGGGCCTATGGGCTTTGACGCAGCGTGGATTGAGGGCGAGCATGGGGCGGTTGACTGGGATGAATTGGGCGACATGACCCGGTCTTGCGACCTGTGGGGTATGACCTCTATCACCAGGGTTAGCGCCAACGAACCGTGGCTGATAACTCGTACGTTGGACAGAGGCTCCATGGGAATCGTGGTCCCTCACGTCAATACCAGAGAGGCCGCCGAACAAGCCATGCAATCCTCGAAATACGCGCCACTGGGTTATAGGGGAATGTTCGGGGGACGTCAATCCTTTGGTGTCCCGGATTATTTCCACACCGCCAACGACCAGACAATGGTAATTGTGCTTTTGGAAGAGGCCGAAGCCTTGAAGAACCTGGATGAAATACTGAAGGTAGATGGAATCGACGTGTTCTTCGTCGCCCCTTCAGATTTGGCTCAAACTATGGGCCACATTGGCGACACAGGCCATCCGGATGTGCAAGCTGCCATTGACGGAGCGCTGTCTCGCATCGTTGCCGCGGGACGGACGGCCGGTACGCTGGTGAATGATGACAACATCGAGAGTTACATCGGCAAGGGCGCTAGGTTCTTGATGACTTCTTGGAACGCTTGGGTTACCAGGGGCGCGGCCGGTTTCCTAAAGAAGGCCTCGGATGCCAAAGTCTAGCTCCAGGACTAGCCTTTAATCTGTTGATTGATAGGGTTGCCGTCTGATTAGCGCCATGTCTGGCTAGCCACCTTGCTCCGGGGACGTAGCCGGGTTCAACCTGGTGGCATCCACAACCTTGAGCGGTATCAGCAGCAGGCCGCCGATTACGAACAATATGCTGCAGGTAATAAGCAATGCGTCCCATCCTCTGCCATCTGAAGCGCGGTTTAGAAGATCTATGCCAGGACCCATGATCTTGGCCGCAGCTGAGCCGCCGGTTGTGGCAAGATTTACCATTCCCATGTGCAGGGCTTCTCGACCTTGGGTACCCAACTCATTGGCCAATGCCCAATTGGAACTGAGGAGGGTGCCGATGGATATGCCCAGTAGGCTGGATGTGATTAGCAAGCCCGAGACATCGTTGGCCCAAAGGAGCCAAATGCTGCTGAAAGCGCCGCCCAATGCTCCGGCGATGACAACGGGTTTTCGGCCAATCTTGTCGGAAGTCCAGCCAGCCGGATAGATGCTCAAGGCCAATGCCCCACCCACCACCAGAATCATCCACCCCAATGCTTGAGATGGGTTGCCCACTTTCACCGCCTCTTCCAAGAAAAAACGACCGAAGGTGGGAAAGGCGGTTATGGCTGCCATAATCAGGAGTCGCGAAACCATGAACCGTCGTAGTTGCGGGTGCAGCGGCCGCTCCTGATTGTCGTCGTCTTCCGATTTATTCAGCGGTTCCCCAGACGCTGATTGGCCGCTGATTTGCCCGGACATATTGGCAGCAGCCTCCTTGGCCCGAACCGTCATCGTTGTAACAAAGGTGGAGATTGCCATGGCAATGGCTATAAGACCCAGACTCAGCCATACCCAAATGTGAATCGAACCACCAGCCGCCCTGCCGAGCAAAGTGCTACAGATTGCTCCTAGTATTCCCGCACCGCTGGCGTCGGCAAGTATCTTCACCGAAGATGCCACACCGACTCTGCTCAGAGGGACCAAGTCTCGAATCAGCGCCTGATACGGACCGTAACCAACGTTGAAGTTGGTCTGAATAAATACCCACACAAAGAATAAGGTCACGTAGTTGGGCGCGAAACCCACACCGATTAGCCCTAGGCTGACGAAGGCCCAACCCCACAGCATGTAAGGGATTCTTCTGCCCAAAAAAGAGCGAGTGTTGTCGCTGGCCCGTCCCACGAAGGGTTGAGCTAGCCCAGCCATCAGTAGCCCGCTAAAGGTGATAATTGCCAGGTAGGTGTTCTTCCACTCCGCGGGGGCAAGTTCTTTGACCATCTCCGGCAGGATGATGATGTCCATTGCCAAGACGAAGCCAATCATGCCAAAGCCGTAGGCGCTCAACTTCATCAGAGTTAAGTTGCCCCAATTTTCCGGCTGGTTTGCGGGGGATCGGGCCATTAAGAGGTGTTCGCCACAGATTTCATGCGAAGGTCATCACGAAAACGGCAGTATCGGAAGTACCGAACTGTTCACTGGTGGTTGTCGTCTTGCGGTTGTCGTCTTAATGAGGAACATGAGGATAGTAATTGGTGAAAAAATTAGCCCAATATCTTAGCTAAGGTTATGTGAAGGCGTCACCGCTTTTAAATCGGTTTTTGGCGGTTTGACGACTAATTTCCACGCAAAATTAGGTTACATAACTAAGTTCCAACGGTAGTCTATAATACACCAGTCGATGCGGCTCTGGAGTGTCTGTGGGAACGGAATGCGGCCAAAATGCAGACCTAATCTATCTAAAACCAATGGGTTCGGATTCATCTACCAACACCAAGACATCGGATTCACGCCCGAACTCTGACCACCAGGGAAAAGAATGAAAATTTGCTCATTGTTACCCAGCGGCACCGAGATACTGTTCGCTTTAGGCTTGGGCGAGCAGATTGTCGGAGTGTCGGACCTGTGCGTCTATCCTCCGGAGGCCAGGTCCAAGCATGTGGTTTCAAGAAGCAAGATTGATGCCGAGGTTCTCACCAGCGACCAAGTGGAGGAGTTGGTGCAACGGTTGCTTTCAACTGGAGAGAGCCCTTATGAATTAGACAATGATTGGCTACGGGATAATTCTCCGGATGTGGTTCTGACCCAGGACCTCTGCTTCTTCTGCGAAGTGGATGCCGGTCAGGTCCATGAAGCCGTCGAAGGAATGGTCGATCCGCCCAAGGTATTGGTGTTGCAACCCAAGACCGTCTCGCAAGTTTTCGAAAGTATCGTCCAGATAGGGGACGCCTGCGGTGCTGCTGCACAAGCGAAGGTATTGGTGAAAGGCTTGAATGAACGGGTCGAAGCGCTCACCCGTCTGTTAGAGGGTACCGAACATAGTCCAAGGGTGTTCTCTTTGGAAGGAATCAATCCCATCGTTATTGGCGGCCACTGGATACCCGACCTGCTGAGATTGGCTGGTGGCAGGCAGGAGATGTTCCCCCCCGGCTCGCCAGCAGTGCGGGCTAAGTGGGAGGAAATCTGCGAGTGGGCTCCGGAAAAGCTGTTTATAGATTTGTGCTCGTCCGATTTGGCGCGAAATCAAAGAGAGATTCCGTGGCTGGCCAATCAGCCCGGTTGGGAGGATATACCTGCAGTGCGGACCGGAGAAGTCTACTTGCTTGATCACGTGTACTTTAGCATGCCGGGACCTAGAATAATCGACGGACTGGAAATCTTGGCCCAACTGACCCATCCGCAGTTATTCTCCGAAAATATTATGCCCAACACCGTGCTCAAACTGGATGCCGACGCAGCCCGAGTCTGCCCAACTGGGGGAATCGGGGTTTGCTTTAGGCCATTTCCAGCATAGGTGTATTTCACCATTGCCCTATGCTTTGGCCGCCGTTTGCTGGTTAACGACCTCATGAATATCCTTGGCGGACGGATGCTAATGCGATTATAATGGGCATAATCCTGGGCAATCATTATTACAGGGCAGGTGGGCTTTGGTCAGTAAAGAAGATTTCAGGACGGCGATGGGCGATTTTGCCACCGGCGTCACGGTTATTACCACCAACGATGATGACGGTAATCCCCATTCCATGACGGCCAATTCATTCACATCAGTGTGTCTAGACCCGCCCGTGGTGCTGGTATGCGTTGCCCACGGCACAAATACCTACGGCTTCCTGGAGAGCACTGGCCGTTTTGGCGTCAATATATTGAGCCAAAATCAGCAAGAACTGGGCGCATTATTTGCCAGAAAGCCGGAGGACCGCGATGAGGGCGTGCAATACAACTACACGTTAGGCGAGGCCGGCGTTCCTATTCTAGAAGGCTCGATGGTCTTTTTCGGTTGTGAAGTGCTGGATTCCCATGTTTATGGAGACCATACGATATACATAGGCGAGGTTAAGGAGATGCTGAGGAACGAGTCGAAAGAACCCCTGATGTTCTTCCGGAGCCGCTGGTACAACCCCGGAAAGTAGATGAGCCTGGGCCTTTGTGCGAGCCTAAACGGTCGTCCAGAACTAACGATTCTGGGCGACCGTTTGTTTGTGTGCGCCAGTTGAGCTAGCTGGAGCCCGCCGGGTGTGTGAGCCATATAGGCCATACATTGAACCGGATTTATGACGGCCTAACTCCAGCAAACCACATGTTTTGGCAGGATTGTCCAATGAAACCGCTGCTCTACTCTGCGGAATCGACTCCAGACTCAGCGTCAGGTTCGGTTCCGTTTCCCGGCTTGGCCCCGTTTGACGAGCCATTCTTGCCGGTGGTGGAGGTCGGCTGGTCTTCGGTTTCATCCTTTTGGCCGTAATCCGTTTCCTGGAAACAAGTGATGGATGCCACGTAATCGTCCGGCTCCCTGTCCCGCCAGATGATTACCCCTTGGGTATCCCTTCCCGTTACCCTGAAGTCATTCAGCGTAACGCGAATGACCTGAGCCTTGGCGGAGATTACCATAATATCTTGGTCAGGGGCGTCGGAAACCACTCTAGCCGCAGCCACGGGCCCGGTCTTTTCCGTCACCCTGAATGTCCGCACTCCCTGGCCGCCTCGGGCGTGTTTAGGGTACCTGGACAGATGGGTGGACTTTCCAAAACCCCGTTCGCTCACAATCACCAAGTGACTGTCGGCGAACACTGCGCCCATGGCAATAAGTATGTCGCCGTTCAACAATCGAATGCCCCGCACTCCGCCAGCAGCTCTGGAGCGGGGAGTGAGGTTGTCCACGCTGAATCTGATACATTGGCCGCGCTGAGACACCATGACTATGTCCTTGGCGTCTTTGACTTGAGTAACTGCGACCAGTTCATCGTCCTGCTCCAAGTCCATGACAATCAAACCGCTGGGGCGGATGTTGGCCAACCCTCCGGTTCTCAGGGCTTTGACCTCGCCCATCTTCGTGGCCAGAACCAGCAGGTAGTCTTCCTTGGGATTCTCTATAACGAGCATTGCCTGAATCTGCTCACCCCGAGCCAACGGCAACAGGTTGGACAGCGCGGTACCACGGGTGGTCCTAGACGTGTCCCCGGAAATACGGAAGGCCCGTAGTGGGTACACACGGCCTCTGTTGCTGAAGAAGAAGAGGGTGTCGTGGGTGTCTAGCACCACCAGATCCAGGAGAGCGTCATCTTCCCTAGTAGTCATGCCCCGCACTCCCTTTCCGCCTCTGTGCTGCGTGCGGTAGGTAGCGATAGGCACTCGTTTGATGTAGCCACGCTGGCTAATGGTAATTACCACGTCCTGATGGAGAATGCGGTCTTCGTCGTTTTGGTCCTCCAGTTCCGCATCGTCGATCACCGTCCGGCGTTCGTCACCGTAGGACTTTTTTAGTTTGCGAGTCTCCGTTTTTACCTCGGCCAACACTTTGGCGGGGTCAGCTAAAAGACCTTCCAAATCAGCAATGGTCTTCAGCAGGTCATCGTGCTCCTTTTCCAGCCTTTCTCGTTCCAGAGCGGCCAAACGGCGTAGTTGCATGTCCAAGATGGCTTGGGCTTGAACCTGACTGAGGGACAGACGCTCCATCAGGTTATTCCTGGCGGTTTCCACATCCGCCGACGCCCTGATTATCGCAATAACCTCATCAATGCTATTTAGCGCCAGCAGCAGACCTTGGACGATATGATCTCGGTCTTGAGCTCGTTTCAGCAGGAACTCGGAACGGCGGCGTATTACCACTTGGCGGTGTTGGATGAACAGCTCCAGGCAGCGTTTTAGATTCAGGACCTGTGGCTGACCGTCGACCAATGCCAATATGATGCTATTGAAGGAACTCCGCATCTGGGTGTGTTTGAACAGGTTGTTCAACACGATATCGGCTTGGGCGTCCCGCCGCAGTTCGATGACCATGCGCATCCCTTGGCGGTCCGATTCGTCTCTTATGTCCGATATGCCCTCAATCTTCTTATCTCGCACTAGTTGGGCGATTTTTTCCACCAAGTTGGCTTTGTTAACCTGATACGGCAACTCGGAAACGATGATTTGCTCCCGGTTACCCCGGGTCTCTTCAATATCCGTTGCGGCTTCCATTATTATCCGGCCCCGGCCGGTCATGTAGGTGTCTATGATGCCTACTTTGCCCCTGATAATGGCGCCGGTGGGAAAATCGGGACCCTGAACGAAACTGAGCAACTGTTCTATGGTGCAATCCGGATGCTCCACGAGATATATGAGTGCGTCGCAAATCTCATTTAGATTGTGGGGAGGTATGTTGGTGGCCATGCCAACCGCAATACCAGTAGCCCCGTTGATGAGCATATTAGGCAGACGGGCTGGTAGGACCGTGGGCTCCTCAAGGGAATCGTCGAAGTTTAGGGAGAAATCAACCGTGTTCAAATCAATATCGGCCAGCATTTCTTCGGCAATCGGGGCCAATCGGGCCTCGGTATACCGCATGGCTGCCGCCGGGTCGCCGTCTACGCTACCGTAATTGCCTTGGCCGGTGATTAATGGGTACCGCATCGAAAATGTTTGGGCCATGCGCACTTGAGCGTCGTAGATAGCACTGTCGCCATGAGGATGGAACTTGCCCATCACATCGCCGACAATTCTGGCGCTTTTTTTGAAGGCGGTGTTGGATCTCAAGCCCATGTCCTGCATGGTGTAGAGGATGCGCCGTTGCACGGGTTTCAAACCGTCCCGCACATCGGGCAAGGCACGGGAAACGATTACGCTCATCGCGTAACTCAGGTAGGACGTGCGCATCTCGTCTTCAATGCGCACCGGTACAGTTTGATCAGATGGCTCAGGTCTAGTAGTTACCATTGGATCTAGCTCCTTGTTGCCTCACCCTATCTAGGTTTTGATCTAGGTAATGATTGCTGGCAATGAGAGTGTTTCTTTCAGATTTGACTAAAAAACCAGTTTGACTAAATATCCAGATGGCTTATGGTCACTCTTGTAATCGTTACTTTCGCCCGGCGGAAAAATCATGAATCAGTGTCTATGATTGTGTCAATCCGTGTCCGTCAGGCCAGACACTCCTGAGCAAAGGCATCAGCCCTTTCACCGAAAGCCGTAAATAGGTTGGCGAACAGCTTGGGAACTTCATCCTGCCGCTCGGGGTGGCATTGCAGTCCTATTACCCAGCGGTGTTCTGGGCTTTCCAGGCCCTCGACTAGCCCATCATCCACTCCATAGGCAGTGGTCATCAAGCGCAAGGAACGCTGTGCTTCCCGCAATCCCTGGTGATGTCGGCTGTTTAAGCGAAAAAAACCGGCCATTCCGATTATGGCCGCTGCTTTGGAACCCGGAGAAAGGTAGGTCAAGTGCACCGTTGAAACCCACTCGCCGTCCTGCTCCACCACTCGGTGCCCAGGAAGGTCTTGGATTAACTTCCCTCCCAATGCCACGTTCAGCAATTGCATCCCACGGCAGATGGCCAATACCGGCATGTCCCTATCCAGGGCGTAGTGCAGCAGACGCAGTTCCAAATCGTCCAATGGGCGGCAAGTTTCGAGGCCAGCCGAAGGGTCTGGAGGCTCACCGTAGAGGACGGGGTCTACATCCGGACCGCCGGGCAGCAGGAGACCACCCACACCCTCCATCAACACATCCGTTGGCCTGGTCCCAGCGTCTTCGGGAATTAGCAACCGAATCTCGGTGCCCAATTGTTCCATCACCTCCCTGTAGCGGCGTGCGTTTTCGGGGCCGCTGGAGGTGAGTGCAACTGTAGCCATATGAGTTACCATTGTACTCTATTTAGCACTCAAATTATAGCCCACGGCTATACAACATATGGTAGCGACAGCGGATTCCTGGTATGTAACCAAGATTGCCTGTGGCCGCCGATTTTGGTAACATTATAAAGTGAAAAAAGCTCACCAACCTCAGGTGACCAAACCTAGTTACCTGGTAGATTAAGTTCGTAGATT
>DCAE01000094.1:40731-41414 GCA_002311385.1 Dehalococcoidia bacterium UBA1141 | reverse complement strand
ATTCAGGTCAAGGGATAGTCTAATGGGTAACTGGGATAGGATTAGGAATATAAAGCCGGACGGATGTAAAGAATGAAAGAAGTTATCGACGGCGCCATTGAGCTTCTGAATAATGGCCAACCCTGCGTGTTGGCAACTGTTGTGCGCACCAAGGGTTCAACTCCACAGAAGGCTGGCGCAATGTTGCTGGTGCGCCAAGACGGCTCCGGTGTGGGCACTCTAGGTGGTGGCTGTGTGGAAGGAGACATCTGGTTTGCCGCACAAGAGATATTACGCCAAGGCGGTGGCCCGGAGTTCAAGGACTATTATCTGAATGAAGACGTGGCTGCCAGAGACGGACTGGTCTGCGGCGGCACTATGTATTTCTTCTTGGAGCCCTTTAGAGAGGCATCCGAGTTCCTGCCCTATGCCAGCGAGATGGCCAAAGCCTACGAGGGCGACGACGCAGTTGCGCTGGCCACGGTGGTAAACGTTCCCGAAGGCTCTGGCACTGTTTTGGGAGCAAAACTGTTGCTGCGCTTGGACGGTTCGGTGGTGGGTACCTTGGGCACCGAGGCTCTGGACGCACAAGCAATCGAGGTTGCCAGCAGAGTTGCCGAGGTTGGTAGCGCCGAATCGCTGATGGCCGGCGCCGGAACTGAAACGGGGACAGAGATATTCATCGAAGGATTCACCACGCCGCC
>DCAE01000094.1:0-40617 GCA_002311385.1 Dehalococcoidia bacterium UBA1141 | reverse complement strand
TTGTAACGCCCTACGACCAGTGGGCCAGCCAGGTTTCTCTTAACGTGAATAGCTTCGTGGTTGTGGCTACCAGAGGTCACCGCTATGACGACTTGGCTCTGGAGTCGGCTTTGGAAACGCCCTCTCGTTATATAGGACTATTGGGAAGCCGTCGCAAGACCCTGATGATTTACCAGCGTTTGGTGCAACAAGGAACCTCGCCCGAGCGCCTGAAGCAAGTCCGATCGCCTATCGGTCTAGACATCGGAGCCCTGACGCCTGAAGAACTGGCTGTTAGCATCATGTCGGAGATTATCATGGTCCGGCGTGGCGGCGCGGGAAGCCCCTTGCAGATGGGTGACTGGTATGTTGACCGGGCAGCGGAGATTTCCCAACGTACTATCCAGGTGTAGCTGGCCCATTACTTGAGCGCTCTGTCATGTCTCCGCAGCTGGGCAAATAAACGTCTGGAGTATTCTCTCTCTCCAATGGGCGTGCCCCACGATCACGCATCGGATTTAGGCAGATGCCGGAAACTGTAGCAATTCTGTTGGCTGCCGGAGAGTCCCGGCGCATGGGCAGACCCAAAGCGCTATTGGACTGGGAAGGCACGACATTACTGGACTATCAAATTTCCGCTTTGCGAGTTGCTGGCGTGGGCCGAGTAGTTGTAGTCTTGGGCCATCAACCGGAGAACCTAACGCCCATAATCTCCGGTAGGCAAGGAGTGGATTGGACGGTAAACCCGAACTACGCTCAAGGAAAAACCACATCCATCAAAGCAGGCCTGAACGCACTGTGCTCCGGCGGTAACGACATTTCGGTCATCCTGATTTTGAACGTGGACCAACCTCGCACCTCAGGGACGGTCCGTGAAGTGCTGCGGCGGCACCGGGAAACCGGCAAGCTGGTTACCATCCCTACATTCAAGGGAAAGGGAGGCCACCCCATTGCCTTGGATCCGATTTTGATGCCTGAGCTTCTTTTGATTGTTGAAGAAACATTCGGGGTGAAAGCAGTAGTGCAGGCTCACGCAGACTCCACCAACCGAACGGAAATGCCTGACTCGGAGATTCTATGGGACCTGAACACCCCGGAAGAATACCAGGCAGCATTGCAATCACAGAGACATTTGGGTTTACCGATTGTCTCCAATAAGAATTTTCCCTGATCCCGAGTTTAATTCCGAGGCCTACTCCCGGACGTTTTGCCAGGCGATATACCGTACGCTTGACCGTACGCTTTACCAGGAAACCGACAGGAGGGCGTGAATTGCTGGTCCTAGTTACTGGGGCCACCGGCTTTTTAGGCCGCCGGGTGGTGCCGGCCCTTCTGGAGCGTCACCATCAGGTCCGCTGCCTGGTTCATACTCCGGGCCGGGAACGAGTTTTTCCTCCCAGGACAGTTGACATTCAATATGGCGATGTCTTGGACCCCGATGCCGTTGCAGGCGCATTCGATGGGGTAGATGCGGTGGTCCACCTTGTGGGAACAATCCGCCGCAGCAACAGAAGTACCTATGACCAAGTCAACCGGCGAGGCGCGGCGAATGTGGTGGCCGCCGCCAATGAAGCCAAGGTAAAACACCTGGTATTCGTCAGCGCCATAGGGGCCACGGATAACACTTCTTATCCTTATCTCTACAGCAAGTGGCAAGGCGAGCAGTTGGTGGTCAAAAGCGGCCTTCCCTACACCGTCGTTCAGTCTTCAATCATCTTTGGGCCCGGAGATGAGTTCCTAAATACCATCGCAGCCATGGTGAAAATTCTTCCGGTGTTAACCGTAGCCGGCTCGGGCAGGAATCGCTTGCAGCCCATAGATGTGGAAGACCTGGCCCGGTGTATCGCCACGGCAGTGGACCGGGAAGAATTGAAGGGCAAGACCATCGAGTTGGGAGGACCTCAACAACTAACCTTTAACGAGATACTGACCATAGTGGCCCGCACGATGGGGAAACGCCGATTAAAAATTCACTTGCCGGTCTGGCTGATGTTCCTTGCTACGTGGTCGATGCAGGTATTGCCCAGGCCGCCTATTACACTTGACCAACTCCGTCTACTCCCGATACGAAACGTGGCGGAACCTGATTCCGTGATGGACAATTTTGGCTTTACCCCCAAGACAGTCGAAGGTAACATAGACTACGTGAGTCTATTGACTACCCGTGATGCCGCGAGCATCCTGACCGGGGAGATGCCAAACAGAATACGGGACCACTGAGCCAGTTGGGCTTGCCCGGATGGTGCCATGGTGAATTTGCTCCTATTCGCCCTGTGGACCTCCTTCATTAGACTCAAGACCCAGAATCAGACTTAAGACTTAGAATAGAGATTTAGATTCGTCCCTATTGGAGCCCTCTGATTTGTCACATGAGTTGTCCTACCAGGACTCGATTAGCAGGCTCCTTTCTTTGGTGGACCACGAGAGGGGCACGCCCATAACCGATACCGCCTCTAATCCCGACGGGCTGGGGCCGGGTGGCGGGGCGAGCCGGGGACCTCGACAAAAAACGATATTTAACCTGAAAAGAATCGAAGTTCTTTTGGCCAAGTTGGGTAACCCCCACCGGTCGGTGCCGGTGATTCACGTTGCAGGTACAAAGGGCAAAGGCAGCACCGCAGCATTCTGCGATAGTGTTCTGCACAATGTCGGTTACCGCACCGGATTCTATTCTTCGCCCCACCTGCATAGCTTTCGGGAGCGAATTCGTATCAATTCCCAGCCGGTATCCCAGGGCCAGTTCGCCTCCTTAGTGGAGAATGTGTGGCCCCATCATTTGGATGTCTCGGCCAACTTGGGCCTAGGACCGGTGACTCTCTTTGAATTCATGACGGCCATGGGATTCCAGTCATTCGGTGGAGCAAACACTCTTGTAAGAAGAACCGGTTTCCAGAATGTGGATTTTCAGGTTATCGAGGTGGGCTTGGGCGGGCGACTAGACGCAACCAACGTGGTGGATCCGGCAGTGTGCGTAATCACGGCGATAAGCCTGGACCACACTGCAATATTGGGAGATACTCTGGGCCAAATTGCCTTTGAAAAAGCAGGAATTATCAAACCTGGGTCCACTGTGGTCATCGCCCCTCAAGAGCCGGAGGCGGCTTCAGCGATAGATGAAGTTTGCCAGCGTTTGAACGCAAGAGTTATTCAGGTGGGCCGTGACGTCACCTGGGAATTGATTGCAGCCGATTCCCAAGGGCAGGAGTTTATTGTGCGGGGTAGGCTGGGCGATTATCGTTCGACCACGCCTTTGTTGGGTACCCATCAGTTGATTAACGGGGCCACCGCCGTTGCTGCCTTGGAGGTGTTGCGGGAGCAGGGCCATGATATTCCTGACGCTGCCATAGCCCAGGGTTTTGCCAACGTTTCCTGGCCTTGCCGCATGGAAGTGCTGGCCGATTCACCAACGATAATGGCCGACGGCGCTCACAACGTTAGCTCCATGGAAACTCTTTTGGACTCCCTGCCACGGTATATGGGCCAACGGCGGTTGATATTGATTGCCGGGTTTTCCAGGGACAAGAGCATCAAGGACATGGTTCGTTGCATCGGGACGCACGACCCCGTGGTATTCGCCACTGCTTCGCGCCATCCTCGCTCTTTGGCGGCGGAAGATGTGGCCGGATTGTTTGTTCGCCAGGGAATGTCAGCAGTTAGCTGCGCGAGTCCCGCCGATGCCTTGCGGGCGGCTATGGAGGCTGCCAATGATGATGATTTGGTCTTGGCCACAGGCTCATTGTTCGTAGCTGCCGAGGTTAGAGAAGCGGTGCTTGGAATAGATCCTGAGGTTTATCCCGACCTTCTGGCATCGGACAGTAGTCGATTCGGGGCCACCGGTTAGAGTATATCGGGAAAGTATTGATTTATTTAAGGCCAATTGCGGTTACCTAGAGGGTGTAGGAGACGAATAGAAGTGGCTCAAGATAGAACGCGGGTCGTAATCACGGGCATGGGGGCCATGACGCCATTGGGCCAGACCCCGGAGGCTTTCTGGGACAATCTGGTTGCTGGGATATCGGGCATAGGCCCTATGACTCTGTGCGACCCAACGGACTATCCTTGCCGTATCTCGGGGGAAGTTAGCGATTTCGACCCCGGACAATACATGAATCCCAAAGAAGCTCGCCGCATGGCCCGGTTCTCACAACTGGCGGTGGCTTCGGCTTTAACGGCAGTTGAGTCAGCGGATTTGGACATCTCGAAAGAAGACCCTTTCCGGGTCGGCGTGGTATTGGGCAACGGCAATGGGGGCTTTCCCACGTTGGAGGAAAACTGCCGAGTTCTGGCAGACAAGGGCGGCATGAAGATGACCCCGTTCTTCTTCCCTATGATTTTGCCCAACATGGCGGCGGCCACTGTTAGCCGACTCCTGGGAGCGCAAGGCTACAATTCCACGGCAACCACTGCTTGTGCGGCCTCCAATCAAGCCATGGGGGAGGCCATGGAAGTAATCCGCCGAGGCTCTGCCGACGTTGTCTTGGCCGGAGGGACTGAGGCGGGAATCAGCCAGCTGGGGTTGGCCGGTTTTGCTGTGATGCGGGCTCTGAGCACCCGGAACGACGACCCCACTTCCGCCAGCCGTCCATTCGACGCCGAACGGGATGGCTTTGTCCCTGCCGAGGGATCTGTGATTCTGGTGCTCGAGTCTTTGGAGCACGCAGTGGGCCGCAACGCAAATATCCTGGCGGAGTTGGCCGGATTTGGTTGTACCTCCGACGCATCTCATCCGGTGCAACCCGAGGAGAATGGTGTCAGCGCAGCGGAAGCAATGCGCTTGGCCTTGGCCGACGCTGGCGTGTCCATGGAGCAGGTTGACTACATCAACGCCCACGGCACGTCCACCCCCATGAACGACGCAGTGGAAACTGTGGCCATCAAGCGCTTGTTTGGCGATTTGGCATACCGGATTCCCATCAGTTCCACCAAATCCATGATTGGTCACTCTCTAGGGGCATCTGGGTCTCTGGAAGCGGCCGCCTGCATCAAGACGATAACCGAAGGCACCGTTCATCCCACGGTGAACCAGCAAGTGCCGGACCCGGCATGCGACCTAGACTACATTCCCAACCAAGCCAGAAAGCGTGACGTTTCGGTAGTCCTGTCCAACGCCTTTGGTTTCGGTGGGCAAAATGCCTGCCTGGTATTCAGAAAGTTTGAAGAGTAGGATTCCCAGAATTCAGATAGGACTGTGGCAATTACGTCATGTTAGCCTGGTGGCTGGATTCGCCTTGGCGCTTGCGGTTATGGCCTGCGGCAACGACACGGAAGGATTACCTACCGCAACTTCAGCTAACACAAGCACACCTGTCAGCACGACGCCTAAACCTACGTTGGCGGCAACACTGGCGGTTCAAGTCGCCCCTAGTACGCTGTCTCCCGGAGCCACATCTACACCCTCTCCAGTCGACGAAGTCCTGATTAAGACCGACGACGGGATTTCCATGGGTGGGGCCGCTCTTGGTGGGAACGCTGAAACCACATTGCTGGGCCAGGCAATCTTGTCCGAAGTGCCAAATGGAAACCTGGCTTGGATAGCATACGAGGCTACTCTTGAGGATGGTCAAAGCATAGAGCATGACCACGAATTCGCATTTGTGTACGCAGTGGAAGGAAGGCATCGGCTCGAATTAAGGGAGAATGACCGGAGCCTGGCCTCTGGAGAAGGAGGCGTTGTTTCCGCTGGCGCAATACACAGTCACGTGGCTTCCCAAGGCCCGTCAGTTTTCAGGGAAGTGCGACTTGCTGACCCTGCATCGCATCCGCCAGCCGGATTTCCTAACTCGACACTGATTTTTGAGAGCGACGTTCTAGAAGGAATTCCGGCCTCGCCGATGGCGACTTTCGTGCTCGTTCGAGTGCCTGTGGGCGGTGAAACTAGCGTTCACACCCATCCGGGGCCTGAGTTGATTTACCAAATCACCGGGAAAATTGAATATCAGAACGCCCTGATAGGCACCAAGATGATGGGCCCTGGGGCAGTTGAAGGAATCCCACCGTTAACCGGTGTGCAGAAGCGAAATCCCTATAACGAAGACGCTGAGTTTCTTTCCTGGTTCTTGGTGGATACCAGCCATCCCTTCGCTTCCCCCGCCTCGTTCAGCACTTCGACAGCGCTTGGGGACCAGAGTGAGAACCTGGCATCTTCGGCCCAAGGAGCCAAGATTGTAGGAGTTAGCTCCAACTATGCTGGCGGCGCTAATGATTCGTCATTTGGAGCGAACAAGGCATTGGATGGCAATCCTGCCACTGCCTGGTCTTCTGATGGTGATGGTGACGATGCCTGGCTGGAAATCGAATTTCCCTCGGAGACCGCCGTTACCTCGTTGGGATTATGGTCCAGAAGCATGGGCACAACAGCGGAAATAGTTAGTTTTCGCGTTGTATCGGGTAATGGGGATGTAGCCGGACCGTTTATCTTGGAGAGCGCTGGCCAAATCTTTTATTTCGACGCCGAAATCACTGGCAAACGGCTGCGCTTTGAGGCGCTGGAGACCAGCGGAGGCAATACTGGCGTGGTGGAGATCGAAGTCTACGGGTCGCGATTGCCTTGAGCCTGTGCTCAATCAACCAGAACCGGCATTTTCTGTGACTGCTATTCCTTGACGGTGATTAGACCCTGGCCTAGAATCGATTTTAGAGAAGTGGACCAAATATCTCTACCAAACAATCCGATTTTGAAACCAGTGCTGTGTTGAGGGGATCTATGACCGAGCGTCTAGTCTCGGGTGCGGTTCAAGACGACGACCTAGACATGTCGCTGAGACCAAAGCGGCTTGAGGATTTCGTAGGTCAGAACCAGACCAAAGAGAACCTTAGCATAGCTATCCAGGCGTGCAAGATTCGAGAAGAGTCTTTGGACCACGTCATCATTTACGGACCACCTGGTCTCGGAAAGACCACCTTGGCCCACATCATTGCCCAAGAAATGGGTGTGGAAATCAGGGTCACTTCCGGTCCCGCTATTGAACGGGCCGGGGATATGGCGGCCATTCTAACCAGTCTGCAGCCCGGAGACGTGCTGTTTATCGACGAGGTTCACCGTTTGAATCGGGTAGTTGAAGAGGTTCTCTACTCGGCGATGGAGGATTTCTTCTTATCCTGGATGGTCGGCAAAGGACTGGCGGCACGGAACGTCAACCTGCGTATAAACCCCTTCACCCTCATCGGCGCAACCACCCGCTATTCCATGATTTCCGCCCCCTTGCGAGACCGGTTCGGATCAGTGTTCCGGCTGGAGTACTACGACACCTCCGAGATGAAGGTGATTGTGCAGCGTTCCGCCAGGATTTTGGACGTCGAGGCAGACCAGCAAGGGGTTGATGAGATTGCTTGCCGCTCCCGCGGCACTCCCAGAATCGCCAATAGGCTGCTGAAGCGCTCCAGGGACTTCGCCTTGGTTAAAGCAGACAATAGGGTCACCGGACCCGTCGCCAGGGACGCTTTGGCCCAGCTTCAGGTTGACGAATTGGGTTTGGACCAGTCCGACCGTCGACTGTTGGAGAGCATAATCGATAAATTCTCCGGCGGACCGGTAGGTTTAGAAACGCTGGCGGCGTCTATCCACGAAGATTCAGACACCATAATGGACGTATGGGAACCTTATCTTTTGCAATTGGGATTCATAGATCGAACACCCAGAGGGCGAGTTGCAACCAAGCTGGCCCACGATTACCTGGGCCGTCCCTATTCCAAGTTGGACCCCAACGACCAAGCCAGGTTGTCCGGTTTCTAGGACATCAAAGGCTGTACATTCTGCTTCTGAACGCCGCGGTTTCCCCTAGAATCGATTTACGCCACAGTGCTGTCATTCTGAGTGGGGCGAAGAATATTTACGCTTCGCTCAAACTATTCATGCTAGTCCGCTCGTCGGGATGAGAATATATGGGGAGATTCTGACGGTTAAAGCTTAAATTATTGCCCGATACAGAGGATTATTCGTACACCAGAAGCTCTCTTGATTTGCCTTGCGTGTGAATCTGGGACTACAATATTCAGGCCGATTTAATCATTCGGTTGATTCAAGGGAATTACCGCCTTTCTAAATAAAATGAGAGCCTTGTGGATTTGACAACATTGGAGTCTGCGCCTGCTCCGCGCCACCAAGGCGTTGAAACCGAGGACTCGCTCTTGCTTCCCCTGGACGAATTGCTGGAAGCTGCAGCCCACGGAGCAACCATCGGCGAAGAGCAGTCGGCGGTTTTGGTAGGCGTAGATGGCAGCCGCCTTTCAGATATATGTTCTGTGGCGGCCCAGCTTCGAAACCAAGGCAAAGGCACCACAGTAACCTTCTCCCCCAAGGTATTTATCCCTTTGACGAGGCTGTGTCGGGATTTCTGCGGCTACTGCACTTTCCGCCAGGACCCTTCCGCCGCCGCCGGGAACCTGTTCATGACTCCCGAGGAAGTATTGGACGTGGCACGGGCTGGGCAAAGTTTGGGCTGCACCGAGGCGCTTTTCACTTTGGGCGAGCGACCAGAACAGAGATATCCTGAGGCTAAAGACTGGCTGGAACACAGGGGATTTTCCACCACGTTGGAATATGTGGCCCACGTGTGCAAGCTGGTCGCTGAGGAAACCCAGATGTTGCCCCATGCCAACCCCGGCACAATGAGCCGGAGAGAGATGGCCCTTCTACAGCCTTATAATCCTTCCATGGGCTTGATGTTGGAGAGTACCAGTCAGAACCTGTATGAGAGAGGCGGCCCCCACGAGTTCGCTCCCAGCAAACGCCCCAGGGTGCGGCTCCGCACAATCGAGATCGCCGGGGAGTTGCGTGTGCCCTTCACGACAGGTATCCTCATAGGAATCGGCGAGTCTCGCCAAGAGCGCATCGACGCTTTATTAGCGATTCGTCGGCTTCACGCAACCTTTGGACACGTACAGGAAGTGATAATTCAAAACTTCCGGGCGAAACCTGAAACGCCCATGGCTAGTTCTCCCCACGCTGAGGCGGAAGAACTGCTTTGGACCGTAGCGGTGGCCCGCTTGCTGCTAGGTCCTGACATGAACGTTCAAGTGCCACCCAACTTGAGCGCCGACGACTATGAAATTTACCTTGATGCGGGCATAAACGATTGGGGCGGCGTTTCACCCCTGACAATTGACTTTGTGAACCCGGAGGCACCCTGGCCTGGCCTGAATCAATTGCGAGACCGGACTGCGGCCAAAGGGTTCGAACTTAAGCCCAGGCTACCAATTTACCCTGAATACATCAATGCGCCGGATACTTGGGTTCCGGAGCCGATTAGGGCCACCGTGGCGGCACTGTCTGATAGCGATGGATACGTTCAAGGGGGAATTCAACGTTATGCCGGAAATTAACCAACAGTCCAGTACTGGTGGTGTGGAAGGGCTTCTCTCTAACTTGGACACCCAGGTTGCCGGGATACTGAATCGGGCGCTGGAAGGCGAGGATATAACGGCTTCAGAGGCAACCGTCCTGTTTGAGACATCCGGAGCCGAATATAACGCTATGGTCATGACCGCCGACGAACTGCGGCGCCGCACGGTCGGTGATGTGGTGACCTACGTTGTCAATCGCAACATCAACTTTACCAACGTTTGCATCAAACGCTGTGGATTCTGTGCCTTCAGCCGGGATTACCGAGAGGAGCAGGGCTATTTCCTGCCGTTGAATGAGATTGTCCGCCGGGCCAAGGAAGCCTGGGATTACGGCGCGACCGAGGTGTGTGTCCAAGCCGGTTTGCCTCCTCAGATGGAAGGCGACCTTTACATAAAGTTGTGCGAGGCAATAAAGGCCGAATTGCCCGACATGCACATCCACGGCTTCTCCCCGGAGGAAGTGCTCTACGGCTCAACCCGCTCTAAGATTAGCATCAAGGAGTACCTGCAAAGGCTGAAAAATGCTGGTGTCGGCAGCCTACCCGGCACATCGGCCGAGGTGCTGGACCAAGAACTGCGGGACATCATATCCCCTGGCCGCATCCGCGTGGACCAATGGACCGAGGTGATAACCACGGCCCACGAACTTGGCATACCCACGACATCGACGGTCATGTTCGGGCATCTGGAAACCAATGCCCAATTGGCCGACCACATAGCTTATATCAGAGACATTCAGAAGCGCACCGGTGGCATAACCGAGTTCGTCCCTCTGTCCTTCGTCGCCTCGGAAGCGCCCATGTTCCTGCAAAAGCTGGTGGAAAATGTACGCTCTGGGCCATCCGGCACCGACGTTATCAAGGTTCACGCCATCGCTCGAATCATGCTCAACAATTGGATACCCAACATTCAGGCCTCCTGGGTCAAAGAAGGCTCAAGGGTATCCCAACTTCTGCTGACTGCCGGCGTCAACGACCTTGGGGGAACCTTGATCAACGAGTCCATATCCACGTCTGCAGGAGCGCAGCACGGTCAGCTGATGAGGCCTTCGGAATTTCGCCAGATGATTCGCCAAGCGGGTAGAATCCCGGCCGAGCGGTACACTACCTACACGACACGCCGAGTGTTCAGCGACACAGACGAAGAAATGGATCCGCTGGATCTGGTGGGAGACAACGTGGAAGACCTGTTTGGATCCTATAACATGCTGGTCCAAATGGAGAACTTCCGCTTCCAGCATCCCAAGCATGCAAATAAAGAAGCTGATTCAGCGCCCGCAGCGACACCATCGGGGACCTCCGGGTGAACCAAAGGCCAAACCTGTTCCTAATCCTCAAAGGGCTCCGAATCGCTATTTCCAAGGCTACATTCCGGTCTAACTCACCGGTTATTTTTCCAATGGCCGCGCTGCCTGGTTTTTCAATTGGCCACACTGACCCGGCGTCGTAAGTCTTTTTGATGGACGGCAAAATCCTGGCTTTCGCAGGCGGAGTGGGTGGCGCGAAACTGGCCTTGGGCTTGTCTTTGATTATCCCTCCCGAACGCCTAGTGATTTGCGTGAACACAGGCGATGACGATTCCTTCCACGGTCTGCATGTTTCCCCCGACTTGGACACCATGATGTATACGCTGGCGGGGTTGTCCGACCCTCAATTTGGCTGGGGGATTCAGGGCGACACATTCACTGCTTTAAACATGCTGAAGCAATACGGGGCAGACGCTTGGTTCAACCTAGGAGACCGAGATTTTGCCACACATATTCGCCGTACTCAGCTTTTGGGCCAAGGGGCTACGCTATCCCAGGTTACTCGGGAGCTTTGCGAGAGCCTGGGTGTCCGGCACACAGTGATTCCCATGAGCGACGACTCGGTGCGTACGGTTCTTGGCACGCCCGGTGGCGACCTGTCCATGCAGGAGTATTTCGTGCGGCAGAGGGCCGAGCCGGTGATACAGTCGATCACGTATGTGGGAGCGGAAGCGGCCAGACCGTCTCCGCCATTGGTTTCCGCCTTGAACGACGCCGTGCTCATCGTGTTCTGTCCTTCCAACCCTGCTTTGAGTCTGGGCCCCATTCTAGCCTTGCCAGGGGTCGTAGATAGTCTCAAGACATCGCCTGCCATGAAGATAGCTGTGAGTCCCATCGTGGGTGGTGACGCTGTCAAGGGACCGGCTGGTAAAATAATGGCGGAGCTCGGCCAGGAAGTGTCCTGTGTTGGAATAGCCAGCCTATACAAGGACTTTTGCGATATCCTAGTCATAGACAATCAAGACTCCTACTTGAGTCCTCAGATAGATGATTTGGGAGTAAGACCGGTGGTAGACTCAATCATCATGCAATCTGAATCCGATAAAGTTGCTCTGGCCCAATCGCTCATTGCCTTGAGCAACGGGTAATGCCCGAAATGCAGACTAATCCCGACCTCGGGAATACGGGCATCATCACAATTGTTCCGATGAAGCCGCTTTCCGAGAGTAAATCCCGGTTGGCAAAATCCTTTTCTCAGGAGGACCGGGAAGAACTCTCATTGGGACTGTTGCGGCGGGTAACCGAGGCGGTCAAAGCATCGTCAATCGGCGAATTGTGGGTAGTTGGAGGCGATACTAGGGTGCGCGACGCAGCCCGAAACGCCGGTGGTCAGTGGATTGAGGAGATGGGCCAGGACCTAAACGATACCCTAGGGAAAGCCTTTGAGCGGGCGTTCGAGCTTGGCAGTGCTGCTATGTACTTGGCAAGCGACTTGCCTTTCATCAAGGCCAGCGACGTGCTCAGCGTACAGGAGGCATCGCGACAGCAGAACAATATTAGCCTTGCCCCTGCTAGGCGAGACGGTGGCACCAATGCCATACTGGTTCCCAAAGGTGAATTGTTCCGGCCGGAACTTGGCGGCAAGAGCTTTATCAGACACCTTTCCCAAGCAGCGCAATTGGGGATTTCTGTGGCAATCTGCTATAGCCCAGGCTTGGGCTTCGACCTAGACACTCCCGACGATTTGCAGGCCTACGAACACATGGAGCCTGGATTGATGGAACGTCTGCTGCCCGGCAGGTTCCCTTGAGAAAAATGCTGATACCGACGGACGAATGAACCGGTCATGATTCATCAGGCATGGGATAAGACATTGAACCGGACGGCAATATGGCCACAGTAAAACTTGGAATACTCCTGCCGACCCGTGGCTTGCTAATCGGCGACAATCCGCCAGAACACGCCGATCTGATATTAGAAATGGCCCGCCGGGTAGAAGTCGCAGGACTGGACTCCGTGTGGGTGGGTGACAGCCTCACTGCTAAACCCAGGCTTGAGCCACTGGCGATGTTGGCGGCCATTGCGGCCAATACCCAGAGAGTGCGACTGGGCACGGCGGTGCTCTTAGCGCCATTGCGTCAACCCGTTCTGCTGGCTCAGACGCTAGCTACGCTGGACCTTTTATCCAAGGGCAGAATGATTATCGGTGCAGGTGTCGGTGGTGCGTTCAACGACGATCAAAAACGGGAATGGCTCTCCGCTGGCCTGAACTACAAACAGCGGGCGGGTAGGCTGGAAGAGATTGTCCAGATCGTGAAGGGCCTGAGCACGGGTGAACCGGTGTCCTTTGCGGGTAAACATTTTAATCTTGAGGCTGCCATGATTTTACCGCGCCATACGCAGCCAGGAGGGGTACCCATCTTGCTGGCCAGCCATTGGCGGGCCCAGCAAGATGCTCAAATCAACAGGGCCGCCAGATTGGGGGACGGTTTGATATCCATTTCGGACTCGCCCGAAGAATATTCCCAATTGGTCCAAAAGGTGCGGGGGATTCACAGCGAACTGGGTCGAGACCCTGCGAATTTTGAAGCTACTTTTTACATGACGGTAAACCTGAACTCCGACGAAGGTCAGGCCGAAAAAGAGGCCACGGAGTGGTTGACCCGTTACTACGGTGCGGAGATTTGGGGCACACGGTGGGGACCCTTCGGCGGACCGGAAAGACTTAAAGAAAGGATGTCCGAGTACGTCGAAGCCGGGGCCCAGACTTTAATCGTCCGTTTCGCTGGTTTTGATCCCCAGCGCCAACTGGAAGTTTTTCTAGAGCAGGTGGCGCCGAATTTCTCTTAGAATTGATGAAATGCCGTATCTAGGGAGGCGCCGGTGTACCCGATAGACCTGAAGGGAAAAAAAGGAGTGATTCTAGGCGTGGCCAACGATCGAAGTATCGCTTGGTCAATAGCCCGTGTGCTTGGTCAAGCGGGAGCTAGGTTAGCTCTCACCTATCAAGGGGAACGTCTACAAGAAAGAGTAACCCGGCTAGCGGACACCTTAGAAGAGGCCATTGTTCTCCCCTGCGACGCCACTGACGACGATCAGATTGAGGCTTTGTTCCAGACCGTAAAGCAGGAATTTGGGGATATTTCTTTTCTGGTGCATAGCATCGCCTACGCCAATAGAGAAGACTTGGCAGGCAATTTCTCGGAAACCGGGCGGGAAGGTTTTCGGATCGCTCTCGAAATAAGCGCCTACTCACTGCTCCCATTGGTCAAGCACGCTGCTCCTCTGATGACAGACGGTGGCAGTGTCCTGACTATGACCTTCCAGGCGTCGCAAAAGGTGTACCCCGGATATAACGTAATGGGCACTGCCAAGGCCGCACTGGAACATGAAATTAGGCAACTGGCCTTCGAGTTCGGAGAACGAGGCATACGGTTTAACGCCATATCCGCCGGACCTCTAGAAACACTGGCAGCCCGGGGGATTCACGGATTTATGGATATGCGGCGTCATCACGCGGAGAAAGCGGCGCTCAAGAGGAACATCAGCGCCGACGAGGTGGCCAATACAGCCCTGTTTCTCTGTAGCGACCTGTCCAGTGGAATCACAGGTTCAGTGATTCCTGTGGATGCCGGATACCACATCATGGCCATATAGCCGGCCTCCATATATCCGGGGTTGATGGCCGCGGTCTTGAGAGGCCCAGGTAAACCGGAGTGCGGCTAAGAGGAACTGGCGTTTAGAGAATCCAACCGGCGTTGATCTTCGGCGGCTTGATCACCTCGCCCCAACAACGCATATGCTTCTGCTCGCTTGGCCCAAGCTTCGATAAAGTCCGCATCCAATGCGATTGCCTTGGTGAACTGGTCGATTGCCTCTTGGGTTCGCCCTTGGTTGAAAAGCTGTACGCCGCGTTCCGTCATGGCAGAGGCAGTTGGAACGTCCACTGGTACCGGCTTGCGGTAAGTAGTTTTGGGCTCTGGCATCTCTTCTGTAGCAGCATCGTCCGCCGTTTCAGCGTCTCCTGTCGCCGCTGCGAAAACAGTTGAGGCTGGCTGTTCGGCCGCTGGTTCAGAGGTTGAACCGGCAACCGGAACGGGAGCGAGTTCATTTTCGACCCCTTCGGGTTGTGCGGCTTCCGGTTCGGCGAGAACTTGGGCTGGCTTTTGAGCAACCTCAGGAGGTTCTTCAGTTTGCGTGGCAGCGGCTATGATAGGCGCTTCCGCTTCCTGCGGTGTATCCAGCGTTATGACCCGGGCCATCTCCCAACCGCATTTGGTGCAGTAGCGCGAACTTACGGCAGTTTTGGCCTGGCACTTGGGGCAATTGGTGGTTTTCACGATCCCTTCCGCTTGTTGCTGAGGAGTCTTCAAAAACATGATTATGATTAAAGGCACTACGGCGAAGAGATGGACGGTGGGTATGCCCAAGACAAATGACGCTCCGCCCCATAGCCATGGGTTCCTTCCCTTGGCCTTGGCCAACCGCGACGTCCAGACCGACACCAGCGCCAAAGCGGCTATCAGAAAAACCGTACTCATAATGCTACTTTACATCTTTAGGGCTGTTTACTCTAGACCCTGTCGAATGCTATCCCTATTCCAGCCCAATATCTAGGCGGTAATTATACGTCTATATTAGCAGACCGGCGGTTAGGCGCATACAGCCAGGCACGTTACCACATAACCGGCACGATTTTTTCGCATTGTCCCCAGGCCATCCATAAAAGCGATGAAAATCAATCATGACCAAAGCGGAACTGATGCTATCGATCAGAGTCGATTGACTAAGGCAAATTGCTGCTGATAAAATCATTTTGCTCACGGTGTAACTAGATTCGGATGTTCATAATCTAGGCGACAGCATTGGGCGAGAAAGATAGGTTAATCAACTGCTGCGGCCAGGCATTTTCCTATCATGACCTTGTGACAATCCGGTAAATCGGCCATCCGGCTAGCTGGCCATGACACACAAGAGATTGTTGAATAATCTTGACCATCGTGTCTTTTATTGGACAGTGACGTAAATTGGGGAGGTGGAGCGAAGTGACCTCAGGGCAGCGTCCGACACTCAGGGATTTCCTGGCCACTAAATGGGGCGGCAACGGACAGTTGGCAGGACTAGATGCCGTGGTGATGGCCATCGCGGAAGGCTCTCGCCAGGTTCAAGAACAGGTCCAATCTGCGGCCCTAGGTGGCGCTCTCGGCGTCACCGGCGAGGTCAACGTACAAGGTGAGATAGTACAGCGGCTGGACCAGCTCAGTTCCGACACTTTTGTCCAGGTTCTCTCCGGCAGCGGATTCGTAGCCGCCATCGGGTGTGAAGAGATAGAGCACCCCGTTATTGTTTCCCAAAGCAAGCCGGATTCCTACATCGTTCTCATGGACCCTCTGGACGGGTCCTCAAACATCGATGTTGCCGTCAGCATAGGCTCGATATTCGGAATTTGGCGGAAAACCGGAGCCGGCGATGCCACCCCATCTTCTTTGCTCCGGCCCGGTAATGAGCAGGTCGCGGCGGTGTATGTCGTTTATGGGTCCAGCACTGTTTTCGTGGTGGCTACCCAAAACGACGTAAACGGGTTCACTTTAGACCCCAAAACGGGCGCCTATTTCCTCACCCATCCGGACATTCGTATCCCGGAGAAATGCGCCTACTACAGCACCAACGAGGGTAATTTTGAATCGTTGGATGAAGCGACGCAGCAGGCTGTGCTCAAACTCCGCAACGCCCACTCTCAAAGATATGTCGGTTCATTGGTGGCCGACTTCCACCGCAACCTGCTCAAAGGTGGGATATTCTTGTATCCCGCCGACGTGAAACGTAAAGAAGGTAGGCTGCGGTTGATGTATGAGGCGAACCCTTTGGGATTTGTGGCCGAGCAGGCTGGAGGCGCAGCATCCACAGGCTACCGGCGAATCATGGATATCATGCCCGAGGAGTTACACCAACGCACACCGCTGATTCTGGGAAACAAAGACATGGTCGAACAGTCCGTGTCCTTGATTAGTGGTGGTTAGCATCGGCGGCTCCCTGACATCAACCCACTTAGGGCATCCCCAAAATGCGAGATTGGGACAAAACTTGGAGGAGGCGTAATCGTGGACAAACAGCAACTAATAGATACCGCTCAAGCCCTTGTTGCAAAATCCAAGGGTATTTTGGCAGCCGATGAAAGTGGCGGCACAATCAAACGCCGGTTCGATTCCATAAATGTGGAGTCCACGGAGGACAATCGCCGAGATTACCGTGAGATGCTGTTTCGCACTGCCGGCGCATCAGAATATATCAGCGGAGTTATCTTGTTCGATGAGACCATCCGACAGAATGCGGCGGATGGCACGCCGATGGTCAAAGTCCTGGAGGACCAAGGAATCATCCCCGGCATAAAGGTGGACAAGGGTACCCAGGCTCTTCCCAGCTCTCCCGATGAGGTGGTGACCGAGGGACTAGATGGTCTGCGGGACCGGCTTAAAGAGTATTACGAGTTGGGCGCCAGATTTGCCAAGTGGCGTGCTGTGATATCCATCGGTCACGGTATTCCTTCCCACTATTGCGTAGCCACGAATGCTCATGCGTTGGCCCGTTATGCTGCATTGAGCCAGGAAGCCGGGTTGGTTCCAATAGTGGAGCCGGAAGTGCTGAGAGACGGAGGCCATAGCATTCAGGATTGCTTCAAGGCCAGCGAAGCGACACTTCACGAGGTTTACCGGCAACTGATTGAGCAAAAGGTCTTCTTGGAAGGTACTCTGCTAAAGCCGAGCATGATTATTTCCGGCAGTGCGGCATCTGACCGTGCCAATCCTGAAGAAATCGCTGAGAAGACCATAGATTGCTTCAAGCGTTCGGTGCCTGCCGCAGTCACTGGCGTGGTTTTCCTTTCCGGGGGCGAATCCGACGATTCGGTGACCTCAAACCTGGACGCAATAAATCAGCGAGTCGCTGAAGTAGGCGCACCGTGGGAGCTCAGTTTCTCCTTTGGCCGTAGCCTGCAAGGGGATCCACTTAAAGCCTGGGCTGGCAAATCCGAGAATCTGGAACTGGCAACCAACGCTTTTTACAATCGGGCCAAGCTCACCAGCGCCGCCCGGCAGGGAAAGTACGTTCCGGACGGCGGCAACTAGCGTACTTCAGGTAACGATAACTTAAGAAAGAAGGGCTTGCTGATTATTTCAGCAAGCCCTTCTTTTTCTCGGTAATTTCTCCGATTTAGCCTTACATCTCGCTGAATAGGGCTCCACCTGAATTCGGTTTAGAGCACTCCACAACCGATACCCTTAACCCGGATTCGCGTCGAAATCTGTCGGCGGCATCAAGCATGACTCACCACCCACGAACCAATGCAACCCCCATGCGCCGTTCGCCAAGATTCAGGCTCAACTCGCCTAGGGTGAATGGAAGCCGCACCTCTAACAAATCGCGCATAAGCCGACGGGGCTCAGGAACCGCTAGGTGGACCAACATGTCTGAGCCATGCGGGTGCATGTTCCAGTGGATGCCCGGTGATTGTCCAGCTATTGTTAAGCCTTTTGCCCTCCAGGCAGCCAATTTAGCCAACTGGGCAAGTACCACAAGTGCTTTCCCGCCAGACCCATCAGCGCTGGCAACATGAGTAGTAGGATTATAGTTGTGTCAAGGAGAACGGCAATCGCCAAGGCGAATCCCAATTGCTGTATGGCGAGGAAACGCATCAGAGCGAATACCGCTGCAACCGCAATCATAATGGCCGCCGCGCTAAACACGATACCGAAACTGTCGCCCACACCCTCGACTATGGCGTCCTCTACGCTATAACCGCGGTGGAATAATTCTTCCACCCTGGTGATAGCAAAATTCAGGTAATCCATGGAAATTCCAAACATCAACGTAAAGACGAACAGAGGCAACCAAGACTCAATGATTCCCGTTGCCTTAAAGCTGAGCAGGCCTTCCAGCGCCCACCCTTCCTGGAATACCAGCGTCAGCACACCGTAAGAAGCGCCAACCGCCAGGAGGTTCAGGAAAACCGTAATTAGCGGCACCAACAACGACCGGTACAGGATTACCAGAACCACGAATGCGGTCACCAAAACGAAGATTACCACGTAGGGAGTTCGGGCCATCATTTCGTCTTTGAAGTCCACGTTCGCACCGGTGCTCCCGGTAACCAGCGCACGAACTGAATCATCAGGAAAGGCCTCTGGAATCAGGCTATCTCGAAGCAGTCCAACTGCGTCTAGAGCTTCATCGTCCCCGGTGTCAGCGTTTAGCGGAATCTCAATGATCTCCAGGTCGCCACCACGGTTGACATAGGTATTGATTGGCTCGGCGAATGGGATGTGCTCTCCGGCGGCTTCGGCCCTGGCGTTTTCCGCAAGCACCAAGTCAATCAGTTGATCCACTCGCTCTTGAACGTCGGCGGCGAAGATATTTCGGCCTTCGCCCGGCTCCACAACCACTACGGCTGGGGCCAAGAGGCCAATGGTGAAATTTTCTTCCAAGGCAAGTATGGCGTCCTTAGAAGACACGTCGTCGTGCAGTGCGGCAGCACCGTTGAATCCTAGGTTGAGAGTGAGCATGGGGTAGGTCAGGGCCAGCATGGCCGCCACGCTCAACGGAGCAACGATATAGGGCCATCTCACCGAGGTTCGCACGATAGCGCGGGCTAGGGGGTTCAAGAGACCGGCTTGGGCCAGGTTGAAACCCCGACCTATCTTTGGGATGTTGAATCGGCTGAGGCCATCACCTAGCAGGGCCGGGGTCAACGTCAGGGCCATCAGCAGTACCATGAATATCGTCAATACTGCGGCTACACCGACGCTGTTGAACAACACGTTGCCGATGAGGAACATACCTACTAGAGCCAACATGGTGGTCAGGCCCGCAATCAGCACGGCCTTCCCGGCGGTGTGGCTGGCCACTGCAGCGGCATCAGCGGTTGGGACGTCAGCCTCCCGTTCCGTACGGAACCGCGTGAACAAAAACAGTGTGTAGTCGATACCGGCGGCCAGACCCATCAGCAATACAATCTGTAACCAGGCTTCGAACATTGGCACCACGTTGCTGACAAGCGCAACCACACCGGCGGCCATTGCGACGCCCGCATAGGCAAGGACTACAGGCACGCCAGCGGCCACCAGAGCCCCCAAAGCGATAATCAGAATTATCAGCGTTAAAGGCAAGTTGATAACCGAAGCGGAGCTGAAGTCCTCTTCTATAATCTCGTTTACCTGTTGATTGAGAGTCGCGCCCCCGCCTATCAGTATCTTAAAGTCGGACGCTGCTGCTGCAGCGTCGACTATCCGAATTACCTCATCGACGTCGTTCCCCGGGTCATCTAAATCCAGTTCGTCCGAGTATTCGGCCTGGGCAAAGGTCACGTCGCCCCGGGAATCGTCTATAGAAACTAGCGGCGATGACTCCCGGGACTCTCCTATGTCATAGTGACTGAAGGTGTTGGAGAATAGTCGGTAGCTGGAGACCACGTCGGTTCCTCCGACTTGTAGTTCAATTATGCTGCGAAGATTCCTGAGTTCGGCCAGGAGACCTTCCACAACCGACTGGTACTCAGGGTCGTCTACGGCCAGGGTCGGATGGGAGAAAACAATAGTCTAGTGGGTGCGCCACCTTCTCTGAAGTCAAAGCGATCTTGAAGCAACTTCAGTGCTTCGCCGGACTCCCTTGGTAGCGTTTCTTCAAGGTCTTCATTGGCGCCTACGCTGAAACAAGCCCCAATCAGAACTACGGCAATAATCAGCCAGGCAAGGAGCACCCTCTTGCGGTGCCTTCTGACCCACGCCGCGATGTGGCCTGTGAAGAACGGTGTGAACTGAGAATCGATTGCTGCCATGATGGACTCCCAAGCTAGATTCAGTTTTCTTGGGACGGTGCCTGTCACTAACCCAAATCTGGATATCTAAGGCTAGCGTTCAAGCGGTGCTTGAGCGTTGATCCTGGAATCTCGGAAAATCTAATCCCTGAAAATCTAATTAAAGTAAGCTATGACGCCGTTTTCGATGCGGCAAGGAACTAATCCCAGTTGATCTGCGAACTGTTCCAGGTTCTCCAACTCTGAGCTGGATGCCCGGTCGCCCGCCGAATCGAATGCAACGTTGCCGGACTTTCCCTGAGGCAAGGTTGCTGCCGACACGGCATCTCTCAAAGATTTTGGATCAATTACCAAAGCCCCACCATCTGGTTGCGCCGTCGAGTTCACCGCATTCAACAATATGGTGGCCGCATCATGATACTGGGCGACGAATGCCGCCGTGGGCTCATCTCCGTGTACCACGGTAAACTGGCTGATAAAAGCCGCATCCAGAGGGGGGAGCAGCCGGAGAACGCTGCGCCTTCCGCCAAATCTCCCAAAGCCGCCAGGAACTCGCAATTGGCAGCTCCACATACCGCATCGCCGGAAGTATAGGCACCATTCCAACCAGCATCGCGCAACTAGCGCAGAAGCAAGATGGCTTCAGGATTGAATCCTGCGAAGAACATAGCATCTGGGTTCGCTTGGGCAATCTCCGAAGCGAGATCGCTGAAGTCGACAGTGCCTCTGTCCACGCTGGTCACAGTTACTTGCAGGTCTGCTACAACTAGAAAAGATTCTGCTTTTAAGGCCAAGTCGGTTCCGTAGGTCTCGTTGTCGTGGACGATATAGGCGCTGCTTGCGCCTAAACACTCTGGGTCGGAGAAATATACTCCCACCAAAACACCTTGAGAGTCGTTGCGATAAGCCGTGCGGAAGAAAAATCCATCGCCCTGTTGGTCTTCCGCAAGATTTGTCGAGGTAGCCGAGCCGGAAATCATCACGATTCCAGCGTCAGCGTAAATCATTTCAGTTCTAACGGCCCCGGCTGAGCATTGGGGCCCCAAGACGCCCACCAAGCCCGGCTGCTTGAGCAACCGCTCTGCGGCCAGGCGAGTGACGTCTGACCCGGTGCAGCCATCGTCTTCCGAAACGACCATTATCTGGTGGCCGCCAATCATCGGCCCATTCAGCGTTTTCCATTGCTCCACTGCCATGACCACAGCATCCCGGTACTCCTGGCCGCGGGGCACCGCCGGTCCGGTCAACGCCGATGAAACACCAATCACCAAAGGCTCTCCAAGCGGGATGACTATGGGTGTTTCTGGGCTGCGGTCTATATCTTCCAAGGCGAAATCCACGGGTATTTCATCGCTGGAACATGCGGCTACCGCCAGAAAGAGGATAACTGCCATAACCAGAAGGAAACCGAACTTATGACGACCGATGGTCCTCTCGGTCACAGATGTGGCGTCGAGTATGGTACAACCGCCGTAGAGTCCGTTTGGGAGGCAAAGTGAAGTAATTCGGGTAAAACTTAAGTGATGTTGATGCTAAAACAATCCGCTACCAAGACGCAACGATAAAGGACAATTCGTCAGTCTGACCTAGATTCATTGTACCGCCGGAGATTTAATCCGAGATACGGATAGAAAGCTCGTCCAATTGGGCTTGAGCCACAGGAGCTGGGGAATCGAACAGGGGATCTGCGCCACTCTGAGTTTTAGGAAACGCTATCACTTCGCGAATGGAGGTGTTCCCGGTCAAAATAGCGACGAGTCTGTCAATTCCAGGGGCAATGCCTCCGTGAGGAGGGGCTCCGTACTCAAAGGCTTCCAGTATCTGGCCGAAGCGGCTGGCTGTTTCCTCTGCGTCATAACCTAAAATGCTGAAGATTTTCTCCTGCAGCTTCCGGTTATGAATCCGAATGCTGCCGCTAGCCAACTCCGAGCCGTTGCAGACCATGTCGTAGGCCTTGGACTTGACGCTCCCTAAATCATCGCCGTACAACATTTCTTCTTGGCCGTCCGCCGGTGAAGTGAAAGGGTGATGAGATGAGTCCCAGCGTTTGGCGTCTTCGTTCCAATCGAAAAGTGGGAACTCGGTGATGAAGGCGAAGGCCAATGCATCGGGGTCGGCCAGTTCCAATCGCTGTGCAACGTGGCTGCGCATCAGGCTAAGCCATGCGTTTACCTGCTTGGCTTGTCCGGCCATCAACAGGATTAAGTCTCCGTGATTGGCGCCCATACGTTCCGCCAACCGATGGCTCCATTCGCTGGGCATACGCAACCCGGCGGAATAGAGAATTTCTTCTTCGCTCATGTCTTTGATTGGCCCTGAGCCGCGGAAGCGGATGTGGCTCAATCCCCCAGCGCCGGCCTCCTTGGCCGTATCCTCCAGTTCTCGCATCACGGAACTGGTGTATGAGGCCTGCTGGGGAACGACAAAACCTTTGATGATGCCGCCCCGCTCGACGGTGGACAGAAAAACGCGAAACTCGGTCTCGGTAGCCAGGTCACTGACATCGGTCATTTTCAGGCCGAAGCGCAAGTCGGGCTTGTCAGAGCCGTAGCTGGACATAGATTCATCGTAAGTAAGCCTATAAAAGGGCTTCGTCAGCTTCTTTTCCGGTGATACTGATTCGATAAGGCCGGTGTACAGTTCCTCGGTTAGAGAGAGGATGTCTTCCTCATCCACGAAACTCATTTCCAGGTCCAGTTGGGTGAATTCCAGTTGGCGGTCCGCTCGCAAGTCTTCGTCTCTGAAACAGCGGGCAATCTGGAAGTACTTCTCAATGCCGGACACCATCAATAACTGTTTTAGTTGTTGTGGTGACTGGGGCAGAGCATAAAAACTGCCGGGCTGTAGTCGGCTGGGCACCAAAAAGTCTCGGGCGCCTTCGGGCGTGCTCTTGATCAGTATCGGCGTTTCAATCTCCAGGAAACCTTGGGCATCCAGGAAATCACGGATGTACTTTACCGTTTTGTGGCGTAGCGTCAGGTTGCGCAGCATCGGCGGGCGGCGCAGGTCAAGATAACGGTACCTTAGACGTAGACTCTCGTCGGCGCCAGCGTCTTCCGCAATGTAAAAGGGTGGCGTCAATGATGGATTCAGCACGGTGGCCTCTTCCGCAATCACCTCTACTGAACCGGTTTCCATGCCGGGATTTTCGCTGCCTTCCGGTCTTCGTCTGACGGTGCCTTTGATTTGAATCACCCATTCAGACCGAAGCTGCTCGGCGACCTGGTAGGCCTGAGAGGACAACTCGGGGTTCAACACTACCTGGACCAAACCGGAGCGGTCCCGCAGGTCGATAAATATAATCCCGCCGTGATCCCGGCGCCTGTCCACCCAGCCCACAATGGTCTGGGTGCTATCTATATCAGTCTCCCTGAGGGAGCCGCAATCAGCGGTCCTTAACACTCGATTTCTCTCCTGATTGGATTAACATACCGAAATTTTAGTAAACAAGCGGGCACTATCGTAACTCGTTGGTCTCGTGAAATCCGTGATTCAGCGACAATTATTGGAATCCAACCAGCTACAAGCCGGTAAAGCGCTGGAAGATATCCTCGAAAGGGCTATCTTGAGGAGAACCCATCTCTGCCACCGAGCTTGCTAATTTGTCAGGGTCCGTAACTGGAGGCAAGCACACGGTATTCAAGCAAATGTGGGCCATGGCTGGCGCAGGAAGGCTGTCGGCCAAAGATGGTTTAATCTCAAGGTTAGGGTAGGGCACCTTGGTCGCGGCTTGGACCATGGCCTGCGTGCTGGAGTCCCCCGGCGGGCCCTCGATGGTTATCTCCACTGGAGGGTTCAACCAAAGGTCCACAGCTAGGCCGTAGCTGGCCGCAAATTCCCCGTGCTCGCGATATGTCTCAGCGAATGCGCTGAGGGTAGCTTCAGCTACACTTCTATAATCGTCATTGACTGAAGCGTGACCCAACTTCGACAACCCCAAGACGGCGGCCAAGTTGTCGGCCAAGTGCTTTTCTCGCACCTGCATGCAACCTATGGGCTCCGGCTCGCCTTCTTTAGCCAGTTCAATATCGAAAAATCCACCGTTTTCCTCGTCAAAGAACCGATCAATCATCTGGAAAGCCACCGCCTTGGCGCGCTCCAAGTAGCTGGTTTCGGCAGTGTGGTTGTGGGCCGCCAGCAGCGCCAGCAGTAGGTAAGCCCAATCGCCCAAAAAGGCGGGGACTTGGCTTGGCCCATCCTTATCGTACACATGGCTGAAATTATCCGCTTCAGCGGCTTGGTCCAGAGATTTCAGTACCGAAAGGGCCGTTTCACCCAAGGCAGGACGACCGAGTTTCACCGATGCGTCAAGCAATACGGAAACTGCCAATGCGTTGCTCGCTGCGTAACAAGAAGGGTCAACCGGTGGGGGGATTTGCTCTTGCCGCCCCAATAATCGCAAGCCAAAATACTCGGAATGGGAGCCTTGGCTTCCTCGGAAAGCGGGTACTTCCGGATCCAACAGGGTTTCAACCATAAAATCGAAACAACGGCTAGCTACGTTCTTGTAGTCATCGTTATCCAAGACCAGCCCAGCATCCAGGTAGACCCTAGCCACGTTCAAGTTGTCTTCCAGCAGCTTCTCCCATTGGGCCTCCGACCAGTCGGAGTTGGCGCAGTGGCGAAAAAATCCGCCCTCTTGGTCATCGAAGATGCTGCTTGCGGCCATGGTATCCAGGGTCTTGGTCAACATGGCGCGGTAGAAGTCTTCCTGGCTAGTGCGGGCCAGATGGAGCAAAAATGCCAATACCGGTGCGTTGGGGAATTTTGGCTCTTCCCCAAAACCGCCATGTGTGGGGTCGTAGGCCCCAGCAAGGGCTCTGGCCGCTTGGTCAACTAATGTGGCTGGAATCTCCGGGCCAGCTTTGGCCTTGCCCGCCTCCTCTTTACGTTGACGCAGCAACTCCAAGGAGTGCTCATAAATCTGGTTCTTGTCTTCTGCGTAGGCCCTGTGCACCTCCATCAGCATCGCCAGAAACTGGTCCGCCGGCAGGTAGGTGGCCCCGCCGATGAGCCCGCCGTGGCCGGTGAGGAAGGCAGTGGTAGGCCAACCGCCCACGTTGTATCGATTATTGATGTCGGGCCGGTGGTCGCTGTCCACGCGGATTGGGATAAATTGCTCGTTTATCATCCGCACAACGTCCGGGTCCGAGTAGGAGGAATCGTCCATCACATGGCACCAGTAGCACCAGACAGCGGACACGGCCAGTATCACCGGCTTGTTTTCCGCTTGCGCTTGGGCAAAGGCTGGTTCGCCCCACGGTTGCCAGTTAATCAGATGGGATTGGTTTGGATTTGGAGATAATCTAAATTCTGCCAAGTATTTATCCGGAGCCCACAATCACATGGGAGCGCTCAGTTATTTACTGTGATTTCGGAGTGCGGCAAAGGGCGAATTACGCCTGAAGCCCAGGTAACGTTAGCATAGCGACTTAGGATTATCAAACAGGCCTTGCAGACATACGCAACGGGCAGGCGGGGTGGTTGTCCACGAAATGTTCAAGCGTGCGACCAGTGATCGGGTCTAGCAAGTGCTCAGCGTAGGCTCAGGGGCAAGAGATGGGGCATCTTTGCCAAGGGTGATGAACAGTTGCTCCCGGGAACTGGCCAACAAATCGATGTCGGTTGTTAGGCGATCGATAACGTTGCCGCCTTCTAGTGAGCACATGGCCACACCGTCTCGAAAAACGATGCGGTTGCCCAAAATCGCGGGCACCCGCTCTCCCGGTGAGAGAATGCCTACGAGATTAAGCGGGTCGCATGCCGACACGGTGACAAATCGGCCGTTTGGTTCCCGGCCTCTGGACGCACGCAAGGTTTCTATGGTCTCCGGTAATGCGAACTGCTCCCCGATGAAGCCGCTGACGAATCGTCCACCGCGGATTTCACCCCGGGCCTCCAACCGGCGCAGTACCCGCACCAAATCCCGCCATCTTGGGGCCATTGGCTCCCTGGCCAATAACTCGGGGAACAACACCCCGTAGCGCTTTAGCAGTTGCCTGGCCTTCAATTCCACCCGGTCAACCACTGCGGTCTGATGCTCGTCTTCCTCGTCTTCGGGCACCGCCAACAGCGACCACCGGCTGAACCCGGTCCGCCGCGAACGGGTGGTTCGCCGGTTCGTTAAATCTTTGCGTCGGCGATTTGGCTTGCCGTTGATTCGTTGCCGCAATGGGTCAAGGCCGTCGGCGGTCACCCTTCCCGCCGCTGCCAGTTGCCAAAGGGCTTCCTCAACATCAGAGGGAAGCCGACGTGTGGCGGAAATAATCTCGGACAAGAACGAGGCACCCCGACGATCCAAGAATTCGACCACCTCCAAAGCAGCACCGGATAATCCAGCGACATCAGCGGAATTGGCAGCCTTCGGACGGTCTAGGAGCCATTCCAACGACTCCCTCAGGGCGATACTGATGGGGGTTGTCCTAGTTAATGGAGCCCTGCCGGAGACGCTGTTAGCGGGTTGCCCATTGGAAGCTATATCCGGACCAGGAAGGGTGCTTTCACGCTTGAGGGAGAATCTGCCCCACACAGCTTCGCCACCTAAACACAGGAGGTCCAAGAGGAGGGGCTTGTAATCAACCATTCGAGTGGACAGTAGTTCGGTTTCCAGAGACCCCGACGCTGCCTCAAATCCTTGGAGGAGTTCAATGACGTCCAGTAATCCGCCCTCACCCTGAAGCTGGTGACCCAACGAAACATTCTGCCATTCAAATAAGAATCTCATGAACTGGGCAGGGGTGACCGGCTCAACCTCTTTCCTCAACCTTCCGATGGTGGCACGGTGAATTCGGGCAAGGATTCGCCGATCGCAAAATTCGTCTTCCTGCTGCTCTCCCAAAGCTGGAGTGAAACTGCCTCGTAGCACCAACCCTTCATTCTCTAGTTGGGCCAAGGCGTAGGTTACGTCGCTCCCTTCCAACTCCAATGCGCCAGCCAAACCGGAGGCGGTTACGGGGCCGGAACATTCCACCCACCCTCGCACGATGGCCAGAATCGCATCTTCTTGAGCCAGTTCTTCGTCGGGTTTTAGGCTGGCGATCCAACTATCGGGCGGCGTTGGTGTGAAGACTGCCTTTGGCACGGCAGCTTTGACCAATGCCAATCTCTCCGCCGCAACCCACAGAGCGCCTGAACCGGGCAATTCCAGGTTGTAAGCCCGGCCCTCGCCTGACAGTTCGTTAAACCAGTTTTGGACCTGGTCAGCAACGGGCTTATGGGAGAACAAGATTTGTTCATTGTTGGACGCTTGGGCTTTGCTGGACGCTTGAGCTTTCGGCAGGATGCCAAGAAGCAACAATGCATCGTGAAGTTCATCTTTGTCGCGCACTCGAGGCCAAGCATTCTGACTTTCCTCGTTCACGGCATCGGCGTCCAGAGCGGACAAGTCTCTCGCGTCGTCGGGCAACGCTCGGCGCAGGGAGACGGCCCGTGCCCGCCGCTCCTCCAAGGGTGCATCGTCAAGGAAGGCGTAGGGCATGGCGTTTAGTATCTGGTGTGCGAACACCGACGGCTGAACGGTATCTTTGGCGTAAATCTCTATCCCGCCCTGCTCCATAGCGGTCAAGACCTCTTTTAGGCCCTCTAGGTCCATAGCCTCGGTTAGGCAATCTCGCATCGTCTCGAAAGCCAACGGGTTGTCGGGCACCTCTATGTCGCCCGGCATGGCATTGTCTTGGCAGGCTACCTGGGCCGGAAAGACGGCGGCAAGCAGGTCGTCGGAACGCATGCGCAAGAGTGGAGCCGGGACTTTTTTGCCACCAGTATGCCGCAAGATTGCCAGTGAGCGGGTGGCATTCCAGCGCCAGCGGGTAACAAAGAGGGGCGCTTGAAGCACCGATTGGGTCAACACTTTCTCCGCAGTGTGGGACTTGATGTAGGAAAACACCTCGTCCAAGGGGAAAGACAGGTTTGGGCCCAGAGAGAAATTCAGCCCGTCGTCGGTGGCCGAGGCCTGAAATTCAAAATCGAACGACCGGCATATCTGCTTGCGTAAGGCCATGCCCCAAGCCCGGTTCACGCTAGCGCCAAATGGCGCATGAATCACCAACTGCATCCCACCGCTTTCGTCGAAGAAACGCTCTGCGACCAACCGCCGGCCCGTGGGCACCATGCCCAGCACCCGCTTGCCTTCCTTCAGATAGGCGACGATTTGCTTACCGGCTTCTTCACCCACGCCCGACTGGGACATCAGCCACGCTTGGGCCTCTTTAGGTTGTTCCAAGCGCTGGTCCACGCCTTCCCGCAAAGCAGTGACCTCTTGGGAAAGCTCCATAGTCCGTCCCGGCGCTTCACCCAGCCAGAAGGGTATTGATGGCGATTGGCCCTGAGCATCTTCAACCCTGACCTTGCCGCTCTCTATGCGCCTTATCTTCCACGGGGTGTTGCCCAACAAAAAGATGTCACCGGCTAGGCTCTCAATGGCAAAATCCTCGTTCACCGTTCCCACGAAGGTCTCTTCAGGGTCGGCAATCACGTCATAATCGGCGTTGTCCGGTATGGCCCCGCCGCTGGTCATGGCGGCGATTCCAGCCCCGCGCCGGGCTTTTACCTTGTGGTTCACGCCGTCCCGGTGCAGGAACGCTCCCTTGCCACCCAGACGAGGCGCGAAACCGGTGGATAGGGCCTCAATAACCTGGTCAAATTTCCTGCGGGGCAAATCCCGGTAAGGGTAGGCTCTGCCCATAAGACTGAACAGGTCGTCTTCTTCCCAGTCCTCGGAAACACAGGTTGCCACGATTTGCTGAGCTAAAATGTCCAGGGGCCAAGGTGGAATCCTGAGGGTGTCCAACTGCCCTCGCCGTATGCCGGTTAGTAGAGCCGTGCACTCGACTAATTCGTCCCTTGTGAGGGGGAAGAGCCTTCCCTTGGGGATACCCTTTACGGCGTGCCCCGACCGGCCGACACGCTGTAAAACCAGGCTGAGGGAACGGGGAGAGCCCAACTGGCAAACCAGGTCCACGTCGCCGATGTCGATGCCTAACTCCAAGGACGCCGTGGCCACGCAAGCCTGCACCTGGCCGTTTTTCAGCTTCTCTTCGGCGGCTAAGCGGCTGCTGCGGGAAAGGCTGCCGTGGTGGGGTACCACTGCGTCCTCCCCCAAGCGCTGGGATAGTTGATGGGATACCCTTTCCACCATCCGGCGGGTATTACAGAACACCAGGGTGGTTTCGTGTTTCCGGACCATATCGGCGACTGTGTCCAGAGTCTCGGCCCAAAGTTCATGGCTGGCGATAGGCCCCAATTCCATCTCGGGTATATGTAGGTCCAAGTCCATCTGCCGCCGGTGACCGGTGTCGACTATCAAACAATCGGGTACACGGTCGTCTACGCCAGAATCATCGATATTTTCGTTGCCTACCAAAAAACGGGCAGTTTCTTCGATGGGGCGTTGGGTTGCGGAGAGACCGATGCGGGTTATTCGCTCTTGGGAAAGGGAACACAACCGCTCGATGGAAAGGGTCAGATGAGAGCCCCGCTTATCGTCCGCTATTGCGTGTATCTCGTCCACGATTAGCGTTTTGACCTGGCTCAATCCAGCCCGGCCGCTTTTTGATGTCAGCAATATGTATAGAGACTCCGGCGTGGTTATCAATATGTGAGGCGGCTTCTTTGCCATCCGCTGGCGCTCGGACTGCTTGGTGTCTCCGGTGCGCACGGCGGTGCGTATCTCCGGGAAGGGCGTCCCGGATTTCTCGGCCAGTATGGCGATTTCTTTCAGCGGCGTGGCCAGGTTCTTTTGAATGTCGTTGGAGAGCGCTTTTAGAGGTGAAACATAGACGACTTGAGTTGCGTCGGGCAGCCCTTCATTCATTTCTTGAAGTGCTAAGCCTTGCCGCACAAGGGCGTCGATGCAGGTCAAGAAAGCGGCTAGGGTCTTGCCGGAGCCGGTGGGCGCCGCAATCAGGGTGTGACGGCCTTGGGCTATGGCTGGCCAGCCGGTCGCTTGCGCTTCGGTCGGCGCATCGAATTTGCTGCTGAACCACTGCTGGACTATTGGATGGAAGGCAGAGAGAGGCATGAAGGAATTTTAGCATAGCAAGGCTGCCAGAAAGAGGTGGGAGTGTCACCCGTGGAATTCAACCGGTTTTTCCGAAGCCCGAAGCGCCTGTGCTATAATTTTTTCCGCTCGATTGGGAGTGGGCAAGACTAGTTTCAAGATCACTCTATTGCGGAGGAAGCCATGACGCCGACGCTGACTTACAAAGCCAACCCCTTTGGCGGAGTGGTTATCGAACCCCAGACCCTGCCGGATAATCCGCAAGATTTCCGTTCTAATCTACGCCGGTCAATGGACCTGTGGCGCTCGGATGGCGTATTGGTTGTCTGGCTGGAAATTCCCATCAAACAAGCTGCCTTGGTTCCGGTGGCCGTTGAATCGGGATTTACCTATCATCACACCGGCGACGACTACTTGCTCTTGACCTGCGCCTTGGCTGAAGGGTCTCACATACCACCTTACGCTTCCCACTACATCGGCGCGGGTGGTGTGGTGCTTACCGAAGATAGAGAGCTATTGGTGGTCCGGGAGAAGTTCGGTTTCGGTGGTAGGCCCGCCACGTTGAAGCTCCCCGGCGGCGCCCTTCGTTCCGGTGAGCATCTGGCCGATGCGGTGGTGCGGGAAGTGCTGGAGGAAACGGGGGTTGAGACTGAGTTCCAGTCGGTAGTCTGTTTCCGCCACTGGCACGGCTACCGGTACGGCAAATCTGATATCTACTTTGTCTGCCGGTTGACACCATTATCCAGGGAAATAACCATGCAGACTCAGGAGATTCAAGAGTGCATCTGGATGCCGGTGGACGAGTTCTTGGGCTCTGAGAGTGTGGCTGATTTCAACAAGTGGATTGTCAACGCCGGGTTGAGCGTGCCAGGCATGGGTGTGACGTCAGTAGTGGGCTATCCTGCTGTTGGGGACCGTGAGTTCTTCGTTTCAGAGGGTTGAGTTTCTTCTTAGCCAATCCCGGTTTGCTAAGCACGGATTAGCCGAGCTCGGATGAACCAAACACCGTAAATTGCGGAACCACCACCACGACTTTTCCCATTATGGGCAACACTCTTTTCTTCCCTGTTTCTTCCCTTATCGTTTTTGCCACTTGGCTTTGCTTTAGCCGAAACTCGCCGTCGACCGGCTACACATCTAAACTCCGCTTTGCCATAAACTAGGGCAATAACCTTGTGGCAACGCACAATTCCCAAAAGAATTATTACAGCGACGGATTGGGAAAGGGAGGGGCGCGATGTTGAATTCCCCTGTTCTACACAAAAAGGTACAGCCTCGTATGGCGGCGGCCCTCTTTTACGAAATGGCCCGTTTGGTTGGGATTCAAGCCCTGGCTGGCTTTGCGGTATTAGGGGTTTATCTAGCCGGGGAAATCGGCAATCAGGCTGGGTCGATTCTGATGTGGTCTTTCGCCGCTGGCACTCCAGGCATGAAGCTCGTATTTTGGAAGGTCGGCCGAAGGCTTGACCACTATGCCAATATGCCCGTCAACAATCTCGATATCGTGTCTATTCTGCTGGCCATCTCATTAGCCGTTGTGGGCGCAGCTGTTTATCTCCAGTGGCTATAAGGGAAGATATCGGTCAACCTGAGTCCGCTTACCTCGAAATAACCGCATTGCCTATGCATGAATCCGATAACAATAGGAGCGGATCGCCGCTCCTATTGCCGTTTTCGCAGAAACTACTCGCCCTGCTCGATAAATTCCCGTATTTCACCGGACGAACAGGGGCATGGACAGCGGTATTCAGAAGCGGTCAGCCGATTTGCGGAAGACCAATCTGACCTGATCGTGTCGGACAAAAACCCAATCGCCGTCATCCAACTCCACGCCGTAGCCCAACTTCGCACCTTCGTCGGGATGGTCAAGACTGGCGCCGAACATGTGGCTGTCAACCACTCCGGTCGCCCTGTTGTATGCGCCACCGATGATCCTGACCTTTGCTCCCCTTGTAAAATTCAGGTCCATCGGTCGCCCCCGACCAAGGTGTACGTGGTTAGATTTCGAGTTAAATGAGGGTTTTCGAGGGACATATCACAGATTGTAGGTGAAGCAATTGCTAATAAAAATACGGATTTCACCCGTCTGTTGAGTATATGATTTCCCCTCATTACATTTTATGATTCCAAATTCGGCTTGGTTTAGAGGCAGGTTAAAATATCCTAGTTTTGGTTTTAGCGGCTGTGGATTAACATGAAGGCTAACTTCAGCCGCTTGTAGCCAGTGAAGGATCACGTAACTGTGGGAGGTCCTAATGTCCGCTGATAGCGATGCCCGGCAAGAATCCCCGTATCACGAAGAATTAGGTCAGCACCTGGATAAATCCAAGACAGCCATGATTGTCGTGGATATGCAAAACGCCTTTCTTAGCGAAGAGGGCTCCATGACCCTCGGAGGCATGGATATCACCGATTTGAAGAAGACGGTAGCGCCAGTTGTGCGTTTGGTTGACACTTGCCACGAGGCGAATGTCCCGGTGATTTTTACCCGCTACGTGCTCAGAGCGGACTATAAGGACGCTGGCTTGCGCTCAGAGCGCCGAGCTGAATTCAAAAGGATAAATTCTTTGGTGACGGGCACCTGGGATGTGGAGTTGGACCGCCGCATGGATGCCCAACCGGTGGATTACATCCTGGATAAGACGAGGTACAGTTCTTTCTACAATACCAGCTTGGAGGTAATCTTAAGAGGGTTGGAAGTAGACACACTGATTGTCTGCGGGGTCACCACCGAAATCTGCGTCGAGTCGACGATACGAGATGCCTATTTCCGCGATTACAAGATATTTGTCCCGGAGGATGCGGTGGCCGCCATGGACGCCGAGCGCCACGAAGGGACACTAAAAACCATTCGGTACGGCTTCGGCACGGTTGCGACGTCTGAAGCCATCATCAAAGCCCTAGAGGCGTGATTCCCTAGGTGTCACCGTTCGTGGGACAAGGGAAACACAGTGGAAGTTGCTTGTAGTGGACGGGGCAACGGTGGCGTTGAAGGCATGGGGTCAATAATCTTGCTTACACGTTCCAGAACTTGAGCAAACATGTTGGCGTAAGCCTCAGCCTGGTCCGCGCCTTTGCGCCCGGAGTTAGAATTGGCCATGATTGCGACGGTAAACTGAGTAGCCACCTCAACAGAATCCATCATTCACCTCCCACGCACATCTACATTACATAATATCACTTGACATCATACCCCATCCTGGACCAACTACGCTTGCCGCTTTCTTGATGATATTCGCGAATTTCAGAATCTCTGCGGATTTCGGGTATCTAACTGGCTCGGTCTGACCAAGTTAGGCACTGCGCCTAGCGGGATCGAGATTTTGGCCGGCGCATGAACAGAATTATGATTACCGCAGAAAACGCTGCCGCTCCCAGAGACAGATATCCAACTCCGGAAAACCCGCTGGTGGCCAGTAATACGCCACCCAGAGCAGCGCCGCCGACGCCTCCTGATTGATTACTAGCGCCAAGCATGCCAACCCCCGTGGCCCTCGACTGGCCGGATATCTCGGTGCTGAATGTCAACATCACAGGCCAACCAACGCTCATCAGCGAAACCGCTCCCGTTCCAATGGCCACTGCTCCCCAGAAAGGTACTTCAATCAAGAAAAGCAGCAACGCCGTGGCTCCGCCTGCCAGGGCGGCGGCCCCAATCAGAGGCATGCGCTGGTTGCTATTGGCCACCGGCCCGCCTACGTAGGTGCCAATGACGGTGCCTAATCCCACCAAGGCCATGGGCAGCGCAACCGATCCTATGCTCAAGTCGTAGGCGTCAATCAGATAGGCGGCCAGGTAGCTAAACAAGGCGAAGTAGGCCGTCCGCTGAGCGAAGTTCACTACTATTGCGGCCCTAAACGCTGGAATTGCTAGCAGCGTTCGGTACCTGGAGAAGAACGAAAACGACCGCGGGGCTGAACCGTCGCCCTTGGGGAACCAGAACCAATTGAGCACCAGGCATGCGGCCAACATTCCACCGATGACCAAGAATGGCACATGCCAGCCACCGACATTGGCCACCACGGCAACCAAGGGCACTCCAATCACTGTAGATAGGGTGGAGAATGCCATTAATCCGCCGACTGCCTGGGCACGGCGAGCGGGTGGCAGGGAGTCAGCCACCGCCGCCAGGCTGTTTGGGGGAATCATGCCCCCGCCCAAGCCGGTCACCGCCCGAAGGGCCATCAAAATGCCAAAGTTGGGCGCGAAGGCTGACGCCAAGACGCTGATGGAAAGCAATGTGAGCCCGGCCAGCGCCACTGGACGCCTGCCCAATGAGTCGGACAGCGGGCCTACGGATACCACCGATACCGCCCATGCCGCAAAAGTGACGGTAGCCAATTGTCCTGCGACTGCCACGGAAGTGTCGAACTGAACCGCGATTGCCACCAGCAGGGGGGCCAACATCATAGCTGCGCTTTGGGTCGCCAGTAACCCCACGGCAACGGCGGCCAAGAATCGGTGCTGGCTCATGTGTATTCAGCTGGATGCGCTATTAGTGAGCGTGTCTTTGCGGGAATGAGAAAGGAGGCGATGAGGAGCTTCAGCATAGCTAAGTAATTATCGCCACTATTCATTGATAAAGAAAGTTTCCGCCTTAGCATGGCGCAGGCAGTATCTTCCGGCGATATTTTTGTATGTGGGTCTACTAACCTGCATCCAGCGCTCGGCTAAATTCCGGTGACTCCCGCACCTTAAATCGCAACACAGTTGCTGCTACCGCCGCCACTGCCAGGCAGAAGACGCCCACCATTGAGAACCCTCCCAAGGCTAAAGCCAGGCCTCCGATAGCAGAGCCTCCAACAGCACCCAGTTGGTTGCTAGCGGCGAAGAACCCAAGGGCTGTGGCTGTGGATGGTCCGGCTAGCTCGGTGAGCCGTGTGGTCAATACAGGCCATCCTATACTGAAAAATGCCGCTACGCCGAAGCCTAAGGCTATTACCATCCATTCGGATATTCCCGCTGAGAAAAGCACTACCGCAGCGATGCCTCCACCCAGGCTACAGGCGCTGGCCACAGCCAATCGTGCTGCCCGCCCGGCAACTACACTGCCGATGAAGGCCCCCAAGATTGCGCCAAGACCTACCAATGCCAAAGGCAGGGCGGTGTCCCCAGTGGATTTACCGTAGGTTTCGGTGAGGTAGGCCGCAAGGTAACTGAACATCGCGAAATAGACCATGCGCTGGGCTGCGTTTGAGCAGATGACGTACCACAGCATGCCATTTGAACCTATCTGCTTGAATCGTGTGACCAAGGTCATTGATTGGCTCACAACGGATTGAGAGCTCGGAAACCATCTCCAAGACATCGTCCAGACAACAGCAGCCATTACGCCAAAGGCAAGGAAGGGGATTCGCCAACTCCCAACGCCGCTGAGTAGAGCGGTCACGGGCACGATTAGTGCTGAGCCAACGGTTGCTACACCAATCAATCGACCGAAGTACTTCCCCCGGTTCCTGGGAGGTAATAAATCGGCTATCACACCGCCGCTGTTCGGAGGAATCATCGCCGATCCGATGCCCGTGATGGTGCGAAACGCGAATATCATTTCGTAATTTACGGCCAAGCCGGAACCCACCAGCCCCAAAGTAACGAGTCCCAGACCCGTTAGGGCAATCGGACGCCTGCCGTAGGAATCCGATATGGGGCCAACAAGGGGGGCTACGACGGCCCACGCAATGAAGGTTGCCGATGCTAATTGACCGGTGACCGCGACCGAAGTGTGAAATTCCTCCGCCAAATCCACCAAGAGCGGCCCCAGCATCAGCGACACGCCCATGACGAGAAACATGGCAGCGCCTAGGGCAATAAACACCTTTCCTGGCAAGACGGGTTCGGCTTGGTCGGTAGTCATCTAAGAGTCGGAAAAATAATTTTTGTGAGTGTCTTGGCTGAAAGTTGGTAATAGCTATGTGCCAAGATATTTACGTGCCGCGATATAAGTGAAACCGGAGAAAGAACTAAGGCGTAAACATAAGCGTGACATTTGGTCTGGTCGAAAAAATGAGGCCCACAAAATTCTTTCGCGGGCCTCATTTCGTGTCTGGTTCTGGTGCGCCTGGCGGGATTCGAACCCACAACCCCTGGGTCCGAAGCCCAGTACTCTATCCGTTGAGCTACAGGCGCGTGAGGTCTTGAAGGATTAATGGGGCGAGCGACGGGATTCGAACCCGTGATCTCCTGTGCCACAGACAGGCGCCTTGGACCACTTGGCTACGCTCGCCATGTTGGAATACGGAATCGATTATAGGGCTACGCTCCTCGGCAACAAATGACTTGCGGTTTGGCGGAGGCGAACCAGCCCTCTTAGTCTAGGGCATGTATTCTGGAACCGAAGCCTGGTATCGGAGCGTAGTAATGGTAGCAAATAGGCCGACTGCTGACAAGAAGCTTGGCCTTGTTTCCTTCACTGGTAACTTCCACCGGAAATTTCGAAAAACAGCTATAAAAACGCCAAAATGGCCGCCTTTGCTGACCTCCAGCGGCCTCTGGTTGGGGCTCTGGTTGATTGATGCAGTGCATGATAACCTAGCTTATACTTAGGCCATTCTGAGACTCGTCGCTTCTGGCGTTGAATCAGGGATGGCAACGGGTTGGAGCCGAGAATAAATCGTATGCTAAGGATAAATTTACTTAAAGTTTTACTAATCACAGTCGGGTCTCTTTTCTTGATAGCAGCCTGCGGCGGCTCATCTTCGGAACCCACCTTGGCGACTCAGCCCACGCCAGTGGTCGAAAAAACTGAAGAACCAACTCAACAGAACGGGACCACCACGGTATCGCCGATTGCAACTTCGAAGGGTGATAGCGGCGGGGGGAAGCTGGTTCGCCTATATATCGATCCCCCAACCCTCGATCCGCATCTGACCACCGACGCCACTTCGGCGCAGATAATTATTGAAGTGTTCGGCGGCCTGGTTACCATTGACCGAGACTTGAACATAGTCCCCGACCTGGCTGAAGACTGGGAGATCAGTGATGACGGACGGGTTTATACCTTCTTCATCCGCCCCGACGCCACATTCCACAACGGAAAGCCGGTTACTGCAGAAGATGTTCGTTGGTCTTTGGAGCGAGCCACCAATCCCTTAACCGAATCTCCGGTGGTGGACCAGTATTTGGGCGACATCGTAGGCGTTAAAGAAAAGCTCAACGGCGATGCTGAAACCATTTCCGGAATCAAAGTCATAGACCCAAAGACATTGGAAATCACGATTGACGCCTCCAAGTCTTATTTCTTGGCCAAATTGACCTACCCGACCGGATTCGTGCTGGACCGGGAGAACATTGAGGCCGACCCAAAACGCTGGTTCCGGCGTCCCAACGGCACCGGCCCTTTCAGACTCACCCAGTATGACGTTGGCGAAACGATGGTGCTTAGCCGCTTTGCTAATTATCATTTAGGGCCGCCTCTACTGGAAGAGGTGGAGATGATTCTCAGCGGCGGCACCTCCATGCTCATGTACGAGAATGACGAAATCCACGTCTCAGGCATTGGACTGGCTGATTTGGACCGCATTCTTGATCCGGGTAACTCTTTGAACGCCGAGTTACTACAGGCCCCACCGACTTTCAGCATCCAATACATCGGTCTGAACGTCAACGAGCCACCCTTGGATGATGTAAAGGTGAGGCAAGCTTTGAACCTGGCCATCGACAAGCAAAATCTGGCCTCATCGGTTTTGGCAGATCAGGTTGTTCCCGCCAATGGGATTCTGCCTCCGGGGTTTCCCGGATTCAATCCCCAACTGCGGGGCTATGAGTTTGATCCAGAACGGGCAAGGCAGCTTCTGGCCGAGTCCAAGTACGGCGATGATTTGGATAACTTCCCGCCTATCACCATGACCACCTCCGGAAGTTTTGGCGCCACGGTCAGCCTGGACATGGAAGTGGTGCTCCAGATGTGGAAGAAGAATCTTGGCATCGAAGCCGAGTTCCAGCAGACCGAGTTCGCCACTTTTTTGAAGGACCTGCACAAGCGGCGTTTCCAGATGTTTGACATCGGCTGGATTGCTGATTATCCGGACCCGGAAAATTTCCTGGATATTCTTTTCCACAGCGAGAGCAGCAATAATCACACCAACTACAGTAATCCCCAGGTAGACGCTCTACTGGAACAAGCTCGGACGGAAACCGACGAGGCATTGCGCTTCCGGCTTTACAACCAGGCCGAACAGATAATCGTGGACGACGCTCCTTGGGTGCCATTGTGGTACAGCGGCGAGCGGTATTTGCTGGTGAAACCCAATGTGCACGATTACTATTTGACCCCTCTGTACATTCCCAGGCTCCGGTACGTGTACCTGACCGACGAAGAATAGGGAGCGCGCCACGTGGGTCCGTATATTGTCAGACGGTTAATCTGGCTTCCCGTGATTCTGCTAATCGTGTCCTTCATAACCTTTGCTTTGGGCCGCTTCGGCCCGGGGGATCCGGTGGAGGTTCTGATGGGCCAGCACTCGAACCCCGAGGTTGTGGAGCGAATCAGGGAGCAGCGGGGACTCAACGACAATGTTTTCGTCCAATACGGACGCTATATATGGAACGTAAGCCATGGTGACTTTGGAGAGAGCTTCAAGTACCGGGGCCGGACCGTCGGAGAGCTGCTCAAGAAAAAAATGTGGGTTTCCGCCCAGCTTAATATCGCTGCCTTGATAATATCCGTCGGCTTGGGCGTGCCTGTAGGCCTGTTCGCCGCAATGAAGCAGGGCACCGGGTGGGACACCTTAGCTGTTGCGATCACCCTTGTTGGCCAGTCCGTGCCTATTTTCTTAACCGCTCCCGGACTGTTACTGGTTTTTGCTCTCAAGTTGGATGTATTGCCAACCCACGGCTGGGGAGGCTTTTTCAGTCCCCAATTGGTCCTGCCCGCAATAGCCATGGGAGTGCCTGGCATTGCTATTATTGCCCGCCTGACGCGTGCCAGCACCTTGGACGTGGTTTCCCAGGATTACGTGAGGACTGCCAGAGCCAAGGGTCTACCTGAGAGTATGGTGCGCAATCGGCACATCCTGCGAAACTCCCTCATTCCTGTTGTGACCACATTGGGATTTTCTCTGGCTAGCTTGGCATTTACATCATTCATAGTGGAGCGTTTCTTTGGCATCCCCGGCGTTGGGAATTTGCTGATTGAGTCGGTTTTCTCGAGAGACTTCCCGGTGATTAATGCGATTGTGCTGATTGGCACTACCCTGTTTGTGATGGCCAATCTTTTAGTAGACCTTATGTACCCCTTCATGGACCCGCGCATCCGCATGGGAGCCAGCCAAGTTGCGTGAAGAAGCCGAGCTAGTTTTTACCGCAGCGCCCAGAGGCAACCGCAGCTATTGGGTAATCTCGGTAAAGCGATTGTTGCGCAAGAAACTGGGTTTGGCTTGTCTGTCAATAATCCTGCTCATGTACGGCGCTGGGATTCTTTCCCCTCTGGTCACACCCTACGATTACAACGACCAAAATCTGGCCGAAGCCAAACAAGGGCCTAGCTTCGGCCATCCCTTCGGAACAGACCGGTTGGGGCGAGACATTCTCACCCGAATCATCTATGGGCTGAGAACTACGGTAATAATCACGGTCATCACCCTAATCACCGGCAGCTTGGTTTTGGGAATATCTATGGGTTTGGTGGCAGGCTATTTCGGCAAGATATACGACACCATAATCATGCGGGTGGGGGAGGTGACGTCGGCTTTCCCCGAAATCTTCTTGGTCCTCATTTTCATAGCGACTATCAAGCCGCCAATAACGGACTGGGTGAGGGGAATTGAAGACACCCTGGGAATCGACATTGTCAAGCTTGGTGTTGCTGATTACCTGGTGCTGTCCTTGGCCTTGGCCATATTTTCCTGGTTCGGCATGGCCCGGTTGGTGAGGGGTCAGGTATTGCAGGCTAGAGAGAATCAATATGTGGAAGCAGCCCGAGCCATCGGCGTAACTTCTCCCTCTATATTGTTCCGCCACGTATTGCCCAACATAATGGGTCCAATCATCGTCTTGGTCTCGGCGGGACTGGCCGGGGTGGCCGGTTCCGAGGTATTCCTAAGCTTTCTGGGCATCGGCGTTCAACCGCCCACGCCCAGCCTGGGGCTCATGATTTTCGAGAATGCCAGCATCTCTGTTTTGCGAACCAACCCCCACCTGCTGTTGTTCCCGGTTGGTACGTTGACTTTGTTACTGTTTACATTTAATCTGCTGGGTGATGCGGTTAACGATGCTTTTAATCCACGAGCCCGGTGATCTAGATTTTTT
>DCAE01000133.1:1025-3206 GCA_002311385.1 Dehalococcoidia bacterium UBA1141 | reverse complement strand
GTAGCCCACATCAGCCCAAAAGAGACATGATAGTATGGCCCAGCACGCGGGCTTCATCTGCAACTTGCCGCACAGGCGCAAAGTCATCTCCCAACATCGACTCCCCGCCACCGACACCGTACATCACCGCAGGCACACCGGCAGCACATGGCCCGCCGGCATCGAAGGTGCCCTGCCCATAGAATGTTTCTGGGTCTTCGGAATAAATTTTCCGGTGCGCTTCAGTCAACGCCTGCACTCCAGAGTGCTGTGGGTCGACCAGCGCCGGCCACATGTGTGTTCCTCTGGAAACAATTACTTCATAAGGCGAAAGGTCACCAATCGCCTCTCGCACTTCCTCCACCGCCTCGTCCAAGTCATCTCCGGGAAGCAGGCGGCGGTCCACCCTGATCCGGGCGGTTTCCGGGAGGGTGTGGGGCGCCAAGGGTTCGTACACGATCTGGTAGGCGATGGCATGACGTCCGCCTAGGATCGGGTGGGAGCCGGGGAGTTGAAGCTTTTTCAGGCGGTTTAAGAACTCGTTGGCCCCTTCGATAGCGCTGAGACCTGCGTCGGGGGCGCTGGAGTGCGATGCCTTCCCCTTGATCTCTACGTTCACATCTACTCGACCGCGATTACCCAAGGAGATGCGCATCCCGGTGCCCCTCAGCAGCACGCAAAAATCCGGCTTAGAGTCCAACGATTGAAGGATTTTCTCCGTGCACCGGTGACTGCTACGGCCTTCGTTATTTACTGCAAAGTAGAGGGTCCCTGGAAGCCGGACATTTTGCTCCGTCAACATCTTCAGCACCGCTAGCATCACGGCGTGGTGGGCTTTGATTTGGCTTACTCCCTGTCCAAAAACACAGGCTTCGTCGTATCCCAATGCCGCTCCGTTGGCTACCCTGCCGGAAAACGGTTCATCCATCAGGTTATGATGCTGGATCGGAGTGTAGACCATCACCAGGAAGGAGGCTGGGGATGTACCGTCGCCATACCGGATCAATAACTGGTTGTCCGGGACGTCAAAAATTTCTGTGACTCCTAGAGCATCTAACTTGGGACGCAAGACTTTCTGGACGTAATGGACTAGCTTTGGGTCGTCGGGTTCCATAAAAGTGTCGGCGCCCAGTGGGACCTCAGTCGGCACCTTCGTTAGTTCCATCAAAACGTCGATCAGGTAACCTTCATCTAGTTTTGAGGCGAGGTCTTGTGGCTGGTCCTGGGACGACATCTGGATCCTCCGTGAACGTGTAACGATTCTCCGATCGAGCCTCGGAAGTATACTACTAGACCTGTTCGACCGACTGGAGTACGCACGATGCGGGGTTGTCGCCGAACCGATCGAGTTGGCGGCTCCCCCGGCTTGTTCCATTAAACGATGTTATGCTGTCGAGAGATGAGGATTCAACCATGAACTTTGATCACTTCGAGTGCCTTAGCTTTGACTGCTACGGAACCTTAATTGACTGGGAAACCGGCATAGTATCCGCTTTACGGCCAATCTTGGAAGCGCACGAAGTCTCTGCCGGCCACCATGCCCTGCTGCAGTTATTCGGATACGCCGAAGCAGAAATTCAAGCAGGACCATATCGGTCCTATCGCGATGTCCTGAAAGAAATTCTTTCCCAGATTGGCGATGTATTAGAGTTCGAGCCGTCCCGTAACGAGTTGGAAAGATTTTCTGCGTCGGTAATGAACTGGCCTGCTTTTACGGATTCTTCTCAGGCCTTACATGCGTTGGCTACCCGGTATCGCCTCATCATCTTATCCAATGTCGATGACGACCTATTCTGGTCTTCGCAGAAGCTCCTAGGGGTTGAATTCGATCACGTTTTCACAGCGCAGCAAATCGGCTCGTACAAGCCGTCGCGCCAAAACTTCGAATACCTGATTCAACATGCGGGAGCCCCGCAACACGGAATACTGCATGTTGCACAGAGTCTTTTCCACGACATAGCGCCAGCGAAGGCAATCGGGATATCGACAATGTGGGTCGATCGGCGTCACGGGGCCGCGGGCTTGGGCGCGACTCTCTCAGTAGAAGCCGCACCGGACGCCTCTGTTCCTGATTTGCGCTCTCTCGCGGTGTTGGCCGGGACCATGGCATGATGGTATCGCCGCCGACTGAAATTGGGAGGATGACGACTCGACCCTCGGCATCAACTTCGAGATGTACCTGGCTTTCGGCAAAGGTCTAAA
>DCAE01000133.1:389-935 GCA_002311385.1 Dehalococcoidia bacterium UBA1141 | reverse complement strand
TGAGCGCACTCGCTCGTCATTCATAGTTGGCGGAGACGTTGGCGCACCTCCGGCATAACCTGGGTGGCAAAGGCCTCCAGCGTTGCGTCAATACCTTGGTGCGAAGTAGCGGAGGCTCGGACAGTTACCTGAGTTATTCCCCGTTCGATTATGCTCACCACGCCAGCGGTAACTTCTCCCACTGCTCCCACGAGGGTGGCGTCCCGTATGAGATCATCTGGCACCTGCCTGGCCAGGGATTCCAATTTTGGGCGATCGTGGGTGTAGCCATTTGGGAGACCGCTTCTGTCAGATTCGGCGGAATTTCCACACCAGCAGCGGTAGCGAAGCGGGCGTAAGTGGATAAAGATCTAACCATAGACATTCTTACGCCTTCCAGCGCTTCTTAAGCTTTGGAACCGATACAGCAATTGAGGCGTGCAACTCGGTCGATATCGGGGATGTCTCGCCCGGTCTTGGAAGCGCCCTCGCCGATAATGCCCAGGGAATAGTCCACAGTAGCCTCGGTTGCGCAGCTAGATACTATGGTGCCGTCGGCCAACTCCC
>DCAE01000133.1:0-244 GCA_002311385.1 Dehalococcoidia bacterium UBA1141 | reverse complement strand
GAGGAAAATTGAGGCCTCCGCCCTTGAATCCCACGGTGCGGCCCTGATAATCCACCTTTTTGTCTCTCAATAGGGCTCGGACTAGTGTTACAGCTTCTCGGATTGCCAGGGCTGGGATGTAATGGCATAGTGCCTTCATCGCACATTCCCCACATCTGAGCGGCTTTCGAGGGATCGGTTAGACTCGAAACTCCGGCGCATTTTAGCCTTAGAATGTGCGCTGGCGCTTCCTGGGACAAGATTA
>DCAE01000103.1:128293-133178 GCA_002311385.1 Dehalococcoidia bacterium UBA1141 | reverse complement strand
ATGCCGCCAGAAAGACGACCGCCATTGCAAAGATAATTCCCAAAGCGAAACGGCCATTGATCTGTGAGTTCAGCATTGTCGTTCCTCTAGTAATCAAATGGTTTCCCATGGCAACAACATTTTCCAGTTACGACATAAAGGACGAGCAATGTATGAGCACAAGCCGACCATGAAGAACGCGCCCATGAGAGAAAATGCAACGGCAATCGCCATTGGGCTACTGACTCCTGAGGTCATGGTGGCCACCCGGCAGTCCTAACCGGCGGGTGCCGTATAAATCAATTTTGTCGTGAAACTGTGGAGGAAATCCGAGATGTCCCAAGGATGGAAAAACTGTCCGGCCCCGATCTATCCATCCTCAGGAGTATCGCGAACACCGTATGTTTGTTCCAGCATCCATTGAGCTAGGGCTGGCATGTCGTTTTGATAGCGATGCACCTTTTCCAGATCAATCTTTCTGCTGGTGCGGTTTACACCGATCTTCTTGTTTGCTGTAAAGGGGCAACCTAGCTTGGGTTCTTTGGGACAGTCCAAACTTTGCCCGATTACAATCGGGCATTTCCCGCGGCGTAACCAAGAGCACGTCGGTGTCCGGCCAATTTCACGATGGGCGCCATCGGAGTCTTTTGGAGGAGTTAAGTTAGGCAACACGGGGGGCAAGTTAATATGCTTCTCTATCATTTGGTCCGCCTGTGATTTTATGTATTGGGGCGCTCGTTAGCGCCTCCTTGTCTGCTCAACTAATACGACATCCTTGCAATCGCCTGCTTTGATTAGGATTAATCAGCTGGCTCCGCCGCCGGCGTAGCGCTGACTGGGGATGCTTGCTCACTAGGCTTGGGCTTGCGAAGGAGGAGAGATGGAATCAACCCTAGCAATACGATGCCGGTGGCAATTAGGAACACATCCTGGAACGCGCTGACGGCGGCCCGTTGTTGGACTATTCCATTCAGCACCCCGATCGCTGCTTGGTTCGCAACCGCCTCGGAGGCACCGAACTGGCCAGCCACTTCTTTGAGCCGAGACAAGACCTGAACAGCCTCCAGGGAATCGGGCGTGATGGTCTGGGCAAGGTTGCTAAAGTGAAACGCCGTTCGGGTCTGCAACAGGGTGGCAAATAGAGCTATTCCAAAGGCTGGGAATAACTGGCGCAGCACGTTTGTTAGGGCCGAAGCTCGGGCCAAAGACTCAATAGGGTGCACGCTCATTGCTAGGGTGAACGCCGGCAACGCCATCATTCCCATGCTGGCGCCACGTAAAATCAGTATTTTCACCAAGTCGGCGTCGCTAGTCGTCACGTCCAGGCCGTGAAGCATCCACATAGAGTAAGCCAGGCCCAGCAGACCCGGCACAATCACCGGGATCGGGCCCACTTTGTCATAGAGGCGCCCGGCAACGAGAATTGTGACTCCTAAGGCGATGGCCTCGGGCATCAATAATAATCCGGTCTGAATGGGACTAAGGCCCCGTACGCTCTGCAAAAACACTGGCAACAAGAACAGGGCCGCAAACATAATCAAAGTTGATACGAAGTAGACGATGGCCGCCATGGTATAGGTAAAGTTTTTGAAGATTCTCAGGTCCAAAAGGGGAGTCTTCTCCCGCAATTCCACGAAGACCCATCCAATCAATGATATGGCTGACAACAGGAAAAGCCCCAACACCGGCGTAGAGGTCCAACCGTCTTGGGTGACCCTGGTCAGGGCGATGAGCGCGACACTGAACCCGAAGCCCGCCAGGATAAAACCTTTGTAGTCGAAGGTCAGGTTGGCAACCCGTTCCGTCTCTCTGAGTTGGGTGCGGGCCAGCACCACTCCCAGTATTCCGATAGGTATGTGGGGTAGCCAGATAAATCGCCAGCCTACAGACTCTACTAAGAATCCGCTGAGGATGGGTCCGAGCACGGGAGCCAAGACTATGGGTACCCCAGCGATTGCTATCATGGTGCCTTGCTCTTCCCGGGCAACCGAGCGAAATACGAGGGCAATTCCCAGGGGCATAATTATGCCGCCACCGATTCCCTGAATGATACGGAAAAAAATCAAGGAGTTGATGTCCCAGGATATGGAGGACAATGCAGCTCCTATGGTGAAGCCGGCGATGCAATAAGTGAATAGGCGTTGGGTCCCGATACGGTCGCTTAGGTATCCCGTCAGAGGGATGACCAGAGCGATTGCCAGAAGGTACATCGTGATAACAAGCTGGGCTTTAGCAAGGTTGGTTTTGAAGTCGTTCATGATAGTTGGCAGCGCCACGTTCACCACGGTGGTGTCCAAGAGGACCATGAAGCTGGCCACCACCATAACTATCAAAACTTTCCATTTGTAGGCCATCGCTAATACCTTAAAAGGCCGTGGTACTTAAGAGACTGGGGCTTAAGAGGCTACGGGAAAATATAGGGGGAGAACCGGCCGGATAATCGCCAAGAAGGTGACTCGAACTGCGCCAATTTGTGCGGCAATTTATGTTGAAAGCGTTTATCACGGCTACCGAATGCGAATCTTGACTCCCACCGAGGAACCGGGAATCAGCTGAAGATTGGCTTCGCTGAATATGACCTTGACCGGAACCAACTGGGAAACCTTATTAAAATTGCTGGAAGAATTCTGGGATGGCAGCAGACTGAATGTAGCAGCGGTCACCGGCGAGATGGTTGCCACCGTGCCGGACACAGTGCGGCCCAGCGTATCGACCCTAACGTCCACCAGCTGGCCCAATCGGACCTTATGTATCTTCCCTTCGTCTATGTTGGCAACCACCCAGACCTCCCTGGCGTCCATCAACGTGATTATGGGTTGTCCGGCTGGCACGGTGTCGCCAGCCTTGGCCCAACGAGCTGCAACAACGCCAGACCGAGGAGCTAGGACCTCAACGAACTGGTCTTGAACGTCACGAAAGCCCAGCTTGGCCGTGTTGGTTGTGTCCGATTTGGAGATTACCGCCGGGATATCAACGATTGCTATAAGCTGGCCTTCAGTTACAGGAGAGCCTAGGTCAACCTCCATGCGCAGGATGCGACCGGCGTTTAACGAGCCGACCTGGACCAAATCGGCCACCACCTTTGCGTTGTCGGTGGAGACGAAATGGGAAGAGTTGTACCAAGAGCGATAACCAAATAGACTTCCGCCGACAATTACCAGCGCAAGCACGGAAAGGATGATTAACATTTTGGTTGAGCCGAACCCATCGATACGGTTTATCATCGTTTGCTCGAACTTCCAGACTGTAACGCTAACGCCATGGGCGCTTTGGCATTCATTCTTGTGGCGGCTTTAAGGACGACTTCTTCGGCCTTGGCAACCACGTCCAGTTCCTCCGGGGTGAGGGTGCCGAATATCTCACGGAACACTTCAAACTTTGCCAGCCACAGCGCTGAGATATTTTCTTGACCCTGGGGGGTCAAAGAGCAGGTCACAACCCTTCGGTCTTCGGTGTCGTGACCGCGGTCGATATCCCCGCGCCCAACAAGACGGTCAACGATCCCGGTGGCGGTGGGGGTGGATACAGCCAAAGCGCCAGCCAAGTCCCCCATGCGAAAGGTGCCATTGATATACAAGCATAAGAGCACCTTGAGTTGAGGCATGGTGTAGTCGATGCCCATCCAGGTTTCAGTCAGCGACGAAAGCAGGGTCGTGTATATTTGCTGATGCAGGTCGGCGATGTGATCGAGCACCCCTGCGGTGTTCTTATTGGCAGACCGACCCGCGACAGACTGACCTGTTGATTGAGCTAGAGAATCATTCATCACACTTTCCTATCACCCAGCCGTTAGCTGGCAGGCTCTGATTTTGATCCAACAACTTCGGTTCAGCAGATATAATTTGAAGGGACTACATAATTCCGAGAAACTAATAATTAGCCCAACGCAAAGTATATCGATGGAGCACTGCTGTCAAGTACAGCCGTGAAAATGGGGGATTGCGCCGATAGCAGAGGGTGCTATGACGGGCGCAGCCAAATCTAAGGCGTGGTGTTATGACTGAAGTCGCTGACAAATCGTGCGTTAACAATAACGAAAGGCTCTCAATTTGAGAGCCTTTCGTTGGTAATGTTGGTTAAGAAGACCGTTTCCCAAAGAGAATTTGGAATTGATTATTACGTGGTTGCTATTGAACGTCTAATTCGACCACACAATAACTAACCGGCCGCAAAACAAACTGGGGTGCTTGCTAGAGGGAAGCCAGGCTGGTTACCCACCCAGCCTGGGCTCCACTCAGGCGTTGTTAAACCCCGGTCCCGGTGGTTTGGCCGCAAATTAATGCGGCTGGCCCTTACCGGATAAATTCGAGTGATTAGTAGCCCGGTGATTAATCAGCCGGATTAGTTTTGAGAAATGACCACTTTGGAAGTACTGATTGCACTTGCCTCAGTAGCGGTTATGGGTACAGTATCGGTCCGCTGCACTGTGCCGCTACTGGGAACATTCAACGTTCCCGTAGTCGCCAGCCACCACGGTCAGATCGTAATCGCCTGCGGCAGCGGGAGTCCAGGTTACTACGATGCCCGTAACGCTGCCGCCAGATGTTACGTAGCCCATGTCCAACGTGCCGGTATTAGGAGCCGAAACGGCCTCGTTTCCGCTACCGGCCAGTGCCTTTGTGGTCGGCGTGGAACCGAATCCTGCGGCGTAGACGCCCACGCTGGACAGCATCCCAGCTATGATAAATATCATGATTAGAGTTTTCAATACGTCCCCTCCAATGCTGAAGTAAATTAATCCATGACGCACCCTCGACTGGGAACCTCGCGGACTGCCCATCGCAGGCTGCTCTCTATGAATCACTGCCTAAAGGTTATCGGTCACCACGGTGGAGACAAAGGTTGAAAACCCCAACTTTCTGCGGAAGGCGCACGCAAACGCCGTTGGTGTCGGCCCCGGAAGATT
>DCAE01000103.1:114673-128251 GCA_002311385.1 Dehalococcoidia bacterium UBA1141 | reverse complement strand
GCCCCGGAAGATTCGACGGGCACACACCGCTTCAAGAAAATGAACAGTAAATGGCGGAAAAGCTTCGAAGCGTCGCCCAACTCTGTAGACATTCCGACGCTTCACAATATAATATTGTTCATTAATGGCCGGAGGCCTTAACCGCCAGGGCCTAAATTGCCCGAATGTTGACCTGATAAGGAGAGAGCGTTATGGCAGTGAAGGATTCTCTGAACGCCGGAGAACTCCGGGATTACTACGATTCCGCTGACGATATCAACCTGACGCCCGGATGGGTTGATTGGGGCCAACATGGCGCGCCCGAGATTGAGCCATTCCTGTGGCGTTGGTCCCAGGTCGAACCACTGGTGCTGAAAAGCGGCGAAGTGGTCACTCCTGACCGGGATGTTGAGCGAAGGACCATGAGGCTGGCCACCCCAGGGTTGCAGCGAGGCACCACCCACACCCTGCTGGCTGCTTTGCAACTTCTCCTGCCCGGAGAGTGCGCACCTTCCCATCGCCACACTCCCACCGCCATCCGGTGGATTCTCACGGGAGAGGGCGCCTACACCACCGTAGAAGGCGACAAGTGCGCCATGGAACCCGGAGACTTGATTCTCACCCCTTCTTGGACCTGGCATGACCATACCAACGAAGGTTCTTCCCCAATGATTTGGCTAGATGGCTTGGATATCCCCTTGGTTCATTACCTGAAGGCCACGTTTTTCGAGCAGTTCCCGGAAGACACTCAGCCGGTGATTAGTGAGGGCGACTCGGTTCGCAGGTACGGCGCTGGTTCTTACAGACCCGCTTGGGAACAGGTTGATGTGCCCTATTCACCGTTGTTGCATTACAAGTGGGCAAAGACCAATGAAGCACTCCAGAACCTGGCGGGAGTAAATTCCAGCCCCTTCGACGATGTGGCGATAGAGTACAGCGACCCCGTAACCGGCGGCCCAGTGCTGAAAACAATGACCTGCTGGATACAGATGGTTCGGGCCGGAGTGCACACCAAAGCCCATCGGCACACGGCCAGCAAGATTTACCAGGTCTTCAGAGGTGAAGGCTACAGCGTTATCGACGGCAAGCGATTCGATTGGAGCCAGGGAGATTTCTTCGTCGTGCCGTCTTGGGCTTGGCACGAACATGTGAACGAGTCCGGCGAGGAAGCCATTTTGTTCTCCATACAGGACACTCCGATAATGAAATCACTGGGCCTCTACCGGGAAGAGCCCTACGTTGAAAATGCGGGCAATCAACCGGTGACCAGCCGGTTCGAGGGCTGAAATCGCAGCCAGGCAATCATAATGTTGACCTTGCAACAGGGCCTAACTACAATTGGTTCAAATTCTGGCACATCAAATTCTGTTGCCTAAATTTTTGTTGCATTAATTATCTGTTGCATCATTTTCTGGCGCCGGGGTTTCGGCAAGTGTTGCCAAAGGTTCCAAAGATTGCCAGGGTTAACTGTTATTGACGAATAGGAGGAAGGGAATCTGTGGGATGGCTTGATGGCCAAGTGGCTCTGGTAACCGGAGGAGGGTCCGGAATAGGACGGGCCATTGTCGAGCGCTTTCTTAAAGAAGGGGCAAGGGTCGGCGTAATGGACCGGGCACCCGAGAGATTGGAGCAGCTTAGGTCTGAATTTGGCCAGGACGTTGTGGGAATTCAGGGCGATGTCACGGCCCTGGAATCTAACGCAAAGGCCGTTGATGAGACGGTCCGGTCCTTTGGGAAACTGGATGTTTTCATAGGCAACGCTGGCGTTTTCGACGGCAACCAGCGCTTCAGCGACTTTCCCGCTGACAGCCTGAGTCAGGCCTTCGACGAGGTTTTTGGCATAAATGTCAAAGGCTGTGTGCTAGGTGCGAAAGCATCGTTGGCCGAACTTCGCAAAACCCAAGGGTGTATGGTCTTCACGGCCTCGGTTGCGGGTCTGAACTCAGGCGGTGGCGGAGCTTTGTACACAGCGTCCAAACACGCCGTTGTGGGGCTGATTCGCCAATTGGCTGCCGAACTTGCGCCGGAAGTGCGGGTGAACGGGGTAGCTCCGGGAGGAGTGATGACGGACCTGCGGGGTCTGGACTCAATGGGCCAAGGCGAGCATTCCCACTTCTCCGACCCTGCTACGGAAGCCCGATTGAGGGGAAACAACCCATTGGGCGCAGCGATGCAACCGCCGGACCTGGCCTCCGCCTACCTGTTCTTATCTTCGAGAGACAATGCTGCCAGCATCACAGGGTCCATAGTCACGGTTGACGCCGGGTCCCTGCTGCGTTGGACCAGGCCAGCCTAGGGATACTTCATATATAAAAGGTACGCGCATATAAATGGTACTCGCAACGTAACCCGGGCGGACAATCGTTGCCGGAGCCCAAATAAGGATACTAGGCGATAATAAAATTTCGACTCGGATTTCGAGAGGAAGCATGGTATTAGCCGATGTAGCCAGCTTGGTGGACACTGAAAAGGGCTTAATCAGCCCTCGCATCTTCATAGAACAGGAAATATACGAGCAAGAGCTGGAGCAGATTTTTGCCCGTTGCTGGCTGTTCCTGTGTCATGAAAGCCAGATACCTCTGCCGGGGGATTTTTTCACCACCTACATGGGCGAGGACCCGGTCATAGTATCTCGTGACACTTCGGGTAAGGTTCACGCTTTCCTAAATCTTTGCCCCCACCGCGGTAACCGGGTGTGCCGGGCTGACACAGGCAACGCCAGTGCGTTCATCTGCTCCTATCACGGCTGGACCTTTGGCAATGACGGGAAGCTCATTGGCGTGCCGAATCTAAGGGACGCTTACTACAGTGAGTTGGACGTTGATAACACGGGCATGGCCCAAGTAGCTCAACTTGATAGCTATAAAGGCTTGATTTTTGCAACCTTCGACCCTGCTGCTCCGCCATTGCTGGATTACCTGGGCGGTATGACTTGGATTCTGGATAGCGCCTTTGACCGGCAAGAGGGTGGGATTGAAACAATCACAGGCATGCACCGATGGGTGGTGCCCTGCAATTGGAAGCTCCCCGCCGAAAATTTCGGAGGTGACGCCTACCACGTGCCTTGGTCTCACATCTCCGCAGTACAGACAGGATTCAGCGTAGGCGCTACCGCACAACCAAGTTCCCTTGGGCGCATGGTTTCCCCCGGCAACGGGCATGTTTGCATCTCGGTGGCGCCAGGGGTTATCCCGGATCCGCCACTGCCCGCAATCAAGGAGTATGAAGAGAGAATCGCGGCAGATGTGGCCAAACGCCTTGGCCCGAAAAGTAGCTTGGTCAATCCAATCGTGGGAACAGTTTTCCCCAACTTCTCCTTCTTGAGGGGCAGCTCCCGTAGCTTCCGGGTGTGGCAACCCAAAGGACCGGACAAGATAGAGATTTGGTCTTGGATCTTCGTAGACAAGGCCGCTCCGGACAAAGTGAAGGAAGAAACGAGGCTGGCCGGAGCCCGGGGCTTTAGTCCTTCGGGGACCTTTGAGCAGGACGATATGGACAACTGGCAACAATGTACCCAGACCAGCCGGGGCGTGATGGCCCGTCGGCGTCAGCTAAACTATCAGATGGGCTTGGGCCGTGAGAAATATGACGAGGAGCTGGGGGCCTGGGCCAGCGACTTCACCTACAGCGACAGCAACCACCGCCAATTTTATCGCCGGTGGGGTCAATTGATGTCCGCGTCCAGTTGGTCCGACTTATAACCCGCAATTTTTAATGAGCGGCAGGCAATCGGTCTTTACCGGCAGCCGAAGCCCCCAGAGATTCATATAACCATCTCGCATCCGATAATATGTCGTGGAGGTGTCCCATGTTGGCGGAGATAAATTCTTTAGTTGATCCAGACAATGGGTTCATAAGTACGCGCATCTTTGCTGAGCAGGAGATTTACGAACAGGAGTTGGAGCAGATATTCGCCCGCTGCTGGCTGTTTCTGTGCCACGAGTCCCAGATACCCAAACCAGGAGATTTTCTAACCACCTACATGGGCGAAGACCCGATTTTGGTGACGCGGGACCGGGGCGGTAAGATTAATGCGTTCTTGAACATTTGCCGGCACCGGGGCAACCGCTTATGCCGGGCGGACAACGGAAACGCAGCCGCCTTTATCTGTGCTTATCACGGCTGGGCCTACAGCAACGATGGTGCGCTGCAGGCTGTTCCCAACCTGCAGGACGCCTATTACAGCGAGTTGGACACCAATAAATGGGGATTGGTTCCGGTGGCCCAACTGGACAGTTACAAGGGTCTGATTTTCGCCACATTCGATTCTTCCGCTCCTCCGCTGTTGGACTACCTGGGGGACGTCACTTGGTACCTGGATTTCTTCTTTGACCGGCGCGAGGGCGGGGTAGAAGTGGTTGGCGGTATGCACAAATCCATAATTCCGGCCAACTGGAAGCTGCCGTCGGAGAACTTTTGCGGCGACGGCTATCACACCGGTTGGAGCCACCTGTCGGCGGTCACCACGGGTTTTGGTGGAGACTTCCGTTCCAAGCCGTCAGGGGAAGGCAAGGTTATTTCCACGGGCAACGGTCACTGCATCGTGGCCCTTGGCGCAGAAGACCAGACCGACCCTTCAGTGCCGGAGATTATCGCCTACGAGGCCGAAATCAAGGCCGAGGTGGATAAACGAATGGGGGCTCGCATGCAGTTGGTGAAACCTCACGCTGGCACGCTTTTCCCCAACTTCTCCATGCTCCGCAGCATCGCCCGTGTGTTCCGGGTCTGGCAGCCCAAAGGTCCTGGTAGCACCGAGATTCAATCGGGTGTCTTCGTGGACAAAGCTGCTCCGCCGGAGGTCAAAGAAGCATTCCGTATTCAAGCCATCCGCTCCTTCGGGCCTTCCGGCAGTTTTGAGCAAGACGATATGGACAACTGGCAAGGCTGCAGCGAGTCCGGTCGTGGATTTATTTCCAAGCGTCAGAGGCTGAACATTAGCATGGGTATGGGCCACGAAAACTTTGACGAGAAACTGGCGGGATGGGCCAGCGACTACCGAATCAGCGAAAACAACCACCGGAATTACTACCGTAGGTGGGGCCAAATGATGTCCGGCGCCAGTTGGTCGGAACTCTAATCCGCCCCGTTATCCTTGCTTTATGACCGACCCGTTTAGGGTACGGAATCCCAAAGGGCCGGACGGCGTGGAGGATTGGTCTGAGCCGGTGAGGTTATAGATAAGCCTGGGCAAGCTTTGGGCCAGTCCAACAAAGTGAAAGGAGCGGAACAACATGCGTGACGATACCATACGCCAGGTTGAGCAATTCTTGTACCGCGAAGCTAGGATGCTCGATGACCGGAAGTTCCACGAATGGCTGGAGATATTGGCCGATGATATTCGTTATTGGATGCCGGTCAGGTCCAACCGCTACCCGGTCAACAGCAAGGCCATATCAATTCTTGATGGCTCCAGATACGAGGAAAACGAGCTGTCCAAAGAGGGCGAGTTGGCCATCATGGACGAGGACAAAGATTCGCTGACGAGGCGCGTGGAGCGGTTGGATACCGGCATGGCTTGGGCCGAAGACCCTCCGTCTCGCACCCGCCACATCGTGTCCAACGTGGAAGCAGAGCCTGGCGCCAATGATTCGGAATTGAAAGTCTACTCTAATTTCATCATGTACCGGACAAGGGCCGAAACCGAAGTGGACTTTTACGTTGGAGCTAGGGAGGACGTACTGAGAAGAGAGGGCGGCAGTTTTAAGGTAGCCTACCGCAAAATCATCTTGGACCAGACGGTCCTCTTGGCCAAAAACGTCAGCAACTTCTTCTAACCAACTGCGTTGGGGCTTGGTTTTTAGCTGGTTTGCACAGAACGTAGACGTGCAGGTGTCGCGTTTTCCGTTCGCGGTGAGCTTGTCGAACCATTACCAATTCTGAGTATCTTTGGTCATGTAACAAGCTCACCGAGAATGCCACCTGCTACGTGGGTGGCGTGTTTCGCCTAACACAACTGTCGAAGGATCACCGCCATTGCGTCCGCTTAGGCGAACCTAACAAAACATCCCAGCATCTACTCACCGTTCATCCTGAGCCCATAGACTTGCTTCAGTACAGGAATTTCGGAGTAGATGGATTCTGCTAGGTTGGACAGTTGCAGGGAAACTCGCTATAGGTCGTTGGCGAAGTCCCGCAGGGTGCCGAAATCTGCCTTAAAGCCCTCGGTCATGGCACGACGGTCAGTGCCGTGGAGAACGAACCTTGCGCCTTGGCTGATCCAGTAAGATGACAACTCGGGCGTCTGGTGGTGAACCAGCACCGGAATCCCCTTTTTGCCTGCGGTGTCTATGATGTGCTTGACCGTGGATTTGTATTCTTCTCGGTCGTACTGGTCGGGGAAACCCAGGGATATGCTCATATCATTGGGGCCCACGAAGATACCGTCTATGCCCGGCACCTCCAACATCTTGTCCAACGCGTTGACCGCCGCCACGCTCTCAATCCCGATGATGGCGATGCTGTTGCGATTCCGGTCTTCCAGGTAAGCCTTAGTAGCGTCGCTAACGTGCTCACCAGTTTCGATAATCTTACGGACCGCTTCACCTTTTAAGGGGCGCCACTTGGTCGCCGCCACCACCTCTTTTACCTCATCCACTGTCTCGCAGTAAGGCGCAAGCACACCCTGAGCGCCAGCGTCCAGGGCCATGGTCACGTAATGGGAATCGGGGATTGGGATGCGGACTATCGGCACCACGCCTGTGGTGTTGCACATAGTCAGGTAGTCGCCCAACTCGCCCCGGCTGCGGGGATTGTGCTCGGTGTCGATGATGATGTAATCCAAGCCAACTCCCGTGAGGATGGGTATCCAACGGGGGTTACGGCCGATGGATATCATGGTGCCGAAGACCCGGCCTCCGGACTGTAATGTTGCTTTTAACTCTGCTCCGTTCATAATTGCGCCTGCGACTAAGCTAGTCGTTCGGCTCCTATTGTGCCTCCAATAATCTTTCGCAGAAACGGGCGGTGTTCATCAAATCAGGTATGACCACGTACTCGTCCACTGTGTGCATACCGTTGGTCGCCATTCCAACCACAACACAGTCGATGCCATTTAGCCTCATGGCGTTGGCGTCGGTGCCGCCCCCTGAAGCCTCAATATTGGGAATCAGTTTCATCTCACCCATGACTTTGGTGACCAACTGAACGATGGGGTCGTTGGGGTCAAGGTTGTACATGTGGAACATGACATTCAGTTCTTCCTGAATGACCGCCTCCCGGTACTTCCGACGGGCCTCGTCCAGCGTGGTGATTAGCTGCATGCGCAGCGAGTCCACCATCTCGACGTTGCGGCTGCGGAACTCGCCGGTGATATTGACCTCGGAAGGCACGGCGTTACGCACCGTGCCACCGGTGATCGTACCGACGTTGAATGTAGACTCTTCGTCCAAGCGCCCTTGAGGGAGCTCGCCTATGATGTCCGAAGCGATACGGATGGCCGAAATGCCTTTTTCTGGCTCAACACCGGCGTGGGCCGCCCTTCCGGTAACCGTGATGTCAAACCCGACGTAGGTGGGACTGGAGCCGGTGATTTGGTTAACCGGGCCGTTGCCGTCAAACACCACCGATTCCTTACATCGAATCATTGAGTAATCCAGGTTGCTGGCGCCCACCAGTCCGATTTCCTCGCCCCGTGTAAAGACAACCTGCACCGGTCGCCTGCTTCGGCCTTCTTGTTTCGCCGAATCCAAGGCCTCCATGATGGCTGCTACCCCTGCTTTGCAGTCCCCGCCCAAAATGGTTGTGCCGTCGGACTTGATGAGGTCACCCTCAACTTGGGGCTTGATGCCCCGGCCTGGATTTACCGTGTCCATGTGGGCCGACAGGAGCAGCGGGTCATCGCCATCTTCAGAGGCGATAACGTTCCCGTGGGCGTCTCTTTCCACCAAGAATCCCAGGTTACGCAATCTTTCTTCCAGGTGCTTGGAAATGTCCTCTTCAAAGTCGGAAGGACTGTCGATTCGGACCATCTCGCAGAATGAGTTAACCAGTCTTTCCTGATCAGGCATATCTACTCCTGGCAAGCTTTATAGCCCGCCCAATAATCTCCAGCTATGTCCGCTGTTGTGGTCGAGTGTGGCGTCAACCGGGGATATTATACATTACGCACCAGCCGCAGGGAGTTGAACCGTCATCACGGCTCAAGGGGACAAGGCGATGAGAGCCAAGCCCAAGACGATGAAGCCTGAGCCCAGCAAGCGGCCTCGACCGAAGGGCTCTTTCAGGATAACCACTCCCAAGAGCACCCCTATGGCAATGCCCACCTCCCTGGCGGGAGCGACATAGCTGACTCTGGAGAGGGAGAAGGCGGTCAAGACCATGCCGTAGGCCAGAAAAGTCAGCAGTCCGGAAATCAGGATTGGCCAGGTGTTGGATCTAAACTCCCTCCCGATTTGAGCCACGGTCCGGCTTCCTAAGATATAGGGAGCAAGGCCTAACGCCGATCCCAAGGTCATGAAGTACATATACAGAAAGGGCTGAACGTGGTCAACACCTTTCTTATCTATGATGGCATAGCTGGAGATGGTCAACCCGGTTAGGATGGCATACCGGGTGCCACTGTTCCTTATTATTCCAAGTGGGTCTTTCAGCAAAGTGGCAAAATTCCCCCACCAAGAGATCGTATAGATTCCTGCAATGATGCCGATGATGCCGATGATGGCCAAGCCGCCTATGGTCTCGCTCAGAATCACCACCGCCAAGATTGGCACCAGCATCGGACCGATACCCCGGGCGATGGGATAGACCAAGGACAGGTCACCGTGGGTGTAACCCTCACCCAGTAGCACGAAGTAGATCATATGCAGGACTATCGTGGCCAAGACGAAAATCCAGCCTGGGTATCCAAAGGGATGGAGGAGGAACAGTACGATGCCCAAGGGCACAAACACGATGCTGGCCGTGACCAGAATCAACCACATGAACACTTGCTTGTCGCCGGAGCGTTTTAGCAGAAAGTTCCAGGTGGAATGGGCCAGAGCTGAGGCCAAGACCAAGACCAAGGCGAGCGCCGTCATGGGGGTGAGTATATCACCGGAATTACGGAGCCAGAGTCGCCTCAACGAGGCGTTGGCGCCGCTGATTAGAGGAGGCTTTTCCGGAGACTATAGCGTCTTGGGTAACTAATCGGCCTCCGAGTCTCTTTCGTAACGCCGCCGCAGGGAGTCAACGTAAATCCGGTCGTAGTCGCCGTAATGGGCACCGGAGCCATCAACGCCTAGGTTGCCCAATCGCTCCGCCCACATATATTCAACGTCTTCCCAGCGGATCGGATACGGCGCTTGGTCGAAGAAGGCCGTGACCGCGCCGTTGGGGTCGTCGGCATCCATATAACCAAGCATTTGAAAATTGTCGTAGGTGTTGCCGTGATCGGACACGAATCTGCCCTTCATGGCGGCCAACACAACAAATGTTGCCATGATTCAACTCTAAGCAATCCATTCTAAGCAATCAATGTTCAGCTTTCAGCAACTTACGCAGGGGCTGATTGCCGACCTCTGACCGCTACTTCGTGAGAATGTGTACCGTGGTTACGTCTCCGGCCCCTGAGCATTGGGCCAGTCCCACCTTGGCGTTCTTGACCTGCCGGGGTCCGGCTTCATGGCGTAATTGGGTGACTGTTTCGTGAATCATCCTTATCCCGGTGGCCCCGAATGGATGACCCATGGCCAATAGTCCGCCATCGGTATTGGTTGGAAGGTCACCGGTAAGGGCAGTGCGGCCCTCGGCTGTGGCCTTCCAAGCTTCTCCCGGCGGCACCAAGCCCAATGCCTCCAGTTGCTGGAGTTCGCCTATAGTTGCGGCGTCGTGGACTTGGACTAGGTCCACGTCCTCCGGGCCCAGTCCGCTCATCTCGTAGGCTTTCACCGCTCCGGGTTCGGTGCGGTATGGGCTGAAGGCCGAATGGTCGCTGCCCTTGCCGTTATAACTACCGGATGTGAGGACGGCGGCAGCGATGCGCACCGTGCGTTCTTTGTTAATACCGTAGCGGTCCAAAGAATCGGCAGCGCACAACACCGCTGCTGCTGCGCCCTCGCTGGTAGGGCAACATTGGTAGAGGGTCAAAGGGTCGGCGATTAGGCGCGATTGAAGGACCTCTTCCAGGCTGTATTCCTGTTTGCGGTGGGCATATGGGTTCAGGGAGGCGTTCTGCCTGGCCTTGACCGCGGCTTGAGCGAATGCGGTGGCCGGTGCCCCGGTTTCTTCCATGTAGCGGCGCATCCTCAATGCGTACCCGGCCATCATATGGTCTCCGCCGATGTAACGCTCCGGACTTTCTTCAGGGGTCACGGTTACCGGGCCGCGGGGAACCTTCTCGGCTCCGAAGGCCAAGGCCATGTCATAAATCCCGGTGGCGATGCCCCAATAGGCCTGCCAAAAAGCAGTGGAGCCGCTGGAGCACGCGTTTTCAACGTTGATGATTGGGATTCCTGTTAGTCCTAAATTGGCCAACGCCGTCTCGCCCACCGACATGCCGTGATAATAAACGTGGCCGAAGTAAGCCACTGGAATGTCCTTCCAACCGACGCCGGCGTCTTGCAGCGCGGGTAAGACGGCTTCCATGGCAAGAGTAGCCAGGTCCTTTTCCGGGAACCTGCCAAAGGGATGCAGGCCCACCCCTGCTACAACTACTTCGCGGCCGGGATTGAATTGGGTCACGTTTGTCTCCTATTAACTACTGGCCGATAACTACTGGCCGACCAATTACGGGGCGAATCAGCGCGATCCGGGAGAAAGTAGAAAAGACTTAGACCGGTCTCCATTTATAAACCACCCGCTCCGAACCGCCCTCAGCAGCCTCTACCAAGCGGAGAGTAAGTTCCACCGCCATCCCGATTTTCAAGTTTTCGTGGGGGCAATCAACCACCTCTGCCAGCACCTGCGGGCCTTCGGGTAACTCTATCTGACCCAAAACGTAGGGCACATCGCCGGGCCAGCCTTGAGGGGGAATGCGGACTATGGTGAATGAGTACAAAATCCCTTGCTTGCCCAGTTCCACCTGAGCCAAATTGCTTGAGGAGCAACCCTGGCAAAAAGTGGCCGGGCCAAACACATGTATTCCGCATTCTTGGCAGCAAAATCCCAGAAGAACACCTTCGGTGCCCTCTTCGTTGGTGAGCTTTAATCGTCTGGTATCCACAGATACAGCCACTATGGAGAGAGCCTCCTGATAGTCACGTTTTCAGCTTAAACCGGCTATCTAGGCGTGTCAACTGGACGGTTTTCCACATCGGAGTGGAAGTCTCCCCATTGACCCTGTTCCGGCTACATGGTAGGTTTTGGGGTGCTGGATGCAGGGTTGATTCATCCGGACGAGTACATATTTTCTCTGTTCAGCAGTGCCTGAGAACCTGACTTTACAGGGGTATAGATGAGCGAACAAGACAGCGCGGGCCCCACCGATTCAATTACCCCGGACCAGGGACTACCGTGGGAATCTTCCTTGGGCGATTTCTTCGAGCTTGCCGCCCAGAAATCTCCGGACAAAGTTTTCGTAGAGATTTCAGGCCAGGAGTTCACCTACCGTCAGGCTCAAAAAAAGGTTCTACAAACAGCGGCGATGTTCCAGGCCATCGGTGTGAACCAAGGCGACCGGGTTTGCTTGTTCATGCCCAACTGCCCAGAATACCTGTTTTGTTGGTTTGGGCTGTCCGTCTTGGGCGCCATCGGCGTTCCCATCAACACCGCTTATAAGCGAGACGAGATGGCCTTCATCCTGAATGACGCTGAAGCCAAAGCCTTGGTAGCTCACCAAACTCTGGCTGCCGTGGCCGAAGAAGCGGCCGCTTTGGCGCCCAGCATTGAGCACAAGCTATTGGTTGAACCTGGCAATCCACGCGAGGACAATCTCTCCGGTTGGACTGTGTTCACCCAAGCTCTGGACCAGGCTGCCGAGTTGACTTCCCGCCCCAAGGTGGACCCCGATTCAGTGTGCATGCTGGTCTATACGTCGGGCACCACCGGAAACCCCAAGGGAGTCATGGTTACCCACAAGATGTACGTGGCGGCGGGCCAAGGGTTCTCCCAATGGACGATGGCCACGTCAGAGGACCGGTTTTTCACCTGCTTGCCCTTCTACCATGCCAACATCCAGTACTATTCAACCATGGGCGCTCTGGCCAGCGGCGCAACTTTGGTGATTGCCGACCGTTTCAGCGCCTCCAGGTTTTGGGATCAAGTGCGGGAGGCCAAAGCCACGGTGGTCAACTTCATCGGTATGATGATGCCGGTACTGTCCAAAAATGACGTGTCTCCCAGCGACAGCCAGAACACGGTACGGTTGTTCTATGGTTCTCCTTCCTTTCCCACGGAGTTTCTGGCGGACTTTCAGAAAAGATTCGCCACGAATATTATCGTGGGCTTTGGCATGACCGAGACCTGCTACGGCACCATAGAGGTGATTGGGCAAGAACGGCGGTCGGGCTCTTCCGGATTGGCCCGGCAACACCCGGACCCTAGATTTATTAATGAGATACGCATCTCCGACCAAGAAACCGGTGAAGCGATTGGCACCGGTACCGTAGGCGAGATTACTATCAAAAATCCGGCCACAATGCCCGGTTATTGGCGAAACGAAGAGCAGACCAAATTTTCGTTGCGGGACGGCTGGTTGTACACCGGGGATTTGGGTTGGATGGACGATGACGGCTTCCTCTATTTCGTGGACCGGAAGAAAGACATCATCCGCCGCCGGGGAGAGAATATCTCTTCTCAAGAAGTCGAGGACGTTATCAAGCGCCACCCCGATGTCTTGGACTGCGCCGTTGTGGCGGTACCTTCGGACCTTGGAGAAGACGAGGTAAAGGCCTACATTTTGCCACGCCAGGGCGCAGACCTAAGCCCCGAGGATGTTGTGTATTGGTGCGCTGATAACCTGGCCTACTTCAAAGTGCCAAGGTACTTGGAGATGCGAGAAGACCTGCCCCGGACTCCCAGCCTCCGTGTGCGAAAAGACCTGCTGAGACAGGAAAAGGAAGACCCCACCGAAGGCTGCTTCGACCGGGAAGCTGCCGGGATTAAGCTGAGGTAATTTAGCTGACCCCTAATAGCTGAGAGCTTTGAAGGAGATCAACATGGCGGAAAAGAGGTACTGGTTATTCAAATCCGAGCCCACCGCATATTCCTACGCCGACCTCCAAGGTGAGGCGGACGGCTTTGCGGAATGGGACGGCGTGCGTAACTACCAAGCCCGTAACTTGATGCGGGATGAGATGAAAACGGGCGACGGCATACTTTTTTACCACAGCAGCGCCGACCCCATGGCGGTGGTTGGTACCGCAAAGATAGTTAAAGATGCCTATCCGGATTTCACTGCCTGGGATCCCAAAGATAAACACTACGACCCCAAAAGCACGCCAGGCAACACCGTTTGGATGATGGTTGATATCAAAGCCGACCAAGAATTCACCAAGCAGGTTACTCTACAGGAATTAAAGGCCAATCCTAAGCTACTGAACATGATGGTCACTCGAAAAGGGATGCGCTTGTCGGTCCAACCGGTCACCGCCGAGGAATGGGCCGAGGTTCTATCCATGGGCGGACTGTCCTAGCACCCAACTGGTTTTACGCAGCCCGGTCCGTTGACTTACCAGTTGACTTACC
>DCAE01000103.1:90665-114619 GCA_002311385.1 Dehalococcoidia bacterium UBA1141 | reverse complement strand
GACTTACCCCGGTCCGTTGACTTAACAATGGAGGCACATCATGGCGAACTACAATTACGAGACTCTGCTGGTCGACCAGGAAGAGAGCATATTGACCATCACTCTGAATCGACCGGAGCGCCTGAACGCCGTGGACGAAACGATGCACAAAGAGCTGGAGACGGTCTTTGCCGAGGTTGGCAATGACCCGGAGGTGAGCGCCGTCGTGTTAACCGGCGCAGGACGCGGCTTCTGCTCCGGCGGCGACGTGCGGGCCATGGATGAGAGGGGAGGAGCCATCGCTCTGCAGAGCCGGCCCTTGGGCGCTGTTTCCCAAGGAGGTCGGCGGATTATACATAACATGCTGTGGGTGGAGCAGCCTATGATTTGCGCTCTGAACGGCGTGGCAGCCGGTCTGGGAGCAACTATCGCTCTGTTTTGCGACATTATTTACGCTTCCGACCAAGCACGCATCGGCGATACCCACGTGCGCGCCGGTTTAGTTGCCGGTGACGGAGGAGCGGTCATCTGGCCCCTGCTCATCGGCGTGGCCAAAGCCAAAGAACTGCTCATGACCGGAGACATCATTGACGCCACCGAGGCGGAGCGCATCGGCCTGATTAACAAGGTTGTGCCCCATGACGAATTGATGGAAACGGTGATGGAATTGGCCCGGCGTTTGGCCACCGGACCGGCCCTGGCCATACGGGGCACCAAACATGCCATGAACAAGAAAATCTGGAACGACCTAAACCTGGCATTGGATATGGGACTGTCCCTGGAGGCCCGTAGCGCCGGACACCCCGACCACCAGGAAGCTGCCCGATCATTCGTAGAAAAGAGATCGCCCCAGTACAAGGGAACGATATAGGCTTTCAGCCAAAAGGCGATTACTAAACCAAATGAACAACCGAGACGTTGAGGCGGCAAGAGATTATCACCAAGCCACGAAGCTGGCCTACATTAACCTCGCCAACAAGCCGCCCTTGTACAAGACCTACTCCGGCCTGCCCGAGATTCCCCTGCCCTCCGATTTCAACCCACCGGGAATTCCTACGTTGGATGCTGTGTCCCGGGATGCTGTGTCTGGGGACGCCGTGTCGGGGGACGCCGTGTCGGGGGATGCAGTGTCGGGGACTACCGACAAAGTACCGGAGCCGGTGGACCTGGCCGCGCTCGCCCAGATGCTCTATTTCTCGGCCGGAATTTTGCACAAACGAAATCTGCCGGTGGCTGGGGAAGTCCACTACCGGGCAGCCGCTTCCGCAGGTGCGCTATACCCTACGGAGGTCTACGTTGTTGCGGGCGAAATCTCCGGCTTGGAAGCCGGGGTATACCATTTTTCTCCGGACAGATTTTCTCTGACTCAACTGAGAGAAGGCGACTTCCGCAGAGAGTTGGCGGCCGCTGCAGGGGGTGATGACACCGTCGCCGGATCGCCCATGACCCTCGTATTTACCGCCGTTTTCTGGCGCAGCGCTTGGAAGTACCGGGTCAGGAGCTATCGGTACTGCTTCTGGGATGCCGGAACAATTCTGGCCAACACACTGGCTACCGTCAGGGGAGGGGCTAGCCTGCCCGCCCGGTTGGTGACCGGCTTCGTGGATAGCGAAGTGAACGCCATATTGGGACTGGACTCGGAGAGGGAGGGCAGCTTGTGCCTGGCTCCTGTTGGAGTAACCGGATCCCTTGGAACGCTCAGAACCACCGGAACAACCGAAGGTGTCACCGGCGAACCCACATCACAGCCGATCGCTTCCATAATCCCACAATCCAACAGTGACTTGGAAAGCGAGATTAGTTACCCGGAGATAATCCAAGCCCACGCAGCATCTAGTCTGGCGAACCGGGATGAGGTGGTCGCCTGGAGGCAAGCAGCAGAGTTAAGCAAACAAGAAGCATCGAACGAACCAGCTAGTGAATCGGCGCTGACGCTTCTACAAGGGGATAACTTGACGTCCCAGGCTCTGGGTGATGCCATCGTCCGTAGAGGGTCCACCAGGCGTTTTGACCGGTCCAACATTTCCTTGTCCCAATTCAGCGCAATCATGGACAACTCGACCAAGCCCTTGCCAGCGGATTTCATTTCGGGGCAGACGGTGAGCCTGCTGGACCCGTATCTCATAGTCAACGGAGTGGACGGTCTGGAATCAGGGTCCTACTATTTCTCACCAGTCCGGCGGCGTTTGGAGTTGCTGAAAAAAGGAGATTTCCGAGAAGAAGCCGGACACCTTTGCTTCGAGCAGGCCTTGGGCGCCGACTCCAGTGCGGTGGTGTATTTCTTGGCCGACTTGGACCGGATATTAGAGCGATACGGTAACCGGGGATACAGAGCCGCCCAGTTGGAAGCGGGCGTCATGGCCGGGAACGCCTATCTTTGCGCCCACTCCTTGGGACTGGGCGCCACGGGCATGACTTTTTACGACGACGACGTTGCCGAGTTCTTCTCTCCTCATGCGCTGGGCAAGAGCATGATGTTCCTGGTTGCCATGGGCAAGACACATGAGGTAAACCGGGTGCGCCCCTTCCGGTCAAAAGTAGCCGTGCTGTTGGATTCACTGGCCAGAGGGGCAGGGCAGCGGCCAGGCGGGTAGACATAACAAGTAGCTGACCTACTTAATCGCAACCCTATGGACTGTTAGCCCAAGGCTTTTTTCCGGACGTATTCCAAGGCCATCTGCATGTGCCACTCCATGGCCCCGATACCCACAACTTGGACGCCCAATTCAAAGTACCTTTTGGCCGAAGCGGCCATGGAGTCGAAGTCGGGCGAGTCCAAACCCAGGTTGAACATCACTCCAGCGCCGTACTTCTGTGCCGTTTTCACCGCCTGCTCCACTAACGCCAGCACCTTGGGGTGCTCGTACTTGAAAGGAACCCCTAAAATCTTGCTCACGTCTCCAGCCGCCAACCAGACCAGCCGGATGCCGTCCAAAGCGAAAATCTCATCCAGGTCCCTGAGACCGCCTTCGCTTTCCACAGTGGGAATTATCAGCGTGCTTTCCGCCACCCGCTGGGCAAAGGCGGGAAACTCTTCTGCGTTTGCGAACCGCTTCAAGTGAATCAGACGGTGCCAGTCGGTTTTCAGCCCCATCAGTTCCTTCACCTCTTCTTTGGAAGAAACGGAGATGGTCACAGCGGTGGCGCCCAGAGACAGCGCCCGAGCGGCGTCTGATACGGTGCGCCGATCAACACCCGGGTCAGCATCGCCCGAGGACCATGGATAGGCTTGAACTCGTATCATGGGGGAAATACCGGTGCCCCTAGCCGCCCGGATGAGGTGGGCGATGTTGTCCCAGTCATGGGCGGTGAACATCATGTCGGCCATGAAGCTCTCATAGCCAGCCAATCCGGCCACCTCCACCATGTTGGGATGGCTGAAAACGTAGGCGCAGAGAGATGGCTGGCCACTTTTCAGGTTGGCCAAGAGGCGGTCGTTGGATTCGTCGGGAAACAGCAATGGATGCTCCTTAATTTGAAATACGCCAAGGGTGGCCCATCTGCTTGAGATTCCTTGGAATTGGAGACAATACCAAGTTATAATACAACCAATGAAGATGGGGTGAATCGCCATTAAAAATAAAACCGGGCGAGAATCCAATCTCGCCCGGTTAATTGACCTCATGTTGGTTGTCTTTAGTCCCGGTGAAGGTCGGCTGCATCCAATACCCGGAACCCGATACCCAATTTGACCTGATACCAGGCAATCTTGCCGTCCTGGATGTTGCCGCGAATCTCCTTTACCTCGAACCAGTCTAGATTCTTGAGCGTCTGACCGGCTCGGTCGATGGCCCCTTCAATGGCTTGCTGTACGCCTTCGTTAGAAGTGCCAACCAGTTCAACTACCTTGTAAGTATGGTCTGTCATGTCTAACCTCCTAAATGGTTTTCTTATTACCGTCAACTCAGTTTAGACGAGATTAATCGCAGATACACCACGCCCGATGTGGTGTGTGTTCTCGGTATTATCCACCTGCCTGATGGGTATTGACCATACCCCAACGCCCCAAATTAAGAGGCCGAGAGGCCCTCCTCGAATACCGGTGACAGGTTCAACATTCGGGCTGGCCCCGGGGCCGACCCCGGGCCGGCCCCGGGCTGAACCTATGAACTGTTGGATAATCCGGAGCGCCGCGTCCATAATAAGGACCCTAGAAGAACTCCCCCGCCAAACTATCGGGCAATCGCCGCAAGCGGGCATCGTATGGTTTCAGCAATCAGCCAAATAATATATCTGAAGAGAGGTAGAAAAATGGAAACGGTTGGATTTATAGGTCTGGGTAACATGGGCGGAGGCATGGCTAACAACATTCAAAAAGCGGGCTACCCCATGGTGGTTTACGACCTGCGAGAGGAGGCTGCCCGACCGCTGTTGGAGGGAGGTGCGCGGCTCGCCAACTCTCCCGAAGAGGTTGCCAGCTTGTGCGACGTCACATTCACTTCCTTGCCGGGACCCAAAGAGGTTGAAGAGGTGTCGTTGGGAGCCGAAGGCGTGTTGGCGGGCATAAAGCCCGGAGGGATCTTTATCGATCTTTCTACCAGCAGACCGACATTGATTCGGGAGATTGAGCCCAGATTCCGGCAGAAAGGCGCCCATGTGTTGGACGCCCCAATCAGCGGCGGCAAAAGTGGAGCAGCCAGCGGTAATCTAGCTGTGATGGTTGGTGGAGACCGGGAGATTTTCGACCGTGTTAAGCCCCTGTTGGATTCCTTCGGTGACAAGGTTTTCTACGCCGGCGAGATAGGGGCCGGAAGCGTAGCAAAACTGGTACACAACATGATTGGCCACGGAATCAGGCAGGCCATAGCCGAGGGAATGACTCTCGGTGTCAAAGCCGGGGTGGAAGCCGAAGCATTGTGGGAATGCGTGCGACGGGGGGCGGTGGGACGCATGAGCGGCCTTCACGAGGGGATGGTCAAGACAGTATTTCGCGGCGAGTTTGATCCGCCCAGCTTCGCTTTGTCCTTGTCCAGGAAGGACATCGGCCTGGCCACCGAACTGGGCAAAGAGTTCAACGTTCCTATGCCGGTGGCCAACTTGGCCGAGCAGATTGCCATCCAAGGCCTGAACCGGGGCTGGGGCAACCGGGATAGCAGCGTGACGTTCTTGCTTCAGGAGGAACAGTCGGGAGTTGAAGTGAGGGCGCCCAACGTGGACGCAGAGAAGGCCGCCCGGTTTATTACGACCCATCCAAATGTGGAGTAGTCCGGCTCGTTAACTGCCCGATTCGCAACTGACGAATCACTGATGAGCCACCATAGAATAATGCCGTGTTGTTTCTAAATAACCTACCAAACACCAAAACCCCCCCGACTCTCTGGCGAGCCGGGGGGATTATTGATTATCGAAATTGCTGTCTACTCAGTTAATTGGAAAATTAAGTCTTGGTTTTGACCTCGGTTCCCACACCGTTGGTTATAACACCCAATTCTACCCAGAGGCCGTGGAGCAGGTCTTCCTCGCTGGGGAGCCCATTGGCATGACGGCGGACCATTCCCTCTCGGGACCGCCACATGTCGGCCAAGTCTTCCCCGATAAGCTCGATAATGGCATTGCGCACGCCGCTATCGGTGCCGATGTCGGGGTAGAGCTTCCAGCATTCGCTCTTGACCAATTTCAACCACTCGGCTTCGGTCTTGCAAGCCGCACGGTCTTCGGCAAAGTGCCATTGGTACCAAGCGGTTACCATTTCCCTGAATATGGTCAGGTCAGAGGCCGGCGCACCTACGATGGACATCTGAACATCGAAACGGTGGTTGTCGCCGGGGTGGCCTTCCACCGCAGCGAACCTGCGGCCACCGCCCAATCCTCTGACCACGATATCGTGGACGTTTGAGGCGGTGATTCCCACTCCTGAGGCAGAGTCCACGTGGCCTACGCCAACTTCGCCGACACGCCACACCTTTTGCTCCATGGCCGCAGTGCCTCGGTGCATCTCGGCGAGCAACTCGCCCAGTTCCTCGTTGTAGCGGACACCGTTGGAAATGACGGACAGGAATCCGGCTTCCAGAGATACAGTGTCTTGAATCTTTTCAGAGAGGGCCAACGCCAGCAGGTCTTCCATCTCTTCGACACCCACCCGGTTCATGCCGTAGACGCTTAGTCCTTGTAAGGAAGCCCGGACAGTTTCGGCGATTTCGATTACGTCTTGGGAGCTGATTTGGAATCTTTCCAAGATACGACCGGCTATGCTTTGAGCCTGTTGACCCCGTAATAGGTTCCTAACCGTAGGGTCTTCGCTTTCAAAGCTCCAAAGGTCGGGGTCGATAACTTGCTGGAACAGACTGCCACCCAAGCTGGCTCGCCTTCGGAACGCAGCCGTCACCTCAAACCACGAGATGACGTATTCTTTTATCTCTTCTTCCATGGCTTTGATAATATCGGCGACATGGTTTCGGCACATCGTTTCCAGCCACTCGTCGATCTGGCCTTTCCAGCGGGGCACCCGGCGGCGGCGGTCTTCCGGCCTGGCCAACTCGGGGTGAGTGTATTCGGTGATACTGGGTAGGTCTCTTTGGATGGCCCGGGCGGAAAGGTTTTCCCACCGGCGAATGGCCGGGACCTGGTTGGGCGCCACCATCAATCCCTGGATATATAGGTTTTCCAGCCGGGACCGTATTTCACGATTGAGAACGTCTTTCGCCTCGTCGGCCAGGAAGCTGGCCCGCACCAGTTCGTTTCTGATTTCCCCGTTGGCCTCCAAGATTATCCTGTCGGCTACCGATACGTCGGGGCCCAGTTGCTCAAATACCAGCTGAATGGCCTTTTCCACATCTTCGATTGCGCTGTGAATCACGGCGTGAATCTGTTGGAATGCGTCTCTAGAACTGAGGCTGCCAGATTCGGCCGCCAGGAAATCCAGCGGGTCTAAGGATTGGCGCACCCTGGTAGATTCTTCTTTGTAGGAGAGTCTTTTCTTGTTTATTTTTAGAAATGAGAACCTTGCCATGATAAACCTACCTGCTTCCTATGTTCCATTTAGTTTGTAAATACTGGCGTGCGGTCAGATTGAAGAACCCTTCAAGGAGACCGACTTCCTTGGAGCTGATGGACCCAAAGCGGGCATCCACTCGATTGTTGGCTTCTCTCATGGTTTCGTGATACCTGGCCCACCAGTCTGATCCGCTGCCCCACGAGTCGGCGACCAGATTTTCCAGAATGCGGGCAACGTGAGCACGCTGTGCCGGGATGGAGTCCTTGGGCGACCGGTGAAGTAATGCGATGTCGAAATGAGGGCCGGTCGCTTCGATGAGCTTGTCTGGGTAAACAGTGATGCGGAAGGTGTCTGACCCAGTATGCTTCCCTTCGCCTGCTTGCACGCCGGTGGCTGCCCTCAAGAACTGCATGGTCGCATAGGTGTTCCTGAGTTGTAGCGGGTAACTGTTGTCAGGGTCCCTGGAGAGACCCCTCTGGGGCATGAGCAGATGCAGAACCACGCTGAAGTTATATGCGGTTCCTCTTGCTTCGGAAAGGGCCGCAAGCAAGACCGGCAGAGCACCGATGGTGCCTCCACCCAAGAAAGCCACGACATGGGCCCTTAAGTAGGTCTTCCCTTCATAGTAGGGGCAAACCTCGCTTATGATGGAGTCGATGTGCCCACGCATGGCGGCGTAATTGTAACGGGCGGCAACGCCAGCATTGGCCAGCATTCCTAAAGCACCTTCTCTGGAAAGGCTCAGGTGCTTTAGCTCAGGCACGCATTCCGTGATCCACGGCCTGAGGTCGCGCAGATTGGAAAAATGAGGGAGAGTAAGGGGAATGAACCGGGATGCCCGGGAGATTTCTTCCCGTGTGGCTTCCCTGGTGTCCAGGTACAAGAAGCCCAGACTCTTTTTGTCGGCGGCGCTCCAGGAGTCTGTCGCAGTTTCTAGATGTTGGGTGATTTGGCAGGCTGTGGAGCCCAAGCCTATAACTACTGCAGGGGAAGCGACGCGTTGGGTCGCTCTAGTTCCACCAAGCCGAGTGAGGACATTTCGCCGAGCCGCAGATGATACCATGGAGCCTCCTGATAATAGGTACACCTCCACACAATCATCCCGACTATACAAGTTGATAATTTATATCATTATCCGGTTATCTGTCAAATTGGGACTTCTGAAATCGGTAACATCTCATTCGACAAAAGAGCGTTTAGGTATCCTATGTATCGATTTCATCCACCCAACCCGTTAAATCGCCCAGGTTATATTACCGGACGTAATGCAATCTGTATCCGCCTATGCACGCATTTGAACCCACTACTGCCAGATGTGCGAATCGATTAGGTCCAATGTTGACGAAATTCGTAGACTGCCAGGTCGATATAACTAGCATCCACTTCCTCCGATTGGTCTCCTGAAATTAGGGTATCTCAGGGTACCCAGAGCAATGGCTTGGCCCATTTCTCACAGCCTGGCGAGTCGAAGAACAGGTGAAACTGACCCTTGAGGAACCGTAGTTAGCGCCGGTCAGTTTCATCTCATCCTGTTTTATAGAGACCCGTCGATACTTACGTCGATTAATGCCGGTTTCCCGCTTTCGAAGGCCTGGCGCACCGCTGGACCCAGTTCTTTGGGGTCCTCTATCTTCTCTCCGGACACACCCATGCCTTGGGCTATGGCCGAGATATTTAACGGGTTTTCGAAGTTCATGCCAACGTAGTCGCTGGAACGTTCCTTGTCCTCCAGCATCCGCTGCAGGTAGATGTCCATATTCACTTTCAGGATTCTGTAAGCCTGGTTGTTGCAGATGGCGTAAACCACGGGAATGTTGTACCGAGCGGCAGTCCATAAAGCTTGTATCGTGTAAAGAGACGCACCGTCGCCCACTACGGCCAACACCGGTTTGTCAGGGTTGGCCAGCTTCACTCCCAGCGCTCCCGGCATGGCCCAACCCAACGATCCGCCTTGGATGCCGTAGAAACTGCCTGGCTCATCGAAGCTGAATGCTCTGTTCAGTGCTGGCCTGGATGTTATCGCTTCGTCCGCGATTATCACGTCGGGCGGTGAAGCTTGGGCCAATTCCTTCATCATTTCCTCAACAGCCATGGGGCGGCGCCCCATAAGGCCCTTCAACCGCTCCTGGTATCGCTCGTCGGATTGGCGGCGTTCATCGGCGTATTTGGCGGCCCGGGTGGCGGCCGCTTCTTTGGCCGATGCGGACATGTCTTGGCCCAAAGCGTCGGTGAGTTCTGCTGCCCCCTCGCCTGGGTCGGCCAGAATCCCCACCTCCGTGGCGTAAATCTTTTCCACCTCTTGGTAGCTGCTGTCCAAGTGAATCAGCTTCGTAGCAGGAGCCAAGAACGGGGTGTCCACGTACAGGAACGAGTTGAACACGTTTGCGCCTATGGCCAGAACGACGTCGGCTACGGCAAGTTGTCCTGCGGTGGTCGGATTGTTCAGGTTCAGGATTCCTGCATATAAGGGATGGCTGGTGGGAAAGTTGACCTCCGTATAGGCTGAAGCGTAGACCTTGGCCCCCAATCGCTCTGCTAAGCTGACAACCCGAGACACAGCGTCCGATTGGGCCACCCTGTCGCCAACCACGATGACCGGGTTATCGGCTTGGGACAGCAGCTTCGACGCACTGGCGATGGCATCGGTGTCGGGGCGAATACGATAGAAACCGGTGGAAGAAGGGGCAATTTCCACGTCCGACACGTCATCCATGGTGTCCCAAGGGAATGACAAGAAAACCGGCCCGGTGGGTGGCGTCTTGGCCTCCTTGAATGCCCGCCGCACCGCAATCGGCACGTCCGAGGCATGCAATATCTCCGTGCTCCACTTGGTGTATTGGGCCGTCATTTGGACTAAATCACCGGAGAGGACCGGGTCGGCCAAGTGCATGCGAGTATCCGAGTTTCCCGCCGTGAGAATCATTGGGGTGCCGCCCCGGTGGGCGTTGTACAAGGCGCTTAGGCCGTTGGCCAATCCCCCTGCAATATGTATGTTGGCGAAGGAAGGTCTTCCGGTGGCCCGGGCGTATCCGTCGGCCATGCCCACCGCTGTCCCTTCCTGGAGCGCCTGGATGTACCGCAGTTGCGGGTAGTCTTGCAGCACATCCAAAAACGGTGTTTCGCTGGTGCCGGGGTTCCCGAATATGTACTCAACCCCTTCGGCAACCAGCATTTGGGCCAAGGCTTGCTTCCCAGACATTGATGGCATGTCTATTCCTTCTTGAGTTGATTCCTTTTTTGCCAGGTAAGCCCTTTTGGCGCGTAAGCCCTTTTGGCAGGTAAGCCTGCAGGACGGGCTTTTGATTATTACGCAGATCTTGAATCAAACTGGGTTGTGAACGCTGTTTGCTAGCCTTACAGATAGACCATCCACTCCAGCAGGTTTTCGTCGGGGTCCCGAGCGTACATGCTTACCGCAGGTAGAGTACCTCCGGCCTTAGCCCCTTTGCGAGGCCCAGGTCCGCGGATAATCTCCACCCCCAAGCCTTCCAGCCAATCCTTGCAGTCGTCGGCCGTTCCGTCCCATACGAAGCAAATATCACCGCATCCCGGCATGGCTGTGGGTCCGCGCAAATCTGCGGTGAAGCCCTCGGGGTGGACATTGACTTTTGAATCACCAACCTGGATAGAGAATATCCTGGCCTCTCCGGCCCGCCACTCGGCTTCATCATTGATGGTAAATCCAAGCATCTTGTAAAACTTGATTAGGCGCTCCGCATCGGCGGTGGGGATAGCGATATGGTCTATGCCTACTGTTCCCACGATTGTTTTCCTCACATTCTTAATAGGGTTATCTTTTATTGATTGTGGCCCGGTGATTGTGACTCCCGAATGAGCCAGCCTTAATTGGTAGTATGGGCCAGCGTCAACTCGTTAATTACTTTGCTAATCTCCGCCGTGGCAAGTTCGATTTCGCTACTGGTGGTGAACCGGCCCACAGAGAAGCGAATGGTTCCCATGGCGTATTCCATGGGCACATTCATGGCTTCCAAAACACTTGATACCTCTACGCGGTCACTGTGACACGCAGCGCCAGCGGAAGCCGCCACGCTGGTGAGACCGTCCAAGATTCGGTTCGCTTCAAGGTTCTTGAAGCTGATACTGGAAGTGTTGGGCAGGCGGTTTTCAGGGTGGCCGTTCAGTCTGGAGTCGGGGAAGCGGTCCAATAAGCCGGATTCCAACTGATCCCGCATCCTGGTCATGTGGCTCTGATATTCGGGAAGATTTTCGTGAATCAACTGGCAAGCCTTACCCAAGCCAACGATTTCGATAACGTTTTCGGTGCCTGCGCGCCAGTTCATTTCGTGGTTGGCCCCGTGAATCAGTTTCTCCAGTCGCACGCCGGTTCTGACGTATAGGACGCCAATACCCTTGGGAGCGTAGAGTTTATGGCCAGCCACGGTGAGCAAATCAACTCCCAAGTGGTCAACATCTACGGGAATCTTGCCGATGGACTGGGCGCAATCGGCGTGGACCAGCACGCCCCGTTGGTGAGCAATCTCGGCAATCTCCCGGATGGGTTCCAACGTGCCGACCTCGTTGTTGGCGTGCATGACCGTGACCAGCACGGTTTGGTCCGTGATGGCGTCGGACACTTGTTGGGGGTCAAGATAACCGAACCGGTCAGCGGGCAGGTAGGTTACCCTTTTGCCCTTCTCTTCCAGAAAGCGGCATACCTCTATCACGGCTGGATGCTCAACCGATGACGTGATGATGTGGTTGCCCTGGGCCGAGTAAGCGCCAGCCACGCCTTTGATGGCGTAGTTGTTGGCCTCGGTGCCACCGCTGGTGAAGACCACCTCTTGCGGCTGACAACCAAGCATCTTTGCGATCCGGTCCCTGGCTTCTTCTACAGCGGCGTGGGCAATAACGCCCAAGGGGTGGCTGCTGGATGGGTTGCCATAGTGCTGGTGAACGAAAGGCAGCATCGCTTCGGCAACTTGAGGGTCGATGGGGGTTGTGGCATTGTAGTCCAAGTAGATTGGTTCCATGGGTTATCAGTCCAATTATTGTTTATCAAGGCTAATTAGTAGCAGATCTGGATTCCCTTAGGGCTCACCAATGTTAGCCGCAACGGGTGCGCCTGGCAAGACACGGCCAAGCCACAATAGTGTGTTTGTGATTTGCAAAGATGTATGTTAATTTTGTGGCGATTTTGAGCCTACAATGGACAAGCTTGAGTCAATGCCAACACCACTCGGCCGGATACCACGCATAAAATTTTAGGAGGACCAATGCTGGATTTACTGCTTAAAGATGCTCGGGTGGTTGACGGTACTGGCCAGACCTGGTTTCGGGCCAGCGTCGGTGTGGAAGGAGACCAGGCCAGCATAATGCGAGGGGATTCATCCGCAATCCAAGCGTCGCGAATCATCGAGGCTAGCCAGTATGTGGTCTGCCCCGGATTCATTGACATGCACTCCCACTCTGAACTAATGATGCTGAACGACCCACGGAATGAGGCCAAAGTCCGGCAGGGTGTAACCACAGAGCTATTGGGTCTGGACGGTTTGTCCTATGCGCCCTTGTCTCCGCCCAAGTTGGAACAATTGCTAACCTACTTGGCGGCGATAAATGGCACACCGCCACCCGGAGTCAGGTGGAGCAACGTAAAAGAATTCTTGGAACTGTTTGATGACAAGGTGGCATGCAACGTCGCCTACATGGTGCCCCATGCTGCGATACGAATCGAGGCCATGGGCTGGGAAGATAGACTTGCAACCCAAGCCGAGGTTGACCGAATGCGGGAGTTGGCCATTCAAGGAATGCGGGACGGGGCGTTCGGGTTCACCACCGGCTTGACCTATCCTCCCGGAGCCTACAGCGACACCGACGAGTTGGTTGCGGTCTGCGATGCTGTGAAAGACCTAGGCGGAATCTACATGACTCATGCCCGTTACACCCTGGGCGACAAACTCTTGGACCCATTCCGGGAAGCGGTCACCATCGGTCGCCGTTCGGGTGTGCCTGTGCACATATCCCACTACCACAACCCGGTGGATGGCATGGGCGAGCAGATGCTGGACTTGGTGGACGAAGGAAGAAACGAAGGAATCGACGTGACCTTCGACCAGTACCCCTACGCCGCCGCTAGCACGGTTTTGCACTCCCTGCTTCCTTATTGGGTCCACGCCGGTGGTCCTTCAGCCCTGCTCCAGAGGCTACAGGACCGCAACGTGAGGGAGCAGATTGGCGATGCGGTGAATCCCATGTGGGGTTTGACATTGGACCACTACATCTTTAGCCACGTTGGGTCCGACAAGAACAAGGAGTGGGAGGGCCGCTCCCTGACCGAGCTAGCCAAAGCTAAGGGCACGCCCATGGCGGACACGATATGCGATTTTCTAATAGAGGAGAACCTGGATGTTGCTTTCGTGGCCCGCACCGGCAACCCGGACAACATCCGGGTCATTGCTCAGCATCCGGCTCAGATGGTTGGTTCCGACGGGATTCTCACGGGAGAAATGCCCAATCCCCGCACCTACGGCACCTTCCCCTACATCCTAGGCCAGTTCGTCCGTGAAGAGGGGATATTGAGGATGGAAGATGCGGTGCGGAAAATGACCTCCATGCCTGCCCAAAGGCTGGGGTTGAAGGACCGGGGTATCTTGCGGGACGGGATGAAGGCAGACATAGTGGTTTTTAACCCCGACCGGGTGGCCGCCAAAGCTACATTTGAAGACCCCAAGCAATATCCCGAGGGCATAGACTACGTGATAATCAACGGCAAGTTGGTGGTGGACAACGGCGTCCATACCGGCGCCTTGCCGGGACGCGCCTTGCGGAGCCAGTAATCGATAGCTTTCGGCTTTGGGCTTCGTCTGCACTTGAGTTGCGCCCTATGTCCCTATGGGGCATAATCCATTACTGCCCACTACTACAAGCCTTCTAAAAACCCGACGGCTGACAGCTAATTCCCCTCGGAGGAAAAACATGGACTTTGAACCCACCTATACGGGAGAGCAGGAAAAGTTTCGCTTGGAGGTCCGTGCCTGGCTGGCGGAGAATCTCCCTTCCGGTATCGTTCACCCGGCCGATCCGATCGACCTAACCACCGAGCAGTACGAATTGCGGCGGGACCTAGGCCGCAGACTCGGCGAAAAAGGCTGGCTCTGGCCCACGGCTCCGGTGGAATACGGCGGCGGCGGTCTGTCATTGGATTACTCCGTGATTATTGAAGAAGAGATTGACAATGTCGGCATGACGTTGCCCCCCTATTACGACTCGGGCGGGAAGCTGGGCGGCGCTTCGATCCTGGTCTGGGGCTCCGAAGAGCAGAAACAGTTTTTCCTGAAACTAATCTTCCGGGGTGAAGTACGCACCTGGCAACTGCTATCCGAGCCCGAAGCCGGCTCCGACCTGGCCAACGTCAAGACCACGGCTATTCGCGACGGCGACGACTATGTTATCAACGGTCAGAAGGTCTTTGTTGGCAGCGGTCTGGGTTGCGATTACATGTGGACCATAACCGTCACTGACACAGAGGCCAAGCGCCACGAAAACCTGGGTTGGTTCATGATTAAGGCCGATTTGCCCGGAATAACCATCCAACCCATGGACCTGCTGATTTCCGGCGGCGAATCCGGTGCTGGCTCGGGCGTGAAGAACACTGTGTTCTTCGACAATGTCAGAGTTCCAGCCTTCAACCTGATAGGTGGAGAGAACCAAGGTTGGAAAGTAGCTACGACCCACCTTGAATTGGAGCATGGCACCGGGGGCCGCATCTCCCGAAACTGGTTGGTGGACCGGATGTTTGAATACTGCCAGACCACCCAACGCCGGGGCCAGCCCATGTCCAAGGACCCCGAGGTTCGTGACCGCCTGGTGGATATATATATCGAGGCGGAAATCACCCGGCTCTTCAACCTCAGGAATTATTGGATGCGCCACAGCGGCGCCAACATTACCTATGAAGGCCCCCAAGCATCTTACTTCCGGAAACAATCGGGCTTGCGTCAAGCGACGGCTATCCTGGATATCCTGGGCCCTGCGGCGATGACTTACGACCCGGAACTGGGCGCCGGAGAGGGACATGTGGAAGCCTACATGCGGTCTGCGCTTATCGCGCTCCATCCCGGCGGCACCACCGACATCCAGAAGGTAATCATGGCCCGGCGCATCGGCATTGGTCGTGAGGTTAAAGAGAAAGCGGGCGCGCTGGCTTAAAAGCAATCGGTAATCAACGATCACCTGTCATGGTGAACATTGATTGCTGCCATTAGGAGTAGATATGGACCTGGCGTTAACTCCGGAACAAGAAATGCTCAAGACGGCGGTGCGCCGTTTCGTGCAACAAGAGTACCCAAAGGACACATTGCTGCAGATGGCGGCCACGGGTCAGTCGTGCCCCTCTGAGCCTTGGAGCAAGCTGGCGGCTACGGGCTGGCTGGGTATCGCCATCCCCCAAGAGTACGGCGGAGAAGGTGGTTCCCTCACCGATGCCGGGGTGTTGTTCGAGGAGTTGGGCCGAGGTCCGGTTCCGGGCCCTCTGGTTAGCTCGGCGCTCCTGGGAGGGTTCACGGTACTGGCCGGCGGCACGGAAGAGCAGAAACAGGAATGGCTGCCAACCTTGGCCAAAGGTGAGCGGTCACTGGTATTGGCCGTAACGGAAGCCGACTACGGTTGGGATGCTATGGACGTGGGCTTGGTGGGCACCAAGGACGGCGAAGGCTTCAGGCTAAACGGAGCCAAAAGCTACGTTTTCGATGGTGTGTCGGCCACTCACTTTCTCTGCGCTGCGCGTGCTGAAAATAACGGTCCCGTGGGCTTGTTTTTCGTCCCGGCCAACGCCGCCGGAGTTACAGTCCGTTCTCTGGCGGGTTTCGCTTGGAATCTGTCCGAGGTCAAACTGGACAACGTGGCAGTTGGAAAAGCCGACCTGCTGGGCCAGTCATTTGACGCCGGGTGGGACGCTTTTCAAGGAGCAGTGGCCCGCACCATTCCCGTGCTTGCCGCCTACCAGGTTGGAGGCTGCCAGGCGGTATATGACATGTCTGTGGAATACAGCCGGACTCGGATACAATTCAGCATGCCAATTGGCCGCTTCCAGCATGTTCAGTCCCACGTGATTAACCTAGTCAACCAACTCGACGCCGCCCGGTGGACGGCCTATGAGGCACTGTGGAAGTTGGATACGGAGCGCCCAGCCACCGACGCGATCCACATGGCCAAGTCGGTAGGTTCTGAGGCCTATTACGAGGCTTGCAACCACGCCCATGAGGTTCATGCCGGTGTGGGCAGCATGACCGAATACGGACTGACGCTTCACACAACCGCCTCGCGAACTCTCTATCACTACCTGGGTGACCCCCGCTACCACCGCCGCCTGCTGGCCGACGCCCTGGGCTTGTAGTACGGCGAACCAACCTTAAAATAATGCTCTTGGCTCAGAACCGTCAATCCTTTCTTTCACAGACGATAACTCGCCGCCATGAGTTCGATTCATCAAATGGGTTGCCCAACAAATCGCCACGCGTTTCGATGATATCAAAGCCGACGTCTTGAAGTTGACCGGCCAAAGTCGTGGGCGAATAGAGGAATTCTTGGCAGACCACTTTTTGATGGCTTAATCCCCCATCGTTTTGCTTGAAGACGTGCCATGTCTCGTTCCAATCTTGACCTTCGACCGCGCTTTGGATCACGACAATAGTACTTTCATCTTCGCTGCGATGTATTTCCTGGCTGTTGTTGCTTTTGAGAATCTCAACTTTGTGATTCGGTAGCTCCAGTAAAAGGAGCCCTTTAGACTCCAAGTGATCATAACAACGGCGTAGGCATTGTTTAATCTCCTGTTCATTGGCGACAAAAACTAGCACCGAACTCAATGCGAGAATCGCATCATATCGCCGGTTGATTGCATAGTCTCTCATGTCTCCTTTATGAACCTTGAGGTTAGGCGCTCTCTGGCCGACGATGTCAATCATCACCTGACTAATCTCTAGTCCTTCAATATCAATACCAGCTTCGTGCAATGGTATGGCGAAAAGACCTGTGCCGATCCCTAATTCAAGAACCGAGTCTTTTTGATGTCTTTTCAGGAGATTTTTTACAAAAGGCACTCTCTCAATCGTGTCGGGGTATACAAGGTCATAGGCATCGCCAATCGCGTCATAGCTCATCAAATACTACTCTGGACAAATTTTTTCTGGACCTCCGCCCTGTTTTTGAACAACTGTCCTAAACAAAAAGAAAACCAGTCTCAGTCAACGAAGAGTCCTATCGACCGTAGTATTGTACTGCTTTATCGTCCCCCAATTGCGTTTTTAATTGTTGCTATTCGCTGGTTAAGATTTTATTCCGCATGCTCAGGGACAATGACACCATTTGGAAACAGGGCGATGCGGACCATCCGTATCTCGTCGTAGGAATACCCATCGCCCAGCGACTCCCTCACCGGCGCAAGCCTCACATCACCGGTGCGCAGGAATGCTGCCTTTATCGTTTCCATGCGCTCCGGTGGCGGCATCAGGTGGTCCAAATCCAATGCCGCGCCATCCTGAACAAGACGTTCAATCTGCCCTGCGACGGTGCTGCTAGCAAGACTGCGGCGTTGAGCAATTTCGTCAACACTCAGTTTGAGTTCAACCAATTCCTTGGTGTGGTTCAGGGTTGAACTGGACGAGTCTCTCGAGCGCCGGTCTCCTGTCCGTTGCCGACCGCTGGTCCGTTGCCTGGCATTGGCTCGTCCCGAGTCAATGGGTATTTCAGCCAGCCCGTTGGCTTCTGCGTACTCTACTATGACCTTGAGAAAAGGCCCGCTCAGTTCTTCCAACTTGACGCTTCCCACACCTGTGATTCGAGAAAAACTCTCCCGGCTCTTAGGGAGGTGGGAGGCCATCTGCCGCAACGATGCGTCGCCAAATATGACATAAGCCGGCAGGTTGCGTTGGTCGGCTATGTTGGTGCGTAAATCCCGAAGTACCTCTAGGAGTTCCAAGTTGGGAGGTATAACCTCAGCCTGAAATCCAGCCGAATTCTCCGCCACTGCCTTAGGCTTATCTAGTGTCAATGAATCACGGCCCTTCAGGAATGCCATCCCTTCCGCGGTCACGCTCAACGTTGGATAAGTTCCCACACTCTTCACCATCAGCCGCTGATTCACCAAGGCGTTTGTGACTTGCTTCAAATCATCATCGGTAGATTCCCGGGCGATGCCAAATACCGTAAGGTCTTGGTGACCGTTCTCCTTCACTTTTTTGCTGCCAGAGCCTTGAAGAACCTGGGCGATGTAACGGCCACCGAAGCGTTGGCCGGTGCGGATTACCGCAGATAGAATTTTCTGCGCAATCTCAGTGGCGTCGTATTCTTCTCTGGGAGTTAAACAGATGTCGCAGCCACCGCAGTTGGCATCCTGCGGGCTTTCTCCGAAATAGGCCAGTAAATGCCGCCTCCGGCAGGTGTTTAACTCGCAGTACTCGACAACTTGAGACAGCTTCAACCGAGCGTTTTCTTTCTCCTCAACCTGCTCCATCTGGTCGATGAAGAAGTCGTGCTTTACCTTGTCGCCAAGGGAGTAAAAAAGAACACATTCGCTGGGTAGTCCGTCCCGGCCAGCGCGGCCGGTTTCCTGGTAGTAGCCCTCCAACGACTTTGGCAGGTCATAGTGGACCAACAAGCGGACATCCGGTTTGTCGATACCCATTCCGAAAGCGATGGTGGCGACGATTATGGGGACACGGTCGTGGATGAACTTCTCCTGATTGTCTTGGCGCATTTCCCTGGAAAGTCCGGCATGGTAGGGCAGAGCCTTGAGCCCTACGGCACCTAAATCCTCAGCCAGATTTTCGGTGTCTTTGCGGGAGAAGCAATAGACGATAGCAGACTCGTTCTTGTGAGCGCTCAGCAAATCTACCAGAGCATCAAAGGCCTTTCTTTTGTGGCGGACAGTGTAGGTAAGATTCGAACGGTTCAGGCCGGAGATGAAAACGCCTGGGTCCCTGAGGCCAAGCTGCGCAATGATGTCCCCTTGGACCTGCTCGGTTGCTGTGGCGGTCAGTGCGATGAGTGGCACGTCTGGGAAATCCCGCCGCAGGGTTTTTAGGTTTCGGTAGTCTGGCCGGAAATCATGACCCCACTCGGAGATGCAGTGGGCCTCGTCGATGGCGAATAGGCTGACTGTCAGTGTTGACAGGAACTGGCGAAAACCGGGCAACGCCAGCCGCTCCGGCGCTAAATAAAGAATCTTGAAGTCGCCGTTCTTGGCCATCGCCTGCACTTTAGCGGACTGGGAGGCGGTCAAGGTGCTGTTTAGGTAGGCGCCTGCTATTCCGTTGGCTCTGAGGTTGTCGACCTGGTCTTTCATCAAGGCGATTAGCGGCGAGACGACCACGGTCAGGCCGTCAAAGCACAGGGCGGGCAACTGATAGCACAGCGACTTGCCGCCACCGGTGGGCATCAACACCAAGGCGTCGTTCTTGTCCAACACCGTGGTGATGATTTCTTCTTGGCCAGGCAAAAAAGCATCGAAGCCGAAGTGGTCTTTTAGTCGTTCAAGCACGAGCATATCCTAGTGAACATAACCCTGTTATTCAACTCCCGTATGTCATCGATTTAGATGGAAAAGACCGACAAAAAGACAGAGAAAAAGACTGAGAATAGGGCTGCCACACGAACTGACTAAATCTCCTCGGCGCTCGTTTTCGCCAACGTCGATAACTCAAACGGGCCAAGCTCCTCTGCCGAAAGTTTTCAATCAAGACGTTGTTTGTGGAAGCCAGTTTTTCGAAAATTGCCCGGCGATTTTGATGGTTCAGGCGATTTTGATTCTTCAGGCGTGATGGTTCAATGGAAATTCGGTCAGCAGCCAAAATTATATGCTATTCTTCTAGCTAATCTGCGGGCCCAGGATTTTTAAGAGACAAAATGCTGCTTGGGGCTGACGAATCCCCCAAGCGATTGGGAGCGATATGGAACGTCCTATTTTTCAGCCGGTGGGCACGCCGGTCAACGATATTGACACTCCGGCCTTGGTGGTGGACTTGGTGGCCATGGAATTGAACATAGAGGTTATGCACTCCTATTTTCGGCAGGCCAGCGCCAACCTGCGGCCTCACATCGCTGGACATCAATGCCCTCAAATCGCCCACTCGCAAATTGACGCCGGGGGCACTGTGGGCGGGGTTAGCGTGAACACTGTGGGCGAGGCGGAGGTCTTCAGCGATTCCGGCATCAACAATATCTTGGTTGTTAACCAGGTTGTCACTGCCGCCAAGATTCGCCGCCTGTGTTCCGTGGCCCAAAGATGCCGCATCGGCGTGGCAGTGGACAATGCCAAGAACGTGGATGATTTGGCCCAGGCTGCTCTTGGGGCCGGTGTAACCATAGAAGCCTATGTGGAGCTTGAAGCTGGCCGGGGAATCTCCGGCGTAGCAGAAGGCAAACCTGCTTTGGATCTGGCTAGGCATATCTCCAAGTCAAAGGGGTTGCACTTCGGCGGTCTGTTGGCTATGCCGCCGGTGCCCAAAGCTAGAAAAGAGGGCGACGAAAGGATCTACCCCACCCACGTTGAGATTAAACAGGTGGCGGTCCAAGGCCTGCAGCCCGTGTTGGATACCAAGAAATCCATTGAAAGCGACGGTCTGCGTGTTCCCAACGTAGCCGTGGGCGGCACCTGGCTCTACGACATTGCCGGAGACATGCCGGGCATCACTGAAGTTATAGCTGGCTCCTATCCTTTGATGGACTACGATTCTTGCCAGCTTCGGGGAGAGTTCAGCCAGGCAGCCAAAGTTCTGGCCCAGGTAATAAGCCATCCGGTGGAGGCAACCGCCATTTTGGACGCTGGCCACAAAGCCACCGGGCCAGACTTGGGCATACCAGTGTTAGAAGGCATGGCTGGCTCCAAAGCCACCGGGTTCAGCGCCGAGCACGGCACTTTGAAGCTCGAAGGAGAGGCGGCAGGGCATTTCAACCCTGGCGACAAGGCATGGCTATTACCCTACCATCTGGGCCTTTGCTTGAATCAGTACGACTACATCCGGGCGGTCCGCGACGGCAAACTGGAAGGCTTCTGGTTGATGTCCGGCCGGGGCCGGTTTGGCTAACCTCTGCGAGGCATATCCTAAATAACCATTTCTGGAGAGAAACAATGGACTACAACTACCGACCAACCGTGGGCACTCCGATGGAGGAACTGGACACTCCATGTTTGATTCTGGACATGGACGAGTTGGACAACAACATGGACGTCATTGCCCATTTCTACGCAGGGCAGTCCAGCAAGCTCCGTGGCCACAGCAAGAACCACAAAACCCCGGCCATCGCCCATAGGCAGATTCGCCGGGGCGGGACCATCGGCGGCGTTTGTTCGGCCAAGGTAGCAGAGGCGGAGGTCATGGTTCACGGCGGGATTCCCAGTGTTTTCATCACCAGCGAGGTAATCGCCCCTCTGAAGATCGACCGCTTGTGCGCCTTGGCCCAAGACGCCGAAATGTTGGTGGCTTGCGACGACCCCAAAAACGCCAGGGACCTTTCCTGGGCTGCCGCAGCACAAGGCGTTGAACTTGGTGTGGTTATTGAGTTGGAGACCGGAATGGGACGGTGCGGGGTGCAGGACGCTCAGCAGGGGTTGGCCTTGGCCCGTACTATCCAGGGACTGCCAGGGTTGGCGTTCAAGGGAATAATGAGCCACCAGACAATCCCTGTGATGCCTGACCGAGAAGACCGGGTAACCGAGGCGAGACGGGTGATTCAGGGCGTGATAAACCTAAAAGACACCATCGAAGCAGACGGGATACCCGTGGAGATTGTTTCCACCGGAGAGACCTGGAGCTACGACGCAGTCGGTGAGATTCCAGGCGTAACCGAGGTTCAGGGCGGAAGCTATCTCATCATGGAAACATCCTATGATTACATGACCGAGTTCCACCATGCGGGCAAGGTATTGACCACCATAGTCAGCACGCCTCGCCCGGGGGTTGCCGTAGGCGATGCCGGGATCAAAGCCGTGGGCATGCTGCGCGCGATGCCTGAGGTGGATGGCCGACCAGGAGTCACCGTGGATTCGATGGACCCGGACCGGACCGTTTACAAGCTGGACGCTGGCGTGGAACTACAAATCGGCGATCAGCTGGCATTGCTGCCTCCTCAACAAGACGCCATGGTCAGCCGCTGGGACCGCTTCATCGGCGTCCGCAACGGGAAAGTCGAGGTCGTTTGGGACATTCAGGCCCGAGGATGCCATAACTAGCGGTCCGTAGTCAGCCGTCAGTGTGCGGGCTCCGCTCGCATGTAGCATGTCCGAGGCCAGTACACCCCATAATCGAAGCGCGCACGTGCCTCCGCCGCACCTGCCTACGCCGGACGTGCCTCCGCCGCACCTTCCACAATAACTGTCATTCTGACACTCAGAATGACAGTGTTACCGAGAGTTTTCGGACAAAGCCCACATGTCGCGGAGGAAAACGGGCTCAGCCCTTTGGTTCCCAATTCTTAGATCGCTCTGTTGCCCGCTGCCACCTGGCGTAGAGGCCGTCAGCCTCATGCGGGGACATTTGCGGTTCGTATCTTCTACCAACACGCCAATGGGCGGCCACTTCGTCCTGGCTTTCCCAGAACCCCATCGTCAGTCCCGCTAGGTGGGCTGCACCTAAGGCGGTGGTTTCGGCTATTTCCGGGATCTCCACCGGCATGCCTAGCATGTCAGCTTGGAACTGCATCAAAAAGGAGTTGGCCGAGGCACCTCCGTCGGCCCTATGCAAGGAAATCTCCAAACTTGTGGCCGACCTCATGGCCTCCAGCACGTCCCTAACTTGGTACGCTATCGCCTCCAAAGTTGCTCGGACGATGTGGGCACGGGTTGTTCCGCCCGTAATACCCACCATGGCTCCTCGGGCATACATGTCCCAGTGTGGCGCTCCCAGACCAGCAAAGGCTGGCACGAAGTACACCCCGCCAGTATCCCCCACCGACTTGGATATCTCCTCCGTGTCGGATGCTTTTTCAATTATGCCCAGCCCGTCCCGCAACCACTGTATGGCAGCCCCGGCGATGAAGACACTCCCTTCCAGGGCGTACTGTGTTTGTAGGCCTTCCCGTTGCCAACCTATGGTGGTGATTAGGCCTGAAGGCGGTGGAACCGGCTGTTCGCCGGTCTGCATGAGCAGGAATGACCCAGTGCCGTAGGTGTTCTTGACCATTCCCGGTTGAAAACAGGCTTGGCCGAACAAGGCGGCGCTCTGGTCCCCAACCAGGCTGGCGATTGGGACTGCCGCGCCAATCAAATCAGGGTCGGTCTCGCCAAATATGCTGGCTGATGGCCGCACCTTGGGCATCAAGCACAAGGGGATCTCCAAAGATGAAAGCAGGTCACCGTCCCAGTCCTGGGTATGTATGTTAAAAACCATGGTGCGGGACGCATTGGATACGTCCGTGGCATGGACCCTGCCGCCGGTCAAACGGTATAGGAGCCAAGAATCAATGGTTCCGGCGCAGAATTCACCGGCCTCGGCGCGTTTTTGACCGTCGGGAGTGTGGTCTAATAGCCACCGGACTTTTGTGGCGGAGAAATAGGCGTCGATTACCAACCCGGTCCGCTCCCGGACAATCGGCTCCATCCCCCGGCGCTTTAGCTCGTCACACATCCCGGCGGTGCGCCGGCATTGCCAGACAACGGCGGGAGCGACGGGCTGCCCGGTGGCTCGGTCCCAGACCACCGTGGTTTCCCGTTGGTTAGTGATGCCTATGGCCGCCAACTGTCGTGGTTGGAGACCCGCCGAATCTAGGGCGTCCCGACAGACGGATAAGGCTGATTGAAAAATCTCTTCCGGATCGTGGCTTGTCCAGCCAGGCTCTGGATGGTGTTGGGAAATCTTCCGGTCTGCCCACCCAACTACACGGCCGTCGTGATTCACGACTAATGCCGCCGTCCCAGTGGTCCCTTGGTCGATGGCCATGACGTATTTTGGGCCGTTGTCTTGGTTAACCATGGCTCCAATCGGCACCGATTCCCAGGCACCGATACCAAAGAAATACCACCTGATTAGCGAAAAGGCATTTGCTATTGATGGCGGATAGCCGGCCACTTTCCGTAGACCGCCATCCG
>DCAE01000103.1:55560-90612 GCA_002311385.1 Dehalococcoidia bacterium UBA1141 | reverse complement strand
GTCTGTTACTCCGGAACTGGGGCGAAGTCAGCGGACATCATCAAGGAAACGTTCTGGGCTGTAATCAGGCCGCTTACCCTGGGGACGTACTTCCCACTCCAGTCCGGGTCGGCAGCCACTGCGGCTTTGGCGTCTATGAGATGCTGGGCATTGTCGAAAGCCCAGATATGGACCACTTGGGGTAAATCTCCGATTTCGCTGTAGAACCAGCCTGCCAGCTTTACGCCGTGCCGCTTGCGAATTGGTAATCCCACTTCCTCCACCGCAGCCATATACTTGGGCACCGCACCGGGCTCGTCCGTGAATGTGTACTTTCGGAAGTCGTAGACCATTTCGTTGCGCTTCTTTGCGTCCTCGGAGCCGGGTTCCGCTTCACCGTGAACGGGGTACACGGGCGCGAATGACGGGGAGTACATAAGGTAGGTCTTCTGGGATTCAACCAGGCCTCGGTTGCGAGGTAGATACTTGCCGGCCCAATCAGGGTCTGCGTAAACAGCGGCTTTGGCCTCATTCAGGTGCTTCAAGCTTTCGTAGCCCCAAATATGCACCACTTGGTTGAGGGCGCCGATGTCGCTACGGTACCAACCGGACAGAGTTACACCGTGGCGCTGTCGGATGGGCAATCCCAGTTCACGGACTCCTTCCATATAGTCGTTAGTGCCGCCCGGGTGCAGTATGTACTCACGAAAGTCGTAAATCATTTTCTCTCACCTATTTTTGGAATTTCGGCTAGCTAGATCAGATTGGCATCTTGGTTCGGCTATTTTACCTGTTGACGAACGAATTCGCCGATTCGCTCAATGGCTCGTTGGCCCTCGGGTAGTATCGGAGCAAAAATCGGCCAAACGTGAATCATATCTTCCCATATGTCCAACTCCACTTTCACCCCGGAGGCCTTTGCCTTGTCAGCCAGCCGGGTTGAGTCGTCCAGCAGTGTCTCGGCGGTGCCGACCTGAATCAACAGCGGGGGCAGTCCCCGCAGGTCGGCGTAAAGCGGCGATGCCAAGGGCGCTCTCAGGTCCCGGTCGCCGACGTATAGGCGAGCCATCATCCCGAGTCTCTCCTTTTGTATGAAAGGGTCCACCTCGGCCTTGCTGGTCATTGTCTCGCCGGTGCACTCTAGGTCCACCCAAGGAGAGATGCAGAAGGCTGCAGCTGGCATGGGCTCACCCATGTACCGCAGAGCCACCATGGTAGCCATGGTCAGGCCGCCACCGGCGGAGTCTCCGCCAATCACGATTTGTTCAGCGCTGATGCCTTGGCCCAACAACCACCGGTAAGCCGCTACTGAATCGTTGACAGCGGCTGGAAATGGGAACTCAGGGGTCAAGCGGTACTCAAGTCCCAGAACTCTGGCATCGGCTGCCCTAGATATTCTGGACAGGAAGCTCCGGTAGGCCCTCATGGAACCGATGGCGTAAGCGCCACCGTGGAGATATAACACTACCCGACGGTCACTCGTCTTCTCTTTGGATCCTGTGTTGGACCCAGAGTAGGTTCCATTTATATAAATCCACTCAGCCGCCGTGCCACCGGCGTTGATGCCTTGGTAAACCACGTCTTCGTCCAAGGGAAACCGGGACATCATTTCTTCGAATGCGAGGCGAGCGCCGTCTCTGGTCCCCGATTCCAGAGACCTTTTCCCCATAGCGATGAACATTTCCTTGGCTGCCTTTAATTGTGCGGTGACGGCCATCTATTTCCTCCGTTGGAGATTGATCACGAAGTACGGCTTGTTCGGCCTAGGCCAGCAGTTCCTTCAGTCTTCGGGCGCTGCTGTGGGGAGCGGACAAGACTGGAACGGGAGATATGCTCCGTAGGTGGTCCAATGCCGATGCCATGGAGAACTGGCCCAACAGCACCACGTCAACATCGTGGGCCAGTTTGGTTACTTCTTCGCCCAACCTACGTTGAAATCCTGATTGGCCTTCTTGTCGGAGCACTTGAATCAGGTCTGGGGCCAGGCAGGGATGAACCTCCACGGAGACCCCCTGCTCCTCGGCCGCTAAATTCAAGTAGAACGCGGCGTCCCGCAACGTGGCGTTGACCGTGCCGATGATTCCAACTCTCGGCCCCGCTGCCGCTGCTTCCGCCATAACCGGGCCGTAGGAAGAAACCACGGGGATGTCCACCAAGTCCTTTGCCGTGTCCACCACCGGAGCGTACACCGAGCAAGCTAGCCCCACCGCATCCGCGCCATGTTCGGCAGAGTAGCAGATTACCTGGCTCATGCGCCGGCGCAGCTTTGGTGTTAATTGATCATCGAAATCCAGCAGCAACCCTTCGTCCAGCAGGTTGACCACTTGGGCTTCGGGAAAAATCTCGTCGAATGCCAGTTTGACCGGTGGAATGGATTCGGCCACGGCGTGGACCATTACGATTCGCATCAGTTAGACCCCAATCTAGATTCGGATAAATCGGCCTCAGCTCAGGTCGATGATTTCACCTGAGGGCGCCACGTCCATGTTCAAGGCTCTTGGCTTGGATGGCAAGCCAGGCAGTGTCGCCACCGTGCCAGCCAAGGGAAACAAAAATCCCGCTCCCACCGATGCCCTGATGTCGCTGATAGGGAATGTGTAACCTCTGGGGCTGCCCTTCAGAGAGGGGTCGTGGGAGATTGAAAGGTGAGTCTTGGCCATGCAGATGGGCAGATTGCCCCATCCCTGGGCCTCAAAGTACCGCAAACGCCGCCGGGCTTCCGGCGACCAGCTAACGTCATCGGCGCCGTAGATGCGCTTGGCTAGAGCCAAGACCTTGTCTTCCACCGAGTCGTCCAAGGAATAGGCGTAGTTAACGTCTATCTTGTCCACCACCGCATTGGCCACGGCATCGGCCAAATCAGTGGCGCCGTCACCGCCTTGGGCGAATCCAGAGCATTTCACGGCGGCTGTTGCACCGGCATCCATGGCCATGCGCCGAACTTCTTCAAGTTCTTCAGGTGAGTCGCTGCCGAATTGATTGATGGCGACCACCACCGGCACCCCGAAGCTGCCCACGGCGTTGATGTGGTGGATGAGGTTATCGGCTCCGGCGCGAACCTTCTCGGGGTCGGAGGTCTCCAAGTTTCTGCGGGATACGCCACCGTGCCATTTTAAGGCACGCACCGATGCTACCAGAACGGCGGCATTGGGCAGCAGGCCACTGTGCCGGGCTTTGATGTGCATGAACTTCTCAAATCCCAGGTCCGAGGCGAAACCCGCTTCGGTAACCACGAAGTCGGCATAGGCCAGAGCCATGCGGTCGGCAATAATCGAGTTGCAACCGTGGGCGATGTTCCCAAAGGGACCAGCGTGGATTATCGACGGCTGCCCCTCCATAGTCTGCACCAAGTTGGGCATGATTGCTTGCCGCATCAGCGTCATCAACGAGCCGGTAAACCCCAGGTCGGCCACCGGAACCGGAGTTCCGTCTCTGGTAGTGCCCACTATGATCCGGGAAATGCGGCTGCGCAGGTCGTCTAGGTCGGAGGATAAGGCCAATATGGCCATGATTTCCGAGGCGGACACGATGTCGAATCGGGTCTCCCTGATGGGACTGTTGGCATCGCCGCCCAATCCGGTCACCACCTGCCTTAAAGCCCGGTCGGAAGCATCGGTTACCCTGGCCCAACTGATGCCCGCTGGGTCTAGGCCAGGAATCGCGTTTCGGTAGACGGCATTGTCCACCAATGCTGCCAGCAAGTTGTGGGCCGATGCCACGGCATGCGCGTCACCGGTGAAGTGAATGTTGATTTCGTCTTCTGGTACCACCACCGCTTTGCCGCCGCCGGTCCCGCCGCCCTTAATCCCGAAAATCGGCCCCAAGGTGGGCTCTCTCAAGGTGACCACCGCATTGTGGCCCAGCTTTCCCAAGCCTTGTGTCAGGCCAACCGCTGTGGTGGTTTTTCCTTCCCCGGCAGGCGTGGGTGTGATGCCCGTCACCACAATCAACTTTCCCCTCCCGGGTTGGGCTTGGGGGGAAGTTAGAGCGTCGGGGGATATTTTTGCTTTGTAGCGGCCGTAGGGAATCAGGTGCTCTTCTTTGATGCCCAGGCGTGAAGCTATGTCAACGATTGGATCCACGAGTCCCTCCCGGTTTGTCGGCTCGGATGTGGGGCCGGTGTTATCAGTGGTCCTTGTCTCTATTCAACACTGGAGTGATTTGGTCTTGTCCTGTATGAGAGGTGGCAGGTTAATTGGAAGTTGGCACCGATGCAACCCCCCACCGCAATCCTCCTCCGCAAGGGGGGAGGAGGTTTATTGATGGTTTTGCCTCAAAAGTCTCCTTCACAATGTCATTCTGGGTGAAGGGGAGAATCTTTACGCTTGAGCCATGAGATTCTTCGTCGCTCCACTCTTCAGAATGACAGTTTTGGAGCAACTTCGCCACCGCAATCCTCAATCGCAAAGGGGGAGGAGGCTTTTTGATGGATATGCTTGGGTGTGTTCTTGGCATCTACCAGCTAAGTCCTTGCCCTCTATTCACTAGTTAGGAAGAACCTGCTTCCCGTTCAAGAAGCTCGATGTCACCTTCGCTGAGGTTGAAATACTTGGCCTCCGGGTGGTGGAAAACCAAGGCTGATACCGACGATTCAGGGTCCATCATGAATCCATCGGTTAGCTCTACGCCAATGTTGTTGGTCACTTCCAACAAATGGAAGAGGGGTTCTTGATCTTCCAATCTGGGGCAGGCCGGGTACCCGAAGGAGTATCGCCGTCCCTGGTATTGGGTCCGGAACAGGTCTTGATGTGTCGTACCGGAGGGGTCGCCTATTCCCCACATCTGACGAATCTGTTGGTGGAGCAACTCGGCGAATCCTTCGGCGCTTTCCAAGGCCAATGCCTGCAGAAGGTGGGAGTCTAAGAACTTTCCTTCTTCCTTCAACCGCGTGGACAACTCCAGAACGCCTGTGCCTATGCTGACCACAAACATGGCTAGGTAATCAGCACCATCCAATCCCTTGGCGGCTGAGGAGACGGGCAAGGCGTAGTCGGCAAGGCATAGGCCGTCTCGCTGGGATTGGCGGCCAAAGTGGAAATTTTCCAGGATACTCTTACCATCCGAGCCGTAAATCAGCAGTGACTGACCATCGGAAGCGCAAGGGAAAAACTTGAATACCGCATTGGCCTTTATGCGGTCGTCGGCCAACGCCAATTCTTCTACACGACGCACCGATTCCCGAAGTTCTTCGGCAGCAGGATCCCCGGCGGCTAGGGCGTCGGTGAATCGGCCCTTGAAACCCAAGTGCCGGCCGTAGAGCATCTGTGGATTGATGTACGGGAATATCTGCTCCAAGTCAAAATCTTGAAGGACGTGGAGCAACAAGTCCGGTGGTCTGGGGATTGTCACATCCCGGCTCACCTGTGCTGTGGGGACTGAGGCAGGCGCTGCGCCTGTCCCTGAATTTTGTTGCGAGGCGAGGGCAGCCGTCTCTTCGGCGGCTTTAATCAATTCCTCGGTTTCGGCTTCAAGGGTGGCGGAAAGCTTCTGCCTTTCGTCGGCATCCTGAAGTGTATTGGCTAGAGCCAGGCCGGACATGGCATCAGCGGCGTAGGCCACCAAGTTCCCATATTCCGGAGCGATGCGCAGTCTGGTAAACCTGTTGGAAAGGGCGGCTCCTCCCACCAGCATGGGAGCATCTACCCCTGCTTGTCGAAAATCGCGGGCGGTTTCCACCATCATTTGGGCTGATTTTACCAGCAGTCCAGACAGTCCAATCATGTCCGGTTGGTGCTCTTGGCAAGCGGTGATAAGTTCCTGAGGCGGAACTTTGATGCCCAGATTTATGACCTCGTACCCGTTGTTGGACATTATGATGTCCACCAGGTTCTTGCCGATGTCATGTACATCGCCTTTAACAGTGGCCAGGACTATCTTGCCCCGGGTGGCGCTGTCCAAGCGGTCCATATGCGGCTCAAGTTGAGCCACCGCAAACTTCATGGACTCGGCGGATTGGAGCACTTCGGCCACAATCAGTTCATTGGCGTTGAACTGTCGGCCAACTTCGGTCATGCCAGCCATCAAAGGGCCGTTTATGATCTCTAGGGGTTGCCTGTCGGCTAGGGCTTCTTCCAAGTCCTCTGCCAGGCCTTCTTTGGTGCCTTCGATTATGGCCATGGCCAGTCTTTCGTCCAATGGTAGGCTGCGGCGTTCCTCATTGGTGGCCTTGGGCGCCCGGTCCCGGAAATGGGCGGCGAAGGCAGCAACCGGGTCTTCGGTGCGGTCCCAAATCAAGTCTTCGGACAAATCTCTTTCTTCTTGAGGGATAGAAGTGTACCTCTGCATCAGTTCGGAATTAACTATCGCCATATCCAAACCGGCTTGAACGCAGTGGTATAAGAAGACCGAATTGAGAACTTCACGTCCGGCAGTAGGTAGACCGAAGGAGACATTGGATATACCCAGGACTGTTTTCGCCAAGGGCAGCGCTTCTTTGATCAGCCTTACCCCTTCAATGGTTTCGGCGGCCGAGCCCACGTAGTTCTTGTCCCCGGTTCCGGCAGGGAACACCAACGGGTCGAAGATGATGTCCTCGGGACGCACGCCATACTTCTCCGTCAGGATTTCGTAAGAGCGTTGGGCAACTTCCAACTTGCGTTGGCGAGTTACGGCTTGGGCTTGTTCCTTGTCGTCGTCGATGCAGCCAACCACCAAAGCGGCGCCGTATCTCTTGGCCAAAGGCACGATGGCCTGAAAACGGGCCTCGCCGTCCTCCAAGTTAATCGAGTTGATAATTGACTTGCCCTGAAGCCGTTTCAGCGCTTCCTCTATAACACGGTCGTCGGTGGAATCCACCATTATCGGCGCTTTCACCTTCTTCGTGACCAGATCAAGGAAGGCGATGATGTCTACCGTTTCGTCCCGGTCCGGGTCCTGTAAACAAACGTCCAGGATGTGGGCGCCGTTGCGAATCTGCTTGCGTCCAATCTCAGCGGCTTCTTCGATGGAGCCTTCAGCTATCAATCGGCGGAAGCGGCGGCTGCCCAGCACGTTGGTGCGCTCGCCAACGATGACAGGACGGGTGTCCTCGTCAATAACCAAGGCGTCAATGCCGGAGATGCGTGATTCGGTGACGCTGACCAGTTCCCGAGGAGACTGTTTGGCGGCTAACTCGACCAGCAACCGCACATGCTCCGGTCCGGTGCCGCAGCAACCACCAACCACGTTGAGCCAACCTGAGTCGGCGAAGCGGCCCAAAGTCCCGGCTATCATCTCGGGGGTTTCGTTGTACTTGCCGTTCTCGTCCGGGAGGCCAGCATTGGGCACACATGACACCGGGAATCGGGAAAGGGATGCTAGTGTGCGGATATGGTCGGTCATGAACTCCGGGCCAGTCGCGCAGTTTAAGCCGATCCAAAGTAGGTCGCGGTGCTGCAACGACGTGTAATAAGCCTCGACGTCTTGTCCGGCCAACAAAGTCCCCATCGCTTCAACGGTGCCTTGCACGGCAACGGGAATCTCCTGGCCAAGCTCGGCGAAGGCCCGGTCGATTCCTTCCAATCCAGCCTTGATGTTCAGCATGTCCTGGCCGGTTTCCAACAATAGGAAGTCCGCGCCTCCCTCAATCAGACCCGCTGCCTGCTCTTGGTAGGACTCGGCCAACTCCTCAAAGGTAATTCCGCCGGTGACGGAGATGGTTTTGGTGGTGGGGCCCATAGAACCGGCTACAAATCGGGGTTTCTCCGGTGTGCTGGCGGTTTCGGTTTCCCGCCGCGCTATTTCGGCGGCCAACCGGTTCAGCCGTCTGGCATCATGCTCCAGGTGATACTCTGCCAATACAACAGAAGTTGAACCAAACGAATCGGTTTCGGTGATGTCGGCGCCGGCTTCCAGGTACTGGCGGTGTATGCGCGCGATCGCATCCGGATAACTAACGACTAGGTACTCGTTGCAGCCTTCGTATTCTTCTCCTCCGAAGTGCTCCGGCCCTAATTCCAGGTCTTGGATTGCGGTGCCCATGGCCCCATCTATAACCAGGATTCGTTCCTGGAGTAACGTTTTAAGTAATTGTGTTCGGTCGGTTGTGTTCATTTATTCCAAAAAGATATTACGGATTTGCTCGCTTGGGCTGAACAACATTGTAGCATCGGCCAATCAGCAAAGAAACGCCAAAGGCATAATGTGGGTGTCCAGCGCGTCTTGGTGATTCAGACGCGTCGGTGACTCCCGCATCCCGGTAATCCAGTCTCGGTATTCCAAAAATAGAGCGTAGTAAAAAGATTGTCGAGGAGTTAAATGTTGCCAGCGCCGCGAGAGATCTTGGGGATGCGCTTGCGGCCTTCCAGCATTCGGTCCAGCGCCTCAATCTTCTTGGTCAGACTGATTCTTGCCTGCCGCCGATGCCACTTCTCTTTCTCACGAAAAGCCATTTCCGTGTAGGTCTTGGAGTCGGCGGGTAAGTGTGCCTTTTTCACGCTTACGCCAGCCAGGTGGCAACTTCCTCTCGGTTTCGTTCCAGCCAGCGGATGTTCAACCGGATGCGCTCCAATGCTTGGCGGATGGTCCGCTCTGCGGCTGGGGCAGGATGCTCGGTGAAGAACGTTTCCACGTCCGTCAGCTTGTCTTCTGTGCTGAAATTGCCGCAAACGGAAACCAAACGCATCAGGCCAAACCCGCCGGAGCCGTAGCGCCGGTCGAACTCGGGCCAATTGGACTTGATAAAGTCCCAGGCCAAGTCTCTGCCCTTATGATTGGAACCCACGCCGGTTACCACGAATATTGTGTCTTGAGAGCGCACCTCTGTAGATAGGGAGCGTTCCAGGGTTTCCCGGAGCAATTCCAAGTCGGAGAACCTAGTGAGGGACATCAGCAACCGAATCTTCTCTTCTTGTAACGAAGCCTCTTGTTCCAGCTTCCAAAGTTGGTCGTAGGTGGTGCGGTCACCGGATTGGCCAGCTAGGCCGAAAACTATGCCCCGAAGGTCTGGATGTATGGCGGATGGGTCGTTCAGGTATTTGCCAAAGCGGGCCTTTGCTTCATCGAGCACTGCAGCGTCCCCGTAGCTACCCGCTTGGCTCAGGACGGTGCTGCGCAACAATGCGTCCAGGTGTCCCTCGCCCAGTTTAGCGTCCCAACCGGTCCGTTGCACAGCTGGCTCAAAAATGCCTCTGGCGAAGGCTTGGAACCGGCTGTAAGAGGGGTCGTCCGACAGCATGACCTCGATGTCTCTCAGATTGCTGGAAAGATCGCCCCAAACCGAGGCGTCGGTTTCGTTGCTATAAGCTCTGGCCAAAGACAAGAATTGGGTCACCGGCAAAAGCCCAGCCCGAGAGAGGGAGTAGGCGTCATTCTGGATGCCCAACCGGTCCGAGGCAGGCAACTCCAGGGATCCCACCGCTGGCACCAAGCGTTGCCAGTCCTCAGCCTGGTAATTGACCCTGAAGAATCCCGTCTGATCCGGGTTTATCTTGAACCAGGACTGGGCCGAAGCTGCGGACGATACTAATGGTAAACGGACACTGCGATCGTCCATCAGCAGGGAGGTTGTCTCTCCTGCGCCGCTTTGACTTACCCGGATGGGAACGCGCCATACCTCGGGTTCGGGATCACTTTCTCCCAACAGTCGATCGTATACGAAGCGTTCCTGGGTAAGCACCAGCTCGGGTTTTTCCGGGCTTCCCGATGTTTCGACCTGTAACACTGGATAACCCATCTGCTTGGTCCAAGAATCCATGATGGACGTTACCGGCTGGCCCGAGGCGGTCTCTAATGCCGTCCACAAATCTTCGGTCTTGGCGTTACTGTATTGATTTTTGGAGAGATAGACTTGCAGCCCTTTTTGGAATGTGTCGGGGCCAAGAAACTGCTCCAGCATACGGATTACCGATGCTCCTTTGGAATAACTGATGGCGTCGAAAAGCTGGCCTATCTCCGCAGGGTCATTTACCTCCTGCTCAATGGGATGGGAGTTTTTCAGGCCATCCAGGCTAAGAGCCCGGTTGGTGTCCATGTTGACGAACTGGGTCCACATCTCCCATTCCGGGAATGCCCAGTCCACCGCCTTGTTACCCATCCAGGAAGCGAAACTTTCGTTCAACCACAGGTCGTCCCACCACTGCATGGTCACCAGATCGCCGAACCACATATGGGCCATTTCGTGGGCTACAACTTCGGCCACCCTCTGCCGCGTACCGGCGGAAGAATTCTCCGGGTCCACCAGTAAGGCGGTTTCCCGGTAGGTGATTGCGCCCCAGTTTTCCATGGCGCCGGCTGCGAAATCGGGGATGGCGATGTGGTCCAACTTAACCAACGGATAGGGAATCCCGAAGTAATCGTTGAAGAAGGACAACATCCGGACCGAGGTGTCCAAGGCGAACCTGCCCTGTTCTTCCTTGCCCCTAGTGGTCCACACCGCTACCTTGGTGCTGCCGCTGGGGCCGGTATATTGGGACTCGATCGAGGTCAGGTCTCCAATCATGAAGGCCAGAAGGTAGGTTGACATAATGGGAGTCTCGGCAAACCGTAATGTCTTTAGACCCGGCCCCGCCGCCGATTCCTCGATAACCGGATTGTTGGACACAGCCACTAAATCCGAGGGTATCACCAAGGTGAGGTCGAAGCTGGCTTTGTGGGCGGGTTCGTCCCAACAAGGGAAGGCCCGGCGGGCGTCGGTTGCCTCGAACTGGGTGGTTGCCAAGGTCATCTCTTTCCCGTCTTCTCTGGTGTACTGACTGCGGTAGAAGCCCCGCAGCTTGTCGTTGAGTACGCCGGTAAAGGCCAGAGTGAGGGTTCCCGTTCCCGGATTTATCTGCTGCCCGAATTCCAGGGTGACCGTCTCTTTGGCGGATTCGTAGCTGATGTTTTTTGCGTCGCTGGTGACCCCGCCTGTAGTTAAAGCCGCTGATTGCACGTCAAGCTCGGTGGCGTTCAATACAATCTGGGAGGTAGCTTGAATCACCTCGATGGAGATGCTCTCTTCACCGGTGAAAGTGAACTCCTCCATGTTGGGCTGTATCTTCAGAGCGTATTTGATTGGCTTGACGGTCTGCGGCAAAATGTAAGCGTCGGGTCCGGGCATGATTGGGGACCTCCTAAATTCTTGCTGGGTACAAGCGGCGGGTTAAGTTCAGTTTGGGTCAATGAAGAGAAGACTGCTCGCAACCCAGATTTTGAGCGTAACGATTGGACGTGGATAGCCACCGCTAGTGTATCATCGCATCCAACCCTTGGTCTCCTGATTCCAAGGCGGGTACTCCCTCAGCCACAGTCGTTGGTCCTATTTGGCCAAAGGGCGGCCCGAGGGGCCCAAGGTGATATAATGGCCTTCGGTTTTCTGGGCTAACGATTACCGCCCTTCCATAATCAATCCGAGTCAATCCGGTAACAGATTCTTAGCTGGAATGCTTCATGGAGAATTAACACACAATGCCCTCACAAACCATGTTCGAAAAAATCTGGGATGCACACCTTGTTCATGAAGAAGCGGAGCAGCCCTCAATCATCTACGTTGACCTCCATCTGGTGCACGAAGTCACTTCCGCCCAGGCCTTTGACGGTCTGAGGATGGCCGGACGACCAGTCCGGCGTACCGACCTGACCGTGGCCACGGCCGACCACAATACGCCGACTTGGGAGTTGACCCGTCCGGTGGTGGATCAAACATCCATCAAGCAACTAGACTCCCTGACCAAGAACTGCGAGGAGTTCGGCGTTACTTTGTATGACCGGTTCAGTCCCATGCAAGGAATCGTCCACATCATCGGGCCGGACTTGGGGTATACCCAACCGGGCAAGACCGTGGTCTGCGGCGACAGCCACACAGCCACCCACGGCGCTTTGGGTGCCTTCGCGATCGGCATCGGAACCTCGGAAGTTGAGCATGTTCTGGCCACTCAGACCCTGCGTCAGTACAAGCCCAACACCATGGAAATAAGGATTAACGGCGATTTACCCCCAGGCGTATCTCCCAAGGACGTCATCTTGGGGATTATTGGCCGCATCGGCGTTAACGGGGGCGTGGGGCATGTCATCGAGTACACCGGCGAAGCCATTCGCTCCATGTCCATGGACGGACGTATGACCGTCTGCAACATGACCATTGAAGGTGGCGCCAGGGCTGGCATGGTGGCTCCCGACCAGACCACTTTCGACTATTTGAATGGTCGGCCCTTCGCCCCACAAGGCAAGGATTTCGACGATGCGGTGGAGAAGTGGAAGTCTCTGCCAACAGAACCAGGGGCAAAGTATGACCGATTAGTTGAGATTGAGGCCTCCAGCTTGGCGCCGTTCGTCACATGGGGCATCAACCCAGGGATGGTCATAGCGATTACTGACCGGATTCCGGACCCTGCATCATATTCCGACCCCAACGAGCGAGAGGTTGCCGAGAGAGCTTTGACGTACATGGGTTTGGAGCCGGACACGCCCATGGAAGAGATCAAGATTGACCGGGTGTTCATCGGCGCTTGCACGAATGCCCGTTTGGACGACCTACGGGCCGCCGCCGAGGTAGTCAAGGGCAAGAAAGCCCATCCGGACGTCTACAGCATGGTTGTTCCCGGCTCGGCGCTGATCAAGAAACAGGCGGAAGAAGAGGGCCTGGATCGAATATTCACGGACGCCGGGTTCGACTGGCGCGTGGCTGGTTGCTCCATGTGTTTGGGGATGAACCCGGACATTCTGGAAGCAGGGCAACGCTGCGCCTCCACCTCCAACCGCAATTTTGAGAACCGCCAAGGCAAAGGCGGGCGCACCCATTTGGTCAGCCCGGCCATGGCTGCCGCAGCAGGAATCGCCGGGCACTTTGTCGATATCAGGGAGTGGTCTTAGACCGGGCTGCCCAGGGCAACGAGCCGATGATTGATAAAAAATTCGCCCAAGAGTTTGCGCAAGAATGGGTAAGTGCGTGGAACGCTCATGACTTGGACGCAATCCTTTCCCACTACAGCGATGACTTCGAAATGACCAGTCCATTTATCTCGTCGGTGGCCGGTGGTACAGGTAATACGTTAAAAGGCAAGGCGGCGGTTGCCGAATACTGGAAAGTGGCTTTAGAGAAGTTCCCAGACTTGAAATTCGAGTTGTCGGATGTCTTGGTCTCTCAATATAGCCTGATTATTCACTACCGGTCAGTAATGAACAAAATGGCTGCTGAAATCATGATGTTTGGGGCAGATGGCGAGGTGGTTAAGTCCATCGCCCACTATGACGAGATTTAATCCATATTTTCTAACGGAGAGCCGAAATGGAAGCATTTGTTAAGTTAAATGGGATTGCCGCACCTCTTGACCGGGTCAATGTGGACACCGACCAGATTATCCCCGCGGTACATCTAAAAAGCATCGAGCGCACTGGGTTCGGCAAACACCTGTTCGAGCCTTGGCGTTTTGACGCTAATGGCAACCCCGTCCCGGACTTCGTGTTGAACAAACCGGCCTATAAAGATGCGTCGGTGTTGGTCGCTGGCCGGAACTTCGGCTGCGGGTCGTCTCGGGAACACGCTCCTTGGGCCTTAAGCGACTATGGAATCAAGTGCGTCATCGCACCCAGCTTTGCGGACATTTTCTTCAGCAACTGCTTCCAGAACGGCCTGCTCCCCCTTGTCCTGCCCGAAGAGCAGGTCCGTGAGATTTTGGACCATGCGACAGCAAATCCGGGTGTTAAGTTGACGGTGGATTTAGAGGCCCAGCGGGTCTGGTTCGAGGACGAGGAGATTTCGATCTCATTTGAGATTGACGCTTCCCGCCGTCACGCTTTGCTGAACGGTCTGGACAACATTGGCCTAACACTGGAGCACGACGACAAGATTGCAGCCTTCGAGGCCTCCCATCGTCCCTAAGCTACCGGCTGAAAGCTAACCACTTTCAGGGGTTGAGGGAAATGCCTCCGAGACTTTTTCTTGGAAGTCGGTTTCGTAGCGCTGCATCCGGCCCACCCGCACCTGTTCGTCTAAAGGCGGCCTTTGTACCGGCTGGGGGTTGGAGGGAGCGTAGCCGATAATCCCCTGTTCTTCCAGTTGGGCCATCTCTTGCTCATTGCGGCAGAGCAATTCGCCCAAGATTAGGGCGTTATGCTCTCCCATAAGCGGCGCTGGTTTGCCCGCTACGGCAGGGCTGCCCGGCAGTTTCCACGGGCGACTGGCGTAGGGCAAGGGCGGGATTTTTGTGCTGGGGTGGTGGGCAACAACTTCGTAGAACCCTCTCTCTTTTAAGTGGGGATCAAAGAGCAGGTCTTTGCTGTCCAGGACAGCTCCCGCAGGCACTCCTTGATTTTGAAGGTGGCTCATCAACCGGTGGGCCTCCCATTTGGTCGTTTCAACTGCGAGCAAAACGTCCAACTCCAATCGATTTTCCCACCTGGCCAGTCCTTGGGAAAATCGTTTGTCTTGAATCCAGTCGTCCCGCCCCAATACCTGACAGAGGCTGCGCCATTGGCTTTCGTCTTCCGCTGCGATTGCAATCCAGCGGTCATCGCCTTGGCATGGGTAGCAACCTTGGGGAGCCAAAGACGGATGCTGGTTTCCCATTGGGGTTGTGATTCGGCAGTTGACAGCAAAGTCCATCAGGGCTTCCGGCACGGTGGCGCTGGCGGTCTGGGTTTGTGACAAATCTATGAACTGCCCCTGCCCGGTACGCAGCCGGTGCATCAAAGCCGCCATTACGGCATAAACCGTGTGCTCACCGGCGGTGTAATCGGTGTACGGTATCTCCGGCATTGATGGCCCGCCGTCGGCATAACCGCTGATGTAGGCCAAGCCGGAAGCGCCTTCCGTGGCTGGCCCGGTGGCCCCGAAACCGGACCATGGGCCGGAAAAGCCGTAACCCGTTGAAGACACCATTATGATGTCCGGTCGAATCTTGCGCAGGTCTTCGTATTCCAGCTTGAAGTTTTTTATAACCCGGGGGGTGAAGTTCTCGGCAAAAATGTCGCTTATGGAGACCAACTGCCTGAGGATAGCCAATCCTTCGTCTTTGCTGAGGTTCAGGGTTATGCCCAGCTTGTTTCTGTTCTGTTCGTAGAAATTGGCGCCCCGGTTCCAAAACTCGCCACTGATGTCGTTCAGGTAGACCGAATCGCCCCGGTAGCTCTCCAATCTTTCACAGGACTCTAGGCGAATCACCTGAGCGCCCATATCTGCCAGCATTTTCATCGCCCAAGGGATGGCGATGAGCTGTCCCATCTCGATGATGCGCACTCCTATTAACGGGGCCTGTAAGGGGGCGGGTAATGGAGCATTTGTTGGTGTGCTTGAGGACAGGGTCATAGTTATATGACCTCCAGCGCCCGCAAACGGGCCAGGTCTTCGCCGGCGCAACCCAAACGTTTCCCGAATACCTCGTCGTTGTGCTGGCCCAACGTCGGAGCGGGGGATTTGGCCTCCCAGGGAGTGCCATCCATCAGGAAAGGAGCACCCGGATAGGTGATGGGTCCTACGACAGGGTGGTCAATCTCGACGAAGTACCCTCTGTGCTTGAACTGCTCGTCGGCCAATACTTCTTCCGCAGACTGAATCACGCCGTAGGTAAATCTTTTCTGATTTGCTGCGTGAAACATCTCGTACTTATTTTTGGTCTGGAAGATTCTGTCCAGAATCTCTCCCAATTCTTCAGCGTTGGCCAGCCGGGCGGAAGATGTGTTGAATCTATCATCGGCCAGGTCCGGCGCTTCCAAGAACTCCACCACCACATTCCAGTCAAGCCCCAGACCCATGCCGGGGTTGGGCAGTATATGACCGTCGGAGGTCTGGCGAATGCGGGTCAGGTCACCGCTGTGGTTGGGTTGACGGCGGCGTATGGCGCCCGTATTGGTGTAGTTATTGACCACGTCCCTCAACGCTGAGGCGATGGACTCCTGAATCGACACGTCCACATGCTGTCCAATTCCGGTCAGGCGTTGATGATAGAGGGCAATAAGTGCGGCGGAAGCAGCATTGGTCCCAGCCTTAAACTGGGCTTGATGGAGGGCATGCTTCAGAGGCTCGCGGTGATAGCCGCCAAATATATACATGAGCCCGCCCAATGCGTACTCGACGATGTCATTGGCTTTGTAATCCCGATACGGACCCGTCTGACCAAAGTTGGCGATTGAAACCATGACCAAAGATGGGTTTATCTCTTTTAGGGATGGGTAGTCCAACCCCAAAGACGACATGACCCTGGGAGAAAAGTTTTCCACCAAAATGTCCGAATCCCGCACCAGTTCCATTAGCAGGTCCGACCCCTGACGCGTTTTCAGATTTAGGGTAATTCCCTGCTTGTTAGTGTTGAGGTATAGAAAAAGCAGGCTTTTATCCGGGCCCGTCTCGTCGTGGTAGAAAGGGGGTATGCGCCGGGCTGGGTCGCCGCTAGCCTGCTCCACCTTCACCACGTCCGCGCCGAAATCCGCCAACAGCTTGGTGCTGTACGGACCGGCGACGTGGTGGGTAAGGTCCAGCACCTTTACTCCCTCTAGGGCTCCCTGGGGCATCTGTTTCATTTCTCCTGGTTGAAATAAGCGAATTTAGCCGCTGTCCCATTGGGTCAATCAATCACCCCTGTGGGTATGTCAGCTTCAGGAGCACATGCCGCCGGTTCTTAGTGTGAGGGCGGACTTGCTCCGACCAACGTCCCCTTTCTACGGCATCCGCCCATTCGGCGCTGGTCAGCACATCGGGGTTGTCCAGTTCGTACATGGCGTGGAAAGTGGGCTCACTTTCCAGAATCACGGTGCGTGTCTCGCCGCCGATGGTCACCGAAAATTCCTGCTTCTCCAGCCGAGTTATCCGTCCCACGCCGGGGACCGTGGAAAGTTCAGGGCAGTGTTCAGTGTTGTAAACATCGTTGAAGAGGTCAACTTTTCCCGGTTCAACGTCCATGCTGGCGATGAACAAATACTTTGACTGTTGAGCCATGATGTATCTCCTTAGAACTAGCTGGTTGGAACTAGCTGGTGGCTTTAGAATGCCCTGCGGTGGGAGGCCTGGGTTTCGGCTGATGTGATGAATTCCAAGAGCACGGCGGTGCCATCTTCTTCCGTCACTTTTCGAGCTCGTTGGAAGGCCGGGATTATCTCCGCCGGGTCTTCAATGCGCTCCGAGTAGCCGCCCATTGCCTTGCCCAAATCTGCGTAATTCCCCCCCAAGTCCCTGGTGTTATACAGCTCGTGGGACGCTGCCATATAGGCAGTTTCAGCGGCCATGGTGGAGTTGTTGAGCACCACTGTTATGACCGGCAGACGGGAGCGTACGGCGGTTTCAAAGTCCAGACCGGTCATCCCGAAGGCAGCGTCGCCCATGAAGTTGACACAAACCTTTTCCGGCTTGGCCAACTTGGCGCCGATGACCAGACCCAAGCCGGTGCCAAGGCCGTGGGACTTGCCCCAGCCCAGGTATGTCCGAGGGCCGTTGGACCTGTAGAAAGGAATGATTTGGTCCCTGGGGCTGCCGGAATCGTGGGTAACGATGGCATCTTGTGGGGGTATCGCTTGCATGAAGTCGGAAATCACCCGGTAGGGATTTATAGGTCTGCTGTTGTCACCCAGCTTGTTTTGCCACTGACCGAGCCAACCGTCGCGCTCTGACTTAATCTCCTGAGCGGTGGTGGTGCTGCTGGTGCGAGTCTGCCCCACGATCTCTCGGCAGGCATCTATCATTTGCCGCAAGACCAGCTTGGCATCGCCCACGATTGGGTAGTCGATGTTGTAGTCCTTATTAATGTCCCGAGGGTCGTTGGTGGCTTGAATCAGCGTCTTGCCGCTGGGTAGGTTCATGCACATCCCGTGTTTTGTGAGACTGGACCCAATACCGAAGATTAGATCGGCTCGGCCCACGAAGTGGTAAACCGGCCCTGACATCACATTGGCTCCCGTGCCCAAAGACAATGGATGGACCTCCGGAAAACCGCTTTTGCCCAGCAAAGTTGAGGTCACCGGCGCTTGTAGAAGCTCGGCCAGTTCGACTAACTCATCGGTGGCGTCGGCGTACAGCACGCCCTGTCCGGCTAGTATCACCGGGTACCTGGCCTGGCACAGTGCCTTGGCCGCAGCTTCAACGTCCCGGCTGTCCCCCTGGGAAATCAATCGCCTGGTGGGCTTGTAAAAAAACGCTTCTTCCGAAACTTCATCCACGGCCACGTCGATGGGGACTTCCACCAGCGCCGGGCCGGGACGCCCTTGCCTGAGCGCGGAGAAAGCCCGGCGGAGCACCTCCGAGGTTCGGTCGGCGGTATTGATTTGCTCGATGGACTTCGTTATTCCAGCGAATGCCGACACCGAGCTGAAATGGGGCTGAATGCCGGTGCGCTCTTTAGGGTGGCCGGTGGGCATAATCAAGATGGGTGAAGAATCGGAAAACGCAGTGGCGATTCCCGAATAGGCATTCTCAGCGCCGGGGCCGTACTGGACCGCCACCACGCCGATGCGCTCACCGTTTGTCGTTCGGCTGAAGCCGTCGGCAATTCCGATGCCCACCCGTTCTTGGCGGCAAATAATGGGACGGATGCCTCCCAGAGCGGCGGATTCCAAGATGGGAGTGGTCGGGAAGACGCTGAGGAACTCCACGCCTTCTTTTTTGAGTATCTCCGTGATGGTGTCTATCGTATTCATCCGCTGGGCTCCTTTAGGCAAATTTGTTGGCACAATGAGTCGCGGGTTATTGTTTTGGTGTTCGCTTAAGCCAATTGGGAAACGCAGTCCCAAACTGACAGCAGCACGAGTATATCACCTGATTGAGGCTAGAATTAGCCTCTACCGCAAAGAAAAAATAGAAGTCCCCCTTTGGCAAAGGGGATTTCCCAGGCGATTTTTAGCCAGCTAATCCCGCTTCGATCCGCATGGCAGCAGGCTTCAATATGGCGTATAGAGCATCGTTCACCGGTGTGGCTATTCCCGCTTCTTTTCCCATCCGAACTACCGTCCCAGTCATACCCTCTAGTTCCACTGGCCGGTTTTCAGTGAAATCCTTGGCCAACGATGCCCTTCCTTGACCCGGAAATCCGTCCAAAGAAGCCATGGCCCAATCCAGCGAGTCGTCCATAATGGGAGCGCCGGTGGCCCGGCCGAGAGCCAGTACTTCTTCAATTGCGGCTTGAATCATGGCCCTAGTCTCCGGGATGGTGCGCATCTCTTCGTACACCGAGTTGGTAGCTGCGCAAACGGCGGCGGAGCCAGCGATGTAGGCGAACTTCTTCCAGAGCATTCCGGGCATGTTTTCGTGCAATTCCACCCGCCAACCGGCATCCACGAACAGAGGTAGGAGCCTCTGGCCTCTTTCGCTCAGCACGGGCTGCATCTCGCCGAAACCGGCGATGCCGGGACCGCCTTGCGTCACCACGCCGGGTTCCTTGATACGGCCTTCCATGAAAGCAGACCCAATCATCACAGCGTCAGAGCCGATAACCTTGGCCAGTTGGTTGCCATTGTCTATGCCGTTCTGCAATGTCAGGACTACGGTCTGCGGCCCTACCATTGGGAGAACCGCTTGGATTGCTTGGGTGTTGTGGTACATCTTCACGGTGAAGAGAACCAAGTCCTGGACACCTGCGTTTTGAGTGTCTTCCAAGGCGCTTCCAGGCGCTTGAAATTCGCCGTCCAAGGCGCTTTCCACCATCAAGTACCCGTTCTTGCGGATGGCCTCCAGGTGAACTCCCCGGGCCACGAAGGTTACCTGGTGACCGTTCTTGGCCAACAATCCGCCGAAGTAGCCGCCCACTCCCCCGGTTCCCATCACCGCGACATTCATGTTATTTTGATCCTCCCATAGCTGCTTGTTGACTAACTCCCGGTGACTAACTCCCGTGCTGTTCCCGGAGGTCTTTTTTGAGGACTTTGCCCATGACGTTTCTGGGTAGCTCATCTATGAAGACAACCGAACGAGGACGCTTGAAGCTGGCCAGCTTGTCTTGGCAATACTGGATTAAGACCTCCTCGCTGACTCCGCCTTCGCGGGAAACAACCACCGCCCGCACTTCCTCTCCCCATTCCTCGTCGGGGATGCCAATGACCGCAGCGTCGTCGACCTTAGGATGGGACATGAGCACCCGCTCAACTTCCTCCGGGGAAACCATTTCTCCGCCTCGTTTGATGAAATCCTTGGCCCGGCCGGAAAGGAAGATATAGTCGTCGTCGTCTTGATAACCTAGATCGCCGGTGTGGATCCAGCCGGAGCGGATGGCTTCTTTGGTCGCCGCATCCTCCCGCCAGTAGCCGCTCATCATGCGGCTGCCTCTGGCCACAATCTCTCCGGTCTCTCCCCTTGGTACCACGGTACCGTCTTCGTCCACGATTTGCACTTCCACATCCTCCAAGGGTTTGCCGATGGAGGTCAGCCGGTTCAGTTTGATTTCTATCTCTTCGGGAGTGCCTTCCATGGCGTGATCCTCGGGAGGCAGCATGGTGATGGTGGATGCCGTCTCGGTCTGGCCGAAGGCGTTGATGAAGCGTGCGCCTGGGAATTCCTGGATGGCCCGCCGTATGACCTCAACAGGCATGGGGGCAGCGCCGTAGGTAATCACGTCCAGGGAGGAAAGGTCGAACTCATGAAAGCGTGGGTGGTCCATCAGTTGCTTCAGCATAGTAGGCACCAACATGGCCCTGTCAGCCCGGTGCTCTTGAACCAAGCCCATCCACTCAGCAGGTTCAAACTGACGCATGATTATTAGGGTTCGACCACCATAGACTGCCGCCAAGGCCGCTTGCAGACCGGCGATGTGGTAAAGGGGCACGGTCAGCAGATTGGATTCTTCAATCTCCGGGTCCGCCGGGTTTACCGTGGAAAGCAGGAAGGAAGAAAAACTTTCATGGGTGAGCATCACCCCTTTGGGCACCCCGGTGGTGCCTGCGGTGAACATAATGACGGTGGTGTCGTCATCCTCAGCCTCCGGGAAAATCAGTTCATCATCGGAGGCACCGGCCAAAAGACCGTCATAGGTTTCCCTGCCTTCATTCCCATGGCCGTCAAGGATGATTACCTGCTCAGAAGATATGCCTGCGTTCGAGCCGCTGCCGGAAGGCCCACCGGAATGTATTAATGACAGATAGCGCTCACCAATGAACAGAAGGCTGGGCTGAGAGATTCCCAGCATCTGCTCAAGCTCTTCAGTCTTGGCCCGGAAGTTTATGGGTACGTAAATTGCATCGAGTTGGGCCGTGGCAAAGTAGACCTCGACAGCCTGATTGCAATTCACCTGCATAAACGCCACCCGGTCGCCGCGGCCGACGCCCCGTTCCGCCATGGCGTTGGCTAGGCGGTTGGAGCGCTGCTGAAGCTCTACGAATGACACCGCCTCGCCGTCGAACTGGATGGCGGTTCGGTCGGGCACGATTGCACCGGAGATCATGAGGAATTCGTTGGTTCGCATCTATCGGGCTCCTAGCGAGGGTGTATGCGGGATATTCATCTTAATTGCTCGAACTTATTGCTCGAAAACTCGCTTTCTTCAATCCTGGTGAAGGCTGATACCGACCAATACTTCGCCGAGCATTTTGAAGGATTCGCCAACGCTTGTCTAATTTTTGCCTGTCGATGGAAAATATTCGTCATTCCGGCGAAGGCCGAAATCCAGGGCGCGTGTTAACCAAACATTTTAATGGACGCTGGCCTAGGCTAGCGCGCGAGCAGCTACCCGAGATTCCAATGCCAAGGCTTGAGGTAAGGGCAAGTCAGCGCCCCGCAGAAGGCAGTGTTTGGCGCTGGACGCATACTCTGAGTCTAGACCAGCCAATTGCTGGGCTAGGAATAAACCCTCGCTTACAAGACTGTCTTGGGGAACCAGCCGGGTCAGCAACCGCAGGGACAAGGCTTCCTTGGCGTCCAAGCGGCGCCCCGTGAGCAGCAGCTCCAGCGCTTTTGATCTGCCAATACTCCGGGGCAGGGTTTGGGTGCCCCCGGCCGCCGGTATCATGCCCAAATGAACCTCTGGCAGAGCAAAAACCGTCCCCTCGGCGGCGATTCTTAGGTCGCACAACAGGGCAATCTCCACGCCCGAACCGATGCAATACCCGTGAATCGCCGCGACCACCGGTTTGGACAAAGCGAGCATCTGACCCCAAACGTCTCTCTCCCAACGGACCTGCCTTGCAATGGTTTGGGAAGGAGCGCTGCCGAACTCGGTCAGATCGGCTCCGGCGCAAAATGCTCGTCCTTGCCCGGTGATGAGCAAAGACCGGACTTCGGAGTCCGCTTGCACGGCCTCCAAAGCCTGGGAGAAATCGTCCCTCATTTGTATGTTGTAAGCGTTCAGCGATTGGGGACGGTTGAGCGAGATGTGGGCCACCGGCCCGTCTTTGCTATAAATTACTGTGGCAAATCCAGACATGATGTTGCTATCGGTCGTCAGCGATCAGCCGTCGCGGGGAAGCCCTGCGGTATAGCTCTTCCATTTCCAACTCGGTGTAGCGCAGGCCGATGTTCTCTAGGTTGTGAGCATCGCTTACCTCAAGAACCAAGAGGTTATGGGCTTGGGCGACTTCGGCAACCTGCTGCTTGCGGATGTGCCAGTTGTGGATGTAGTTGTCAATCTCGATGGCGTGGATATCTTCTTCAATGATTATTTCCGGAGAGTAATATCCGGGGTGACAGTAGCTGCGGAACACTCCCCCGCCGGGCAGGAAAAGTTCGGCCACCTGATACTCGGCAAAGGGGTTTTGCGGAGGGCGGACCTCAATCTCCCATCCAGGGATTATGGTCACTTCACCAGGGTATAAGCGTTCCACTATGTCGCGGAACTCGTATGACCATTCCTTATTGTGATGGTCGGTTATAGCAATGCCGTCAATCCCGGCGGACTTGATTTGAGCCACAACTTTATGGGCCATCTCTTGGGTGGGAGCCTGAAAGTTAAAAGCCTCCCAAATATGAGTGTGTAAGTCTAATTTTATTTTCAAGCTTTCGCCCTTTGGTACTAGAGTTTCGCCGTCTGGTTACGGATTTGATTGCCAGATGTGGCGCCTGGAATTACTGGCCGGAAAACTCGGGGTCTCGCCGCTCCAGAAACGACTGTAGCCCTTCGGCCCGGTCCGAAGTGGTGTGGAGAAGCAGATTCAGGTCAGCCTCCAAACGTAACGCTTGGTCAAGGGAAAGGTCCATCCCTTTTTGGACCGCCTCTTTCGCGTACCGAGCGGCGATGGGCGCTCCTGCCAATACCTTATCAGCCAATGCGCGTGTTTCCTCGGCCAATCGGCCCGCTGGAACGACGCGGTTAACCAGACCGATTTCCAATGCTTGCTCGGCGTCGACGATACGTCCGGTTAGCAGCAAGTCCGATGCCCAAGCTGGCCCAATCAGTCTGGGCAGCCTCTGGCTTCCGCCGTCCCAGGGTATTGCCCCTTGGCCCAGGCTTGGAAATCCAAACTTGGCATCGTCTGACGCTATTCTCAGATCAGCGGCCAGGGCCAGTTCCAGGCCATGGTCCATTGCGTCTCCATTCACCGCCGCTATTACCGGAACCTGGAGGTCCGCAACGACTGTGGCTACTTGATGCTGATTTATCCAAGCCAACGGGCCTTCGCCGCCGCTAATATCGTCGCCGATATCGTCACCATTCGACAGGTTGGAGCGGCCCACAGAGAATACGCCGCCATTCCCGGTTATTACGACCAAGCGGAGCGAATCATCTTGGGTCAAAGCGCTGCACACTTCACGCAGACTGTCTGCCATTGCCGCGTCAATCCGGTTGTCCAAAGCCGGGTTGTCCAAAGCCGGATTGTCCAATGTAATGGTGGCAACGGCGCCGTCCCTCTTATAATCTACGTGCCGGTGTCGAATTGTGTCCCTCTAGCTTTGTATTTAATGACGACTTAGTAATAACGACTTAATGATTTTGGAATGGCATCCACTAGATAAGCGCGGGATTCCGCTGGTTCAGGCGAGGGCATCAGATACGCCTAACCACAAGCGCAGCTACACAGGCACCGCTACAATAGTAGAGGGCCACTTGTATCTTGACAAGGGTCAACCGCTTTAATACTATTAGCAAGCCCTCGGAGTATGCCAGGGCTGGATACCTGAAAGCTTGATATCTATAAATGCCGTTCAGCAGAAACGGATAGTTTTTTTAATATAAAATATATAGGTCAAAGGAAGAAAGGAGGCAACGGTGGCAAACTTCGTTCCAGTGGGTGAGCGTGTAGTCGTAAAACCCACAGAGCAAGAGCAACAGACCAAGGGTGGAATTTACCTGCCCGACACTGCCAAGGAAAAACCTCAGGAAGGAGAAGTCATTGCGGTGGGACCGGGTAGAGTGGCTGAGGACGGCACTCGGATTCCTATGGAATTGGCCAAGGGCGACCGGGTCATATACTCAAAATTCGCTGGCACCGAGTACAAAGACGGCGACGACGAGTACCTGATTCTCCGGGAAAGCGACGTTTTGGCGAAGATTTCTTAACGCCGAAACAATTCAAAGTATTTCAAGAAAATTATCATCATTAAAACAGGAGGATTCGGATGCCCGCAAAGAAACTAGCATACTCGGAAGATGCACGAAAGGCTCTTCGCGCTGGTATAGACATTCTGGCCGACTCCGTAAAGGTGACACTGGGACCCAAGGGACGAAACGTGGTACTAGATAAGTCTTTTGGCCCTCCCCAAGTCTGTAGTGACGGAGTGACCATCGCCAAGGAGATTGAGCTCCCCGACAACTTCGAGAATATGGGCGCTCAACTGATTAAAGAGGCAGCTACCAAAACCAACGACGCAGCTGGCGATGGCACAACCACGTCGGTGGTTTTGGCCCAAGCCATCATCACCGAAGGTTTCAAGAACGTGACCGCAGGCGCCAATCCCATGGCAATCAAACGTGGGATTGAGAAAGCTGTAGCGGCCGTGGTGGTCGAGCTCGAAGGGATGGCCCAGACTGTGGAGACCCGAGAGCGCATCGGCCAGGTTGCCAGCCTTTCGGCCCACGAAGAAGCGATCGGCTCCACCATAGCCGATGCCATGGAGAAAGTCGGGAAAGACGGCGTAATAACCGTGGAAGAGTCCAAGGGCATGGCCGACGAGATTGAGTACGTGGAAGGCATGCAGATAGACCGCGGTTATATCTCCCCCTACTTCATCACCAACTCAGACCGCATGGAGTCTTCATTGGAAGATCCCACCATAATCATCACCGACAAAAAGATTTCCGCAGTCTCAGACATGCTGCCAGCGCTGGAAAAGCTGTTGCAGGTGGGCAAGAAGAACGTGGTAATCATCTCCGAGGACATCGACGGGGAAGCCTTGGCGACCCTGGTGGTCAACAAGCTGAGGGGGACGCTAAATGCCTTGGCAGTCAAGGCGCCTGGTTTTGGTGACCGGCGCAAAGCTATGCTTGAAGACATCGCCATCCTCACCGGCGGCACCGTCATCAGCGAAGATATGGGCAAGAAACTGGACTCGGCAACCCTGGAAGATTTTGGAGTAGCCCGGCGAGTATCTTCCACCAAGGATGAGACGACCATTGTGGAAGGGAAAGGCTCCGAGGAAGCGATTCAGGCTCGTATCAACCAGATCAAAGCTCAGATCGAAGATACAACCTCAGAATTCGACCGGGAGAAGCTGCAAGAGCGTATGGCCAAGCTCTCCGGCGGCGTTGCTGTCATCAAAGTGGGAGCGGCCACCGAGGTTGAGTTGAAAGAGCGCAAAGCCCGCGTGGAAGACGCTCTGTCCGCCACCCGGTCTGCTGTAGAGGAAGGAATCGTTCCAGGAGGCGGAGTGGCCTTGGTCCGCGCCCAGAGGGCCCTGGACTCCCTGCCTTCCATGCCTCCCGATGAAGTAGTGGGAGCAAACATCATCAGGCGAGCATTGGAACAGCCTCTGCGCTTGATTGTGGAGAACTCGGGTTTTGAGGGCTCAGTGGTCCTCAATGAAGTCAAGAAACAGGCTGACGACTACGGATTCGATGCCGACCTCGGCGAGTACGGACCCATGCTGGAGCGCGGCATTGTAGACCCGACCAAGGTGACCCGGTCGGCCCTGCAAAACGCAGCCAGCGTTGCCGCCATGGTGTTGACTACAGAGTCAATGATTACCGAGATACCTCAGGATAAGCCGGCTATGCCTGCCATGCCTCCCGGCGGAGGAATGGACTTCTAACCGGACCTAAAAAACACTTTTTAGGGGCGTCCCGACACCGTCGGGGCGCCCTTAATTTTGGTCGGCAGCTTTCTCATTTAGAAGATGGATTAGTCCGTAGGTTTGCCTCATAGCAGTGCGTATTCGAGCCCTCCAACCCTTGTCGATGCCCGTCTGCTAAAATCCATGCCAACCCGGCCGCAGAGAACTGGCCGTGGCCTGAATCGCCATAATCAGGGGAGATTACATTAGCCAAAGATCTTCAAACCAGGCCCAGGACGGGACTGGTCCCCAGGGCAAGCCCGAAGGGAAAGTCTACCCGTCTCCTGCGGTCGCAGTAACCGATATACCGGATGGGGCGGTGGTGTTGATTGCCGGGTATGCCGGGACCGGTTGGCCTGAAAGCCTTATTAGGGCTTTGGCGGACCTTGGTTCCAAGAACTTGACGGTGATTTGCCAAGGCGAATGGGGAGAGCATAATGGCGGATCTGGAATCCAGCCCCTTTTGTCCAACGGCCAATTACGCAAGCTGATTTCTCCCATGCCCTTCTATCCTTTAAGTTCAGCTGAGGGTCCTATGGGCGAAGTGGAATCCCAGTGGAAGTCTGGGGAGTTGGAGTTGGAAGTGGTGCCTCAAGGCATTCTGGCTGAACGCCTGAGATCGGGAGGCGCAGGATTGGGCGGAATTTTTCTGCCCACCGGGGCTGGATCCTGTATTGCCACGAATAGTTCTGCCAAGGGTCGTTTTGGCAAGGAGATAGAAGTGCGCAATATCGGGGGCAGAGACCACAGGTTCGAATCTGGGTTGAAGGCCGATTTCGCCTTGCTCAGAGCCCGATACAGTGACGCACTGGGCAACCTCATCTACAGGGGAACCCAGCGAAACTGGAATCCCGTCATGGCCATGGCCGCCAGGGTGAGCATCGCGGAAGTGGATGAAATCCACGAAGCTGGTGGATTGGACGGTGAGCTGGTGGTTACTCCGGGTATTTTCGTGAAACGGATAGTGAAGACGGTTTAATAAATAACTGTCAGCCATTTCAGTCGTCCTGGCGCAGACCTGGCGATCCGTAAACCACTGTATTACATAATGAGCACGTGATTCATGCCAACAAGCCCAAGAATCGATGCGAATTCCCAAGCCCGGCGCGTGGCCCGAGAACTCATCGCCGGTGAGGTTGTTGGTTTGGGGCCCGGACTGCCAACCGTCTTGCCGGGTGAAACCCCGGCGGCCATGGCCTTATGGTTCCTGGCCGACAGTGGAGCTTGCAATTATGGGCCGTTGGACGCTCAATCCCAAGTGCCGGATGCCCAAGCGCTGGATGCCATAAGGGATGTTGTCGACTCCGGTGGCGATGTTGTGCGCCTGTTGCCCGGAGGTTGCTCTCTTAGCATCGTCGATATGGCAGCGGCTATCTGTGGCGGCCACGTTGGTTCGGCGGTCCTTCAAGCAGCCCAAGTTTCCAGTGGTGGAGACTTTAGCCACTGGACCACACAGGCGGTGCCGGGCTTATTTCCCCCGGCATCGGCTGTTGACTGGGCCTCGGGCGCCCGCCGGGTCATTGCCATGATGCCCCACACCGCTCCCGATGGATCATCGAATCTAGTGGACCAATCCAGCTTGCCCGTGGACGGCCTGGGTTGCGTAGACTTGATTGTCACCGATGCCGCCGTGATTCGGGTGACTCATGGCGGTTTTGAGCTCCTTGAAGTAGCCCCAGGATGGACGGCAGACGATGTCGCCGCAATCACCAGTGCTCCTTTGTCCACCGCCTCTGGCCTGAGGGAAATGACTTTTGGGCCACCAATCGGACAAGCCCCCAATAAAGTATTCGCCGATGCTTCAGCGGCGGTGCGGGATATTCCGGACGGGGCATCGATCAACCTGGACGGCTTCGCTGGTCCGGGAGGAATGTCCCACTACCTCATGGTGGCGCTACGGGACCAAGGAGCGAAAGACCTGACCATCATCAGCAATACTGCTGGCATCGCCAGGGTGGCGGGCTTTGGATCGCCCCCGGGAAAGATACCGATAGACCACAGTATCTTGGTCGAGAACAAGCAGGTTAAAAAAGCCATAGCTTCGTATCCTGTGTCTCCCAGAGCGTCCCGTCCCAGCGCCTTCGAGTTGGCCTTCCAAAGGGGTGAAGTTGAACTGGAAGTGGTTCCTCAGGGCACATTGGCGGAGCGTCTCCGGGCAGGCGGCGCCGGGATAGCCGCATTTTACACGCCCACGGCATTGGGCACGCTTCTGGCGGAAGGCAAAGAAGTACGGGTAATAGACGGAAAAGAATATGTGCTGGAAACAGGCCTGAAGGCCGACTACTGTCTGATTCGCGCCCATAAGGCCGATACTCTGGGTAACCTGATTTACAAAGGTACCTCCCGGAACTTCAACGCTTCAATGGCCCCGGCCGCCACGGTCACGGTGGTGGAAGTGGACGAGATTGTGGAGCCCGGTGTGCTGAACCCGGAAGAGATTGTCACTCCCGGTATTTTTGTTCAGAGAATCGTGCAGCGGCCCGCCGATTTTTCACCCTACGAGTAGATAGCAAGATTAGGCCACAAGATTAAGTAAGAGGTAGACCAAGCCATCTGGCCGAAACATCCACACTTACCCGAACTATCCAACACTCAGAGGTAGACGACAATGAGCAGTCCACCGGATAAAGAGCGTCTTAGCCGGGAAATCATCGCCATGCGGGTGGCCAATGAATTGCCCGACGGTGCTTACGTTAACCTTGGTATCGGTATCCCAACCTTGGTGTCCAGCTTCGTGCCGGAGGGGAATTCCATCTTTTACCATAGTGAAAGTGGGATCCTGAATTGCGGCCCCATTGCCGATGAAGGAGAGGAAGACATTGACCTGATAAACGCTGGCGGGCAGTTCCTCCAACCTTATCCGGGGCAGTCATTTTTTAGTTCCGCCGATGCCTTCGCCATGATTAGGGGTGGTCACGTGGACATTACGGTACTGGGTTCCCACCAAGTATCGGCAAAAGGAGACCTGGCAAATTGGATGTTGCCCGAAAGGGGGGTGGGAAACGTTGGCGGGGCCATGGATTTGGCCGCTGGCTCCAAGGACGTAATTATCGCCATGGAGCATACGGACCGGGCTAATAACCCGAAGATCGTTGAAGAGTGCACCTTCCCAATCACTAGGCGACGTTGCGTGTCGCTCATCGTGACCGACCTAGCCGTGATTGAGTGCACCAGTGATGGCTTGGTCCTAAAAGAGGTCGCTCCCGGCTGGACCGCGGAAGAGGTCCAATCGCTGACAGGAGCCAAGCTTACATTTGCTCCTGACCTGAAGGAGTATCAGCTTTAGGGAAAATCAGAGCCGACGAGTTGTTGTGGACTCACGGCTGCATGACTGGCGTCCCCTTGGTTTCGTTGACTTGCCATAGGGGCGGTGATAGACTTGAGAGTGATTCTACAGCCAAAATGCGTTTGGCGGGAGCTTGGATAAGCCAGGCTGAGAGGGTGGCCACTGAATGCCGCCGACCGTCTGTACCTGACCCAGATAATGCTGGCGCAGGGATGAGACGATTAAGTCGACTAATCCAAAACCGTCAGGATGATTAACTGGCGGTTTATTTTTTATCCAATAGCTAAGGAGACGTGGCCGAAATGTCCGACGAATTGGTAATCGGAGGAAAGACCTTCCAGTCCCGCTTGATTGTGGGCACCGGGAGATATCGCACTATGGAAGATATGGTCGCAGCGGTGGAAGCCTCCGGCACAGGAATGATTACGGTGGCTATCCGCCGTTTGGACTTGGATGACCCTTCGCAAAAGACCCTATTGGACTACCTCGATTGGACGAAGTACCAGATGCTGCCCAACACCGCAGGTTGCGCCACCGTTGAGGAAGCCATGTTCGTGGCCCGCTTGGGCCGGGAAGTGGGCCAGACCAACTTCGTCAAACTGGAAGTGATTCCCGACCCCAAGTACCTTTTCCCCGACGGAGCGGCCACCCTGGAAGCAGCCAAACTCTTGGTGGAAGAGGGTTTTATCGTATTGCCTTACATCCATGCCGACCCCACGCTGGCCATGAAGTTGCAGGAAGCGGGGTGCGCCACGGTGATGCCCTTGGGTTCGGCCATAGGCTCGGGTCAGGGTATTCACACCATAGAAGAACTGAAGATAATCATTGAGCAGGCGACGGTACCCATCGTTGTCGATGCCGGTCTTGCTGTGCCCTCCGACGCCTCGCTGGCCTTGGAGCTGGGCGCCGATGCTGTATTGGTAAACTCCGCCATCGCCCAAGCGGCGGACCCGGCGCTGATGGCCGAGGCCTTTAAGAACGGGGTAGAAGCAGGACGCAAGGCCTATTTGGCTGGCAGGATGGGGCTACGCGAGTATGCCGCTCCCAGCAGTCCCACTACCGATGTCCCTCAGCCGGTTCCGGCCCGCAGCTAGCCGTATGGGGCAAGCGCTCCATCTTTCGACTAATTTACGCGGCAAACTACCCTGTTTGTGTCTGGTCACCGATAGAACAATCGGGGAGCCCGACAGTCTGGCCGACCGAATCGCCCAAGCCGTTGCGGGCGGGGTAGACATGGTTCAACTCCGGGAAAAAGACCTTCCTGGAGGCCAGTTGCTAGAGTTGGCAATCGCCCTTAAGAAAGCCATCGCCAGCAATGCCATTCTGCTAGTCAATGAGCGGGTGGATGTAGCAATTGCTGCAGGTGCCGACGGCGTGCAACTGGGTGAATCGGCGCTCCCCATAGCCCCTGTCCGTAACTTGATTGGCCCTCAAGCCTTAATCGGTCGCTCGGTGCATTCGGTTGAGGGAGGGGGGATGGCGGCGTCACTGGGAGCCGATTTCTTGTTGGCTGGCACGATGTTCTCAACCCGTTCCCACCCCGGCATTGAACCTGTTGGCCCAAGCTTGATCCGAGCTATCGCCCAGAATGTGGCGGGAACCTCCAACATTGTGCCAGTCATTGGAATCGGCGGAATCACAGCGGACAACCTGAGTGAAGTGATTCACGCTGGGGCCTCCGGTGTGGCGGTAATCACCAGCATTCTGGCTTCATCGGACCCAAAAACAGAGGCCGGCAGGCTTAAAGATGCTATGCTGGATGCATGGCGAAATAGATCGCCGGTTGTTTCCACGTCCCCAGTCGCCTAGAATCCGCTTTGTCTTGAAATACGAAGGAGGTTCCGACCGGAGTTGATAAACCTAATGGTTAACGGAAAGCCAAGGTCTATCGAAGAAAGCATCCAGTTGGAGGCATATCTATTGTCCTTCGGCGTGAAGTTGGATCATGTGGCAGTTGGATACAACGGCGAGGTGATCAAGAAAGAGGAATTCGCCAGAGTTCACCTGATCGATGGTGATGTCTTGGAGATTGTCCGTCCCGTGGGAGGCGGCTGAAAACCCTTCCCAAGCTCTCCCCCAAATCATTTTGTATTGGATTGTTTGAGCTGAGTGCCTGGCAGGCTTGGCGGTGGTGCTCCTGTCGGTTCGTCTGGCTTCTTTACATCCGCGAAGACCGAATTCACCTGGCCCCTCTCTGGCAGCGCTGTTTCTCCGTAGTTACTACAATCGTGGGCTATTCTCTAATCACTCAAGGAATGTCTGTCGCTAAATTCCCGTGGGGTTTTCTCTGAGTTGTTCGATGCGGATACACAGCGTCGTCTACAAATCTATTTCTTCTAACTCTATTGCTTGTAACGAGCCGGTGACGGGGCAAGGTCAGCCGAAAGTAGGCAGCCTCGCGCCGGCAGCAATTTACTGGGAGGCCGGATGGCGGATCTGATTGTTCATGCCTCGGGTATCGACAAAACCTATTATACCGGCAAGGTGAAAGTCCAGGCGCTCAAGGGCGTCAACCTAGACGTGCGCTCCGGCGAAATGGTGGCCATAATGGGCCCCAGCGGCTGTGGCAAAACCACTCTGCTGAACTGCTTGTCCGGTCTGGACGAGATTGATGCCGGGCAGGTGCTTATCGATGGTGTGCTGCTCCATGCCATGCACGATGATGAGCGCAGTGATTACCGCGCCCGGCGCATGGGGTTTGTTTTTCAGCTCTACAACCTGCTCCCCGTTCTCAGTGCGGTGGAGAACGTGGAATTACCCTTATTGGTGTCCGGCGTCAGTCCATCGGAAGCCCACCGAAGATCAGTGGAGATGCTGGATCTCATGGGATTGGCGGACCGGGCCCGGCACCTGCCCGCCGAGCTTTCCGGAGGACAGAGGCAGAGGGTGACCATCGCTAGAGCGTTAGTTAACCAACCGTCCATAATCTGGGCCGATGAACCCACCGGAGACCTGGACAGCGAGACCGCCGGGGAAATCATCGACCTCATGTGCCATCTCAACCAGGCCAACGGCCAGAGCTTCGTCTTGGTCACCCACTCCCAGGAAGTGGGCAACCGAGCTCACCGGATCATTCGTATGCGGGACGGCCAAATCGAAGACGACGGTTTCAAGGCCGATGGGTTCTTGGACAGTCAAAATCCTGGCTCGTCTTCTGATTCCGGGTCCGGTAATTCCGAGCCAGGTAACTCCGGGTCGAATGCCTCCGATATGGCTGCCGGAGAGTAATGAACGAGCTATTTGGCCTCTCCATGAACTGGATCATGGTGGGCTTGTTGGCCCTTTTGCTGCCATCCTTGGCAACTATTGCCTTTTTGGGATGGCGCAACCCCGTGATGTTGAAGTTGGGTCTGCGCAACATACCCAGACGAAAAGCTCAGACTGCGCTTATCATCGTGGGCATCATGATTAGCACGTTAATCATGGCGGCGGCTTTCGGTACCGGTGATACCATCAATTTTTCCATCCGGGCGCAAGCGATAAACGCCCTGGGTCCCATCGACGAAATCGTCGTTTTCTCCCGCACCACCGCCCAAGACAGCTTCGGCAGCAGCCCATATTTCCCCTACAGTCGTTTTCAAGAACTTGAGGCAGATTTCCGAGACCTGGAAATAATCGACGGGTTGGCTGCCGGCATAGGAGAAGAAGTTCCAGCGGTTAACATGAGGAACTTCCGAGGGGAAGGCCGCATGCGGGTAGCCGGCATTGATCCCACCTCTTTGACCGCCTTGGGAAGCATCTGGTCCAGCGCTGGCGAGGAAGTGGACTTTGACGACTTCGCCCCCGGAGATGCGTTCATCAATCAAAAAGCGGCCGAAGAACTGGACGCTATAGCGGGAGATAGTATTAGGCTGGTGATTGCTGGCGACACCCAAATCCTGCAGGTGAAAGAAGTGGTGGCCAAGGGCGGATTGGCCGGAGACCAACCAACAGTCATCCTCCCTTTGGACCGGGTACAGGTGATGTTCGACCGGCCTGGGCAAGTAAATTCCATCGTCGTATCCAACCTGGGTGATGAAACCAGCGGAGCAGACTTTAGCTACGAAGTGACCCGGCTCCTTCGGGTGTATTTCGCAGACGTGGATGTTGCGGACGACCTCGGCAATCTGTTGTCCCAGCCCGAAGCCTTGAGCGCAATGGAAAAATTCGGTCAAGAACAGGGTGGCGACTCAGGCCAAGACCTTCTGTCGATAATCGCGTTTTTGCAGGCTGGCACGTTGGACGACGAGCTGTTGGCCTTGTTGGCCGATGAAGACGTCGCCGAAGATGTGGTGGCGGCCTTGAACCGGGACGGCTTGGATGGCCTTGCCAGAGAAGCGGATACATTGTTTTCTAGTTTGGAAGAGTTCCGGGTCATTGACATAAAGCATCAAGTCCTCGAAGTGGCCGACGAGGCTGCCAGCCAAGTCACCACCATATTCATTGTTTTGGGTTTATTCTCCATCTTGGTGGGCGTGCTACTGATTTTCCTAATATTCGTCATGCTGGCGGCAGCCCGGCGTTCCGAGATGGGCATGGCCCGTGCCGTTGGGGCCACCCGGCGCCATCTGGTGCAGATGTTCGTATTTGAAGGGACGGCCTATGCTGTTGTGTCGGCCGCGGTTGGTGTGGGCGTGGGTCTGGGCGTCAGCGCCATCATTGTGCTGGTGGCCAATCAGTTCATCCAAAGTTTCGACGAAGACCTAACCTTCACCCACCATTTCGAAGCCCGTAGCGCCATCGTCGCCTACTGCCTGGGGATGGTCATTACCCTTGGCACTGTGGCATTCTCCGCCAACCGGGTCAGCCGAATGAACATTGTCGTGGCTATCAGAGGGCTGCCGGAGATACCGGCTACCCAAGAATCCGGCCGATTGCTCCACAGAGGGCTGGGGGTAGGAAGATCGGTGGTCCGGCCAGTGATGTTCGGTGCCACCGGACTCAGGTCGTTGTTCGCGCTCCGGGCTTCTGGCGCAGCGGGAAATTTCGCACTCATGCTTGTTTGGGTGATAGTGTTTCCAATTTGGATTGCAGACATTATTGCTGCTGTGGTCCGGCTGGCTTGGCCCTACTTCCTGCAGGGTTGGCTGGCTCTGATATTGGGCCTATTTTTGACCTGGGTCGGTACTGCTTCCGACCAAGCCGGACCCTTCAGGATTGGCGTATCCTTGGCAATCTTGGGCATCGGGCTGATGGCCCGCAACTTGCTTCGGCGAACATCCATGGTGGAAGAAACGGCGGACCGGTTGGCTTTCACCGCCACCGGCGTATTGTTGGTGGCCTTCTGGGTGCTGCCCTTTAGCAGCCTGCGGAGGGTGGCTGGAGAACTGGACGGAGGCCCCGAGATGTTCTTCATATCCGGCGTGGCCATGGTGGCCGCCACGGTTTGGACGGTCATGAACAACTCTGACCTGCTCCTCAAGGGTATGATCGCAATTTTTGGCAGGTCCGGACGGCTTCGACCAGTAGTTATCACGGCGGTAGCCTATCCCATGAGCGCTAAGTTTCGCACTGGCCTCACCTTGGCCATGTTCGCCCTGGTAATCTTTACCCTCATCGTAGTTTCCATCCTCACCGAGGCCTTTGGCACATCTTCGGAAAATATAGACCTGGCCACGGGGAATTGGGACATCGAAAGCGAGGTTAATACCACCACTCCGATTTTCGATGTAAGAGGAGCAATAGAAAACTCGGAATTACTGAACCTATCCGACTTCGACGCCATCGGCGGCTACACCACCGTCCCCATCGAAGCGCGGCAGGTAGGAGCCAAGGATGGCCGCTGGCGTTTTTATGCGGC
>DCAE01000103.1:53591-55435 GCA_002311385.1 Dehalococcoidia bacterium UBA1141 | reverse complement strand
GCTTTGAAAGAAAACCCCCGGCTGGCGGTGGTCGATATATCCGTGGTTGCGACCAGAGGCGGCTTTGATGACGGTCTGGTTGAGTTTCAGTTGGAGGGTCTGCACTACGAAGATGACAGCATGTCGCCCATCGATATCGAGGTCAGGGACTCACTGACCGGCTCAATTTTCCAGACAACGGTCATCGGCGTCTTGGACATTCAGACCGACAACTTCGGCAATATGGGCCTGGGCATGTTCACATCCAAAACCAACCTGGACGAAGCTCTTCCCTTTCCGGTGCCGATTACCACTTACCGGTTCAGAGTGGCCGAAGGCGCTGACGTAGAACGCATCGCTAGGGATTTGGACATGACCTTCCGGGAGAATGGCTTGGAGTCCGATGAGTTGCGACAGGTGTTGGAAGATCAAAGGGCCGCCAGCAGAGCTTTCAACAATCTTTTCACCGGCTACATGGGAATGGGATTGATGGTTGGAATCGCCGCATTGGGAGTTATAAGCCTCAGGGCGGTGGTGGAGCGCCGACAGCAAATCGGCGTGCTACGGGCGATTGGCTACCGGCGTCGGATGATTCAGTTAAGCTTTCTGATGGAGTCGTCCTTCATAGCCTTGTTGGGTATTGCCATAGGAGTTGGCCTGGGAACAATCCTGTCCTACAACATCGTTAACGACTTTAGAGAGCAAGTAGAGACCATCCGGTTCAAGATTCCTTGGATTCAGATTGGCATCATAGTAGGGATAGCCTACGTGTTTTCGCTGTTAACCACGTTTCTCCCTGCCCGCCAAGCCTCCAGGATTTACCCTGCCGAGGCGCTCAGGTATGAGTAGCGGCAAACCGCTCGTCTGACTACGGCGTCAGAATGACCTTGCCCCTAGTGCCTCTGGCCGCCAGGTGGCGGTGGGCGTCCGCTACTTGGGACATGGGCAGGACTTGGTCGACTATCAGGCGGGTTTTGCCGCTGGATATCATGGGGAATATCTCGGCCATGGCGGCCTTGTGGTCCAGGCTACCCACTGGGGAGCGGCCCATGCTGAACCCAATGACCGTGCGGTTGGCTGCAAAAATGTCGGTAGCCGCCAGGTTGGCCGTGGCGCCTGAGGCGTTGCCGTAGGAAATCAACCGACCGTAGGACGCAACGCAACGCACGCTTTTCTCCAATACCGGACCACCGACGCACTCCAAGATCAATTCAACCCCTTTACCGCCGGTCTGTTCTTGAATCTCGGTTTCGAAGTCTTGAGTCGTGTAGTTGATTACGGCGTCGGCGCCCAAAGACGTTGCCAAGTCCAATTTCTCTTGGGTGGAAGCGGTGGCAATAACCTTGGCGCCCCAGGCTTTGGCCATCTGGATTGCCACGGTGCCCACGCCGGATGCCCCCGCCTGAATCAATACCGTATCGCCAGCCTGCATCTGACCCCTGGTCTTTAGCAGGTGGTACGAGGTCAGAAAGACGATGGGCATGCCGCCCGCCTGCACCGGGTCCAATGTCTCCGGATAGGGAAAAACGAAGTTGGCGTTTACAGACACGTATTCGGCCTGGCCTTGAGGCCCCATGGCCATCACCCGTTGCCCCATGGTGATTCCTTCGACGTTCTCTCCCACCTCCACCACGGTGCCCGCCGCCTCAAGCCCCAAGGACGACGGCAGGTCAGGGCCGGGATAACCCCCGCCGCGGCGCATCAGGTCGGCGTAGTTAACCCCTGCCGCTTCCACTTTTATCACCACATAACCCGGCCTGGCAGTGGGCTCGGGCACGTCCTCCCACTTAAGCACTTCCAGACCGCCGAATTCATTGATCCTGACCGCTTTCATTGTCTCATTCTCCTGGATTTACTCTCCCGGA
>DCAE01000103.1:22719-53558 GCA_002311385.1 Dehalococcoidia bacterium UBA1141 | reverse complement strand
CTCCCGGAATTATCCCTTGACTTTATCTAACCTATTTCCACGACCCTGTTCTTCCGGCGCTCTATTCTTCTAAACCCCGGAACTGGGAAGAGGTCAAAACTTCTGGGTTCACCACGCGAATGGCCTCTCCGCTGGCGAAAGCGCGAATGTCTTCAAGCCCCCCGCCATAAAATGCCCGGTAGGACTCCTCGGTTACATAACCGTTGTGGGGCGCAATGATTGTGTTGGAGAGTTGCAAGAATGGATGGTCCACGGGGAGAGGCTCAATATCGAAGGTATCAAGGGCCGCGCCAGCGATTGCCTCGCTTTTCAAGGCGTTAATCAAGGCCGCTTCGTCCACAATGGGACCCCTTGAGATGTTTACCAAGTAACTGGTGGGCTTCATTATAGCCAGTTCCTTGGCGCCCACCAAACCCTTGGTGCGGTCGCTCAGGCGCACGTGAATCGAGACAATATCCGAATCCTGGAACAACGTGTCTTTCCCCACGTATGTGACATCGCATTCTGCGGCTCGGGCCGGCGTCAGGTTCTGGCTCCAAGCAATGACTTTCATGTCGAAGGCGTTGGCCACCCGCGCCATCAAAGAGCCAATGTGGCCCAATCCCAGCAGACCCAACGTTTTTCCTTTGAGGCCCACCCCGATTTCCGTTCCCCATTTGCCCTGGCGAGTCCGTTGGTCTTCCTGCGGTATGTGGCGTAGCAGACCGATAATCAAGCCCCAAGTAAGCTCGGTCGGGCCTTCACCGGCGACTTGAGTACCGCAAATCGTGATGCCCAATTCCGTGGCGGCGACCTCATCGAACACCGCATTTCTAGGCCCAGTGGTAATAAGCAGCCTCAATTCGGGCAGGCGTTCCAAGACCGAGCGAGGGAAAGCCGTCCGCTCGCGCATCCCCATAACCACTTGAAATTCTTTAAGCCGGGCTACTAATTCGTCCTCATTGGCAACGTGGTCTTGGAAGAACAGCAACTCGCAGCCTTTGGGGAGTTGTCCACCCCAGTCGGCCATGTCTTGACCTACGGCTTGATAGTCATCCAGCACTGCAATTTTCACTTTAGATTTTCCTCCAGATGGCGTGTCGGTTATTCGAAAGTCCGCCCAATTTGTCTTGGCTCATTTTTACAGATTTGAGACTTAAATGGCAGCTTTGAATCCTACAAGTTGTCATTGGTTGTCGTACTTGGGCACCGGGACTTGGTATCTATCAAATCTCCGCATACCTGGGAAGACCAGCGGAGCCAAATATTGTCGCAGGAAAATCGAGGATAAAGCACTGTGATTATTGTCTTGTCACGGGATGGATACTCAGCATGGTCGAACCCAATGGATTGTGGGTGTTCGCACTAAGCTGAAGATGTGCCTACCAAGATGCCAGCTGATGGGCCAAACGGCTACAGTTAAGCACAGACGTATATGGGGGTCAAGACAATCAAAAGAGTTGTCTTGGCCTAGCTTTCCAAGTGGCCGCCGGATGGTTGACTTAACCACGTAGATAAAGGAGCCAATCTCACTCATTGGCCACTAGGCCGGAGCAAAACCGGGCTGCCAATATTGGAAGTTACGGAAGCTGGAGGTTTCCGGCGAAGATGCGAACCGTATTCTCCTTCATGTCTATCAAACGTCTTTTCCTGGTTTATAGTCTGCAGTTGATTGTTGGTGTAACTCTAATGTCGGTTTTCGACATTCTAGAGAGACCGAATCTTTTCTTCTTGGACCAGGCATTCCGTTGGCGCGGCACCCAGGAACCGGCTCCGGAGATAGTGATTGTCGGTGTTTCCAAGGAAGATTTCGCGCGAGGGGCACCCAGGTGGCCATGGCCCCGAAGCCTGATGGCCAGGCTTGTTGACCAAGTGGGTTCTTACGAACCGGCGGTCATTGTTATGGACATTTTGTACACGGAGCGCAGCAACTCCGAATCCTTAATCACCCAAGAAAAGTTTTCGGAGATTCAGCCTCATCTGTTCCAGGCCATGTCCGGGGTGGAGTTGAAGATTCAAAACCGACAAGGTACAACAGTCATCGGACCGGGGAGCCCTGGTTTCGACGAGCTTGCCCTAGGCGCCGCAGGCGCAAGGAAGCAAGACCTGGAATTGGCTACCTCCGTAGCCCGTGCAGTTGACCAAGGGATAGACGTGGTTCTAGCAGCCCAAGCAATCGGGTATGAAACAGGACTGGCTGGTCTGGCTGAACCCTATACGGAACTGGCCTTTGCTTCCCGTGGGGCAATCGGTCTCGTTGGAGTAAAACCGGACTCCGATGGTGTGCTGAGAAATTACCTCCCGTACGGACTGGATAAGGACGGAGGTTTCGTCTACGGATTGGCTCTGGTAGGTGTCGCCAGATTTAACGATATCGAATTGCCTCGAACCCCATTGTCCAACGGCGATATTCCCTTGCCAAACGGCATGATGATACATGTGGACGACGGCCAATTCCGGGTGAACTTCCAGGGCGGACCGGGAACCCACCTCGCAGTTAATGCTGGCGATGTCCTGACAGGCGAAGGGGATTTTGCTGCCGACCTGAAGGGCAAGATTGTATTCATCGGTGTCACCGACCCAAGTGTTGAGGACATGCTGCCCACCCCATTCTCGGGCACGAACCGCATGGCAGGGGTGGAATTTCACGCATCCGCAGCCGACAACCTTCTGAACGGGTCATTTCTTCGCACCGCATCCGGGTATCAGGTCATCCTGATTCTGGGAGTTTTCGGTGTCGTCGCTATGGTCCTAGGCCGTTTCGTCCGGCCATTGGTTGGTATCGCTGGGGCCGTGGCCATGTTGCTGGCCATCTTGGGGTTATGGCTCGGAGCATTTGCTTGGGCCGACTTCTACTTGCCTATCACCGCTCCCTTGATTGCGGTGATTGCTAGCTACGCCGTCTCGGTCAGCGACCGAGTGAGCGTGGAGCAGTTTGAAAAACAACAAGCCCGGTCCATGCTCTCCAGATATCTGGCGCCCGGAATAGTCAAAGAGATGCTCCGAAACCCTTTGGCGGCCCAATTGGGCGGGAAACGGGCTGACCTGACCGTGCTATTTTCCGACATTCGTGGGTTCACCGGCATTGCTGAACGCTTGCCCCCTGAGGAAGTGGTGGCCCTGCTCAATCAATACCTGACGGTGATGACGGATGTGGTGTTCAAACACGGAGGAACTGTCGACAAGTTCGAGGGCGACGCTATCCTTGCTTTCTTTGGCGCGCCTCAACCTCATGACGACGACCCGGCCAGGGCGGTGCGAACGGCCATGGAGATGAGGGAGCGCTTAGCGGACTTGGCCGACGAATGGCGGGAGAGGACCCAGGCGCCATTGGAGATTGGCATCGCAATAAATACAGGGCAAGCCATGGTGGGCAATATCGGGTCTTACCGGCGAATGGAATATACGGTAATCGGCGATTCGGTAAACCTGACATCGCGATTACAGGACTTGACTAAGGAATTTGGCGTTTCGGTGTTAATCAGCGGAGCAACCTACGACCATGTGAAGGATATGTGCCAAGTCCGGTGCCTCGGTCCCGTCGAGATTCGCGGAAGGCAACAACAAGTCAGTCTTTATGAAGTAACCGGCGTTGTATCGAGCGATTCCCAGATGGTTCCATTTCCCGAAATTCTACCCGTGATGTGAGATAGTGATGGCAAATCGATTTAGATTGTCCACAGTAATAATCGGCACTTTCGTATTAAGCACCATTGCGACTGTCGCCATTGTGTTGGCGTTTTCAGTCTTCGATGGCCAAGAAGATTCAGCGCAATTGGCGAAATGGGGTGGCCAGGCGGAGATTACTATAGAAGAAATCGTCAACCATGTTGAGACCGAAAGGCGTCGACCGCCCAGCCTGGAGGGAAGCTTCGCGCCTGCGTCGGTGGGAGAAAAACTAATCCCGGGCGACGGGGTAAAGACCTACCGCGACAGTGAAGCGCGGGTGGACATCTCTTTCAACTCTGCATCCGGCGCTGTTGCTTCCCGAATAACCCGTACCACTCCCAACACAGTCTGGCGGTTGGGGAATTTTGCTATTGAAGACGACACCATCATTGAGCTGGAAAAAGGCAAGTTATTCCTGATTGAAGACACCAAGGGTGAAGCGGCTAGGCCCATCAAGATTGTGACCCCTGCGGGCACCGCCTCTCCCCGCGGCACTTGGTTGAGCGTTCAATACGACGCTAATGAAGGGGTGGTAGAGGTTCAGTGCTTCCGCGGGAACTGTGAGCTGGAGAACGGCTTCGGCAAGCAAATCATGACCGATGAGGAAAAGAGCGCCGCGACGGCCAAATCGGCCCCTTCCATCCCGGTGCTCATGACAAAGAGTGAATTGATAGGCTTCGCCGGGCTCCCGGAAGCCTTGAGCGGCGAGATTGCCATTCCTCCCATCAGAGCCTTACCTATAAGCACGGTTTCCATCTCTATAACGGCTGATGAGCCCGCGAAAGATACCGTAATTGATGTGGTAAAAGTTGTCATAGAGGATAGAGCGTACCTGACGGTGCCCCAGAAGCCAGTGGTTGTCTTCGAGCCTACCGCAACGCCCCGGCCTAGGCCATCTCCAGTGGCAATTGTGGCGCCTGTGCCCACCGCCACGCCAGCGCCCACGCCGACGCAGCCGCCGCCAACCCCGGTGATTCTGCCGACGGTTACGCCGGTTCCAATCCCTCTGCCAGCCAAGGTAAAGAGCGCAGTACCCCACGCTTTATTGGTGATAGCGACCATCAACGGAGACCCGGCCCCCGACGGGACTTTGGTATCCGCATGGATGAAAGCCTACCGGGAGCCTCTGGCCCAAGGCGTGCTTGAAGACGGCCAGCTGTTGCTGATGTTGCCTCAGTACGGTGGAGTATCACTAGCTGGGGAGACAATCTACTTTAAGATTGGCAATTTGGACGCTGGCGAAACCGCCATCCGGAACCCTGGGTCAGCCGAGATGTTGGACATCACGGCATTCGATTAGGACTTTCGGATAAATCATTGGCGGCCACGGCTTGTTCGGTCGTGGCCGTTTTTTAGTTTCCCAAGCTATTATCTCCACCGGCCTTGGGGCTGATTATCCAGGGATTCTGATGATATCATTCGTGTTAATCCGGCTTAGTAATCCGGTCCAAAGGCCGCAAAACCGGGATAAGAGCCGAGAGAAATGACGGAAAAATTGCTGGAAAAATTGCTGGAAGAATCCTGGGTGGAGGCAATCCGTGAAATCGAAAGAATACGACGTAGTTATTATCGGCGGCGGCATTGTCGGCCTCTCCACCGCCATGCAACTTAAGGAGAAACGGGTTCCTAATTGGCGCATCGCCGTTGTAGAAAAGGAACCGGAACTGGCTGGCCATCAGACCGGTCACAACAGCGGAGTCATTCACTCCGGAATCTACTATCGTCCAGACTCCCAAAAAGCCAAGTTCTGCGTCGCGGGCCTTCAGGCGCTTCTCACTTTTTGCGACGAAAACGAGATTGAGTACGAGCAATGCGGTAAGGTGATTGTGGCGCTAAATCAGGAAGAGATTGGCCGGTTGGATACACTGCAGGAAAGAGGCGTTGCCAACGGGGTTCGGGGTTTGGAAATGATTGGCCCCGAACGTTTAAAGGAGATAGAACCCCACGCCGCAGGCATCCAAGCCCTTTGGTCACCCTATACCGGCATCATTGACTATCGACAGGTCGCCTTGGCCTACGCCAACCGATTCCAGCAGAGCGGCGGCGAGATTTTTACCGATGCGCCGGTGAGCAAGATAACCCGTTACCCCGACGGCTTGGTGGTGAGAACTCCCGGTGGCGAATTGAAAACCAAACACATCATAAATTGCGCTGGCCTATACGCAGACCGTGTGGCGGTTATGATGGGCGAGAATGTGGACGTGCGTATCATCCCCTTCCGCGGCGAATACTTCACCTTGCGCCCGGAGAGTCACCACTTGGTCAAGGGCCTGATATACCCGGTGCCCGACCCAAGGTTCCCCTTTCTGGGTGTTCATTACACCCGAACGATACACGGGCAGGTGGAAGCGGGCCCCAATGCGGTGTTGGCGCTGAGAAGGGAAGGCTACAAGAAAACAGACTGGAACTTTGCCGAGTCCATGGGGACTTTCACCTATCCCGGTTTCTGGAAGATGACCGCCAAGTTCTGGAAGATTGGAATGGATGAGATGCGACGCTCCTACAGCAAGAGGATCTTCGTTCGGGACTTGAAAAAACTGCTGCCGGAGATACAAGCGGAGGATTTAGCGCCCGGCGGTTCCGGCGTGCGGGCTCAGGCGGTTGCGCGCTCCGGTGCCCTGTTGGACGATTTTTCCATTCTGCGAGGGAAAGAGGCGGTACACGTGCTAAATGCGCCCTCCCCCGGCGCTACCAGTTCCCTGGCCATAGGCTCTCACATAGCGGAACTGGCCGCAGAGGCCTTCGGGGGGACGCCCTGAAGCGTCTAACTAACCCGTAGATCGTCGGTTTTCCGCTCCAATGTGCATGACCTACTTGTTGCTACTTGATTATCTGGGTCGGTATAATTTAGTGTGGTTCGGGACCATGTTATGTAAGAAAATAATGCCTGATGATTTGAGCCTGAATATTTGACCGGTTGGCCGGAGAATCCAGGCATGGGGTCAAGGGGTATCTGTGGAGCTTGGTAGCTGGGAACTGACCGAAGAGTTTGTCCACGATTATCTAAGCGCGGTTGGCGATGGCTTGCCGGTATACGATCGTCACGGGTTGGTGCCCCCGGTGGCGTTGGCTGCTCGTGCGCTAGGCTCCCTGTTGGAGCAACTGGACTTGCCTCCAGGCGCCATCCACAGCCTGCAGGAAGTATCGGCGTTGGCGCCCGTTGCTGTCGGCCAAGTAGTCACGGCTAAAGCATCGGTGGGAGAACCGAAGCGCCGAGGTGGCCTGGAATTCATCACTGCTGCTGTCTGTCTCAACGATAAAGCAGGCAACGATATCCTTAGCAGCAAGAGCACAGTGCTGGTGGTTGATTCCTCTATGATTAATTCGTCTCCGAAAACCCATCCGGCGGATGAGGCGTCCCGGGATTCAACGAAAAACCAAGACCAAGCCGACCCAGCGGGTGCGGTTAATACGTCTGTCGCAGGTTCAATGCCGGTGGTAGCCAGAACAATCACGCAAGACCAACTGAATGCCTACGCCCAAGTATCAGGTGACCTAAATCCCCTGCATTTGGACGCACAATTCGCTGCTACAACCCAGTTCGGCGGCATTATCGCCCACGGTATGCTCACACTGGCATTTATATCTGAGATGATGGCCGGGGAGTTCGGCAAACCGTGGCTGGAGAGCGGTTCATTCCGGGTCCGATTCAAGGGCGCGGCTTACTTAGGCGACTCCGTCGAGACCAGCGGCCGTGTAGAAAAGGAAGAAAATAAGCCGGATGGCAATCATCTAACTTGTGCTGTGGGAGTTTCCAACCGCAATGGGCAAGCGCTGGTCAGCGGCACAGCCACCGTTTTGAAGAAATAGCCTAACCGGACCAAGCCCGAGTGTGCACCAATAATTGACGAAGTTACGTCGAGCCAAGTTACATAGAATGGTGCATTACAGGACTAAACAAAGGGTGATTCAAGTAGCGTATAAAGTTTCCAAGGAACAATCATATGTCCACCGAAAAAGAAAATAAGTGCTCAACCGTGCGGGTAGTACTCGACGCGATGGGCGGAGATTACGGACCCAGCGAAACGGTCAAAGGCGCGATGCGGGCCTTGGACGCCGACAACATAGAAATAATTCTGGTCGGCGACAAAGACCAAGTGGAAGCCGAACTTGCCAACTACGATTTAGCCGGGAAGCCTGTCCGCATCGAATCTTCAGAGGGGAAGATTGGGGATGACGAACATCCCTTGCAGGCGATTCGAAGCAAACCCAAATCCTCAATATTGGTGGCGAACAAAGTTCTGAAGAGCGGCGAAGCCGACGTTCTGGTATCCATGGGCTCCACCGGGGCATCTATGGCGGTGGCCGTGTTGGCATTGGGATTGCTGGAAGGCTTGGACCGACCATGTATCGGTGGGCCATTCCTTGGTTTGGCGCCCCGCACCGTCTTGGTGGACATGGGTAGTAACATAGACTGTCGGCCCGGCATGCTCCTGAACTTTGCTGCTTTGGGAGTAGTTTTCGCCCGCAAGTTTCTGGAGATACCAAACCCGACCGTCGGTCTCTTAAGCGTCGGAGCGGAGACGGCCAAAGGGAACAAGCAAGTTCAAGAGAGCCATCAGATTTTCCAAGAAAGCCACCTGAACTTTGTGGGCAATGTTGAGGGTATGGACTTTTTTACCCAGAAAGCGGATGTCATTGTGTGCGACGGCTTCGTGGGCAACATCTTGATGAAATACACCGAGGGCCTGGGTAGCGCCCTTTCCCAGTTTTTGGGCAAGGAGCTTTCGTCCCGCATGGCCCCCGAAGATGTACAGTCCTTCGCCGCATCTTTGTGGCAGATGATGAATATGCCAAGGACCATGGGTGGACCTTTGTTTGGGGTCAACGGCGCAGTTGTTCTTGGTCATGGCTCTTGTAAAGGCGACGAAGTAGCGGGAGCAATCAACACCGCCACAAGGTGTGTGCGTCTGGACATGGTGGAAAGCATGCGAGAGGAGTTGTCGATTATGAACCGGCAAGAGACTCCTTCCACCCCCAACTAGCCACGTGAATCGCAACCAACTTGTATGGCCGAGCCTTTGCGAATCCGCAATCTTACACCAGGTTATTTTCTATGCTGACTAACGCCAAAATCAAAGCCACCGGCCTGACTAACCGAGTAGCAAGATGACCGGAACCGATCTGAACGGACGGGTAGCGTTCGTTACCGGAGCGTCCCGTGGCATAGGGGCGGCCATCGCCTTTAGTCTTGCCATGGCCGGGGCCAAGGTTGGCGTCAACTACAACACCAGCCGAGAGTCCGCCGAAAAGGTAATCGAGAAGATTACTCATGGTGGTGGGGAAGCTTTTCTGGTGGAGGGCAACGTTTCGGAGGAGGCTTCGGCCGGGGCAGCGGTGAAGCAAGTCATATCGCAATGTGGCCAAATCGACATCCTAGTCAACAACGCTGGCATCAATCGAGACCGGCTGTTAATGCGCATGAAAATCGAAGATTGGGACGAAGTGCTGGACGTGAATCTTCGTGGCACATTTCTTTGCTCCAAGCTGGTTATGCCTCAGATGATTAAGCAGCGCAAAGGCCGAATCGTAAATATCTCATCGGTCGTTGGCCTCAGGGGAAACCCAGGCCAAGCCAACTACGCCGCAGCCAAAGCGGGCTTGATTGGTTTCACCAAGGCAGTAGCCAGGGAAGTCGCTTCCCGCAACGTGACAGTGAATGCTGTAGCCCCCGGCTTTATCACCACCGGCATGGTTGAAGAATTGAGCGAGGACACTCAAAAACAAATCCTCGATAAGATACCCATGGGCAGGTTCGGGTCGGCTGAAGACGTATCTCAAGCCGTTCTCTTCCTTTGCGGGGATGGCGCTTCCTACATCACCGGCCAGGTGATTACCATAGACGGTGGTCTGATCGCCTAGGCTCCCCTATAACCTCGTTAACCACCACGACCACGGTTTTCCGGCAACCGCAGCCTCTATTAGCTTGCTGGCTGAGTCGAACCCGCGGAAATTGTTCTATACTGGTTGGTGAGTCGACCGGAGTATGGGCCGCGTCTTCGTCATTCCGGCGAAGGCCGGAATCCAGGAATGTGTCTCATTGGCATTGGTTCCCATATACCTGTCTAGACCGGCGTGACGAGTGTATCGTTCAAACATTCTTTCGCCGGATAGTGTTTAACCAGAAATTATTTTCAGCATTCGCTTGATTGGAGGGAGATATGGCCTTCGTCGCTACCGCAAAATTCCGGAAATTACTGTCCCAGCCGGGGATCATAGTTGCGCCGGGGGCATATGACTGCTTGACCGCCACCATCATCCAGAACACCGGATTTCCCGCCGTATATATGACCGGCGCCGGAACTTCGGTGGCTCGTTTGGGCTACCCCGATTTGGCCCTTGCCACCATGACGGAAATGCTCGGCAATGCCGCCGATATTACCAGCGTCGTGGATGTGCCGGTCATTGCCGACGCCGATACAGGGTATGGCGGGGTCTTGAATGTCCAACGCACCGTGCGCCAATACGAACGCTCCGGGGTGGCAGCAATCCATATCGAAGACCAAGAGTTTCCCAAGCGGTGTGGCCACTTGGATGGCAAAAGGGTGATTCCGGTAGAGGATATGGTGCAGAAAATCCGGGCTGCCGTTGACGCTCGAACCGACCCTGATTTCACAATCATTGTGAGAACGGACGCCTTGGCGGTGACCGGATGGGACGATTCGATGCGCAGGTGCGATGACTACATCAAAGCGGGCGCCGACGTTCTGTTTGTTGAGGCCCTACGAACGCCCGAGGAAGCCGAACGAGCCACAAAAAGCTTGGGCATACCGTTGCTCTACAATTACGTGGAGACCGGCAAGTCGCCCTTGATACCTTCCTCCGAGTTGGAAAAACTGGGATTCAAGATAGTAATCTTCCCGGTTAGCGCCCTACTTACCGTCTGCAAAGTGGTCACCGACGTTATGAAAGAACTGAAGGAAAAAGGAACCACGTCCCACCTTTTGGGCAACATGGTAAATGTGGAAGAGTGCTTTAACATCGTGGGATTGGACGCAATGCTGTCCAAAGACGCTTCCTACACGCCAGAACCCCAAGCCGTCTAGTACAAGCCGACTAGTACAGGCCCTCTAGTAATCAAAATCGCCAAGAGCAGCAAAACCATTGGGTGGTCTTAATCATGGCCAACACGGTGCTGGTAATCGACATGGTGCGGGGCTTTTTGGAGCCGGGGCACAACCTGTATTGCGGTGACGATGCCCGGAAGATAATACCAAAGGTGGTTGATTTGCTTGAGCGTGAGACCGGGGCCGGCGCTCAGGTTTTATTCATCTCCGACCACCACGACCCGGACGATTTGGAGTTCCAGATATTCCCGGTCCACTGCGTCAAAGGCACGTCGGAGCCCGATGTGATTCCCGAGCTTTCCCGGTTCGTCACCGGTGGGAACGTTGTACCCAAGAACCGCTATAGCGGTTTTTTCAACACCGACCTTGAGCAGCGATTGGAGCGTCTTCGACCCGATAAACTGGTGATTTGCGGCGTATGCACCGATATCTGCGTTCTACACACAACCTCCGATGCTCGTAATCGAGACTACATAGTGGAAGTGCCTACCGATTGTGTGGCATCTTTCGACCCCGAAGCTCACGGTTGGGCCTTGCAGCACCTGGAGAAAATACTAGGAGCAACTGTGGTATAAGTTTTGGCCACCACAAGTTACGACATCATCACCGTTGGCGGAGGAATCGCCGGTGCTTCCCTGGCCAAGGTCATGGCCGAGAAAGGCGCAAGCGTTCTTGTCTTGGAACGGGACGCTGTTTTCCGCGATAGAGTGCGGGGCGAGGCCATCATGCCTTGGGGCACGGCGGAAGCCAAGGAATTGGGCATCTATGACACCATCTTGGCCTCCGGGGGTCGTGATTTGCCTTGGTGGGACGGCTATGTGGGTGCCCACCGGACAAGCCACCGCGATTTGACCTCCACCAGTTACCCCAAGGAGGCGGTGACTGCCTTCTACCATCCAACAGGCCAAGATTGGCTGCTTAGAGCAGCCGCAGAAGCTGGCGCGGACATCCGAAAAGGCGCAAGAGTCCTTGGAGTTAAGACGGGCAAAGAGCCCACAGTACTAGCTCAAGTCGACGGCGCAGAAGTGGAGTTTCGAGCACGGCTAATCATTGGCGCCGATGGACGGGATGCGCCGTTTCGGAGTTGGGCTGGCTTCCTAGTCCAACATGACCCAGGCCATACCCTGGTGGCGGGTCTTTTGTTGGACAATGTTCATGTGGTTGACGACACGTCCCACGCCTGGTTGAACCCGGAATTGGGACTATGGATATTGATGTTCCCTCAAGGCGACGGCCGCATCAGAGGCTACGTGTGTTATGGAGAGGCTGCAGGATTTCGTTTGACCGGCGAAGGCAGCATCCCCCGCTTTTTGGAAGAGTCCATAAAGGGTGGAGTGCCGGAGAGTCACTACGCTAAGGCCGAGCCAGCCGGGCCACTTGCTACCTTTGACGGAGCGGCTTCTTGGGTGGACCATCCGTATCACGATGGCGTGGCCTTAATCGGGGCTGCCGGAGGCGCACCCGACCCCACGTGGGGCCAAGGTTTGTCATTAACCCTCAGGGACGTTCGCGTTCTGCGAGATGCGTTGCTTGGCGATGACAACTGGGATGTCGCTGGCCATAGTTACGCTGAAGAGCACGACCGGTACTACAAAATCATCCACGATGTAGAGTTGTGGGAGACCCAGCTGTTGATGGAGACCGGTGAGGAGGCGGACGCTCGCCGGACGAGAGCCTTCGCAGCGTGGAAGGAAGACCGCACAAAGCAACTGGACGTATTGCTCAGCGGGCCGGTCTCCGACGTGGATGAAAGAACGAAAATGCGGTTCTTCGGAGATGAGTAGGCTTAGCGTTAGCCCTGGCCTAGGGCTCCGCCTATGATGGCCTCGGTGATTTCATCTTCGGTCATGCCCAAAATACCGCGAAGCACTTCGTCGTTGTGCTGTCCAAGTACCGGTGCGGCGGACCGAGGACCACTGTCGTAGCCGCTGATGTGGAACTGGTGGCCTGGATAGGGAATAGTGCCCATCTCTTGGTGTTCCAGGTTCCGGAAAAAGCCCCGGTGCGCCAGCTGAGGGTCCAGTTGCAGGTCGCTACTACGTTGCACCACTCCTGCAGGAACACCTTCCCCATTCAGTGTTTCCATCACAACTTTCGGCGGCAACGTCTGAGTCCATTCGCCTAGCTTGGTCTCTATTTCATCCTGGTTCGCCAGCCGCCCTTCGGCGTCCTTGAACCGCTCGTCTTGAGCCCAATCCGGTTCCCCCATCGCCCGGCGCAGGCCGTCCCACTGCCCATCGTTTTCCACGGCCACAGTGCACCACTGGTCATCGCCTTGGCATGGAAATGCCCCATGGGGGGCCATGAAAGCGGACCGGTTGCCATTGCGAGTTACCGAACGGCCACTCACGTTGTAATCAATCAATTGTGGCGATAGAAAATGTAGGCTCATCTCCAATTGCGATGCATCAATGAATTGCCCCTCGCCGGTCCTACGACGGTGGTCCAACGCAGCCATCAAGATGGCGGCTAAGAATCTGGGGGACACCGTGTCGGTATAGGCTGTCCAGGGACCGTCAGGGGGAAGGTCAGGCCATCCGGTTATCTCATAATAGCCCGCTATGGAACCGGCATGAAAACCAAAGCCAGCGAAGCTTGCGGCAGGGCCGGTCTGGCCCATGAGACAAGTGCTGGCCATGATGATTGAAGGGTTTATCGAGCGAACTGTCTCGTAGCCGATGCCCAGGCTATCCACAGTGCCGGGAGTAAAACTCTCGGTTAGAACGTCGGCCCAAGTGATGAGGCGGTGGGCTACGTCGAGGGCAGCCGGGTTTTTCAAGTCCAAGGTTAATCCGTATTTGGACGAGTTATAGTCGGCATAGAACTGGCTCCGGTCCGGTCCCGGTATGCCGTCTTTGAATGGTCCGGCTACCCGCAAGATGTCAAGGGGGCTGGTAGTCTCCACCCGCACCACCGTCGCTCCGTGGTCGGCCAGGTATTTGGTCGTGATAGGGCCCACACCGACCCAGGAAAAGTCTGCGATTTTGATTCCCTCAAAGGGCAGTGTGTCCGGCATCTAATCCTCTATTCATGCAATTGGATGTGGGAAATGGTTGTGGCAATTCTTGGTTAGGCGTTAGCTTGGCCCGATGCCGAGGCGATCTGACTGGGAGAAAGCCCTAGAATGTCCCGTAAAATCTCTCCGGTGTGCTCGCCCAACCGCGGTGGCCAATGGCGGACATTCATGGGTGTCCCGCTGATATTCGCGAAGATTCCAGGTGCCTTTGTCTGCTGTCCGTTGGGCAATGGAGCCGTTATCCAATATCCTCGTTCTTCCAGATGCTTGAAGCGGGTCAAGTCCTCGATGCTGCTGACCGGAGCCATGGACACACCTTCCGCCAAGCCGTGTTCCAGCAATTGGTTTTTGGTTTTGTCCTTAACATACTCACTGACCATGTTTGTAACTTCTTCAATTGAATGGGACACGGGTTGCTGTTGGAGAACCTTGAAGTGGTACATAGGCCAGTCTTCAGCCGTGAGCCAATCTTCCGGAACGATGCCATCTTGGACGCACCATTCGACCAGCTTGGACAATGCGCCACCGATGGGGAATATCACCACATAACCGTCGGCGCATTCGTGGACCAAGCGCAAAGTGATTGAACCAAGTTGGATGGCGTTGCCGGCCCGGTTGAAGTCCCGGCCTTGTACCGAACTGGCTACCATACCCTGCATCATGGTCCAAATCATGGCCGTCTGAGCGGAGACGTCCACAAACTGCGCTTCACCGGTGCGTATCATTAGGGCATGAGCGGTCAATGCCCCCACCGATGCTTCCACCGAGGCGTGTAGCCAGGCTTGCGGGAGGGACAGGCGCACCGGAGCTCGGTCCGGGTGACCTTGCAGGCTCATGGGGCCGCCCATGGCCACGATGGTCAGGTCGCTGGCGGGAATATTCGCCCGTGGTCCGTCTTGACCAAAAGGCGTGATAGCCACGTAAATGATGCGCCGGTTGGCCTGCCGTATAGCTTCAAATCCCAACCCCTTTTGGGCCATCTCACCGGGCCGGGCCGATTCGATTATGAAGTCGGCTTTTTCAGCCAGAGCGAACAGTGCATCACGGCCCGCTTCCGTCTCCAAGTCCAAGGTGATACTGCGTTTGTTGCGGTTGAAGGAAAAGAATTGCAGGCTTCGCTCCGCTTCCGGAGCGTCTTCCAAGAACGGACCCAAAGACCGGCTTGGTGAGCCGACCGGCGGCTCCACCTTAATTACGTCGGCGCCCAAGTCTCCCAGCACCATGCTGGCCATCTCGCCTTTTTCATCGGTCAGGTCTAAAACTGTATAAGGACTGAGCATATCTTACTAAATCCAGACTATCCAAATCCCGCCTATAGGCTGAAAATGGGCAGATTATAGCACAGCACACGCACCTCAGGGCTTGCCAAAACGGCCGATCCTACGTCCTTGAATTGGGATGAACTGAGAAGGTATCATGGTTGCATTAACAATAGCCAGATTATTATCCAGAATCTCGACACATGATAAAAGCCGTTTGCGGTTCACATAATGCTTACGGTCTTGAGCTTGTTGGTTCTGTCTGGCGCTGATGTAATCCAGTTGGCGGGTTCGTGAGGAAGAATGCTCTACCGAACTTATCGTTACTCCCATTGGGACGGCACCCAGCAAATTTTTGAAATCGACGCCGATGCGCTGATGGACCAACTCTCCGAGGAGTTGTTGAAACAGGGCGACATGATGAAGGCTCTGCGGGAGCTATTTCGCAACGGCGCCAGGGACCAGAACGGTCAGCAACTTACCAGCCTCAAAGACTTGATTGATCAACTGAAAAACCGGCGGCGGGAACAACTCCAACAGTACAACATGGATTCAGTCGTTGACGACCTTAAAGAACGGCTGGAAGACATCGTCCGGACCGAGCGCGAAGGCATTGACCGCCGCGTGGCGGAAGCCCAGCAACAGGTGGAAGAAGACCACAGTGAGGGGCGGCAGGAACAAGAGAGCCTCTTTCAACTCTTGGAGCAACGAGCCCAGAGGAACCGAGAGCGTTTGGATGATTTGCCCGACGGCGTGGGTGGGCAGATTCAACAATTGATGGAATATGACTTCATGGACCCTGATGCCCAGCAGAAATTCCAAGAGCTGCTGGATATGCTCAAGTCCCAGATGGCCCAGAACCTCTCTCAGCAGATGCAGCAGCAGATGCAAAACATGTCCACGGAAGATATGGCGGCAATGCGGGAGATGATGAACCAACTCGGCCAGATGATGCGGGACAAGATGGATGGCCGGGAACCGGATTTTGACGGTTTCATGCAGCAGTTTGGATCTATGTTTGGGCCCAATCCTCCCCAATCCTTTGAAGAACTGATGGACCATCTGCAACAGCAGATGTCCCAGATGCAATCGATGCTGGAGAGCATGTCCCCCGAGATGCGCCGGGAACTGGAAGACGCCATGAACGCTTCCATGGACCCAGCCACCCAGCAGGCCATGGCCCAGTTGGCCTCGTTGATGGAGCAGATGATGCCCATGGACGAGATGCGCCGACAATACCCATTTTTGGGCGACGATAGTCTGACCATGGACCAAGCTATGGAAATGATGCGCAAGCTTCAGGAGCAAGACCAACTGGAGGAAGCTCTTCGCCAAGCCATGCGCACCGGAAACTTAGATGAGGTCGACCCGGATAAACTGGCCGAGATTCTGGGTGATGAAGCCAGGAAAGCCTGGGAGGAAATGGAGCGTTTGCGCCAGCTGTTGAAGGACGCTGGTTACGTTACCGACGATGACAAGATGGACCTAACCGCCAGGGCCATCAGGCGCATCGGCCAAAAGGCTCTGCGAGAGGTATTCGTCCATCTGAAGAAAGACCGCATGGGAAACCATCTGATTGATTCCAGGGGCGCCAACGGCGACCTGCTGGGCGAAACAAAACCCTATGAATTTGGCGATCCATTCCAGATTGACCTTCAAGCGACGGTCAAGAATGCGGTGCTGCGCTCGGGTCCTCAGGTGCCAGTCAAGCTCAGACCGGAAGACTTTGAGGTTTACCGCACCGAGCATATGACCCGGACTTCCACGGTGGTGCTGCTGGACCAAAGCCGGTCCATGGGCCTGTTCAACAACTTCCAGGCGGCCAAGAAAGTAACCTTGGCGCTGATGGCCCTAATCCGAACCCAGTACCCACGGGACACCATGTACATAATCGGTTTCTCGGATTATGCCAGGGAAATCAAGGAAGAAGAATTGGCCAAGACCAGTTGGAACTCTTGGGTATCAGGCACCAACCTGCATCACGCTCTGATGTTGTCCCGCAAGCTCCTTGCCAAGGAAAAGGGAGGCACTCGCCAGATTCTGTGCATAACCGACGGGGAGCCCACGGCTCACTTGGAGGGAGACAGGGCTTTTTTCAGCTATCCCCCCAGCTACCGGACAGAGCAGGAGACCCTGAAAGAAGTTAAACGCTGCACCCAAGAAGACATCGTCATCAATACCTTCATGCTGGAGAATAACTACCAACTGGTGAATTTTGTTGACCGCATGACCCGCATCAACCAAGGACGGGCATTTTACACCAGCGCTGGCAACATAGGCGAGTTCATGCTGGTTGACTACGTAAATAACCGCCGTAAACGAGTGGCAGCTTAGGCCAAATAATCCCATAAATCCTACCCGAGAAGTATACCGGGTAGGGGCAGGTTTTCGAACCGCACTTGGGATTATGGGCATCCTCTGGACTTCTTCCAACGCCTGTACGGTTGTGCTCGTTTAGCCGTACGAGACAAAGCGATTTGACATTCCATGACAGGTTCGGTATTGCTGAACGATGTTATATTGTAACATCCAAACAAAACTAGAGGGTGATATGCCAACTATCCGAGTGGACACTGAGGTCATGGATGCACTTAAGACGCGAGCGGTGGAAGAAGGGCTAGTGTTTCGCACTCCTAACGATGTTCTCCGGTCGGTATTAGCGCTGGAAGTCAAAACTGAAGGTAATCATGCAGAATCTCCCATGCCACAGCAATTTGTCGACATTGAGTTGGGTATCATGCGGGGCCGAGAAGAGTACCACCTCATCCCAATCAAGAAACGCACTAGAAGGTTTTTCCCAGGGTACAAACTGGAATTTGAACTGCAAACGGACCTAGGGTCAGTGAACACACACGTTACATCTGCGCCTAAGGGTACGAGGAACGGGGACCCAGACCAGGGTACATATATTCAAAAGGGTTTGCGTGATTGGTTTCGAGGCCACCCAGAATTGCAGGACGGGGCGGTAGTTCGTATAGAGTCCGTGCAGAAACACAGCGTATACAAGCTTTTGGTCATTCATTCCGGAGACAAGTAGGTGCTCGCTTCAAGGCTCGACCTTGGAACAGTGTCGTGATTTGATGCGCTTGCACCAACACATTTCACCGTGTTAGGTTGCTTCGGGTCCGTGGATTTCACCCCTTCCCCGAGACTATAATTCCTGATAAGATAGTTGAGACCTAAAATTTAGTGTTGTTTTGACCAGGGTCCCAAGGCTGTTCCTGAGAGGACGGCCCAGCTTTTAAGACAGTCCAGTGAGGCTGGCAAAGTACAGTACCCTTAGTCAGGTCTGGGTAGCCGCACCATGGCGGCCCCTGACTATGGAGCCCCTTGCCAGCTTGAGGCAAGGGGTTTTTTGATGCTCAATTCAATAGCAAGAGACAGGGCAACGGTCGGAGCCTAGAAACGCCATGACCCAGAAACCAACATCGGAGCGTCTGGTAATGAGCCAGGACGACGTTCGCAGAGCGTTGGCCCGGGTAGCTCATGAAATCTTGGAGCGCAACCGCGGCGCTCAAGACCTGGTTCTGGTGGGTATCTACACGCGGGGTGTGCTGCTGGCAAACCGACTAGCCACCAACATCGCTAATTTCGAGGGGAGCGCAGTCCCCGTGGGCGCCCTGGACATTAGCCTTTACCGGGACGACCTTCAAGAACGCTCCCGGCCCGTTTTGCGTCCCACCAATATTCCCGTGGCTATCACCGACAAAAGGGTGGTGCTGGTGGATGACGTGCTATACACCGGGAGAACCATACGCGCCGCCATGGATGCGTTGAACGATTTTGGGCGCCCCCAACAGGTGCAGTTGGCCATTCTGTTGGATAGAGGACATCGGGAGTTGCCTATCAGGGCAGACTACGTGGGACAGAACATTCCCACCGCCATTGACGAGGTTGTGAAGGTGCGCATGGAAGAAATGGACGGAGTGGACCAAGTAGCCATCCTGCGCTCCGACGGATTTAAGAACTCCAGATGAAAATATCCATGCAAGACCTTCGATTGATTCAAGACCTTCGAAAGAAGCCGAAGTTTTGGGTATGCAAGCATTGGATGGAGGACTAGGGAGCATGAGCGCGTCTCAAGCGACGTCCCAATCAACGTCTCAATCAACTGAAGACGCATCGTTCGTCACGCCGGGAGAACTCGCGCCACGGGAATCGCTGTACCTGCCGCCGAGGAAGCATGTCCTGGACCTTGACGACTTCTCGCCTCCTGAGATTTCGGCCGTAATCGAATCCGCAAAAGGGATGGCCGAGGTTTTGGGTCGAGACATCAAAAAGGTTCCCACCCTTCGGGGCAGGGTGGTGGTGACCCTGTTTTATGAGTCGAGCACTCGCACGAGAATATCTTTTGAGGAGGCGGGCAAGGTTCTGAGCGCCGATGTTATCAACATGACCTCCTCTGCCAGCAGCGTAGAGAAGGGCGAGTCCCTACTGAACACCGGTCTGACGCTTCAGGCCATGGGAGTGGACGTGATAGTCGTTCGCCATCCGTTTTCCGGCGCTCCCTACTTGCTGGCCCAACATCTGGACCGCGTGGGAATCATTAATGCCGGAGACGGTATCCACGCCCACCCGACCCAAGCTCTGCTGGACCTCTACACGGTTCAGGACAACTTGGGAGCCATTAGCGGTAAGAAAATCGTGATTGTAGGAGACGTTCTCCACAGCCGGGTGGCCCGTTCCAACATTTGGGGCTTTGCCAAGATGGGCGCCAAAGTGGTGATATGCGGCCCCGCCACTCTGTTGCCATTGGACTTGTTGCACCCAAACGGGGACGACGCTCTGCCCGAGGAATTAGCTTCGATCGAGGTGGTCACCGACCTAGACGAAGCCATCCAAGACGCCGATGTGGTGATGGCCCTGCGGCTCCAGTCGGAGCGGCAAGAAGCTGGTTTTCTCCCCAGCCTGCGGGAGTACATCAGACGGTGGCAAGTTACCGATGACCGCCTAGCCAAGGCTAAACCTGGCGCTCTGGTGATGCACCCGGGGCCGATGAATGAGGGTATAGAAATCAGCTCCAGCATCGCCCACGGCGGCAACTCGGTCATCGAAGAACAAGTAACCAACGGCGTAGCCATTCGCATGGCGCTGCTCTTCCAACTCTGCACCGGGCCCAAATAGCATGAGTTCACCAAGTAGCATGAGTTCAGACCTATTACTAATCAAAAACGGCCGGGTCGTCGACCCAGGCCGAAATATTGACCAAGTGTCCAGCATCCTGGTGAGGGACGGTCGTATTTCAGTTGTCGGTGAAGTAACCGCCGACGTGATTCCGGAAGGTTGCCCTACTATAGACGCTGCAGGACTGGTCGTCAGCCCTGGTTTTATCGACATCCATTGCCACCTGCGGGAACCGGGTTTCGAGTACAAAGAGACTATCGCCACTGGAACTAAAGCTGGTGCTCGGGGAGGTTTCACTTCACTCTGTTGCATGCCCAATACCGAGCCACCCATAGACAATGCCGCAGTGGTCGATTTGATTCGCCGACGTACTCGGGAAGACGCCATCGTCAGGGTTCATCCCATCGGGTGCGTGACTAAAGGCAGGAAGGGTAAGGCATTGGCTGAGATGGAAGAACTGGCCTCTGCGGGCGTGGTGGCTTTCAGCGACGACGGAGATCCGGTTTATGACTCCAATATCATGCGCTTGGCTTTGACCTACAGCGCTGATCTGGGAATACCAATCACCAACCACTGCGAGGACCACTCACTGGCTAAGAACGGAGTGATGGCGGAAGGCTGGGTGGCGACCCGTTTGGGCTTGCCGGGCATACCTGCCGCTGCGGAAGAGGCCATGATGGCCCGGGACATATCCTTGGCGGAATTAACCGGCGGACGGCTCCATCTGGCTCACCTGACAACCGCCGGGGCGGTGGTTCTTTTGCGCCAAGCCAGGGAAAGGGGCGTTAACGTGACCGCCGAGGTCTGCCCCCATCACCTGACAATCACCGATAAGTGGGTCTTGGGTAACATGGGGGTCGAATCCGGTGGGGCTTCTACCCAGGCGTATGACACCTCAACCAAAGTCTATCCGCCGCTGCGGAGTGGGAGAGACGTGGAAGTGTTGATTGAAGGCTTGGCCGAAGGCGTGATTGATTGTATCGCCACGGACCATGCCCCCCACGAGTTGGTCAGCAAGCAGGTTACCTTCAACGAAGCCGCCTTCGGAATTAGCGTCCTTGAGACCGCCTTGGGCTCATCCCTCCAGTTGGTGCACTCAGGCAAGATGAGTCTCAGCGCTCTGGTGGAACGGTTGACGGTGGGACCCGCCCGGGTCTTGGGACCGGCATTCAATGAATTTGCCACATTGGAACCGGGAACCCCGGCTGACATAGTGATATTCGACCCGGACGCGGAATGGGAGGTTGACCCGTCAGAGTTCGAGTCCAAAGGCAAAAACACGCCGCTGCGGGGAACGACGCTGAAAGGCAAGGTTTTGACGACGATAGTAGATGGGGAAATTGTCTACTCCGCATCGCCTAGGTCAGAGAGTTGATGCCAGAGCAATTCTCAAAAGCCTATCTGGTGCTGGAGGATGGGTCGGTTCACCCCGGTGAGGCCTTTGGAGCCAGCCCTGCCAGTTTTGAACAAAATGGGACGGACCAAGCATTTGGTCCAACTTTTGGACACGGCGAAGTAGTTTTTAATACTAGTATGACCGGCTACCAGGAAGTGCTGACCGACCCTTCCTACGCAGGTCAGTTGGTGACCCTTACTTATCCAATGGTTGGCAACTACGGCATCAATAAGAACGATTTTGAGTCCAAGCGTATCCAACTTTCGGGACTGATTGTCCGGGAGCATTGCGATCTTCCCAGCCATGGCTCCAGCGTGCACACCCTCCATCAGTTCCTCTCCTCCCAAGGGATTCCGGGCTTGAGCGGCGTAGATACCCGGGCAATCACCCGCCGTCTGCGCAGCCAAGGCGTAATGATGGGTCTCATCACCCAGGAAGACCCCGAGATTGCTCTGAAAAAACTGGCTGAGCGGGTGCGCTACGATGACACGGACTTCGTGCGAACCGTCACCACCGAAAACATATATGACTGGGACGATATATCGAGGGAAACATTCGGTGAGACCTATCCGGAGCCGGCCAAGCACAAGGTCTTGGTCACCGACTGCGGATTGAAATACAGCATCCTGCGGTTGTTGCGTCAGCGGGGTTGCCAGGTAATCGCAGTCCCGGCCACCACACCAGCAGAAGAAATGCTGGCTATGAATCCTTCCGGGATCCTGTTTTCGCCAGGCCCTGGAGACCCTCAATTGCTGGATTACCTGGTGAGCAATGTGGCCAAGCTGTTGGGCCGCGTGCCGGTGATGGGCATCTGCCTGGGTCACCAGATTGCGGCCAGAGCATTGGGTGCTACTACCTATAAGCTTAAATTCGGCCACCGGGGGGCCAATCACCCGGTCCAAGACGTCGCTTCCAATCGGGTTTACATAACCGCCCAGAACCATGGTTATGCCGTTGACCCGGATTCCCTGCCCGCCGGATTGGAAATTTCCCACTTGAACCTGAACGATGGAACTATCGAAGGGCTGAACCATACAGAGATGCCCCTATTCACCATCCAATACCACTCGGAAGCTTCTCCGGGACCCAAGGACAACGAGTATCTCTTTGATCGGTTCGTTCAGATGCTGGATGGTTTCACTGGATATACCAAGGTACCAGAAAGATGGCGGCTTTAAGCCGGAAAACGGAAGGTTATGACAAGAGGTGGACAGTAGCGCAATAAATGGAAGGTTTTGGTTATTGTAGCGATGGATGCGCATCCTCCGGCCTTGATATGCTGGCTGAGGTCAAATTCTCTGAGCGCAGGCGCAGAGGACGCAGTCTCAGGACGGTCGGGTCAAATCTGACCGACCCAACGATTCAATCTAATTTGGAGTTTGCCCCAGCAGCAATAGTCTAATATTTTCGGAGGTAAATGAATGTCTTCCTTCATCATGAGCATGTTGGAGGAGGGTGTGGAGGTGGAGGTCCCATCGGATCTCACAGCAATTATTTCTATCTTGGACTGTGAGGTCCCTTATTTCTCGAGCAATGGTTATAGCTTCAGCGTGACGTCCGGAAAAGGAACCCTGGGGAAGCGCTGGGAACTGATGATTAAATCAGCGAACCTTGCAGGCGGGGACAGCACGTTATTTCCCGTGGGCAAAATCGAGTTGGAGAAGCTGGACGATAAATTTGTCAATTTCAAGATTCCTCCCCGGTTTGACGCTCCCCGGTTCGATCAAGAATCTCATTCCGAACAGGAAGTCCGCTCGGTGAATCAGAACGACCCTGACGGACGTATCTTCGGGTCTTTTATCTCGCAGACGTTGAATATGCTTCAACGGCATAAGCTGATTAACCTTCCCGGGGCACTACCGACCGGATAGCCAAAAGCGACGAGAGGCAATCCGGGCATCTGGCCCCCAGTGTGACTGGCTAATATAACTGAAACCGGTCTGATTAAAGGCCGGTTTCAGGCTGCGTTTCGGGCTGTATAGTAGACATAATCTTAGTAACCGCAGAGGAGTTGAGCGTTGTCAGATAGGCCGGATAAAGTGCTAGTAATCGGGTCCGGACCTATTGTCATTGGTCAAGCTGCCGAATTCGACTATGCCGGAACCCAAGCCTGCAAAGCCCTTCGCGAAGAAGGAGTAATCACCGTTCTCGTCAATTCCAACCCGGCGACGATCATGACCGATCAGGGGATTGCCGACCGGGTCTATATTGAACCTCTCACGGTTGAAGTCTTGGAGCGCGTCATCCAAAGAGAGCGTCCCGACGGCATCTTGCCTACGTTGGGCGGTCAGACAGGCCTAAACCTGGCGGTTGCATTGGCCGATGCTGGCATTTTGGATAAATACAATGTCCGCATGCTTGGCACTCCCCTGGAAACAATCCGCAAGTCCGAAGACCGGGCCTTCTTCAGCCAATTCTTGCAGGAATTGGGCGAACCCGAACCCAACAATGTCTCCGTGTCGACCATAGAAGAGGCCCGAGTGCAAGGCCGAGTGTTTGGTCTGCCTCTGGTGATTAGACCGGCTTACACCCTGGGCGGTACCGGGGGAGGCATCGCCGAGACTTGGGATGAATTCGAGACCATCGTGGCCAGTGGGTTGGCCCGAAGCCCCATCTCTCAAGTCCTGTTGGAACGCTCCCTGGTGGGTTGGAAAGAAATCGAGTACGAGGTGATGAGGGACGGCGCCGATAACTGCATCACCGTTTGCAACATGGAAAATCTTGACCCCATGGGCGTGCATACTGGGGATAGCATAGTCGTGGCTCCCAGCCAGACCTTGACCGACAAAGAGTATCAGATGTTGCGCTCGGCCAGTCTGAGGATTATCCGTGGGTTGGGCATCGAGGGAGGGTGCAACGTCCAGTTCGCTCTTCAGCCCCACACAATGGTCAGAGAATCAATTGAAGATTCCGGGGCGAGTTCCGGTGCAAGTTCAGTAGAGCACCAATCCCCTTACTACGTGATTGAAGTAAATCCGAGGGTCAGCCGCAGTTCTGCCTTGGCCAGCAAAGCGACGGGATACCCAATAGCCAGGGTCGCCGCTAAAATCGCCGTGGGAAAACGTCTGGATGAGATTCCCAATGCGGTTACCGGTATGACCCAATCGGCCTTTGAACCGGCCCTCGATTACTGTGTGGTCAAGTTCCCGAGGTGGCCCTTCGACAAGTTCCCCCACGGTGACCGGCGCACCACCACCCAGATGAAAGCAACGGGAGAGGTGATGGTGATTGACCGTTCTTTTGAGGCCGCATTGCAAAAGGCAACCCGGTCATTGGAGTTGGGCGGCCACAGCTTGTTGTGGGAAGAGCGGTCTTGGAGTTCACAAGAGAATTTCTCCTTGGACAATCTGCCCATCGGTCCCAACGACCTTAGGGTGTGGGCGCTAATGGCGGCCCTGCGTCGGGATGTTAGTCCCGATACCTTGGTCAAGGCCACCAAGGTCGACCCTTGGTTCATCAGCGCTCTGGCCCGCATAGTGGCCATGGAGCGGCGGTTGCTTTCCGAGGCGCTAACTCCCGACTTGCTGCGCCGGGCTAAGCGGATGGGCTTCTCCGACGAGCAGGTGGGCACACTGGCGGATATGTTGCCCGAGCAGGTACGCACCCAGCGTCACCAATGGGACATTCGCCCCGTGTATAAGATGGTGGATACTTGTGCTGCCGAATTCGAGGCAGTAACGCCTTATTACTACAGCACCTATGACCAAGAGAACGAAGCGCCGCCCTTGCCCGGCAAGAAAGCCGTGGTCATTGGCAGCGGACCGATACGCATCGGCCAAGGAATCGAATTCGACTACTGTAGCGTCCATGCGGCTTGGGCTCTTTCCCAAGAGGGCTATTCCAGCATCATGGTCAATTCCAATCCGGAAACGGTTTCCACTGATTTCGACGCCAGCGACCGTCTCTACTTCGAGCCGTTGGACGAGGAAGCTTTGAGGGACATTCTGGACAACGAGACCGTGGACGACCAGCCACCTGCCGTGGTGGTGCAATTTGGCGGCCAAACGGCTATCGACCTATCCCAGTCTCTTGGTCGTGCTGGTCTTCCCATCTTGGGTTCCAGCCCCGAAGCCATCGACATAGCGTCGGACCGGAAAAAGTTTGAAGAATTCATGGTCCCTTTGGGTATCCCTCAACCTCCCGGCGCAACGGTTAGCTCGGTCCAAGAGGCCTTAACGGTTGCCCAAAACATCGGTTACCCGGCTGTGGTTCGCCCCAGCTATGTGCTGGGAGGGCGGGCCATGGAAATTGTCCAAAACGCAACGGAGTTGATACGCTATTTGACCGTAGCATCGGAGATTGCCCCGGACAAACCCGTTCTAATTGACCATTACATGGAAGGCAAAGAGTGCGAGGTTGATGCAATCTGCGACGGCCAACGAGTGCTGATTCCCGGCATTATGGAGCACATCGAAAGAGCGGGCGTGCACAGCGGCGATTCCATGGCCACGTATCCCGGCCTCAACCTGAGCGACGAAGAAGTTGCCACCATCGTTGACTACACCACCCGCATCGGATTGGCCTTGGAAGTAAAGGGGCTGATGAACGTCCAGTTCGTGATTCAGGGTGGCGCGCCGTACCGGAGTCCTTTCCTGAGCGATGATGGACGTCAAGCAACCACGGTGTACGTCATAGAGGTAAACCCTAGGGGCAGCAGGACGATTCCCTTCATATCGAAGGTAACCGGTGTTCCCGTTGTCGGTATCGCCACCCGGGTAATGTTGGGCCAAACCCTGGAGCAGCAGGGCTACGAGGGAGGGCTGTGGCCGACTCAGGACCTGGTGGCAATCAAGGCACCGGTGTTTTCCATGGTGAAGCTGGTGGGCGTTGACTGGCACTTGGGACCGGAAATGAAGTCCACCGGTGAAGTGATGGGCATTGATCACGATTTCCCGAACGCTTTGACCAAAGCGCTGATGGCCGCTGGCCTCAGCCTGGAAAGAGGCATGGGAGTCCTGCTGAGCATTGCCGACCAGCACAAAGCCGAGGTGGCGCCGCTGGTGCGGGAATTGGACCAAGCTGGCTGCCAGCTTTATGCCACTGAGGGCACCGCCTCCATGATTTCCGCCATGGGTGTTGCGGTCACCATGACCACCAAGAAGATGGATGAAGGCCATCCCAACGTGGTGGATGTGATAGAAGACGGAAGCGTCGCAGCCGTGATTAACACTGTTTCGGAAGTGAGTTCGGTATTACGCGACGGCTATCTGATACGCCGGGCGGCGGCCGAGCGCCAGGTTCCATGCTTCACCTCACTGGATACAGCCCGCGCCGCTGTGCAAAACCTGCTGATGGACCACAGCAACTACAGCGTACAGTGCATCGACGAGTACCTGGCCGGTAGCTAAGCCCCGCTGACTACCACTCCATCTCCGTCCCCAAACCCGCCGCGGAAGCGTTCTTGTAGGCAAGAGCCGCAGCCGCAACGTCCGCAACCCCGGTACCCATCAGTTTAGCGTAGACAATCTGCTGGTCGTTGTCCCGGCCCTTGACCTTCCCGGCGACGGCGTGGCGCAATTCCAGCAGTTGGCTCCACTGAAGCAGTCCCCGGTCTACTGCGCTGGCCATATCGCCGGCCTCAACAGTCGCTTGTTCCGCAGAATCTACGAATATCTTGTCGGCCTTAGAGAAGGTGGCATCGTCCACCTCCTGAAATCGCCAACTGGTGGGTCCGGCGCCAATCACGGTATTGCCAGCGGACAGCCATTCGCCCTCCACCACAGAGGTAGTGGTGGCGGCGATGCACAGAATGATATCGCTGCCTTCCACCGCTTCACGGTTGCTGTGCGCTGCCACAACTTCAATGCCCAGAGTATCGCTGGCAGCGCGGGCGAAGGCTTCCCGCCTTTCCGCATTGCGACTGTAAGCTAGCACTTTTTTGATGTTTCGGACCTTGGATACAGCCTCAAGCTGGGTGGAAGCCTGACCGCCAGTGCCGATGATGCCGATGGTGGTGGCGTCGGATTTGGCCAGATGCCTCACGGCCACGCCGGATGTTGCGCCGGTCCTCAACTGACCCAGTCTGTTGGCTTGGGTGTAACAAAGCAACTTGCCGGTTTCGGCGTCATAGAGGCTTACTTGAAAAGAGTAAACGCCTTTGACAACCGTGTAGGTTTTTACCCCCAAAAGGCCTTGATAAAACAGGCCTCCTCCCATTACGGAGAGCATGCCGGTACCGGCGATTATATTCCGCCGGGCCAGATTGTAAGCTTCACCGTTGCCGTAATGGCGTTGCATAGACTCGATGGCTTCAAGCATCTCATCCATTGAAACGCATTGTCGAACTTCTTCATCTCTCAAAAATAGAGCCACGATTCGCCATACCTCCAGGCACAATTTCTGCTTTTGGGGCCGGGGGATAGTTTATCCTGCGGTCTGCCCACTGGCAATTTCCCCTTCGTTAGGGACATTACTCGTAGCAGTGGCGCACCCGTTAGGCCAGCACGCCACGAATCAGCAAACTAGGTCAGCGGACTGCGACGGGGGAACAATCATATGGCGTGAGAAGGGGGAATAGATCTGGAGTAGATTCAGTGTCCCGGACAGAATATAAGCAAACAGGGTCGTAAGAGAGAAGTATTAGCCGCTAACGCTTGCTGTTGGCAAAGAATTCACGGTTCTTGCGGATGTATTCTCGCCATTTTGCGGGAACCGTGAATTCGTCGAATATAGCATTGACCGGGCATACCGACTCGCAGTAGGCACAATCTATGCACGTCACCGGGTCTATGAAAAACATTTTGTCATCATCGGTGGTCTGTATGCAGTCAACCGGACACACAGTTACGCAGGTGGCGTCTTTTACTTCGAGGCACGGTTCGGTGATGATAAAAGGCATACGCTCCCGTAGGCACGTTGTTGGAATAATAGTCTGTAAATCAGGCTTGAGGCGGACCACCGGTTGATTTACCCGCATCCCAATTCTGTTTTTACCGTGCTATTTTGTCAAGTTATAGTGTGTGATATATTATATCAAACAGAGAGATAAGCCTGGGGGGCAGACCGTATGGAACTTCGTGAACTGGTTAGCTTCTACCATGTGGCCCGGCTACGAAGTGTTTCCAAAGCAGCGCGGAATCTGGAGTTGGGCCAGCCTACCGTTACTACCCACCTGAGGAAGCTGGAAGACGAGTTCGGAGTCACACTCTTTGACCGAATCAAGCGACCCATCCAGCTAACATCCGAGGGTGTGACGCTGTTGGAATTGGTAACCCCGGTGGTGGAAGCGGTGGATACCCTAAAGACCCAGATGGACTACTCCGAAAGACGAGGATCTTTTGTCGTCGGAGCCTATCCAGACCTGGTTTTACACCACTTGCCCAAGAGCATCCAGAAATTCAACGCCGAGTATCCCGATGTCCGGCTTCGGCTACTCGCCCGTTCCTATACACCATTGATACAGCTAGTCATGTCGGGAGAAGTAGATTTGGCGTTGTGCGGCCCGCCGCCCGCTGATGAAGTGTCGCTCAATTTTGAACAGCTATTCTCTTACAACGTAGTATTACTTACGCCTCCGGGTCACCCGTTAGTGGGTAAAACTCGAGTGGAATTAAAGGACATCGCGGAATACCCGATGATTCTACCGGGGCCGGGCGCCTTGACCAGAATGAGGGTGGATCAAGCATTAAGGGCAGAAGGTGTCCGATTCGACGTAACCCTGGCCATGGATGACAGCGAATCCATCAAAAGATATGTGGAAATAGGCATGGGTGTGGCAGTGAGTAACGACTTCACCTTGCACCCGGACGACCATAATCGGTTCGGCGTGGTGCGGTTGGACCACATCTTCCCGATGTCTGAAATAGGACTGTGCACGCTGAAGGGTAAATTCTTGGGCCGTGCCGTCAGGAACTTCATAGACACCATGGAAGAAGACCTTCGGCGATTCCACCCCGAGCCTTGGGCTTGGCCCGGACCTGGCGAAAAAGCAGATAAACTGGCATCGGCGGCGACGGGAGACCCATAAGAGACTGCTGGATTGCCTCTCTGGCAACACACGGTGGTAACAGGTCAATATTTCGTCGGATATCAGCCAGAGCTTCGGCACAAGACTACTGGCATATTTCGGAATTCTCCGTGCCGGTTACTGGGCGAGGCAGCACCTCGCGAACCCGCCGCTCCAGATATGACCTGGCCAGCAGAAGGCGATGCTGGCAAGTTTGGCAAGTGATGCCGATGTCCGCGCCCAAACGCGCCACTTCCCACAGATGCCCACCACAGGGATGGGCTTTCTTCATCCGCAGAACGTCGCCAATCCTGATATCTAGGGCCATCCCAAGCCTTCGTTCGCCAGAATCTCGTTTATCTTTGTGCGCAAAGTCTCGGCTTCAGAACGGGCTCGGTGGGCAAAATCAGGGCCGCTGGAGGCGTAAATGATTCCTCTCGAGGAGCTAATCACCGCCAGCCGCCCCCGGTGGTCGGTGCCTGAGCGCACCGCCGCTTCCAAATCGCCGCCTTGAGCCCCCACTCCAGGGATCAATATGGGCATGTCCGGACAGATATTGCGAACAGCCTCCAGTTGCTCCGGGTAGGTGGCACCGACAACCAACCCGACATTCCCTGCCGTGTTCCACTCCCGGCAGGAACTAGCCAGTCGCTGGTACAGTGGCATCCGGCCTTGAGGTGTTTCTACCGTCAAATCTTGGAGATCGGCTGAACCGGGATTAGAGCCGCGGCACCAGACAAAGATGCCAAGTTCCGGGTCTGCGATAAATGGCTCGACGGTATCGAGACCACCCCATGCGTTAACAGTGACCGCATCAAAGCCCCAAACTCCGAATGATGCCTTGGCGTATGACTGACCGGAAGGGCCAATGTCCCCTCTTTTCACGTCGCCAATCACCACGGCGTGAGGCGCATTTTCGTGGATGTAGGCCACGGTGCGAGCCATGGCCTCCAAGCCAGGCAGGCCCAAAGCCTCATAAAACGCGGCATTAGGCTTATAGGCGCAAACCAAGTCCTTAGTGGCGTCTACGATAGCCTTGTTGAACTCGAAAACATCGGGCACCGGCATGCGGTTCGGGTCGGGGTCAAGACCCACGCACACCAAGCTTTGGGTGGCCAAACTGGCTTCTTCTAAACGTCGAGAGAACTGGACCATATTATCAATCCTGCTTTGTAGGCATCCAGATTTTGAAACTGGGTGCCTTGTTTAACGATAAGGGGAGAAATGCGCCTGACAGGAGCGCCAACCGCATGAACCATAATAGCACCGAGGCAAATAGGAGAAATGAGCAAAGACTGACCATAATGCGGTTGGTTTTTTCCTAGTCTCGAGCTTTTTCGTTTTTCGCTCCTTCGCCAAATGACGAGTTACCCAGTGAGGAGTT
>DCAE01000103.1:15316-22670 GCA_002311385.1 Dehalococcoidia bacterium UBA1141 | reverse complement strand
CCCAGTGAGGAGTTGCCCAGTGAGCAGTTACCCGGCGATGAGTTGCCCGGCGAGTTGGGGATTGCTAATATTGGTCGGCGTTGACGAAGAAGCTGGCTAAAGGTGGTGTTATTGGATTATCCCAGCAATTTGGTCGAGGGCCGGTTCAAAGCTAGGCTAAATCGGTTCTTGGCCTTAGTTGAAATAAACGGGCATGACGTTGGGGTGCATGTGGCCAACTCGGGCCGCATGCGCGAATTGTTGGTGCCTGGCTACCGGGTATTGCTCAGGCGTCAGCCGGGCTCTCACCGCAAAACGGGGTATGATTTGGCGCTGGTGGATCTGGGTTCCACCCTTGCCTCCGCGGACGCTCGGTTGCCCAATATCTTGGTGGGCGAGGCGCTGGCCCTGGGCCGCTTGTCCCAATTCTCCGAGTACGCGGATGTTCGCCGGGAAGTAGTCTTTGGCGACAGCCGTCTGGATTTCATGTTGGAAAGTCCTTCAGGGCGTTGCTACCTGGAAACCAAGTCAGTTACCCTGGTAGTCGATGGAATTGGACTGTTTCCGGATGCTCCGACATTGCGGGGCACCAAGCATATGCACAGCCTGGCAAAGGCAGTGGAAGAAGGACACCGGGCTGCGGCGATTTTCGTGGTCCAACGGGAAGACTGCCAAGCCGTCGCTCCTCACGGTGTGAACGACCCCGTATTCGGCGCGGCCCTTAGGGAAAGTGTCGCCGCTGGCGTCGAGGTCTATGCCTACAACTGCCGGGTAACCGAAAAAGATATAAATCTCAACCGGATGCTTCCGGTCCAGTATTAAAGAGCGAATTTTCAACCACTGCCGCATCCCATCCGTCGGGGATCAACATAAAATATGCCAGACAAGAAAGCCAAAACCCGCCGCAAAGCGAACCCTTCACCACATGCGGGAACGGGACCTCCCGGGGTGGCAGCTACAAAAAACTTGGGCCCTTTACTGCAAAAGGTCTACCGCAGGCTCTATACCCGCTACGGCCCTCAGGGTTGGTGGCCCGGTGATGGACCCTTCGACGTGGTTGTGGGAGCGATCCTGACCCAAGCCGCAGCGTGGACCAACGTGGAGCGTGCAATCCGCAGCATGAAGGCTGCGGATTGCTGGTCCTGGTTGGCTATTTATGAACGCCCAGTAGAAGACCTGGCCGAGATAATCCGCTCTTGCGGCTACTTCAATGCCAAAGCCCGAAAATTAAAGGCATTTGCCGGGCATGTTGTGGAAGGCTACGAAGGCGACTTGGCCGTCATGTTGGACCAAGATTTGCCTAAACTAAGAGAAGAACTTCTTTCGATTCACGGCATCGGTGAAGAAACAGCCGACGATATCTTGGTTTACGCTGCGGCAAAGCCGTCCTTCGTCATTGACTCATACACCCGTAGGATTCTGCAGCGGATGGACCTGATTCCTCGAGACAAGACCATCTCCTACCAGTCCTGCCAGACGCTATTTCAAGACAACCTTCCTGCGGATGTAGCCCTGTTCAACGAGTTTCATGCGCTGCTGGACCGGCACGCATCGCAAGACTGCGTTAAAGCCCCAAAATGCCAGGATTGCTGCTTGAAGGACCTTTGCGCCACCGGCACAGGAAAGCTGGCCCTGTAGCAGCCCTCATTACCTCTTAGGCCAACTCTTTGATTAACTCTTGGACCAACTCATTAGGCGCCACTTCCGTTGACGCTGCTTGGGGCGGTTGTTATGATTGGCCGGGCTTGCCGCCAATGGGAGCAGGCTGGGGTGAGAGGCCTGAGAAATTAACAAATACCAACGGTTAGGAGAGGAAAGATGCAAGTGGTCAGAATTTATACCGGCGATGACGGCGAGACTCATTTTGAAGACCTGGAGCTACCCTACGAAGCCATCGCCGACGCTCAGGTTACCGCCATGAGCGGAGCTTCCGGCGTCCAATTTCGCAAGACGGCACCCGGCACATTTATCGACTGGCACCCCGCTCCTCGGCGCCAATACGTAATTACACTGCAAGGACAGACGGAAATAGGCATCGGGGACGGAACCAAGCGGATATTCAATGCCGGAGATGTGGTCTTAGCGGACGACCTCACCGGCAAGGGCCATACCACCGAGGCAGTCGGAACCACGACCAGGGTTTCCGTCGCCATCCCCCTGGTAGATTAGTATTGATTAGCTAAGACTAGTGGAAATTACCTATACTCGGGCTGGCAGTGCCTGACTCCAATTAATTCAGTCCCGCGCGACGCAGGTAAATTATGCAGGTTGCCAGGCTATACACAGGCGAAGATGGTCAGTCCCATTTTGGAAGCCTGGAGCTTTCCTACACCGAGATGGTGGATAGTATCGTTCCGAAGGTTGCTGCGGCGACTGGTGTGGAGTTTCGCCGCTCACCGGATGAATCTTTTTTCGATTGGCACTGCTCTCCCAGCCGCATGTATATGGTCTCATTGTCTGGGCAGGTGGAGTTTGCCACCAAAGAGGGTGAGAAGCGCCTGTTCGGCCCTGGAGACGTGCTTCTGGTGGAGGACGTGATCGGTGGCGGCCATACAACCACCTGTGTCGGTGAATGGGTCAGAATCACAGTGGTGATTCCCTGGGAAGAGTAGATACATAGATTAGGTCGGGTCATCCACCGCCGGAACATCATATAGGGAGCGGAAAATGCCTTTCGCCAAACTGGACGACACGCTGGAGATGTACTACGAGGACGACCTTTTCGCCGACCCTTGGCGCCACGCCGAGACCATTGTGATGCACCACGGCAATGCCAAGAACTCGCGTTTGTGGTACGCCTGGGTGCCTCTTCTGGCCCGCCAATACCGGGTGATTCGTCTGGACGCCCGGGGGTTCGGTCGTTCCTCCATTCCACCGGAAGGCTACAATTGGTCCCTTAGCAATTTCTCCACTGATGTACTGCGGTTGTTGGACCACCTGGAGTTGGACAAGGTGCATCTCATAGGCGAAACGGTGGGAGGCACAATCTCACTTCAGTTTGCCTACGAACACCCGGAACGGTTGCATTCGTTGACAGTGTGTTCATCACCCTACAAGTTCACCGGGGTGTCCACCTTCCTCGACTCCCACAAATTGGTGCAAGAGGAGGGCGTCGCCAGTTGGGTGCGCAAGACGGCTGACCACCGGGTTGACCCCAGCGCCAATCCGGGACACCACCAGTGGTACACAGACCAGATGTCACAAACGTCCCAGCGGGTGATTCTGGAGACTCTGAGCTATCTGTCCAAACAAGACCTTACCACTGTCTTGCCTCAAATCAAGACACCCGCTTTGATTCTGGTGGCCGAAGACAGCGTAGCCAATAACCCTGACCGAACTCAAGGAATCGTCGACCTTATGCCTGACGCCCGGCTATTGGCCATCCCCGGCACCACCGGATATGTGCAGCACTCAGCTCCTGAAAAATGCGTCACCGCTTGGCGGGAGTTCATTGGTCTGCTGAGCCACCGTTAATTTTTGGCCGGCAGTAATCAGCCGGAAGTTATCAGCCGGTAGCATTAGCCTAGAACAACGACTTGGACTGGCCTGCGTCTATGTTGATACAGGTTCCAGTAATCATGTCGGCATTGTCCGAGGCCAAGAAAGCGACCATCTCTCCCACGGGTTTGGGCCAACCAAACTTTCCCGCTGGCAGGTTGCGGGTAATAAATTCCGCCACAACCTCCGGGGTATTGTTCTGCTGGAACCGGTCCCAGCTGCTGCCCGGGAAGTCTATGGACCCTGGAGCTATGCTGTTCACTCGTATATTGCTGGGCGCTAGCTGCACTGCCAAATGCTTGGAGAAAGCAATCATCCCGGCCTTTGCCGTCATGTAATCTATGGAGCCCCCGTGCTCTCTGCCATAGATTGACGCAATGTTGATGATTCTTCCCCAATTCTGCTCTTCCATGTGAGGGAGCACCAGCATCATCAGCCGCACTGCGCTGAAAAGGTTGAACTCCATCCCGTCCCGAAACTGCTCCATGGTGGTCTCTTTTAGCAGGGTGGAACCCCGGCGGCCGCCCACGTTATTCACCAGGATGTCCGGCTGCCCCAAGTTGGCAATCGTCTCGTTGTGAAAGCGGACCGAGTCTGCTTCAACAGTCACATCGGCTTGGGTGGCATGCACCTCATAACCCTTGCCCCGCAATTCCGCCGCCGTCGCATCTAGTTGTTCCTGACCGCGGGCGCAGATTGCTACCTTGCAGCCTTCCCTTGCTAGGCTCTCCGCCGCTTGTTTACCAAGCCCGTGGCTGCCGCCGGTAATCATTGCTACTTTGCCGGTCAATCCCAGATCCATGCTGCACTCCTCTTCAAGTTGATTTACATAAATTGTCGAGATTTACCTAATTATGAGGATAGATACTCGTGCTATCCCCGAAGCAAAGAGATTATAGCCCGTCATAGATGGCGTTGCACCGTGGCTGATAATCAGATTGCCCCGGCATGCTAAATACTGCGGTAATCTCCGCTATAATGTGTTCCAAATTGCCTCGTATCCACGCTCAATCACAAGCTCAATCACAAGCTTAATCAATTGATGGTCGAACGAAAAACGTACGAAAGAAAGGCAAGGAGCCTCCCAATGCAAGCTTTAGAGGGTATCAAGGTCCTGGATTTTTGCCGCAACGCCCCTGGGATGTTTTGCACCATGATTCTAGGAGACTTGGGCGCCGATGTTTTGATGCTTGAGCGCCCCATGACCGGGGAACGCGCCGCCTACGAAAAGGTCGTGAGTGGCATCGCAACTCCGGAAGACGAGCGAAAATTCGCTACCTACGACGCCTTGCGCCGCAACAAACGCAGCCTAGCCCTCAACTTAAAGGAGCCGGAAGCCCGGGAAATATTCTATAGCTTGGCCAAAGAGGCCGATGTGATTGTTGAGGGATTTCGACCGGGGGTGATGGACCGGTTGGGCGTTGGCTACGAAAAGGTAAAAGAGATTAACACAAAGGCGGTTTATTGTTCGGTTTCGGGATACGGGCAGACCGGACCCTACGCCAATATGGCTGGCCATGACCTAAACTACATCTCTTTCTCTGGCGTGTTGAGCATGATTGGCTATTCCGAAGAGGACAAGCCAGCGATTCCTCTGAACCTGTTGGCCGACTATGCCGGTGGCGGCTTGTGCGGTGCGGTTGCAGTCTTAGCAGCTCTGATGGCTCGTCACAACACAGGGAAAGGGCAATACCTGGACATCGCCATGACCGAGGGCGTGATGTACATGCTGGCGGCGGTGGTATCCGGGTTTTACGGAGAAGGCCGGTCTCCTAAAAGAGGCATGAGCCGCCTCAACGGTGGCGCCACCTATTACAACGTTTACCGCACCAAGGACAACAAATATCTGTCTATCGCCGCCATAGAGCCCTGGTTCTGGGTCAACCTGTGCAAGGCATTGGGCCGTGAGGACCTGGCAGACAAGCAAGGGGCGGAAGGACAAGAGCGGGACGACATCGCCAAATTCCTGGAAGAGACATTTGCCACCCGCACCAGGGACGATTGGTTTGAGTTCCTAAAGGACCAGAACATCTCCGTGGGAAAGGTTTACAGCATGGAAGAGGCTCTGAGCGACCCCCATGCTGTCCAGCGGGGCATGGTAGTGGAAGTAGAAGCGCCGGAAGTACCCGGTGGGAAGGTTAACCAGATTGGCATCCCCATTCACATGTCGGACACACCGGGAAAAGTGAGGCACGTCGGTTCCGTCACCGGCCAACACACTCAGGATGTGTTGCTCACCTTAGGTTACAGCCTTGAGCAGATTAATGATTTCAAGCAGCGCGAAGTGACTCAGTAGCCGGATTTGTGACTGGGAACAGGGTTATTTTGACCTGACTATGGCAAAGCCCATGTTATGATTACGCCGCTTTGCTCTTCCCCGGTAGCACTGTTATCACCGGTATCACGGGCAAGAATCACACAAATATTACATATGATTTGGGAGTTGGCTCACGATGATCAAGAGATTCTCGGTCCTCTACGTCGGTCAGATAGACCTGGATAACGTAGGTCTCGACGGCACTCCGGCCGATGAAAGAAGGTATTCCAACGAGAGAATAATCCAGGCCTACGACAACTCTGTGGCTTTGGCCAAGCATATGGACGGCTTGGGCTTCTATTGCATGTGGACCGCCGAGCATCATTTCCAACATGAGGGCTACGAGTGTCTCCCCAACCTAATCTTGCTGGGTGTGCATCTGGCTGGTATTACCAAAAACCTTAAATTCGGCTCCGGATTCAACGTCGTTCCCATGTGGCACCCCTTACGCTTGGCCGAGGACTTCGCCATGGCCGACATCCTGACCGGCGGGCGGCTTATTTTCGGTGTGGGCCGGGGCTACAACGCCAGGGAGGTCGAAACCTTTGGCGCTCCGGTTATAGATAACGATGCCAATAAAGAATTCTTTGAAGAGCAGATGGAGATTATCTTCAAAGCATTCAACGAAGAGTCGTTCAGCCACAAAGGGAAACACTACACCATTCCCCCGGACGTTCCCTACCGGGGCTACCAGCTCAAGGAGATAACACTGGTGCCCAGGCCGGTAAACCTGCCGGTGGAAATCTGGCAGCCCATAGCCAGCGGCAAAACTCTGGATTACATCGCACAAAGAGGAATCAAGGGGATGATTCACCTGACCGGAGAGAAGCTGACGGACCAGATGTTCCACAGCTACCAAGAGTCAGCGGCCACGGCTGGACGCCAATTGACTCTGGGGCAGGATTTGGCTTTGGGTATGGGGTTTTACATCGCCGATTCCCAGGAAACAGCCATAGAAAAGGCCAGACCCTATCACGACGAGCGGTACAAGTGGTTTGCTCCATTCGGGTTTGTGCGTTATACCGACTCGGAAGGGCGACCCTGGGGCACTCCAGGCGCTCCCGCCCGAGTGCCGAGCCTGGAAGACGGCGTGGAGCAAAAAGTTTGGTCCTGCGGCCCGGCTGAATCATTCATTAAGATGCTTCGAGAGTACGAAGAAAAATACCCAGGCATGGAAGACGTGGTCCTTCACTGGGCCGAGGGGATGCCTTGGCTGGAATTCAAAGAGCAACTAACGCTCTTTGCGGAGCGTGTGATGCCCGCCTTTGCGGGACATGACTAAAGCCGGTATTAAATCTTTTCCGGTTGAGTTAGTTGCGATTCAAGGGCATGCCCTCCTACGCAGACTTGTATACATCCCAAGTTGACCTCTGGCTGAAGATTCGCCCGAGAGATTCTTCGTCGCTGCACTCCCCAGAATGACATGTGAGAATGCGAAAAAGTCATGAGGAGTGAGAAATTGACGTGGGCGGTTTGGCTCATCGTTGGCTCCGCCATTCCTTTCGGCACTTTCCGCATTTAACTGATATCTGACTTTGGCTTTCAATCAATCCTCTATCA
>DCAE01000103.1:0-15243 GCA_002311385.1 Dehalococcoidia bacterium UBA1141 | reverse complement strand
TTAGTCTTCTAATGTTTCTTCCCATGCATTGGTGCTTTTTCATGCTCTTTTCTACGTGCTCCGTGACGGGTGATGCTTGCATGGATACCCATCGGGGCCAGCACACTTGAATATAGATTTGGGTCATTTATGCTGGATGTAGCGTTGCCATTAGGCTTAGGGGGGTCTCACGCGATTGCCCCAAGGGCGCTAGGAGGTACGGTGAATGCTGGTCGCAGAGAAGACCATATCCTTTGAACAAGTAAGCCTGCTATACGATAGAGCCGCCGACCGTTTGGGAATGCCTCAAGGTATCAGGCAGATGCTCAGGGAACCCTGGCGGGAGCTTCAGGTCCAAGTTCCGGTGCGCATGGATGATGGACGCATCGAGGTGTTTGCCGGGTATCGAGTGCAGCACAACGGGGCGAGGGGGCCTTATAAAGGCGGCGTGCGGTTTCACCCTGATGCGGACTTGGAAGAAGTGAGGGCTTTGGCCGCCCTCATGACCTGGAAGACGACGCTTTTAGACCTGCCATTTGGAGGCTCAAAAGGCAGTGTGCAGTGCGACCCGTCGTCCCTCAGCAATGGTGAGTTAAACCGGCTCACCCGCCGGTATACGTTAAACATAGAGCATCTTCTGGCTCCCAACCGGGACATTCCGGCGCCGGATTTGGGCACCAACGCTCAGACTATGGCGTGGATGATGGACGCCTACGGCCAACTGCATGGCCACACTCCAGCCATTGTCACCGGAAAACCGGTGGAGATGGGCGGGTCACTTGGCCGGGAAGCAGCCACCGGTCGGGGAGTATCGTTCCTGCTGGAGGAAGCTGCCAAGGCCCTCCGGTTGAGCCACGTGGATGCCACGGTGGTGGTGCAGGGGTGTGGGAACGTTGGTTCTTGGACAGCCCGGCTGGTGGACGAACTGGGATACAAGGTGGTGGCCATAAGCAATTTGGAGGGCGGAGTCTACAATGCCAAGGGCTTAAAGCTGTCCCATATGACCGAAAACCGACCGGCTGGGTCGGGGCTTTCGGGATTGCCGAATGGCGATTTCATAACCAACTCTGAGCTGCTGGAACTGGACTGTGATGTGCTAATCCCTGCGGCGATAGACAACGTTATAACCGAGGAGAACGCTCCAAACGTAAGGGCCTCTCGGATTCTTGAAGCCGCCAATCATCCCTTGACCCCGGAAGCGGACGACATCCTGGCCCAACGCGGCACCGTGGTGCTTCCGGACATCCTGGTCAATGCGGGTGGAGTTGTGGTCTCTTATTTCGAGTGGTCGCAAAACCTACAGGAATTCCGATGGGAAGAGGATAGGGTAAATCAGGAATTGCGCAAGAAGATGTCCACCGCTTTTCAAGCAATCAACAGGCGGTCGCTGGCGGACAAAACTACTTATCGGGAAGCAGCCTTCGACATTGCCGTGGAGAGGGTGGCTAGAGCCGTCGAATTGCGGGGATTTGTCTAAGCCAACCAGTAGGTGACACTAAACAGCTTCGATTGGAGTCTTAGCATGCGAGCCCTTGCTTCCGACTCCTGACTTCGTTGAGGCGTTGCCTCAAAACTGTCATTCTGAGGAGCGAAGCGACGAAGAATCTCATTGCCCAGACGTAAAGATTCTTCGCTCCACTCAGAATGACATTCTGACGGAGACTTGTTTGGCAAACCCCCTTCGTTGACAGTCAATTAGGCCGCCGGTATCATTTCGTGCATCTATAACGATTTAGATTCGTCTACTAGAGGTGTGAAGTGGCTATTGGACTGCGGAGTTACCGTCCTCTCATTACCGGCACCACCCACATGGTTTCTTCGGGCCATTACCTGGCTACGGCAGCAGGATACAGAATCCTGGAGCAGGGTGGAAACGCCACCGATGCCGGTGTGGCCGCCGGTATCGTAATAAACGTGACGCTTCCTCAATACACCGGCTTTGGGGGAGTCGCGCCAATCATCGTTCACGACGCCCAGCGCCAAGAGACAGCGACCATCGCCGGTTTGGGCCGGTGGCCAAAAGCCGCCAGCATAGAGTATTTTCAGCAGCACGCCGGGGGCGACTTGCCCTCCGGGATATTGCGGACCGTCACACCAGCGGCGGCTGACGCCTGGATTACGGCACTGAAACTTTACGGCACCATGAGCTTCGAGCATGTGGTGACCCCGGCCTTGGAGCTAGCGGAGAAGGGCTTTCCCATTCCCGCCAGCCTACAAAGACCCCTAGCTGGGCTGTTTGCTCAAGCCACGGCCAATGGTTGGACCACCACACTAGAGGCATTCTTTCCCGGCGGCAAACCTCTTGGAATCGGCGACGTTTTGGTGCAATCGGATTTGGCTAGGACTTTCAAGAGAGTAATTCAAGCCGAGCGGGAGAACGCTTCCCAAGGAAGGGAAGAAGCCTTACAGGCTGCCCGGGACTTTTTCTACAAGGGTGAAATCGCAGAAGAGATGGTCCGCTTCAGCCAGGAGCAAGGCGGGCTCCTCACCATGGAAGACTTGGCGGATTTTCAGGCCAAGGTGGAGCCACCGGCCATCGGCAGCTATAACGGTATTGATGTGTATACATGCGGCGCTTGGAGCCAGGGCCCGGTGAGCATTCAGGCGCTGCATATTCTGGAAGACTGTGACCTAAAGGGCATGGGCCACAATAGCCCGGAGTACATTCACACATTCTTGGAGGCCATGAAATTGGCTTTCGCTGACCGCCATGCCTATTACGGCGACCCGGACTTCGTGGGCGTCCCATTGGAGGGGTTGTTGTCCAAAGCCTACGCTGCCCAGCGTCGAAACTCCATAGACTCCAGCCAAGCGTCAGCGGCCATGCCCTACGCCGGAGACCCATATGCCTTCCAGAGCGGTGATTCCAACGGCCACATACCTGCTCACCCCGAGCCGGTCGCTGGCAGATTGGAAGCGGACACCAGCTATATCTGCGTCGTTGATAAATGGGGCAACGCATTCTCAGCCACACCCAGTGACTCAGCGGGCGGCGCGCCGGTGGCCAAGGGCCTGGGATTCGTGATATCTCCGAGAGGCTCCCAGTCCTGGTTGGACTCGGACCATCCTAGCTCGGTTGCCCCAGGCAAACGTCCAAGGTTGACACCCAATCCGGCCTTGGCCTTCAAAGACGGCAAGGCTTGGATGCCATTCGGAACTCCGGGCGGTGACGTCCAGCCCCAATCGATGGTCCAGTTATTCCTGAACGTGGCGGAGTTCGGCATGGACGTCCAACAAGCAGTGGAAGCGCCACGGGTATCCACTTGGAGTTTCCCCAACTCTTTCTGGCCCCATGCCTACTATCCAGGCTTGGTGGGGGTGGAAGGCCGATTACCCGCACATACCATTGCCGAGTTGGAGCGGCGGGGTCATCAGGTTGATATCTGGGACGACTTCACCTCCAAGATGGGCTGCTTGTGCGCCATCCAAGTAGACCGGGAACGGGGCACTCTCAGCGGAGGCGCCGACCCCAGGCGGGACGGGTACGCCATGGGCCGGTAGCCTAAGGCAGTCAGCAATCAGCTTTTTCGTCGTCGCACCGACCGAGGCCGGTGCCCAGTAACTATTGGGGTAAAGACCATTTCTGGATTCCGGCCTGCGCCGGAATGACGTTGTTCCCGTAAATAACCGCTCCGAACTTGCGACGCCCTGACATCTGCTCAACCGGGGGTTACTCGATGAATGCAGATAGCTATTCCGCTGTCCGGCCACCGTCAATCACCAACTCGCTGCCGGTGACGAATGATGCCTCGTCCGACGCCAGATACAGGGCACCGTAGGCCACGTCATCGGCCCGGCCCAAGCGGCGCAAAGGTGTGCGGTTGATTCGGTCCCGACGGCCTTCACCAGACAGCAAATCCGCCGTCATGGGCGTCTCTATGGTCCCCGGATGTATCGAGTTGGCCCTGATGCCTTCCTTGGCGTATTGAATGGCGGTGGACTTGGTCAGCAGCCTCACCGCGCCCTTGGAGGCATTGTAGGCGCCAGAATCGGCGCTGCCCACCAGGCCGGCCACCGACGATAGATTGATGATCGAGCCGCCGCCAGCCTTGCGCATCTCGGGAATCGCCGCCTTGGTGCCTAAGAACACCCCTTTGCCATTGATGGCCAAGACCTGGTCCCACTCCTCGACGCTGGTGTTTTCTATCTTATTTGTGCGGTAGATACCGGCGTTGTTAATCAGTATGTCCAACTTCCCGAACCGGGTTGCCGTTGCCGCCACTGCTTGCTGCCACTGGGTTTCGTCGGTGACGTTCAGACGGACGAATAGGCAATTAGCGCCGGTCTCGTTGATTGCCGCCTCCACCTGTTTCCCTTCGTCCTCAAGCACATCGCCGATTACCACACTGGCGCCTTCTTGAGCGAACAATTTGGCCATAACCTCGCCCATTCCTCGGCCACCGCCGCTGATGAAAGCCACTTTATTTTCCAAACGCATTGGTATCCCTCCTGATGTTTATTTCACCGAAGAGACGCAGAGGACGCGGAGTCAACACAATTTAACGCTCTGCGCTCTCAGTCCCTCTGCGGTGACGGTTTACTGGGCGGTAAGTCCGCCATCTATCACTAATTCGCTGCCGGTCATGAAAGACGATTCGTCCGATGCCAGGAACAAGACGCCGTTGGCCACGTCCTCCGATTGCCCCAAGCGGCCCAAAGGGGTTCGCTCCATCTGAGCCTCGCGGCTGGCATCGTCGACAAGTATGGTAGGTACGGTCATGGGGGTATCGATAATCCCCGGATGAACCGAATTGGCCCGTATACCCTCTTTGGCATACTGGACCGCTGTGGACTTGGTGAAAATCCGCACCGCCCCCTTTGTCGCGCCATAGGCTGCTGCCCTGGCGCTGCCAATCAACCCGGCCACGGAGGAAAGGTTGATTATCGACCCCCCGCCGACCTTCCGCATCTCGGGGATGACCGCCTTGGTGCCCAGGAATACGCCTTTGCCGTTGATGGCCATCACCCGGTCCCACATCTCTACGGTGGTGTCTTCAACGTTGCCCAAGGTGAAAATCCCGGCGTTGTTCACCAAGATATCCACCTTCCCAAACCTCGCCACCGTGGCTGCGACCGTTTGGTTCCAGTTTTCCTCACTAGTTACATCCAACATGACGAATAAGCACTGTCCACCAGCTTCGTTAATCTCAGCCTCGGTCTGTTTGCCCTCATCCTCCAGAACATCGCCGATGACGACCTTGGCGCCCTCTCTGGCAAACAGCTTGGCTTCCACCGCTCCCATGCCTCTAGCGCCGCCGCTGATTAGCGCGACCTTATTCTCCAATCGCATTTTCTTTCTCCCTGAATTTTATCTGCGGCCTGAATTGTCTCTGGGGAATGATATGCTCCATTCCAGTGCTATAGCAACCCGTTTTGTCAGTCTCGATTGACCGGCCAGCGGGCCAACTATAAAATGGCGCTAGCCGCCTGACTTCCCAGGCGAGGAACAGATTCTCAGGCAGTTATCGGCGTTTCACTTAATGACCCTTCCACACATCCGCCCTCTCCCAACACCATGGCCGAAGCTACAGAATCGTTGGCTATGGCGCACAGCCATCGGGTTGGCAGTATTAACCTTCCTTGTAGCGGCTTGCGGCGGTGGCAACGAACCAAAAGCCCCGGATTTCCAACTGACCCAGTTCGACGGCAGTGAGTTCCGGCTTGCCAATCAGGCCAGAGAGAACCTTGTTGTGCTCAACTTCTGGTATCCAACTTGCGCCCCTTGCCGGGAGGAGATGCCCGCCTTCGAGTCGGCTTGGAAGCTATTCCAAGGGGAGGAAGCAAATGTGAAGTTCCTGGGTATTTTCGTGCCCCAGGGGTTTGACAGTGAGCAAGACGCCAGGGACTTTGTCTCCGAACTGGGGCTGACCTACGGTTTTGCTACTGACATACGCGCTAGGGTGGCCGAGATGTTCCAAATCCAGGCTTATCCCACCACTGTGTTTATCGACGATTCAGGCCGGGTCTTCAGAACGTTTGTTAGTGCCCTTGATGAGGAAGAACTCGTTGGCATGGTGCTGGAGATGGCCGGAGGTCGGACCGGTGGCTGACACTAAAATTCTGATTTTCGGGTCGCTCCGTCACCCTGAGAAGATATGAACCCTTTAGATTGGATATTGTTGGCGATACGCTGGGGCCACGCCTTAGGCGCCGTGGCCTGGGTTGGCGGCGGGATTTTTTACCTGATGGTGTGGCGTCCGGTCAATCGGCGTGCTCCAGCGGCGGCGGAGACCAGTCGAATCATGGGTATCGAATACCGAGGTCTGGTCAACACTGCCATCAGCGTTTTACTGCTTACCGGCGTTATATTGTCCGTTGCCAGGTTGACGGAAGATAACATAACTTTGGCCTACGTGGCGGTGCTGGTGGTGAAAATCGCCCTGGCCTGCTACATGTTCTACATAGTCAGGTTCCTGAATCCCCGAAGCTACCCTGAAGACCTTCCCTCAGGAAGCGGTTGGTTGGGGAAAGTCAGGTCAAGCTTGACGGGCACTACCTCGGTGTTGATAATCGGTTTGGTGGTATTCGGCTTGGCCGATGTCCTGAGCGCGTTGTTCGAGACTAGTTTGGACTAATAGATGATAACTGAACGCTGATTGCTGAAAGCTAACAAAACAGGTGGCGGATGAAGAAAAACCTCATGGAGATCCTAGCTTGCCCGGTGTGTAAAGGGGAATTGGAGTTAAAGGTTGAAGCAGAGGACGGAGACGAAATAATCACCGGGTCTTTGTTCTGCGCCGAATGCGACGAGACTTACCCCATCGATGACGCAATTCCCAACCTGTTGCCGCCCCAGATGCGGACCTGAGAATGGCTAGCCACAGAGGCATGGAAAACACGAGGTATTTTTAGATTAGCTCTGTGTTGTCTGGGCCTCTGTGGCCTTAGACCGATTGCCTGACTAGCGTTTAAGTTCCTGGAAGTGCGCCCAATTGAGTTAAAAGGGCGAGTAGGTCGATTTCTGACCACAACTCCACGATATTGCCGTCGATCAGCCGGTAGATGTGAATTTCAGTCCAATTTACCTTGTTGCCCGTCGCCGGTATGCCATTGAATTCCCCGGTGTGGGTTGCTGCAACAGAGGTTCGTTCTATAACCTTGTCCCCAACGGCTAGCAATTCCTCAACTGTCGCTTTTACAACGGGAAACCCACCTGCGATGGACTGGCCCAACAGCTTGATAGCTGGTCGGCCAGGCGGCAATCGGGGATCCTTGAGATGGTGTACGAAGTCGTCGGTCAAAAGCTCATCGACGATGTCGTGGTTGGCCTTGTTCTTGAACTCTTCGATGAATCTGCCGACCACTAGTTTGTTTTCATCTGCCTGTGAAGCAACTGTTTCAGAGGAATTTGAATCTCCACAAGCAATCAAGGCAAGCATACTCACGATTATTGTTGCCGCCAGCCAAAATGCCATTCTGCCCGTCAGCTGTTTCTGAAAATTTAGGGCCTGCATCAAACTCTCCTAAGAAATCGTAAAAATCTGGCTGATTGTCCGTCTGGGTAATTCCCACGGCGCAAGCTGCCTCAGTCCCCGAATTTGGCCAACTATTTCGGGGCACAACTTGCGCCTGCATTAGTGTTCAGCTGGTTGGGGGCTATTCTACGGGTTGAGCCATTGCCATTGCGTCTTCCCGGCTGACCTCTTGCTGGTGAACATCCTTGCCATGGGTTTGCACCAGCCTGACCAACTCATCGTCCGTATCTGCCTTGATTACTTCGCCACAGGGACAATTGACTGCTTTTGCCATTGGTTGCCTCCCTTTTGTTTTAATGAAGCTATAATAAACCCCTCATGTTGCAAAAACCTTGGCAAAAGTTTGGCAACCCGTGAGCATCAGGGTTTGTCTTACAGGGCGTGTCTCCCTGGAAGTTGACGGGGAAGTGCTGCTCAATGAACCCGACTTAAGGGGCAAGCAAGGCCGCTTGGTTTTTGCCTATTTGGTGAGCGAGCGCATCCGGCCGGTGACCAAAGAAGAACTAGCCACAGTCGTTTGGGAAGACGACCTGTCCCCCCGCATGGGAAGGAGCCTTGAGCGCACTTACCAGTAGACTCAGAAGCCACCTGTTGAAAACACCTTTGGTCGAATCTGGGGTCTACTTCGCTCGAAGCTCCGGGCAATATCAATTGGGTTTGCCTACAGACGTTTGGATAGACGTTGAGGCGGTGGCATCGTCTGTAGACCGGGCGGAGGCTCACATCAGAAACGGAAAGCCAGAACAGGTTTTGGGCCCTGCAGGCGCTGCGGTGTGCATTGCCCGGAGACCATTTCTGCCCGGCATAGAAGGGTTCTGGGTCGACTCCGTGAGGGGTAAGTTGCAACGGCAGCTTGGAAGGGCGCTGGACTGTTTGTCGGAAAGCCAGTTGCTATTGGGAGAGCCGATGATTGCGGTCGAGACCGCCACAGAGGCGATTCGGTTGGACACCTTGAGGGAAAAAGCTTATCAGCTATTGATGCAGGCGAATTGCGCGATAGGCAACCGGGCGGAAGCGGTCCGGGTTTACCATCAATTTAGAGAGCTTCTAGCCGATCAGACAGGCCCCGACCCTTCGGAGCAGACCGAGGCAATATACATGGGATTGTTAGGTTAACTCCGCCGATGCCCCAGACCCACTAAGGGCACATAGAGTATTAGATCAACTATGTGCTCTTAGTGGGTCTGTATCTCAGTTAGGGTGAAATGTTAAGCTAGGCGTCGCCGACCAGCACTTGGACTACCTGAGGGGCTAGTTCCTCGGCGCGGGCCCGAAGCTGCTCCCGGCTGAGGTTTTCGATAGGATGAGGCGTGAATATCGTCGGGTAGTCCGGCGCTCCCCACATCTTGGCCATCCCGGCGGCAGTCGGCACGAATCGGTCGGTGCAGATAGTGGCGGATGGTATTCCTGCGTTCTCAACGTGGATTCCGTCGTGCACACTGCACGCACTGCAGGACCCTCAATCACCCACCGCAATTATCACCGAGTCACAGCTTTCCACCAGTTCACGAATCGCTTCGGGGTCGGCTGGCTTGGAGGCACTGGGTTTGCGGTGCCACTTCACTTCGGAAATCTCATAACGAGTCCGGAGCACTTCAGCCAATTCCTCAAGCAACACGTCGGCGTTTCGCTTGCTGTCGTCAATGATCCCCAGTCTGGTGCCAGCCAACGAAGGCAATCGAGGCGCACCGTTGAATGGCGCGACAATTGCCTGGGTAGTGGGATTAACTAGTTCGTGTTCTGTTCCCTGTGCCATTTTTTCTCCTATTAACTCGGGTTGGGCTATCAGGGCGAATAACGGTACAAATATCGGCAACCGCATAGGATCTTCAATTCAGCGTACCTCTTTGGTAACGGCGGTGCAAGCTACTTTAGGACCCCAACTGGGTATAACCGAGGACATGTTGGACTCCTCGCCGCCAGCAAAGATCAAGAGGATGTCTTCGGGCTCCGGTATCAGAGGAAGGAACGTTTCTGTGTCACCTGATTCCACATCGCCAGCCAGGACTTGAGCGTTTTTCAGGTCGGCCACCGAGCGCCGAATGTTGGCGTGCAGGTAGGCCCGTATATGCTCTTTGGTCCAGTCCTTCCATAGGCTAGAGTTGCCAGCGATGGTGACCACGATTTGCCCTTGCCGCACGCCCATGTCCGTGTCACCCACGGAGCCTGATGTGGACATGTTGCTGCCTAGGCTTGATGCCACGTCGGCCAGGGCGTAGAGAATCGCTTCGGGATTGCCGACGGCCCTGACCTGCCTTGGGCTCTCCCCAGCAAAGACGGTGACCGTGCTCTGGTCGGGGGAATAGCCACGCTCCACATGCAGGGGCGTCCAGTGGGTCTCGGTGTCCGCTTCGGCGATGCAGTAGGTGTACTTGCCGGGATGGCCGATAACGCTGCGGTCGAACAGGCCGGGAATGGCGGCGCAAGTGTTCATCAGTACCAAGCGAACCGCCCGCCCGATGGTGGCATTGGCCCGGTTGCCTGGGCCAAAGAGATTGTTCCTGGAATTCAAGCCAATCTCCTTGGCGACTGGGCCGTTTACGATTGATAGTATCGCCGAACCTCCCATGCTGGAGGATGGCCCCACTAGGTTGAACACTGGGTCAAGCATGGCCTCCACGGCAGCCAACAACACCGGCATGTACTCAGGAAGGCAGCCGGCCATCGCGGCGTTGGCCGCCACTTTGCCCACAGTGATGTCGCGGCGGCGCTCGGGGATTTGCCCCACCAAGTCTGAGGAAGCCCTCTTGGAGGCTTCAATGAATTGGTTTACCCGGTCCACCGTGGGGGGCACTACTGGCAGTCCGTCGGTCCAACCCAGTTCGTAGCAGCGTTCGATGGCCTCTAGGGCCGAATCCCATTGGACGATGGTTGTTTCGCCCGTTGTTTCACCAACGTTTTGCAAAAAGGATATCCTCCGATTGCGTTTGGGGGTACGAAATCCCCCTTAATCCCCCTTTACAAAGGGGGAATTTCTTCTCCTCACGCCGAGGGCATTTCTAGTGCTCGGCGCCAAAGAGAATTCTGGCCTTCAGCGTAATTCGGGACTATTGACCCCCGAAGGCTAGGACCATTTAGCCCCCCTTTCGTAAAGGGGGGTTGGGGGGATTTAAAATCGTCTACTTCGCTGCGTACTTGGACAGGCTGCGCATCTCCCGAGGCGGGGTCAAGTGCTGCCCCCGGATGGTGTAGGACACTTCTGAGACGTAGATGGCGCCCGTGGAGTCTACGGCGATGCCGTGGGGAGCGATGAACTGCCCCGGTCCCTCGCCCTCTTCCTGTGAGCCGAACATGCAGACCCGGTTGCCGTTTAGGTCATAGACAGTGACCCGGTGACCCAGTCCAGGTGCATCGTCCACGCCGCCCATGCCATTCAACTCGCCGACGTAGATGTGGTCCTTCCATAGCACCATGGAGTCGGGCCGGTGGATATTGTTCCACATGGTGATGAAGTTTCCCTTGGCGTCGAAAATCTGAATCCTGTGGGCTTCCCGGTCCACAACGTAGACTTTGTCATTAGCGTCAACGGCGATGTTGTGGGGCCGGATGAACTGACCAGCGTCGATTCCGGGACTGCCCCAAGAGAATTTGTACTCGCCGGAGCCGGTGTAGACGTGGATGCGGGAGTTGCCATAACCATCGGAAATGTAAACGTCACCGTTGCTGGGCATGATTGCCGCCGATGTGGGCCGGTTAAAGGGCTGTCCGCTCCATCGGGGCGCAGGATGATTGCGCTCGCCAATCTCCATGGTCTTTTCGCCCTCGGAGTTGAACTTCTGAATGGTGTGGATGCCGTCGTCGGCCACCATCAAAGAGTCGTCATGGCCGATGTACAAGCCGTGGGTTCGGTCGTCGCTGAAAAAACCTTGTCCGAAAGACCGAACGAAGTTGCCGTCTTTGTCTAGAACAATGATGGGGTGGTCTCCCCTAGTGAGGATGTATACGTTGTCTCGTGAGTCCACTGCAACGCCGGGGCACTCCTTAAAAGTCATCCCGCTGGGCAATTTGGCCCAACCATCTACATATGTATAAGAAAAATCTCCGCTGCCAAAAACTTCGGCCATGTTGTCCCCCTGTATTTATAATTTTGTTGGGAAATTGTGCCGGGATAAAGGCATTGGTTGATGCCCTATCAAGCCGGATTTATCCTAGGTTGTTCCAGATATCGTGTCAATGCGCCAGAATCCTTCAACTAAAAGCCCTAGACTCCATGACTCTTAAGCCTCTGCGTGACGTAAAATTCTACTTCCTTTCGAACAGTGCGGCCACGCCCTGGCCGCCGCCGACGCACATGGTCTCCAAGCCGAATTGAACATCGCGGCGTTCCATCTCATGGAGCAGGGTTGTGAGGATGCGAGCACCTGTGGCGGCGATGGGATGGCCCAAAGATATACCCGAGCCGTTGACATTCAGGTTGTCTTGATTGGGCAACTTCCACTCTCGCAGCACCGCTAGAACCTGGGCGGCAAAGGCTTCGTTCAGCTCAATCAAGTCCATGTCGGCAAGGCTCATGCCCACTTTATCCATCACCTTAGCCACCGCCGCCACCGGGCCGATGCCCATGTAGGCTGGATGGCAGCCGGTAACCGCCCAACCGCGGAGGTAGCCCATGGGCGTCAAACCCAGTTCCTCCAACTTGTCGGCAGCGACCACCAAGCAAACGGAGGCAGCGTCATTCTGGCTGCTGGCGTTGCCTGCGGTAACCGTTCCTTCTTTGGTGATAGGGCGCAATTTGCCTAATGCTTCCAATGAGGTGTCACCCCGAGGACCTTCGTCCTTGTTGAATGGCACCGGGTCTCCCCGGCGCTGGGACACGGGTATGTCCACCACTTGAGAGTCAAAGAAGCCGCCCTCCACTGCTGCCACGGCCCTTTGGTGGCTGCGCAAGGCGTATTCGTCCTGTTCTTCCCGGGAAATCTCATATTGCTTTGCCAGGTTCTCCGCTGTTTCAACCATGCCCGAGATGTAGCCAAAGCGCTCCTCAGGAGAGATGGTTTCCCTGGCTCGCACTAACCGGTCGTGAAGGGTCATAGAGCCGAAGCGTCCTCCCCAACGAGACTCGTTCACATAATATTCGGCATTGCTCATGCTCTCGACACCACCGGCGATGACCACATCTGCGTTTTCTGTTTGGACCAGCATGGAGGCATTGAGGATGGCCTGCAGACCCGAGGAACAACGGCGGTCCAGTTGGTAGCCGGGTACTTCTATCGGTAGGCCAGCCTTGAGACTCGCCAGACGGCCCATGGCCGGGTTCTCGCCGCTGGGATAGCCGTGGCCCATGATAACATCGTCGACTTTAGCCGGGTCCAAGCCGCTGCGGTCCAAGGCTTCTTTAATGACCGTGCTGGCCAGATCAGCTGCGGAAACGCCGCGTAAGGTGCCTCCGAAACTACCTACGGCGGTGCGTACCGGTGAAACAATCGCAACTTCTCGCATCGGTGTCTCCTTTTTCTCTTTAGTACGGCCAGTTTTAGGGGCTTCCTGTTTAGGTAGCAGCTATGATAAACCCTGATGCTAGCCGTGTCGATTTTTGAAGTATAAAATCACTGGCACTATTGATAAATTCATTGATAAGGGGGAGACGAGGAAGATGGCGCCAAAACTGGTTGATTACCTGCTCTACGAACCGGAGGACAATGGTATTCTCTGGATAAAATTCAACCGACCCGAGAGGATGAACGCGCTAGTGGGCAATTCCCAGGAGAACGGCACGGTGGCCAAAGTTGGCGAATACATGAGGGCCGGAGACGACGACCCGAATATACGGGTTATCGTCCTGACCGGTGTGGGCCGCGGATTCTGCTCCGGGGCTGACATGCGCCGGAACAACGACCCGTCCGTCACAGGTGAAAATTTCATCGGCAACCGAGGGGAAGAGGAAGGCCCGGACGCTATCAGAGAGCACTTCTTCCATGGATTCACCAAGCTCCACCGGGACATTTCTCAGGTGCGAAAGCCAACTATTGCCATGATTAACGGTCCTGCCGTGGGCTCCGGCATGGACATGGCTTTGCACTGCGACATTCGCTTAGGTTGCGAGAACACCCGCTTCATTGGCTATCAGCAGTTGGGACAGATAATCGAAAACGGCGGCAGCTATTACCTGCCAAAGATGGCTGGCTTAGGCCGTGCCTTGGAGTTCGCCTACACCGGTCATTTGGACGCACAGCGGGCATATGATTGGGGACTCCTCAATTACCTGGTCTCTTCCGACGAGTTGGAGCAGACCACCCGTGACCTGTGCGACCGCATAATGAGAACACCGCCAATGGTGCAATGGGTCAGCAAGCGCATTCTGCGCGCCGCCATGGACGGCTCCCTGGAAACAACCACCGTGCTGACGTCCAATGCTGGAGGGATTCTAGGCGCCTCTGAAGACGCTGAGGAGGCCCGGTTGGCCTTTTTGGAAAAGCGGGCGCCTTCTTTTAAAGGACGCTGAGGTGGATTACGTCGGCGCCAGATATGGGTAATGGCCTGACCGTCTATCCCAAATCGGGACAACATGTGAGCAATATTAAACTTAACCTGAATAAGGTCACGAAATACCAGCCTGTTCGTTGTTAGCCTAGCGCCATAGCTCTGATAATCGGAGTAGTGGCATTTGTCACCTAAGCCAAGGCCGGAACGGTAGACGCTTTTGGAAACTCTACTTCATTTGTCGATTCTCTTTCATTGATTGAGCTGTCAATCGCCTGGGACCTGGACGGAACCACCGTAAGCGGCGCTAAGATTACTTAGACACACAAATCCAGAGACAGTTACAGGATCAACGTAATAGCGGGAGACTGCGTTGGCTCCCGCTCCAGTGTGGGCTTCCGGCTCCGGATCTCGGAGTGACTCGGTGAGCCTATGGCACGACCAACAATCAAGGACAATGTTCTACAGGGGAGATTTAATCATGGCCAAGACCAAGCGTATCGGCGCCTTGTTGCCAGCGACCAATCCAGTCGTGGAGCCTGACTTTTACAGGGTAATTCCGAAAGAAATTACCGTTCACTTCGAGCGCATGTGGAATGGAGCGTGGGGCGGCCAGATACCCCAGTCCACCAAGGCCGATGAGAATGATGGGCACCGTATTTCACTGACCAGTGAGGAAGCCAACGAGGTCGATTGGGCGCTGTTCGGGTTCAGCGCAAACAAGATGAACGAGGACGTGGAAAGGGGAGCCAAGTCATTGGCCAACATTGAGCCTGATATTTTGGTTTATGCCTGTACGTCCGGGACTTGGCACAAGGGCAACCTGGCATTCGACCGCCAGATTGCCGACACCATGACTGCCGCCAGCGGAGTGCCGTCAATCACAGCGGTGAACTCATGTATTGAGGCCATGCGTTTCATGGAATCGCAGCGGATCAGCATCGCTGGCCCATATCGAAATTTCCACCTGAGAAACCGTTTGAAACCCTTTCTGGAAGAAGCGGGATTCACGGTACTAAGCGCCGACGGCGAGCCTTGGATGCAAGATTCCATGAATCCCCTGGATATAGAAGCCGAAGACCCCCAGACCATCGTTGATTTCGTGCCTACCGTGGCTAAAGACGATGCCGATACCATCTTTTTGCCGGGCACGGCTTGGCGAGCGTTGGACGCAGTGGAAGAACTGGAGCAGAAGCTGGGAAAAACGGTTATCACTGTGAATCAGGCTACCATTTGGATGGCATTGCGGGAGATGGGTTGGACCGAGCCAATACCCGGCTTTGGACGGCTGCTGAGAACCTTGGTTTAGTAATACCGCTTATCTTGATTTAATCGCGAAACTACGAGTAAGGGAGCCCCGTACAGAAAG
>DCAE01000004.1:2534-4532 GCA_002311385.1 Dehalococcoidia bacterium UBA1141 | reverse complement strand
ATACTTGTCAGTTCATGGACAAAAGGGCAAAGTCTCCTGGGGTCATAATGAACGCATTGGTACATTCCAGGCTGGACCCGCCAGGACGGTACAAGCGTGGAAGAGGTAGAACTACGGGTTAGTGGATTCGAAAGAGAAGAAACTTCGGGTCTGACTGAAATCCCTAAAGCGACGGCCTGATCGAGTGTTCTTGGCCATGATGGCCAGAGGAAACCGTATGGCTAACCGTGTGGTAAACCATATAGTTAACCATGGGAAACCGTACACGGTAACCATACGGTTCTGCGTGCTGCGAAGGGCGATTTTATGATGGTAATTACTCGGTGACTTTTCCCTATTAAGTCGAACGACTTTCTTGCGAAGTCGGGGAAAGTCGAGGATTAAGTCGGAGAAAGTCGGGGGTCACAATTTTTACCTAACGGACTGCTTGGCGTTTCGAGATGAATGGGATTATTTGGGAAAATCACGCTTGCAGTCGCCCTAATCAATTTGCGAGTTAATTGGTATGTATACGGTTAAAATGGTCCCTGATGTATACATAGATTACCGAGATGAAGCTGATTGCCGTGCTACCGTTTTTGGTCAATACTGTCGCAACTATGCTACTCGGTGTTCGTCACCAGATTGCTCACGTTCGGCTTCGGCGACTAGCAGTTCGACTTCCCGCATGGCGTAGAGGTGTCCTACGACAGGAGCGGTCAAACAGGCCTCTGAAAAGTTGCTCAGTAATCTAAAGAGGTAAATGATGCCAGACCGCTTGGTTAAAGAGACTAAATACCAACGCATTATACCCTGGGTTTTGAATATTAGATCCCAAGACCATAAATCATCGAAACGGGTCGGAGGGGTGGCCCTGCTTTTATCTTGCTTAGTAGTGTTATTCCTCAATGACCCCGCAGAATCAAGCATCTTACCTTCATGCCCGTTCCGGACACTAACAGGATTTGATTGTCCAGGTTGTGGAACATTGCGGGGAGCACATCAGTTGTTGCACGGGAATATTTTGGCAGCGTTGGACCTTAATCTGGTAATGGTGTTGATGTTGCCGTATTTATGTGTCTCTTTTTTCCTGATGCTGCCTTTTGATTCCATCGGAAGAAGGATGACATTCTTCTACGTCCCATCAAAGTGGATTTGGGGATTGCTGTTGGTCATCCTCGTGTTTTGGGTGGCACGAAATATTCCGGTGTATCCATTCGTAATCCTAGCGTCCTAATCAAAATATTGTGCACTTTTCAGGTACGTCGGAGAAAGTAACATTGATTTGTAGACGGCAATATTTTCGTTACTACGTTTCGTCCCATTAGAACGCTAACCTATTATCCTTTTCCGAAAATTAATTCTGACATCGAGGGCTACCATTTTGACGAACTCGAACAGCTTCTGTGATCAATGTGGAACCCGACTCAAAGCCACAAGCCGCTATTGCCCTTCGTGTGGTAGGTCCCTTGACACGGATGGTGCCTCAACACCCGAAAAACCGACCAATCAAGCCAGTAGCGCTGCGTCGACAACTTCCACTCAGCCGTGTCCTAACTGTAATACGCATAACGTAAGATCTGCTGAAAGATGCAAATCGTGTTGGGTTCGCCTTTCCGAGCCCGCAGCAGGCAATTTCAGACAAGTAAATCGGCCAATGCCACGACAAGGGCCCAAGCCATCAAATTATCTTCCGCAGGCTATCTTGGTCACATTGTTTTGTTGTATACCCGCCGGCATCGTCGCTATAGTTTACGCTGCTCAAGTGAACGGTAAATGGGAGTCAGGTCATCAACATGAAGCGGAAGAAGCTTCAAATAGCGCAAAACAATGGTGCTGGATTGGAGCTTTATTAAGTCTTGGCATAGGTTTTATTTATGGGATTTATTGGAGTTTTTCAACAGCATAAGACGCACCTCGGTACTGATATTTGGGTTTCCGCGGAAAATTGGCTGCCGCACCGTCTGTAAGAGCATCCCGCATGTATTCGGACAACAATTCACGGTTTTGGTCTTGTTT
>DCAE01000004.1:0-2480 GCA_002311385.1 Dehalococcoidia bacterium UBA1141 | reverse complement strand
GTTTTGGTCTTGTTTACAATATCCTCAGGGATACTCATATGTACTCTCAGGCACAAATGTGAGACTAGAAAATACATATGACCACGCCTGACAATGATTTCCTACTAACTCTTAATCAGTAGGTTCTCGGTCCGACCCCGAGGCGGGTCACCACGATTTAGGCACGAAAAAGCCCAGATTCGAGAAATCTGGGCTTTTCTTTTTTGGCGTTTTGTACCCAATTTNNAAAAGTACACAAACTTCTGGCAACTTCCTGATGCCATGACAACTGATGACTTCACTCACACACCACGAAGCCTGATTCGAATCGGCACATTTGCTCAACAATGGACAATGTACAGACTCAGACTCTCCGATTGGCTCTAACTTTTGCGTAAACCGGTCGACTTGGGCCATCTTCAACGGTGCCATCCGGATGAAGTATTGTGTTGGCATACTCCCCGACTTCATCAATGGGGGCTTAATTTTGATGCACGATTATTCGGGGAGCCATTATGGAGTTGATCTCTAGTTGAACGCAGTCCAATGGCGCAACAATTTGGCGCATTCATTACCTTTTTACTATGGGTGGGTCATCGTCGCTAGCACGGTTGCGGTCAGTATCTCTTCGCGGACGGTTATGGCGGTGGCTACTTTATCCGTATTTGTGGTGCCGATGACGCAGGACCTGGGATGGTCCCGCGGGCTATTTTCTGGTGCGGTCAGCCTAGGAGGCCTATGTGCTGTGTTCATTTCGCCCTTGGTAGGCAAATGGATCGACCAGCATGGTTCTGGGCTCCTACTGTCCATATCCTCATTACTAACGGGAATCTTGGCCGTTGGTTTGTCATTAGTAGGCAACCCAGCGGCGTTTTTTTCCATATATGTTCCTGGGCGAATGATTTTCTCGGGTCCTCTAGAGCTAGGAATTCCCACCGCGATCAGCAATTGGTTTATTCGGCGACGCCCCTTGGGGCTTGCCGCCGATAGCGTCGCCAAGGGGGCAGGACTCACTATCATGCCTCTGGCAGCCCAGTTCATCATCACAGGGTGGGATTGGCGGACTGCTTGGCTTGTCCTCGGTCTTTTGACATTTGCCCTAGGAGTGATCCCTCCGTTCCTACTCATGTCAAGACGCCCAGAAGATATGGGGTTAGAACCGGATCCATTGCCCGATGAAACAACCGAAGGCACAAGTAGTGAACCAGTTGGCGAGCCGCCTACACTACTGGAGATTGCCGAAACGAACTTCACCGTCAGCCAAGCGTTTCGCACCAGGGCTTTCTGGCTTCTCGCAGCCTTCTCCGCGGCGGGATTCATGGTGCAGGCCGGAGTCAGTCTGCACCAGGTAGCCCATTACATCAACCAAGGTCTGCCAGGTGCTTCGGCGGCATTAACCGCCAGCACATTTGCCTTCTCACAGATAATCAGCGTCCTCATTTGGGCCGCCTTAGCAAGACGCGTCCCCGTTCGGTTCCTACTGTCTACGGCGGCATTCGTTGTGGCCGCGGCGGCGATTGGCACTTCCGCCAGCGCATCTGTGGCCACCGGTTTGATAGCATCCGCGAGTGTTGGGCTGGGCGTAGGTGGCCTGCATTTTTTGACAAGGCTGGCTTGGGCAGACTACTACGGCCGGAATCATTTAGGGAGGATACGAGGCTTCGCGATGTCGGCGCAAATCGGAGGACAGGCCGTCGGACCAGTGTTAGCTGGGTTCATGTTCGATGCCACTGGCTCGTATCTAATGCCTTTCCTAGTGTTCGCTGGCGTAGCGTCGTCGGCTGGTGTGCTAGTCTTGTTTGCTACACCGCCGAGACTTGTCGAATCAAAGCCCGATCCGATAGATCCAAGCTCTTAAAAGTGTTTATTGCCCGATGCTTAAGCCAGATGTAGTATCAGCGAAATAGTATCCGCCTATGTAAGGAACATGTATCGTTTGCTGGAAGAAGACGGTCGTCTCAATGACCACGCTCCTTTCCAGATCAATTTCCTTATCGAATGCTTTGCTGGGAGTCTTCCGAGCGATGACCACGCCGAAACATTCCTAGAGATCAGCGGTCCGGGAGTTGAAGAACTTTCCCTGGAACCCGTGGCGCTGTAGACCCGCGAGGACAACCGCGGGCCTCGTTTTTGGCGTCACTTTATTGATATCCCCACATATCGCAACTATTCTCTACTGTCATTACTACCACGATTTAGGCACGAATTGTGATAGTAGCGATAGGTGAGACTACTAGATTGTCTAACTCTTAATCAGTAGGTTCTCGGTTCGACCCCGAGGCGGGTCACCAACATTGTAGGCACGAAAAAGCCCCGATATCAAGAATCGGGGCTTTTCTTTTTTCGGTTTGATCTCGCTTTTGATCTCGTTTGGTCTTGTTTGTTCAAGTGCCTGTATGCAAGATCGGCCTCTACGGCTCCGGTGAGAACTTCTGGATGCGGTTGTTGCTCACGACGTAGACGCTGCCGTCGGATGACACCGAGCCTGCGCCGGCAAGAAG
>DCAE01000113.1:458-13391 GCA_002311385.1 Dehalococcoidia bacterium UBA1141 | reverse complement strand
GGAGAGTCGAACGATACCGGAAACACGGGCTGGCGGTGCTTGTAGCTATTTCTTGGAATGGAATCAGGCTAATCAACCAATTGAACACGTTGTCGGACCGTGGACGTTAACCTTCAAAAAACCATTATTTTTGGCGACCTACCAACATTTCATATGGACTGAAGCGGATCTTCGTAAGTCCAGCCCAGAGCGGTGTGCCCTATTTTCAATAAGGGCACCTACGGCACGACGAGTGATTGGGGTGGGGGAATTTCCCCTCAAAATGAAAGGCTCCATAATTCGGAGCCTTTCATTTTGCTGGAATCGATTTGCTGGAATCGATGACCGCTAACGGTTGACCATATCGTAACTGCGTAGCAGTTTGCCTGGGGTGGCATCAGTGCACACGCTGTCCTCGAAGGTCACTTCCCCGTTGACTAGGGTATAGCGGATGCCCTTGGCCTTTTGGATAATCCGCTTCTCACCACCAGGGAAATCTGTGTCATATACTGGGCCGTCGTACTGCAAACCCAGCTTCTCCAAGTCATACACGATCAAGTCGGCGGCCAGACCCTCTCGCAATATGCCACGGTCGGTGAACCCAGCAATCCAGGCTGGCAGGCCGCTGAGCTTATAGTGCGCCATCTCCAGGGAGATCGCGCCCTTGTCCCTGGCCCACGAGGCGAGGAAGTTCACGGGCCAAGTGCCCACCGTCAAGTAGCGGACGTGGGCTCCACCGTCTGACACGCACGGGTGAGTGTAGGGGTGGTTCAAGAGTTCCGTTACCGCTTCAGGATTGGTGCCGGTCGTAGGGTCGGTGGAGAACTCGGTTCGCAGGTCTTCGTCCAAGGCAAGATCCAACATCGCATCCATGGGGTGCTGGCCGGTCGCCTCGGCCAACTCGGCGATGTTCATACCCTCGTACTTGAGGTTGGAGTCCTTGCGAACCTCGACTATCCGCATCTTGGACCAGTTGGAGGTCACGTCACCTGTACCCCCGATTCCAGCCCAGGCACCAACATCGGACCGCATTAAATCGCGAACGCCTGGGGTATTGAGCTTGGCCATGCGCTCTTCCGGTGTGCCAATGAAGGGGTCGATCCAGTTAGGCAGTGCGTCGAAACCGTTGTAGTCCGCCAACTCGAATACTGGGGTGACGGCAACACAGGAATGCTGAGCGAAGATGGAGGCTCCTTCCTTATGGGCCCTCTCCAAGAACGCCATTTGCTCCTTATGGCGCTCCGGGTCCTGCTCGCTATAGGACACCGCTCCGTATTGGAAGGGCCGACCTGAAGCCTTGGTCATCTCAATCAGAAAGTTGTCCCGGCCTTCGCCGCGGGCATCACCCTCTACCGGGTCGAACTGGATTCCGGTAGGACCGGCTTCTATGGCGCCACCGTCTATACCAGCGCCGCCCATCAGATCCGCCTCTCCCGGAGGCAGCGGCCGCTCGGCCTGACCTCTGGTCCAACCGATGCTACCTATGCCGAATTCCGCCATGGTATTGGCAAGTGCCAGGTACTCTTCGTTTGACGCCACCTGGCTGGGGATGAAGCGGCCATCGTCGGGCCGGTTCAGCAGGGTCTTCATTGAGGACCAGCCGAATGCTCCAGCCGTCATCGCTTCGTGGATGAGACCTTGCATCTGCTTGGTCTCCTTATCATTGGCATAAACCCTCTCCCTGGAGTCTTCCACGCCCATCACGTAGAGGCGCAGGGGATTGAACGGTACCAACGCGCCGACGTTCACACCCAATGGTTTTTTATCCAGGGCGTCCATCCATTGCGGGAAGCTCTCCCAGTCCCAGGACAAGCCCAGTTCCATGGTCTTCATGGGGATGGCCTCGATCCGGGTCAATAGACGCATGGCCGCTTCTCTGTCTTCGGGTTTGCAGGGTGCGAAGCCAAAACCGCATTGCCCAATGGCGATCGAAGTAACGCCGTGCCAGCCGGACATGGTTGCATAAGGGTCCCACATAAGCTGGAGGTCGTAGTGGTTGTGTAGGTCGACTGCCCCCGGGGCCACTATGCAGCCGGTAGCATCCAACTCTTCCGTCGCAGTACCTCGTATATGGCCGCTAATCATGGCGATCTTGCCATTCTTGATGGCAACGTCACCATGGAACGCAGGCATGCCGCCAGTTCCGTCAATAATCGTCCCGTTTCTAATAATCTTGTCGAATTCAGGCATATCCCCTCCTATTGAATATCGCTATCCAAGGTACGAGCTTCTGATTATTTTATCATTCGAGTCCAACAGGTCAAGCACTTTATTATCGGCTATCCAGGGGCCTGTGTTGCGGGGAACTGTAACCGGTCAAGCCTTGGGTCTCAGGAAATCCGGATGGGGCGTTCTCGGCGCCGGCGGTCATCATATCCGGGTTGTGAATCGGATATATGAAAAGGATACGGGCTGGCGCATCGTATCTATTTACGAATCCGTGTATCGCTCCGGCAGGCGCCAGGATTGTGTCTCCGGGACCGACAGTCACCCGCTCCCTGCCGAGGACAGCGTCGAGAGTGCCTTCGACGACAACCATCGCTTCTTCCGTATTGGCATGAGCGTGCCTCGGCACCCTGGTGTTCGGGGCCAGGGTCAACTCACCTATTGTGAGGGATTGTGTCCCGTGATCTGAGTCCGCGATCTGGCAGACCTCCAAACCCAGCGTCATACCTTCTCTCCTGTTCATGTCTTGCCTTTTGATTATGGGCATGGTCCCTCCTCTTTTCGATTTATCTTTTTCGAGACATTGAACTTCTACTATCGGTCACTCCTGGGACAATTCCAAAGCCAGCGCTGAGTCTCAATACGAGATGCTATAGCATGGAGGAATATTAAAGTCAGCACGGAACATTTGTCTATGACTAAAACCCTCATCGCTCTCCAGCAGGCGTTCTCCCAGCCTATTCTGCTGACAGTATTCGGCTTCAACTTAATGGGTGAGCCAGTCCGGGAAACAACGCCACCCACCAGGCCCTGACATTAGCTCTCGGCCTTCGGCAACCATTAGTCCCCAGGAAGCTGAGTCCGGCCTCGAGCAGAATGACGAATCCAACCTGAAGCGTGACCAGTACGATTAAGGTGTTGGTAATGTTCGGAAGTATGTGCTTAACCATGATGCGAAAGCCGGATGCCCCGGAAACCTTGGCTCTAGCTACGTAGTTCTGCTCTCACAGCCAGGGTATCACCTCTGACCTGGCAACAATAATTCGACCATAGTAATGCGCCTACTACGATTATCATCGTGCGAAAGCTAGGCTCAAGTGCGATCGCTAATGACAAGGCAAGGAGGACAGGGGGTACCGCGGTCGCTCGGAGAGGGCTTGGGCATTCATCGACACCGAGCCCGACATGGAAGTTGTAGGAGAAGCCTCATACGGCGTTGAAGCAGTGGACCAGGCTCGCAAGCTCGATCCAGACATGATTTTGTTGGATATGGTGAGAGCAGGCCCTGCTCCCGAAAACTTCTCTCATCCCGGCGAAGAGGCGCCTGTATCGCCATGAACCCGTAGGGGCTTAATGGATGGCTGCAGCGTTACTCGGGGCGGACCAACGCCCACAGCCGCCCTTCTGTAACCGTTACGGGGACAGCCTTCATGCGGACACGAGCCTGGTTTACACACACCCCTTCATACTTGTCAAATTGCCAACCGTGGCCGTCGCAGGTGAACACTTCCTCACCTTCGTCCTGCACCTCACCACCTTGATGCGGGCAGATCACGGATAGCAATTTGTAGCCATCGCTACCCTTGGCCAAGAAGAATTTAGCGTCACCCACCTCGACCGGGAAAGGAAGACTTGGGAGCGACGACTCTTCCCCCAAGTCCACTTCGATTCTCCTTGGCCGACCGGCGGCGTTGAGTGGTGGTCGGGAAGACATAGCTGTTCCATCCTGCATTTAGTGAGGGAAAGGTCAAGGGCGACAGCTTAGCACAGGCCTCCTATTTCATCAATCATGGAACCGCCCTACGCATCAAGGATCTCTGCCGATAGATCGGTTGGACCTCGTGGCCCGAGCGATGAACGAAGCGGCAGCAGAGGGACCTTCTGAGACAGGATCGAGAGTGACGGCACCAACACTAGTGTCCTGGCACTCTTCAACTTCTCAGCCACCCAGACTCCAACCAGTGTCTTACCAGTTCCGCAGGCCATGATGAGTCTGCCTCTGTCATTAGTAGTGAAGCCTTCTATGACATCGTCGATAGCCTTCTGTTGGTGAAGGCGTGGAGTCTTCTTGTCAGGCAACGCCGGTCGCGACTCATCGAGGTAGGCTAGCCAATCGACTGTGCTCTCGATTAGTTGGTGGTAGAGCAAGAAAGCGGTAGACTTATCCGAGTGTTTGAGGTTTGAGTCTGAGTTCTTGGATAGTTGCCCTGTTGATATCAGTAAACGGTGGCCAAATTCGGGTCTGGCGGAACAAACAAGGAAAGAGACCAGCTATTCTAGCTACGAAACGGGACTATTTGGGACGGGGAGTGACAGGGTAAAACGACCAGCGTCGAACTCAAAAACCGGTGGGGGTAACACCGTGTCAGTTCGACTCTGACCCTGACCTTCGGCACCTCGCTTCCAGTCACGAACCAAGCAAAAGATCAAAGACTCTGGTCCCACAAGCTCTGGGCCAGGGTCTTTCTTTTTGCCTAAGCGTCCAAGGGTTATCCACCCACTTTCCCTGTGGGTATGCTGCCACGCCTAAAACCCTACCACTGGCCCCTTGGAGTTTTCACTGGTAACAGAGAGTATGTGGGGGTTATCAGTGAGGCAGCTGGGTATCAATCAGGCATGGCAGTCAATGGTTTGGTTGGGGTGTTTGGGGTTGCTAGGCGTGGGTGGATGAGCGGTCAATCCACGAGATAAAAACCTGGGGTCGTGGTGATAGAAGCAAGGGATTGGCTGAGGTGCAGATGTGCCCAGCCTCGGGACCACTTGGGGGATGGGTTACTGGTTATGGTGGGGATGAGGATGTCGGAGCAGAAGCTTGGTGGCAAGAAGGCCTTCTAAAGGAACCGGTTAATCCCTTTGAGTAGCTCGTAGCACATCTCTAATGTAGGGACAGGTACTCTCACCTGGCGCGCTTCCTCAACAGCGTATCCTATAGTCGCGTCAATCTCCAGCCTCCTTCCATTCTCCAGGTCTTGTAGAGGCGACATCCTATGGTCCGGGGCATTCTCTTCAAGTATTTTGCTGAATCCATTAAGAGCCGAAACGGCTGCGTCTTCGGAATCATTCACTACCTCAATGACCGGCATGCCACCGTTATCGTCCAGAGGAATGTTGTGGCGCCCCGCAATCGTTGCTACTTCCCTCATTATGCGGGCGCAAAGTACCGCAGTATCTCTGCCTGAAAGAAATTGGTAAGTTGGAAGCCTTGTAAGCACAGATATACAGGTCCACGCGACCCAGATCACGAATTTCGACCATTGAAGAGTTTGGATATTGGGAACCGCCTCTGTATTGATTCCGGCGTTTGTCAAAGTTGTCGCCAAAGTGTGTACTCTTGGAGATAGACCATCTGGTAGTTCACCGACATAAAAGCCACCGTTCAATGTGAACCTGATGTGTCCTTGCGGTAACACCGCGCCACTGAAAGAAGCCGTTGCGCCTAACGTAGAACTTTTACCGAAAACTTTACCGAGTTGTTCGTTGCCTTTGACCCCGTTTTGCACCGACAGTACACTAGCGAAGGTAAATTCAGCTAAACTTGATAATGCTGATTCCACGTCTTGACTCTTAACGGCCACGATTAAGACATCACACCCGGATAATCTGCTGACATCTGTGACGATAGGGCATGCTACGTTGAATTCGTTCAACCCGGTAATTGTGATGCCGTTCTCTCTCAAGAAGGTCGCCCGATCGCCCCGCGCGATTAACGAAACATCCTCACCCGCCCGCGCCAAGTGGCCAGCGACAATCGATCCTAATGCTCCGGCCCCTAGTACGATGATTTTCATATAGCTCTCCCGGATCTCGAATCGTCATCATATAGCTGTAACGTGACACGCCACATGCTCATCATAGGTCAAATTATAAGTCTGGGATATCAGTGATTGCAGAAGGTTTCTTCCCCGGAAAAATTCTCTGCAAGAATTGAGCCGCATCGGGAAGCCCTGGGGGTGGGTACTTGTGGCGGCAAGGTGGATTAAAGGGTGAACCCTGAGTTGACGAGACTGTTAATATTCGAGCATGCAGTTCTAGGTAAATATCTCATGCCAAGCTACACCCTCTTGGTGAATAACACTGACCAAGGCATTATGAATTTCAAGGACTTCGAATGTTAAAGCTCAGAGGGTTAGGCAAGCTGGCCATAAATTTTAGCCCGACCGGCCTCTCCGTCGGGACAAGGCAGATTCACTACGCCTGGGTCATCGTGGCCATAGCCACAACAATGTTGGTCGTCACCTCTTCCGTTCGATTTGCTGCCGCTGCCCTCGTGCCCTATCTGAACGACCCCGACTCGGGGTTCGGGTGGAGTTATGCTGCCATCAGCTTTGCCTTCAGCCTCCAGTGGCTTGTGTTAGGAATCGTTAGCCCCTATGTCGGCTGGTTGGGGGACAGATATGGCGTACGCCGCCTTCTCTTAATTGGAGCAATTCTATTCACCGCTGGCATGGTGCTGACAGGCACCATGACCAAACTGTGGCAATTCTACCTCTACTTTGGCGTCTTGCTGGGCATAGCATCCGCCATTTTTACCATACTACTGGTATCAGGTGTCACCCTGTGGTTTAGGAGGTATCTTGGGTTGGCCATGGGGGCCGTGTGGTCTTTCCAAGGAATGGGTGCGACTGCGTTCATTATCTTGATAGGCGCGGCCTTTGAACAGATGGGCATGAAGTGGATCTTCTGGCTTCCGGGCATAGTGGGCGGGGTGTTGATACTCTTGCTGGTCAGGTTCTTCCACAATGAGCCCGCTGACATAGGCTTGCGACCTCTGGGTGCTCCTGAGGACGAGCCAATCGAACGGACGCAGAATGACGAGACCGCTAAGATAAGGTCCAGGGTGTTCCTCCAGCAAGCCCAACGCACCAGCACTTTCTGGAACCTCATCGGCATCCACGCCTGGGGATGCATGGGCCACCAGATAATAAATGTGCTTGTGGTGGCTATAGCAGTGGACCTTGGCCTGTCGCTTGGGGTGGCTGCTGGAGTTCTAGCGGTTCAACAGGGCACCGGGGTTTTCGCACGAGGGGCCGTTCCTGTGGTAGCGGAGCGCTTCGGCTGCAGAAGTGTATGGGTCGTAGGTATGTCCCTGCAAGCCTTCCCGCTGCTCATCATCCTCTTTGCCCACGACGCTTGGGCTTTCTACGCATTCGCCATCCTCTTTGGTATAGGCCAAAGTTGCGAGGTGCCTACCTTTCAAATCGCCAATCGCCAGTATTATGGTAACGTTCCACAAGGCAGCCTCTATGGGTGGCAGAACATAGGCGGTGGCTTCGGCATGGGGATGGCTCCAGTGTTCGCTGGAATACTGTGGGACATGACAGACACCTATGCAGCTCCCTTGATCATGTCCCTTGGTTTTAGTCTGCTGGGCCTAGTCTCCGCTTTGATGCTGCCGTCACCTCGCGCTAGCCTGATACCTGACTGGGAGCGCCACTTACCGCCGAGCATCCGTTCCTCAGGTTAGTTGGGGAAGGGCTAACGAAATCAGTGACCGGACCAAGCGGTGCGGAACTCAGGGTGACCTGGGGATCGGTCAAACAGCAGGAGGCTAGCCACCGATGCGCCAAAACCAAGTCTTTTTGGTGCCGCTGGTTCTACACCCGCTCCGGTCAGGCCATACTGTACTCCCGTTTTGGAGCGCCTCGGAACGTTAATGAAAAGGATTGGTCACACCTGGTGGCCGAGGTGTTGCTGGTCACTTCAGGCTGACACTATGTGCGAATAGCGAGTGCAACAGGGGACAATCTACTCAAACTATTCGCGATCAGTGTCAGATTTCTGGCCAAAATTTTAGATATGGGTCATACGGCGATTAGGCTCCACCAAAGAGGCGCTTGGAATCTTCCTGTACCTCGATAAAAAAGGCCCACTTGGGGCACGACTATGTCTTAGTGGAGCCGACATGGACGAAGCCGGATTCAGCAATTTTGCTGACGCTTGTGTTTGGATTGTCGTGCTGATACGCTGCCCCGACTGCGGGAGCATCGCAGGCGCCCTGGACCCAGTTGGGCGCAACCCAGGTTCCTTTAAATCCACTGTTACCTAGAAGGGTGAACGACGTGAAGTTAGGAATCATAAGCGACTTGCGTAATCCAGAAGACCCCAAATACCACCGGCCGTGGGTGCAACACTATAGCCAGTTCATGGAACTCATAGTGCAACTGGAAAACCTAGGGTTTGAGTCAGTGGTGTTCCCTGAGCACCATTTTGAGGCCGATGGATATATTTCGAACCCAATTCCAATGATGACCGCTGTGGCCATGAAGACTAAGAATATGCTGGTCGGCGCGGATCTGTTCCGGCTGCCCGATTGGCATCCTGTTCGCTTAGCCGAAGATGTGGCATTGGTGGATATTCTCTCGAACGGTCGAGTGATTTTCAAGGCAGGAGCAGGTGGGGTCTATCCGCCTATCAGCGCAGGATTGGGCTGGAACCAACGGGGCTACCTGAGCCGTAGCGCCGAAACGATGCAAATAATTAAGAAATGCTGGACGGAGGAGGAATTTGACTGGGATGGGAGACATTATCATCTAAAGGGGGTCCGGGTAATGCCCAAGCCGGTCCAGAAGCCGCACCCGCCCATATACATGCCCGCAATGAACGCAAAGGCGATGGAACGGAACGCCCGTGAAGGATATGGCTGCAATATGGCAGCCGGCCGTTGGTCATTGGAACGAGAGGATCTTGGCTGGTGGAAGACCTGGTATAAGGACTGGGAGCAAGCCCTGGCACGCCACGGCAGAACGAAAGAAGAGTGCCCAGTCTCTATGTTCGTAAACTTTTTCTGCACTAAGGACCCGGAGCAGGCTTGGGCCAAACATAAAGACGGGTTGCTCCACGTCAAACATGCGTACGATAGGCTTTTAGAGCAACCTCTACTCCCGGAAACGCCTGAAGAGTTGCCGCACTGGGACAAAGTTTTTCTTACGCCGGATGACATGGTTAAGCTACTTCGAGAGCTTCTAGATGGAGCGGCCCCCGACCATCTAGAGTTGTGGGACAACAAACCTGGAATGAGCTACGAAGACTCATATGAGTTTCATAAGTTGTTCGTAGAGCAGGTCTGGCCCAAGATCAAAGACATGGCATAGGAAAGCAGTGATTAGATGATGATAAAAGCAACGAGTTAAGAATCCCTATTATTTTGTTGCCAGTTGGATCGTTTATGATTAAATTTGACACTGGGTTAGCAGCAGGCACGGAAGTAGCTCGCCTGGCCAAAATCGCGTCTCTGGACCCGGCGAAGCCAGCCGGAGGCAACCAGATGCACTCGGATGAATTTGCTCAAAGGATGGGATTTAAAGGGGCTCTTATGCCCGCTCCGACACTGATGGCCTACGTCACCGAGTTGCTTATCTCGGTGTACGGCGAGGCTTGGTTCGACGATGGCTCCCTCAAGCTCCGCTTCCGTAGACCTGTATACAATCAGGAACAAATTCTGGTCAAAGCGCAATTTAAGGAAATGAAAGAGGAGGCGGTTTCCTCCTCGGTGATCCTTGACGTTACCCTTGAAAAGAGCGACGGAGAAGTCGCCGTGATAGGGGAAGCGAATTGTTCCGTTGCGGTGCCATGATGGCGCAAGAGCCGACCCTTCCTTCTATCACTCTGGACGCGGTATTCGTCGGCCAGGAATTGGGGGTATTGGAGCATCTTTTCAGCATCGAGGACGTAGTCGACTACGCTTCTGAGGTAGCCGACAGCTCGTCGTGGTTTCATCCTCATGATAATCTATCCGTCAGACTGCATCCCGCTATGTTGAGCACCGTAAGTCTACGTTTGTTGCGACTCAACTTCGAGGCCAGTGCAGTCATTCTGGCCGAGCAAGAAGAAACCTACTTTCAATCCGCTTGGACAGGCCATCGACTCACAACCAGAGGGAAGGTTACCGGAAAAGGGCAGAGGCGAGGCCGCGATTTCGTTGAAATTAAGACGTCCACCTGCGACGAGGACGGACGCGAACTCGTTCGCCGCCTCACCACCTTGTACCTCACGGTGGAGCGAAGTGGCTAACACTCAAGTCCCGCCCTCGGCTAAAGGCAATGGGTTGGAGAAAGCTCTGGAGGGTGTGAGAGTTCTCGATCTCTCCAATGAGTTTGGCATGTACTGTGGTCGCCTTCTGGCCGACCTAGGGGCCGACGTCATCAAAGTAGAGCCCCCAGGAGGGGATTCCGAAAGAAATCTGCCTCCTTTTTACCAGAACCACCCCAATCCGGACAGGAGTCTCACCTACTGGTATTTTAACGCCAGCAAGCGCTCAATCACCCTAAATCTCGACAACTTCGATGGCCGCCAAATATTTCGGCGTCTTGCCCTTAATTGCGACATAATCTTGGAAACTTTCAAGCCGGGCACCCTTGAGAAATGGGGCTTGGGAATTCACACCCTGCAGAATCTCAACCCAGGTCTGGTTCTTGTTTCCATCTCTGGTTTCGGGCAAACGGGCCCCCACCGTAATTACGAGACTTCGGATATAGTGGCCTATGCCATGAGCGGAACCATGTATTGCAGTGGAGATCCGGGGCAACCGCCGGTTAAGGGGCCTGCCTCACCTTCTCGCTACATACCAGCCGCTCACGCAGCTGAGGGAGCCCTGCTCGCCTTGTTGGCCCGCGCCGGTACTGGAAGGGGGCAACACGTGGATATCTCCCTCCAAGAGAGCCTCTCTTCCCTGATAACCGAGTTTGGAGTTGCCCGATACTTAAATACGGGCTTTGTGCTCCGTCGCTGGTGTGGATATGACCGCCCCCAGTTTGGTATGCCCCAAGGCACCTACCGCTGCCAGGACGGTTGGGTCTGCTGTTATGTCGCCCGCCCGGAACATTGGATCGCTTTCGCGATCTGGATCAACGAAGTCACGGGGAACATGGCAATCCTGGACGAGCGATTCGAGGCTCCTGCCCCTGAGCGAGCCCAATATACTCATGTGATTCGCCCAATCGTCGAAGACTTCTTCATGCGTTGGACCAAGGAAGAGGTTTACAGGGAGGCTCAACTCCGCCACATTACTATCTCACCAATGAGAACGGTGGGCGATTTACCACAGGACCCTCAATTAAAAGATCGAGGCTACTGGACCTCAGTTGAGCATGAGGAATTGGAAGACACTATAGTGTACCCAGGGCGGCCTTACACACTCGCTGAAACTCCCTGGCAGGTACAGCGCAGACCACCGATGATAGGAGAGCACAATCATGACGTGTATTGCGGTGAATTAGGACTCTCGCCACAAGAGTTGAACTCCTTGTCGCAAGTAGGGGCCATCTAATGGTGGAAAGTCGAAGCCCTGGAGCGCTTGAGGGCATGAGAGTGCTGGATTTTACCTGGGTTCTTGCAGGCCCGTTACTTACACGACACCTGGCCTATCAAGGCGCAGAGGTCATCCGTGTCTTGGCCAAAGCTAGGGGCGATGCCCGGGTGATACCCGCAATGGCACAAGGTGTCGGCGTGGAAACAGGCTCCGACAAACTATCAATCGGTCTCAACTTGGCCACATCCGAAGGACGGGAATTCGCCCAACGCTTAGTTGAGATTAGCGACATCATAGTAGAAAACTACAGCGTCGGCGTAATGGAGAGATTGAGTCTTGGCTGGGACGTCGTCAACAGCCTGAATCCTTCCGCAATAATGGTTCGATTTCCTCCGATGGGCAGCACAGGACCACTCCGCGACCAGATTACCTTCGGTCCCAATCTAACGGCGCTGACCGGCCTTGACGCGCTGGCTGGCTACCCTGGCGGCATACCGGCAGGGATGGGCACCTCCTATGCCGACTTTGTCAGTGCCGCCCACGGAATGGTTGGGCTGCTGGCTTGCTTGCTACGACGCCAAATCACAGGTCGCGGTCAGTTGTTGGAAGTAGCTCAGTTGGAATCCCTGGTAGGTGTCATGGGTCCTGAGGTGATGGACGTGTTCTCCAACGGCCACGTTACTCCGCCCCAGGGAAATAATTTAGGCTACGCCGCCCCCCACGGCTGCTACCCCTGTTTGGGCGATGACAGTTGGTGCGCGATTGCCGTGTCGGACGAAAAAGACTGGCAGGCCCTACGACTGGCTATGGGCGACCCAGACTGGAGTGGCTATCCCGAATTCGCTACCCTAGCCAATCGCTTGGAATATCATCAAGATCTAGACATAAATATTTCCCGGTGGACTCGCCAGTTTACTCCATATCAAGTCATGAACCGCCTACAAGAATCTGGGATTGCCGCAGGCGCCGTCCAGAGTATCTCCGACTTGATCGAGAAAGACGAACACCTTGCATTCAGGGGATATGTCGAGCGGACTCCCATAGGTGCTGCCGACACGTCTGTCTCCCTTAGGCGCCTGGAGCCGCGTCTCTCGGAGACTCCGGGATACGCTCGTCGTGGTCCCGCCAGATTTGGGGAACACAACCACTACGTTTTCCAGGAACTCCTGGGAATGGGACAAGGTCAAGTTCAGGCTTACATGAACCGCGGGGTCATTGAGGAGCTTGAGCCAGACCTGTCGCTGTGAGGCTAATTATCCTGCGAGATGCCGGTGATAGGCTACCCTTAGCGTCAATTGTGGCATCTCAACTGAATCACAAACACTATCGACACGCGGCCACAATTATAGTTGGTTTGGCGAGTCTGAACCCAACCGTCGCCCGAGTTGAGTACAATTCGCTGTCCTGCTGGGGCCGTAGGGCATCTCACCGTCAACCATGTTCTGGTGGAGTTCTACTCTTCCCCATCTCCCCGTCCACTAAGCCACATCAGCCAATTTCCGTACCCACGCCTCGATTCCGGAGACCCTGATGCCGGAAGG
>DCAE01000113.1:0-300 GCA_002311385.1 Dehalococcoidia bacterium UBA1141 | reverse complement strand
CAAGGCGAAAACTCCCACAAATATTGTCCCAAGGACATCCAGTATTACCAGCACACCCAAGAGGCGCAGGTACAACTCTTTGTCGAACTCCGGGAGACTCAATATCCCAACGATTAAGAGAGTTGCCACGGCTACTATGACTAAGAGCGTCCCTCTCTGGCACCACCTTAGTAGCCCACTCATCCGTTGAACTGCCGACAGCAATGACAGATGGGCGATGGAAAGGGCGACCACAACTAGGCAAGCTAAAACCTTGAAATATATATCTTCGTTTATGCCGTTGGTGTCCCACGACTCCCA
>DCAE01000034.1:1786-3016 GCA_002311385.1 Dehalococcoidia bacterium UBA1141 | reverse complement strand
ACCGGAATCGCACTTGAAAACCGCTAGAGGCAACGCCAATACACCAAGTTTGAGGGAGTGGGGGACCATACTTGAATTTTTAGTTGGCTCAAGATGTGTGGACCCAAATGTAACTGTGGCTTGACTGACATGCCGAAGTTCGTTCAAAGGTAGTTAATCCTAACGTGAAGATTCCCTTGACCACCACCTATAAGCAGGTACCGTACTAACCCATGACACCGCAATCGCCGATCGCTTCCCATAGTAGTCCCACCTGCCTAGGTTTTCTTTAATCCTCTTGCGATGAGCTTCCCTCTCCCTCTTCGCAGTTTCCGTATCAAGTTAAACGTCGTGAAAGTCTTACCCAATAGACCCGCAAGTTCAACCCAATTTTTATCGCCATCCGTCCAATCGAAATTACCCGCTGCTTCCAAACTCCGGAGAGTATTGATCTCCCCAGTCAGCTACCAACGGGCCTGGACAGGCTGCCGCCACTGGCGCAATCATTGGACTCAAGCGAGGGAAATTGACACATATTGCAGTTTATGGTAATTTACCCGTATGATTATGCGTTCAACTGCAATATATTATAACCCTCAGGAGTTACTATGGACGCAACTCTGACCTTCGGCGAGTATATGCGCCGCCTCCGGCGCGCCCACCAGTGGAATCTCAATTTTCTTTCCGGGGAAACTGGCATTTCCGTTACCCAACTCTCTCGTCTGGAAAACGACTCCGCTCCGCCCAGCGTTGAGTCGGTGGCACTCTTAGCTCAGGCCCTGGATGGTGACCTGAAAGCCATGCTCCAGATGGCTGACTGCCTTCCCGCATTTATCCTCGACCGGATCAGCTCCCAGGCGCAGCCGGCGGCCAATTCTGTGCCAAGCCTCGAGGATGAGCCGATTCCCGGTCTGGACCACCAAATTGTGCCCAGTCTCAAAGAAATCTACTACCTAGATGATGTGGATTCCGGCCCCCTAGCGCTGGCTATAGATGACCTGGCAAGGCTGAACAACGCCCAGCGCAAAGTATTGATCGATCTCATTTCTAGCCTTTCCTCTTTTGGGACATAGTCGGCTACATGGGACGTCTACCGGATCAAATTCCTCAACCTATGCTCCTTGTTGAGACGACGATGAAGGACCAGACCGCAGACATGGTAGACCAGTTGATTGAAGCCATTTGCAAAAAACTCGAGGCCAATCGTTCTATATTGGCCCGCTCAATTCGCGCCGGCCGGATTAGTTGGCA
>DCAE01000034.1:0-1654 GCA_002311385.1 Dehalococcoidia bacterium UBA1141 | reverse complement strand
CTTCAAAGAGTATGGGATGTCTCAATCAGTGCCCTCCGACCACAACGAAAAATCGAGGAAAGAAATCTCCCCGGCTCCTGACACTTTAAGTCCAGAAGTCGAGGAGTTTTGCCGCGTGTGGGCCGAAATTGGCCGGGCAATACTTTCTAGGAGGACGAAGGGCCGATGAGACGCCAGTCGAAACCAACTCAAGGGAAGCGGGCTGTGGGATATATCCGAGTATCTAACGACTCCCAGGTCGATGGATTTTCGTTGGACGCTCAACGCTCCGACATCGAACGTTGGTGCCGCCAGAGGGAATACGTCCTCGTGGAGACCTACGCCGACGAAGGCGTGTCGGCACGGACGGACAAGATCGCAAAACGACCGGCCCTTTTGCGGCTTCTAGAGGATGCCGACCTTGGTAACTTCGACATTGTTGTTGTCAGTATGCTGAACCGATGGGCCAGAAATATGGGTGTACAGCGACAAGCACTTAGTCGATTGGGTGAAGCTAAAGTTGGTTTCGCCAGCGTTACTGAGGACTACGACTTCACCACTCCAGGCGGCCGTCTTTTGCTCACAATGATGGGAGGAGTGTCCGAGTTTTTCTCAGACCAATTGGCTGGGCACGTGATGAAATCCCAACGGGAGCGGGCCGAGCAAGGCCTTCCACTGGGTCCTGTGCCATTCGGGTACAGGACCTTAATCCCGGGTGGTGTCCCTGAAGTTGTAGAAGCCGAGGGTAGAGCCGTCTTTGGTGTGTTTCAACGACGGGCGCGGGGCGAGTCCAACGGGGCCATCGCCAACTGGCTCAACAGGCAAGGCTATAAAACCCGCAAAGATGGCATATTCACCGCCCACGCCGTCAAGGACATGCTGAACTGTAGGTTCTACTTGGGCAAGACTCGATACGAAGACGACGAATTTAACGGCCAACATAAACCGGTAATTACCGAAGAGCTTTACGACCAGGTCCAGTTACGGAAGCAGAACCGGTCGTCCGCCAGGAGAGTCCAAGGGCCTAAAGGATTGGCTCAGGGGATGATTTCTTGCGGCAACTGCGGCAATAGCATCCAGTCAGACCGACACCGGTTTGGTGGCGCTATGTACCGCGAGCGGCATGCTCATGAATGCGCAACCAATAACCGGTCAATCATGGCCGACGCGATTGACAAGCAAATTGAGACAATTCTTACGTCGGTAGAGTTGCAACCGGGATGGCGAGATCGCATAGCCCAATTAGTCGTAGCCGACCATAATGGCCCGGACCCAGTGGACCTCAAAGAGCGAAAACGAAGGCTTTCACGAGCCTACGCAAACATGGCATTTAGTGATGCCGAGTACGAAACGAAGCTCCGCGAGATCGAGGCCAGCCTTCGACTAACGGAGCAAGTCGAGTTACCAACATTGGAAGAGGCAGCGCAATTATTCCGAGATATACCTCAACTTTGGAAGGAGGCGACGCCAGAAGAGCAACGGAAGCTACTCAGCCCATTACTAGAACGAGTGTATGTGGACATGGAGAGCGGCAGGATCGGGGCCATCGCTCCAGCACCGGGTTTCCGCCGGCTACTTGAGGGCGCAATGACCCCTTCGCCGGGGTCCCACGTGCTGCTCCTGTCCGAGGATGAGTCGGACAGGATGAATGTTTGGAGTTGGTGGAGACGGGGGA
>DCAE01000082.1:3383-29710 GCA_002311385.1 Dehalococcoidia bacterium UBA1141 | reverse complement strand
AGAGTCGAACTCCCCGTCCAGAAGGCCCTATGACTGGATATACTACAGGCTTATTCGGAGCTTTGAGTCTCGCGGTTCGAAGCTTCCTCCGACGGAATCTCCGATCCGCCAGCCGATTTTTCTTTGGCTACTCCGTATCGGCATTGGTGTAACCGCATCCCGGACTTTTGGCGCCCGCATCCCCGTCTCCGGGCCTAACGGTGAGCGGACGTAGCCGCTATTACGCGGCTAGAGCGAATTCACGTTCGCCAGTTAATGGCTGCCACCGGATTAACGAGGGAGATGGCATCCTCGGCCTGCAATCCGCCACGAGACGCTCCTGTCGAACCCGCGCGTCCCCATGTATATACTAATTATCACATGACATTTTGGTAATGGTCAACGCTAGGTTGTCCCAAGCTCGCCGCTCACGCTACGTAGCTCACGTTCCGAGAGCGACGTTGTCCTAAGGCTAAGCCTATTGCGATTATCAGGAATTCTGAGGAACCGGACCGACTGCATTATAATTGGCCCCAGTAGGCACCGAAACTCCAAACCTAAACACATCGAATTACCTGACAAAGATTGATTAAGGAGCACGATAAATCATGTCCCAGCAAATCACCATTATCGGCGGTGGAGTGATTGGTTGCTTTCTCGCCTACCGGTTGTCCTTAGAAGGAGCGAGCATAACCCTGCTGGAGAAAGACTCCCAAGGGGCGGGAGCTTCCGGGGCGTCGGCGGGCAACGTTCAGCCGGTAACCGGGGATAACATCGCATTCGAGTGTAAACTGGGGGCAGAGAGCCTCGCCCTTTACCGGAAATACTTACCCTTGATCAAGGCCGAGAGCGGCATCGATTTTAGGGAGCAAGATACCCGGTATCTTTATGCCGCCACCACAGAGAATGAAGAACGGGAACTCCGGGATATGCTGTCACACATGAGATCCGCCGGATTAAGAGTGGAATGGGTGGACTCAAAAGCGGTCAAGGGACTGGACCCTCGCTTATCCCCGGATGTTATTGGCGGAATGCTCCATCAAGACTGTATGCAGATGGACCCCCAACTTTTCGTAGATGCTCTGGCGTTGGCGGCTCAGAGAAAGGGAGCCAAGTTTGTTATTGGTGAAGCACAGGGCTTGGAAAGCAGTGGTGGCCGGGTCAGCGGGGTGACACTGGCAGACGGCACGGTCTTGCCCACTGAGAGCGTAATAGTCACCACCGGCCCGTGGTCAGGGCAGTTGCTGAAAGACTGGCTGGATATAACCCTGCCGATAGAACCGTGCGGACTGCAGAAATTGCATCTTAAGCTGAAAACCGGCGGAGCGCCCCTGGGATGCGCAGTGCGTTGGGGCGGCGTCAATATTGTGCAGAGGGTGGACGGATTGATTCACGCTGGCAGCAAGCGGGACCCCAACGCATTCGAGGCCACACCGAATGACGAGTCTAGAGATTGGCTCTTACAACAAGTGCGGTCAATATTACCTGGCCTAGAGATGGAAGTAGCCGAAGCACGGGCAGGATGCGCAGCGTTAATCCCCGACAGAGTCCCGCTCTTGGGACCCATACCCGGTATCGACGGAGCCCACATGGCGGTCCCCAGCACCGACGGTTTTCTCTTGGCGGCGGTGTTGGCCCAGATGTTGACCACGTCAATACTAAAGGGAGAGCAACACCCTATGTTGGAGCAGATGCTACCGGCTAGAGCCGTTCTAAGACGGTAGTGATTCCCATACCTGCGCCTATGCACTGAGTGGCCAAGCCGTAGGTGGAATTCGACCGCCGCAATTCGTGGGCCAAAGTCAAAATCAAGCGGCCCCCGGTGGCTCCCAAGGGATGGCCTATGGCCAGTGCGCCGCCGTTCACATTTAGCTTTCCCATGGGTATGCCCAATTCCCGGGCGCTGGGAATAACCTGTGCGGCAAAAGCCTCATTGAACTCCACTCTGTCGATCTGATCGATGGTCAATCCAGCGTGTTTCAATGCCTTTTTGGTTGCAGGAACAGGGCCCAACCCCATCACCTGTGGTTTGACACCCGCGACGCCGAAGCCAACGACTCTAGCCAGCGGTTCAAGGCCCAATGCCAACGCTTTCTCCTCGCTCATCAACAACACGGCGCTGACAGCGTCGTTGGTAGGCGAAGAGTTTCCCGGAGTGATGACAATCTCGGTGCCGCCGTAGCTTTGAACACCTGGTATGGCGTTGAGGTTCATCAAGGATTCAAAGTTGGTGCCAGGGCGGATACATTCGTCCCGGTCGAAGGTAATCATCTTCCCGGGCTCATTCTCCAACCAGTTTCCATCGCTGTCGAAAACCGGCTCCTCCACTTCCAGAGGGATAATCTCATCTTTGAAAATCCCAGCCTCATAGGCTTCATGAGCCTTACGGTGACTGGGCACCGCATATTCGTCCAGATCGCTACGGCTTAGCCCGTAGACCTCGGCGACGTTCTGAGCAGTCTGAAGCATGGAAACCTTGGCTGGCGATTCCAGTATGAAATCAGGGAAAGGCACCGAAAAGTTGTCGTAGTGGTCAACAGCAAGGCTGGTCTGACCAGATGTCCGCTGTAACGGCTTGGGCTCGGTTACGCGGGTGTGGGGACCGTCGTCGCCAGCGATCGTCCGCAGCATTCGCTCGGCGCCCAATGCTATACCGCATTCGGTAGCGCCCACCATGATGGACTGGGCCACCCGGTGCACGACTTCCATGCTGGAACCGCATTGGCGGTTGGAGTTGAAAGTGGAAACCTCCATGGGCAAGCCGGCCAAGCGCACGATCGTGCCCAGGTCCACAAATTCACCCTTACCCAATACATTCCCCAGTCCCACATCTTCAATCATGTAGTCTTCCACCTTGGGATTCCGGTCTAACAGGGCGCGAATAACAGTTGCGCCCACTTCGTCCAAACGAGTGGCCACCAGCTTGCCCCGGACGGCGCGGGCGAAGGGTGAGCGGACTCCGTCTACTATCACTACGTTGCGCAGTTCCATCTCCAGCCTCTCTTTACAGTAAATTGCGATTTATTATGACGGATTGGTATGGCAGAATATTATCACAAGGCGTGCCTTAGCGGGCCTTTGGATGCTTAAAAAGTTACCGGCAGGGCCTTTAGACCCCTCGACAGTGCGCTCGGATTCCTCTCCAAATCTTCGGTTTACATTCTAAAATCAGGCATTCGCTCTAATAAGCTGCCCAAGGTTATTTGTCCTTCCAGTCGAGCCAATGAAGCGCCCAAGCAGTAATGTATTCCATGAGCAAAAGCGACGTGGCGATTGTCGGAGCGCATTATGTCCAGTTGATCCGGATTCGAGAACTGCTCCGGGTCCCGGTTGGCTGAACCAAAGCAAAGGAAAACCAACTCACCCGCTTTGATTGTCTTGCCGCCGATTTCAATATCGGCTGTGGCCACCCGTCCAAATTTCTGGACTGGACTGTCGAAACGGAGCAGTTCTTCCATAGTGGAGCCGATTAATTCACCATCGTTTTGGAGCATTTGCATCTGCTTGGGGTCTTGTAGCAGGGCTAGAGTACCGTTGCCGATCAGATTGGTAGTGGTCTCCTGCCCAGTGAACATCAACAACACGCAGTTGGCGAATAACTCTTCTTGGGTGAGTTTGTCCCCGGCCTCCTCAGCCTCCACCACGGCGCTAAGAAGGTTGTCCTGAGGATGACCACGCAATCTTTCGACCACCCCTCTAAAATAGTCGGATAGTTCAGAGAAGCTCTTCTGGCTAATCGCAAATCGCTGAGCCTGGGTTCCCGTGGAATCGCTCTCCGTCAGTCCTACAAAAATAACATCGGACCATTTCTTAAACTGGGGGCGGTCTTCTTCGGGAACTCCCAACATATCGGAAATCACCACACCGGGCAGGGGAATCGCCAGATCAGCCATGATGTCCATCAGGCCTTTACCTTGAACCCCTTCCAATATTTCATCGACCAAGGTTTGTATCCGATTACGTAAATTATCAATCATGCGGGGAGTAAAAGCCTTGTTAAGCAGCCCTCGCATACGGGTGTGAAGGGGGGTCCGACAACAGCATCCAAGAGGATACTCGACCGATAACATCAGCAAGGCTTTGCCGCGTATCCTCCGGCAAGGACGCGGCCATAGCACGAAATCGAGCCGAGGAAATCCGGTCGTCTCGTATTACCGAGGTCAGGTCCCCATAACGGGTGATGTACCAACAGTTGTCCGACGCGCTCCAATGCACCGGGTCTTGCCGCCTGAGTTGGTCGTAGAAAGGGTAAGGGTTCGAGACCACTTCCTCGCTATTCATGTTCGAATTGGATATAGAAACCTGGGGTTGCTCAGACATCGGACACCAATATTACACTCAAGCCGTGGGATTAAAGCAGGAGTACGTCGGTATATCTACCGCCGAGCCATGTTTCGCCGAGCCATGTTGCAAGGATGGTAACGTTGCCGATTTGTCCTGTCCCGCATGCGCCGTGAACAAAAAAGCCCCGGAATTATCCGGGGTCTTCTGATGGCAAACGACCGTTGCAAACCACCGTCAATCAACTTACCGTCAATCAACTTTATGAGCTATCGGGCAAAAAAATAAGCTCCAACAAATCTGTTGATGCTTCTCTATATTCATACCATAGTTATTAGTATTTACGCAAGTACCTGATTCAGAATGGATTTTTTCAACGATTTCCTGATTCCTGATTAATGAAGCCGACCTGGCAAGTGGGATATTAAGAGCGGAGCGCCGGTAACTAGGCCGGTTGGTTTTTTGGGCCTTTTACCGGCTTCAGGGATAAGAGCAACTTCCGGGAAGCCACAGCAATTTCGACTATAGCGGATTCAAAGGCCGACGTATTGGCTTGAGACGGCTTGCGATAGCCGCTAATTTTCCGAACGAATTGGAAGGCTGCCTCCCGGATTTCCATCTCGCTTGGCTCTCTCGCCGGTTCACCCATCAGACTGCGTAATACTTTGATGCTGCGGCAGATATTAATTCCTCAAGCCAGGATTTGGGCAATTAATCCCAATAGGGGGAGGGCAATCAAGGTGCTGGATGCTGGCGGTAGCATAGCATCCACGTTGAGGACAAAAACAGACCCGCAGAAGGAGGAGCGTCTACCCCCTGCGGGTCTAGATGGAAAGGAATGATGCTGGGTCATCGGTACCCCCAAGAGCAATCTTCAGTTCCGTTAGTCAGGGGTATTTTTACAGATACCCCTGACATTAGAGCCTTGAAGCCCTCGGTGAATCAATCCATTAGCGAGCCTTCGTTATGGTTACGGAGCCGTCGTCCTCGATATAAAGGCCAACGATGGGGCTAACCTTCTCGTTGAATACCTTGACCATCGGGGCATCAGTCCCACCGACCTTTCTGACCCAGGCCGGAATCACATGCTGCATCACCGCCACCTCAAAGCTGTGCTTCTTTAGCTCATCGGAGAACTCCACGAACTCCAACCCGGCTAACGTGTTGTTTAGCAGGCCCATCTCGTTCTGGATGGAAGCGATTCGCAGGGCTTCCAGCTCAGACTTGGCCCCTTCCTCAATCATTATCTGTTGCAGGTCAGCGGGAATCTTATCCCAGACCTTACCATTGATAACGTTGTTGGTGGAGGGGAAGCTAATCAACGGTCCGTTGATGTAGTCTGTCACCTCGTACCATCTCTGGCCGAATGCAGCGTCGGCGCCGGTCACTCCAGCGCCCAGAATTCCTCGCTCCAGAGCCGTATACACCTCGGCGAAGGCCACGAACTGAGCTTGGGCGCCCATGCCCTCGATCCAGTCAGATAGCGCCGCGCCGTGGCTCCGGGTCTTGAGACCCTTGAAGTCTTCCAGAGTATTCAAAGGCTTCATGGTAAAGAAGTATTGGTCGTTGCCTGAGAACCAGTTGTGGTTAATCAGGATTCCACCGCCGGTGGCCTCGGTCACTAAGTTCTCGAGATCAGGCGTGATGGCGGCCGTGGCCATGAACTCGGACTTCTGGTCTGGGTAGACGCCCCACAGCACCTGAATCTCGATGGGGGGCAAAGCCCCGCCAACATAGCCGCCGTAGATGTTAGCCATGGCGATCGTGCCGTCGGATACCAGCGCTAACGTGTCGGGCCCGGCAAGCCCCAACTCAGGGAACGAGCTGACCATGATTTTCAGAGCACCACCCGTCCGCGCTTCCAATTGTGGAGCGAAATAGTGGATGATTGACTGGCAGGGTCCCAGCGCCCGGTTGATACAGGCATGCTGAATTTCAATGTTTGCGTCCGTGGACACTAATTCGGTGGGATTGGTTAAGTTGGCCTTTCTTATCAAGCCTTTGTAGTAATCGGACTCGTAAATATATGTTTGCCTCTGTAGTGCGTCCAGGGGCACCATCCCTTCAAGGTCGCCTTGGCCCGGATCGGACGTTGGTCCAACCAATTGGTTGATGTCGCCAATGTAAATTGCTCCGGGTCCGCCAGCATGGGCGTCAGCGTAGGCTTGCAACTTGGCCGATGCTGATACAAATTTTTCGCCTAGCGGGCTGGTCGAGCCGTCGGGGTTGATCTTCATCCCGACTATGGGTGCGATCTTCTCATTGAAGAGCTTTACGATGTCGGAGTCTGCCCCGCCTACCCGGTTGATCCAAGCGGGTAGCACGTGCTTCATGACCGCCACGTTCTGCTCTTGGGCCTTCATTTCAGGGGTGAACTCAATGTACTCCAGGCCAGCGTCGATGTTTCTTTGGATCCACACCTCGTTCCATGCGGGGGTGACCCTCATGGCTTCTAGCTCGTGCCTGGCGCCTTCTTCCACCATTATCTGCTGAAGGTCTGGAGGCAGCTTATCAAAAACGTCCTTGTTCATGATCATGTTGGTGATGAGCTGGCTGGGAAGAGGTCCGACCATGTAGTCAGTGACCTCGTACCAGCGTTGGCCCATGGCTGCGAAGGCGACTGTGACGCCGCAGTCCAAGATGCCCCGCTCTAGGGCGGTGTAGACTTCGGCGAAGGCCACGAACTGGGCGTCGGCCCCCATGCCCTCAATCCAGTCGGATAGGGCGGCGCCGTGGCTGCGGGTCTTCTTGCCCTTGAAATCGGCCAGGCTTCTGATCGGGTCCCGGCAGAAGAAGAATTGGTCGCCGCCGGAAACCCACATGCGGCCTATGACATGTCCGCCTCCGGTGCGTTCGACGAATAGCTTTTCCAGGTCCCCTTGGACCGCTTGGTTTACCTGGAACTCGATTTCGTGGTTGGGGTAAAGCCCGTACAGGAAGGTGATCTCAGCCTGGGGCAAATCCCCGGCTACGTACCCGGCATATATCTCCGCGAAGGCCAGGGTGCCTTCGGCGACCAGGTCCAACGTGTCGGGTCCGGCCAGACCCAACTCGGGGAAGGAGGAGACGACTAGATTAATCTTCCCTTGCGTCCGCGCTTTCACGTTCTTGATCAAGACGGCCTCGACCAGCTTACAGGTCGCAATGGTGCGGTTGATGCAGGTAAACTGCATGTCGATGGGCTTGCCGTCGTAGACCATTTCCGTGGGATTGGTAAAGTTTGCTTTCTCCACCAAGGCCCGGTAGTACACGGAATCGAATAGGTAACGTTCCTTCTCTAATCCGGCCAGGTTGACCATGTCGTCGGCGTCCCCCAGGCCTTCCGCAGGGGCTGCGCCAACCAACTGGCTCAGGTCGCCGATGTAGAACGAGCCAGGTCCACCGGCCATTTTGGCTGCGGCATCGGCCAAGGTATTGGCTGAGGTCGCCGGGGCCTTTGCCGCCGGGGCCTTTGCCGCCGGAGCACTGGTCGCAGCCGGTGCCGCTGGGGCGGTCGTTGCCACAGCAGCAGGCGCCGCTGCTTTGTCATCGCCGCCACAGGCCGCAATGACCAGAATTATTAGACCCAAGAGTGCCGAGAACAGATATTTTCGCATTAGACCCCTCCTTCTAACCAATCAATCTGTCTAGTTACTAAGACTCTGCGTATTTTTCTGAAGAGTGTACATCGCAGTGCTCCGAGTTACTACGATTCCAGCATTGGTGACGCTTATTCCTTATATATATCGACAGAGGATGGACGCCGCGTATGGAAACCTGGCAACCTCTGTGCGGAAAACAAGGGCAAACATCAGACCGGGGCGCCGGAACTCCGAATCCGGTACACCAATCCAAGTCATAGATAGGCAAGATTCGTGGAAGTTGAATTATAGATATGCTTAATTATCAATGTCAACCATAGTTTCTGAATGATTACAGCATTATATAATCAATAAACGTAATAATATGTCATAAATAATAAAATACTTATATCCAGTCTATATCACAAATATGATTTGTATATTAAGCATTCTAACTACATTTGCGCATAATTTCGTCATATTGATGTCGTATTCACCACATATCAATGAATGATAGGCATTATCAAAAATTCTAAAGGAAGCAACAGAAAGGGGTTTCCGATTTCGCCGTTTCGCAACATTCTTGCGACAGATACCCATGCTATTACCAAGTGCTGTGATACAGTGCTGTAGCGCCCCAGGCTGATTTGGACCCACTAACAAAACGGCCCACCGTGGGGGCAGGCCAGTTCTATTTAGCTGCGCCAGTCGTGTTAGGTCACCCACAAAGACCCGCGATAAGCAAGTCAACCTGAAACTTCCAAAGGAACCTTTTGCAAGCCCTCCCCAACAAGGCCTCTGACAATCCGGAGCAAAACTCCAATCAATATCGATTCGTCATTGGTGGGCTTGTGCTACTTTGCCATTTGGCATTGGGAATGAACCTCTTTTCAGCCTCGCCGGTACTGCCGCTAATCATTGATGAATATGCCATCAGCCGTTCTGCCGCTGGCCTGATGGTAACCTTGGCTTTGTTTTTCGCAGCGGTTTTCGGACTACCTGGGGGAGTGATAATCTCCCGCATCGGTGCCCAACGGGCCTTCACCATCGGCTATTGGCTGATGGCCCTTATTGCGCTGTCGCCTCTAGCCCCAAATTTTATTTCACTGCTGGCGCTACGGTTGGCGTTTGGGGTGGGAACGGCATTCTTGCTCACTGCCACCGGCCCTCTAATGATGCAGTGGTTCAAGCCCAGGGAAATTCTGGTCATGAATGCGTTCAACACTGCCGCCCTCAGTCTGGGTATCGCCTTGTCTGTTTCCACGGCAGCGCCATTGGCCAACTGGTTGGGATGGTCAATGGCCTTGGGCATTTTCGGGCTGGCAGGAGTAGCGGGGGCCTTCACTTGGACCTTACTGGCCCGGCCGGTGGTCAAAGCCAGCTCCCTTGCTTCTACTCCCGTGACCTCGCTCACACGAAAAGAGATTTGGTCCGTTATCTCCCACCCTGCGGTGCTGCTGCTGGTGGCCGCCGACGGTGGAGTGCTGCTTCAATACACTGCTCTAACCAGCTGGCTTCCAACATTCTTCAATGAAGTGCGGGATATGTCCCTTTCCCGTGGTGGGTTTATCACCGGAATTTTGCCCTTTGTGGGGGTGTTTGCGGTACTCGCCGGAGGGATTCTGCCGTCTCGTTTCGGCCTCAAGCCTATATTCTTTGTTGCGCCGGGCATATTGATAGTCGTGGCTGGGCCAGGGACCTTTCTATCCGGAAACCTGATTGTCATCTACGCCTCCATAGTGGTATTGGGCATAGGCTCATGGCTATACGTTCCCACCCTCTTGTCATTGCCTATGGCGCTGCCCGGAATGACTCCGGAAAAAGTGGGCATCGTCTGGGGATTTATCATTACCGTCTCGGGCTTTTGCATGTTCCTTTCCCCACTCCTGGTTGGAGCGGTAAGGGACATCTGGGGAAGCTTCACACCTGGATTCATCGTATGCGGGGTGGCCGCTTGGACGTTGCTGTTGGCGGGTATCTTGATGCCGCGGGCTCTGAATCCCACGCCCGCACCTGGGCGCTAAGTCCACATTGACAACGACTATGGGTTCGAGTAATTTTAAGGCCCCAGTCACGCAGGAATCTCCAGCCCCGTTTACCGAGGCATCATTTTCGAGGGACGCTTCTTGCGGGAATGGCGTTGCCTAACGGGAGCCAGAGCAGATTACAGGCTCCCATATCACTCATACATCTTAGGAGGATATTGTGGCTAGATTGCCGGTGGCTACCAGAGAGAGCGTTCCCGAAGGTCAAAAAAAGGTCTTTGACGAGATGGTCCAGAAGCTTGGGGGAGTCCCCGCCTACGGGCCAGGGTCGCTGATGATTCACGTTCCCCAAGCCCACAAATTGGCTACGGCCCTAAATGACTATCTGCGCAACGAGTCGTCATTGCCGAAAAAGATTCAGGAATTGTCCATGCTGGTTACGGCAAGGGAGATGGACTGCCAGCATATCTGGAATGCCCACGCCGGTTCGGCCAGGGAAGCCGGACTTCCCAGCAAGTTGGTTGACGATCTAAGGGAAAAGCGAGAACTCACCGGTCTTGCGCCGGACGAAGAGGCCGTAGTAAATCTGGGACGAGAATTCTTCCGCACTCACAAAGTCAGCCGAGGCGCATTTCAGGCGGCATTGGAGCAGTTCGGTCAGACCGGCGTTGTGGAACTGACTCTGACCATGGGAAACTATACACTGCTGTCCTTCGCGATCAACACGTTCGACACCGATCTGCCACCGAACCGTTCTGAGCCGCTTCTGCCAATCTAGCTCCTCTCTTTAGGTAACATACCTATGTTTAACCACTCCACGTAAATTCCGGTGTGGTCAACGCGAAGAAAAACAGGCCCGAAAAACTGCCTCTGCTAAAACCTTCAAGGAGCGATATCAATGGACGTGCAACCATTCAAGATTGAGGTTCCCGAGGAAACATTAGCCGACTTAAAGGAAAGACTGGCCCAGACTCGCTGGCCTGACGAGCTTCCCGGAACCGGCTGGGACTACGGCACCAACATGGCTTACCTCAAAGAACTGGTGGATTATTGGCAGAACAGCTTCGACTGGCGGGCTCAAGAAGAGGCCATCAACCGTTTCTCCCATTTCAAGGCGGATGTGGACGGCCTTGGTATTCACTTCATTCACCAGAAGGGCGTGGGTCCCGACCCAATGCCGCTGGTGCTCACTCACGGTTGGCCCGGATCATTCTTTGAGATGTCCAAGATAACGCCCCTCTTAGCCGACCCGGCCAGCCACGGCGGCGATGCCGCCGACGCATTTCACGTGGTAACGCCTTCCATGCCCGGATATGGTTTCTCCGATCATCCCACCAAACCGGGAATGCACGTGCTGCGGGTGTCGGATCTGTGGGTCAAGCTGATGAAGGACGGGTTGGGGTACGACCGGTTTGGCGCTCAAGGCGGCGACTGGGGCGCCAGTGTGACCGCCTATCTGGGTTTTGCTTATCCGGAAAATCTGATAGGCATTCACCTCACATCCATGGTCCGGCCCACTCCCTATATGGGGCCCGGCTCCACGCCCCTTTCAGAAGCTGAACAGGCTTTATTGAAACAGCGGGAAGAGTGGATGCAAGCGGAGGGCGGCTACTCTCACATTCAGGGGACCAAGCCCCAAACATTGTCCTACGGTCTCAATGACTCACCGGTGGGGTTAGCGGCTTGGTTGGTGGAGAAATACCGGAGTTGGAGCGACTGCGGCGGGGACGTTGAATCCCGCTTCACCAAAGACGAGCTCCTCACGACCATCACCATTTATTGGGCAGCGCAAATCATCAATTCTTCCACTCGTCTCTATTACGAAACCGCCAGACACCCTTGGGATATGAAGCAGGGCGAACGAATCTCGGTACCGGCAGCGATGGCCGTGTTTCCGGGAGAGATAAGCCTGCCGCCTAGAGAATGGGGTGAGCGTTCTTATAACGTGCAGCGCTGGACGGAAATGCCCTGCGGTGGCCACTTTGCGGCGCTGGAAGAACCCGAGAGGCTGGCTGAGGACATCCGGGCCTTCTTCCGCCCTCTCAGGAATTGAGATTTATATTAGAGGAAGGACTCTTCCAAAATGCGCTTAGGTAACCTATCTAGCGTAGTCCCGGAGTGGTTGGCAAGCTACGCTGGAATCATTCTGCTGGTGGGGATACTAGTAAATTTATCGGCGGGATTCGTTCAAAGCACCCATAGCCTCACCATCCCTTCCATGCGGGACGACTTGGGCATCTCCTACACCAAGGCCGGTCTGTTGATAACCGTCGCTGGCGCAGTCAGGATGGGTTCCGCATTTTCCGCCGGAACGTTGGCGCCAAGGTACGGAAGCCGCTACATGATTGGCATCGGTACCATCGTTACCGGACTTTCCATGTTGCTGCTCGGAATCGCTCCCAATTTTGCCGTGGCTCTCGTCGCCACAGCGATAATGGGATTGGGCAGTGGATTCTCCCTCACACCCATGATTGGAATGGTCGCCCCTTGGTTTGCACTGAAAAACCGGGGAATGGTTGCCGGTTTGAACGCAGCCGGTGGCAGTATCGCCATTGTTGTAGCCGGTCTTGTGGTGCCCCAGCTTGTCAGCAGCAATGTGGAGGCTGGATGGCGGCACACCTGGTTTATCTTTGGGGTATTGGTGGTGGTCATCGGCCTGGTGTCGTTAGTGTTTCTTAGGGACCGGCCCGTCGATCCTTCCAGGCTGGCTGCTTCTGGACGGCCCCGCAATTCCCGCGGCGTTTGGCCCTTGGCCGTTTACAAAAATCCCTTGGTGTGGATGTTGGCTTATCTGGGATTTTGTTCCGGCGTATCCACCGGTGTTTTCAACACCTTTTTCGGGTCATTTTTGAACGAAGACCAAGGAGTGAGCTTGGCCACCACGGGACAGTTGTTCTTGCTGGTGGGGATCCTCAGCATTGTCTGCGGAATATTGTGGGGGAACATCTCGGACCGCTTGGACCGTAGCAAAGCCTTCGGCCTGAGTTTCCTGATTCAAGGGATTGGTTTAGCTTTGTTTTGGCTCAGCCCCGCCATGGCCGCATTTATCCTTGGATCCATCCTGATTGGCTTGACCATGCGGGCAGCTTTCGCCCTTTGCGCAGCCGCATCCGGAGACTACGTGCAGGCACAATTCGCATCCGCTGCCTTCGCCCTCGTGTCAGTTGGGGCTGGCTTGGGCAGCACTTTGTCGCCAATCATGTCCGGGGCCATTGCCGACAACTTTGATATTAGCTTAGTATTTGCCTTGGGTTTCGGCGCATCGATGTTCGGCGTGTTTGGGGCACTTTTCTTACGAAAGCCCGCTTCTAGCCCACAACCAGATTGAGCAAGGAGTGATTAAGCTCTCTGGTCAGTTCGCCTGGGGCCGCCACGACACCAAGGCAGGCTGCAATGGCTGGGAACCCTTGACGATGAACCCGCTGTCTGTTTCTTGAAGAATATCTGGCAGTATTTGCTCCAGCTTGGCTAGCTGGCTGCTGCCTGGCGCCAGATACAGCCGGTCGGTAAGCTGGTCCAATGCCTGCTCTCGGTCCTCGAATCCTCTCTGAGGCAATTGCTCCAGCATCTCCACGTTGGCATCTACTCCCAATTGTTCCAGTACCTCTCGGAATTGGGGCAAGCTGGGCAATGGTATTCTTTCCTCCACGTGAACCATCTGCCATAGCGGGTAAATCTGAGACTGGGGAGGGGACTGAAAAAGCACTATTAATACCTTTTCACGGGCGTTAGCCTCCATTTTCCTGACGAAATCTTCGATACCCGCAACGACGTACAAGACGTGAGCGCACAGGATAATGTCCACGGCTTCCACTTGCGCTTCTTCCCATTGTGCCTCCACCAGAGAGACGTTGTCTACGCCGGAGTCGGTCGCTTGCTCTCGCAGCACTTGGCACATGCTTGATGACGGCTCCACTGCCACCATTTTGGCGCACCGGAGCGCCAATGGCAGGGCCAAGCGGCCACCGCCAGCGCCCACATCCATCACTGTGTGTTGGGGCTCAACCTCTTGCAACAAGCGGTTCACCAGCGGGTCGTCGGTGCGGTGCGGATCAGCCCGGAAATTCTGAGCAAAGGGCCGCCAATGATCTTGGGGCGGCGGAATCTCTCCGCGCTTCAGGTCCGACTGGGCATGTTCGGTCTCAACCAGTTCTCTCCACCGCTGGGTCGCCGTCATATTTCACTCCAAACTATTATTCAGTTTATTATTGGTAATCCCCTAAGTGGCAATTCCAAGCCTACACACAGTCTCCTTCAATCCATCGAGATGCCATGGAGATGCCATCACTCCCGGGGAGACAAATGCCCGGTACGCCTTGGGAATTAGCCTTCATCTGGATTCCGGCTTTCGCCGGAATGATGGTCAAGATGTAGGGGAGAAATAGTCTTCGGTGCGCCACCGGTTCGCAGATGCGAAGCCAAAAACGTATAAGATAGGGCCTCAACAGCCGTTAATTCCACTAACTGTATTATTAGAGAAGAAAAACTTGCCGCCAATCAGTTAATTGATGCCCAAGATATTAATCATAGCTGGCCTACTGATTCTCGTCACCTTGATTGGCCTAGCGGCTTGCGGCGATGATAACGCAACGCCCGCAACCGGGCCCGGCTCCGGACAACCATCGGCCAAGCTGACCCAGGCTACATTCTTCCCCACCGCCGCGCCCACGGCTACTGCCGACGACCCGGTTGGCTCTTCCATTCCTCTACGCCCATTGGCGGTGGAAAGGGTCTTCACAAATCTTGAGTTCAGTCTTTTAACCAACTTGGTCCAGCCAGACGACGGCTCTGATAGGTTTTACACAACCGAACAGGGTGGCCTCATAAGTGTTTTCCTCAATCAGCAAGACGCTGCCGAAGCCTCGGTGTTCTTGGACATAACAGACCGGGTCAGTCGAAGCTCCAACGAAGAGGGGTTATTGGGTGTGGCCTTCGACCCAGACTTCAAAGACAACGGCCTCTTTTACGTTTATTACTCCGCTTCCAGCCCACGTCGCTCAGTGCTCTCCAGGTTCTCCGCCAGCGACTCAGATTCGAATCTAGCCAACTCCGGCAGCGAGTTGGTGATTCTGGAGATTCCTCAACCCGCTGGTAACCACAACGGGGGCCAATTGGCTTTTGGCCCCGACGGACTTCTTTATATAGGCTTGGGCGACGGAGGACGGAGCGGCGACGTTTTCGGGAATGGACAAAACCTAGGGACGCTGTTGGGATCCATCCTGCGCATCGATGTCTTAGAGGCCACAGCCGGTGAGCCTTATAGAACTCCGGCTAGCAATCCATTTGCGGCTGTTGAGGGAAACCGGGGAGAGATTTTCGCCTATGGCCTGCGCAATCCTTGGCGTTTCTCCTTTGATATAGGAAAAACCGATACGGGAAAATCCGCTGGCGAGCCCGCGGAGATTTGGGTGGCGGATGTGGGCCAAAACCAATGGGAGGAGATAGACTTGGTGCGCATCGGTCGCAACTACGGTTGGAATATCATGGAGGGCGGCCACTGTTTTTCACCCCCATCCGGTTGCTCGGACGCGGGGTTGGAGTTCCCCGTGGCCGAATACGGGAGGGGGAACGGTTGCTCCGTCACCGGCGGCTACGTCTACCGGGGGCAAAGTTTGGCGTCTCTGGCCGGAGCCTACGTTTTCGGCGATTTTTGCTCGGGCAAAATCTGGGGATTGCGCTATGACGGCGAGTCCGTAACCGAAAGCCTCCTCTTGGTTGAGTCCGGGCTGAACATCACGTCCTTTGGCCAAGACCTATCCGGGGAGATATACGTGCTCTCTCGGAACTCTGGCATCTACCGCCTGGTGGCTCCCGATTAGCCTATACGGCCATAGTCGGCATCGCTGTTGCAACTAGTAAAGAACAATCCGTCTCACCGGCGAAGGCCGGTGTCCAGAAACTTTGGAGGTCATGCCGATTCCTGGATTCCGGCCTCCGCCGGAATGACGGGGGCGCAATCAACCCACGCACTTTATTAATTCCAGCTTGAATCCCAGCTTGACAGGCGACAACCCTGCGTGCTTTGCTGGGGCTGGACTGAATGGGCGAGATTTGGCAGTGAGAGTTAACCCCAACCAACGCTGAACAGCCCGGTCAAGCAAACAGAAAAAACGAGGTCGAATGATGGGCGAAAACATAATTGGCTTAGCTGTGGGTGGAAACAAGGTCGTAGATGTGCAAGCCGCCATCGAGCAGGCGGAGAAAGCAGGCGTTCAGGCAGCGTGGATGACCACCGGGGGCGCTCGGCTGGACAGCATCACCACCTTCGCCGCTGCCGCTGGCCGCAGCCAGACTATCAAATTCGGCACTTCCGTCGTGCCCACCTACCCTCGCCACCCATTGGTGATGGTGCAGCAAGCCCAGGTAGTAGGCCAGCTAGCCCCGGGACGGTTCCGGTTGGGCATCGGCCCCAGCCACCGCCCAACCATGCGGGCTATGGGTATTCAGATGCCCAATCCCTTGGGCCACCTCCGGGATTACTTGAAGATACTCAAGGCGCTGCTACAAACAGGCAAGGTAGATTACGACGGCGAGTATTACCAGGCTCACGACAGCATTTCCGAGCCGGTGGACGTAAAGGTGATGGCGTCGGCCCTGCAGAGGAACTCCTTCGAGTTATGCGGCGCAGAAGCGGATGGTGCGATTAGTTGGGTATGCCCAGCCGCCTACCTCAAGGAAGTGGCATTGCCGGCGATGAAGAAGGGAGCGGCGGATGCGGGCAGGCCCGTGCCGCCCTTGATTGCCCACCTTCCCGTGTGCGTCCACGATAATGTGGAAGAGGTGCGTTCCGCCTTCCGGGAGCAGTTTCCCGTTTACCCGACCCTTCCTTTCTACCGGCGCATGCTGGTCAGTTCTGGATACCCCGAGGCGGCGGAAAAGAAGTGGAGCGACGCCATGATGGACGGTCTGGTTGTCTACGGAGACGAAACCAAGGTGGCTGAGGGCATCAAGAAGTTGTTCGCCGACGGCGCGGGTGAGATTCTGGTCTCTCCGGTGCTGGCAGGCAATGACCGGGACGCTTCTTTAAGCCGGACCCTAAAGTTGCTGGGACAAGTGGCCCAGTCCGGCTCCTAAAGATTATCTTAATCAGAAGCGCAAAACGGCCCGCTGAATCTTGCGAATGTCCCCAGTTGTAGCGCCATAGATTCAGCGGGCCTGTATATATCCGGTCGCTAATGTTCGAGCGCTAATAACCAACTGAATAGGCTTCGCACCTGGGGTCTGCTCCACCTTGCAGCACCTTGGTCTCCGGATTCCTGGTGATCACGCAGTACAGAGCCGAACCTTCCCACCAATCCGGGTACTGCTCGACAGTGTGCCCCTTTTGGCGAAGTTTTTCAGCCACTTCATCAGGAATACGGCCCTCCAGCCGCAACATACCCGGTTCGTATTTGGACGGCATGCCGGAGCCAGGGAAGTTGTAGCTGTAGAAGCGGGGTTCCTCCACAGCCTCCTGCGGATCACGACCAAATTCCAGGACGTTCAGCAGCAACTGCAGAGTGCCCTGAGGGATATGGTCGCCACCGTGGGCGCCTAATGCCATGACCGGCTCACCGTCACGCAACACCAAGGCTGGCGCTGGCGTCAACCGGGGGCGCTTGCCCGGTGCCAGAGAAGCCGGGTGACCGTCGGTCAGATTGGACTGTGAGCCTCGTAAGGAGTTTGGCAATCCGGTACCGGGAATTACCGGCCCCCCGTTCTTGGTGCCTTCACTGGGGGTGCTGGAGAAGATGTTTCCGTCCCGGTCTATGACTGCGAAGTATGACGTGCCGCCTCCACTCACCCCGGCAGTCCCAACGGGTGTCAGCGCTTCCTTCGGAGACTGAGGCTCGCCGTTCAAGGTGGCTTTGCCGTTCCACGGGTCACCGGCCGGAGGTGTGCCGGGCCAAGCCTGCTCCGGGTCAATCAATTTTCGTCTTTGGCTCAGATATTCTTCGGAAAGCATCTGGTCAATCGGCACGTCCACGAAGTCCGGGTCGCCAACGTACTGATTGCGGTCAGCGAAGGCCAGGTTCAGGGCCTGGCTCACGGTGTGGATGTACTCGGCCGAGTTATGACCCATGGACGCCAAATCGAAGCCTTCAAGAATCTTCAGGGCTTGCGGAAAAGTGGGGCCTTGCCCCCATGGTCCAGTGCTGTATACGTCGTAGCCTCGGTAATTTACCGACACCGGTGGGAGCACTTGGACGTGGTAGGCAGCCAAATCCTCTTCGGTGAGCAGACCACCCGTCTCTTGGTTAAAGGCGGCTATCTTGCGGCCAAGCTCGCCGGTGTAGATGTAATCCCTGGTTGCCTTGAGCGCTGCCACCCGTCCATTGCTTTTATGTGAGTCTTCCACCTCCGCCACCTTGGCCAGGGTGGCTGCCAAGTCGGTCTGATAGAACATCTCGCCCTGTTTCGGTGGGCGGCCATTAGGCAGAAATATCTCTGCGGTTGATGGGTGAGCGCTGTATTGGTCTATAGATGTTTGAATCCGGCCCGCCAGGTAGCGAAACATCGGGAAACCGCTACCGGCCAATTCTATGGCGGAAGCCGCCACTTGGCCGAAGGTCATGGTGCCGAACTTGGATAAGGCTGTAATCCAAGCGTCGGCCGCCGCTGGCGTCAAAGACCGCAGCACCCCGGGCGGGACCTGACCACCATGGTTCTTGTTGAAATATTCTACCGACGCGGCTTTGGGCCAAACACCCAGTCCGTCGATGGTAACCACTTCTTTCCGGTCCGCCAGATACATAACCGTAGGCGCGACCCCCAGAAAGCTGCAATCGTCCACATGCACCACGTTCAATGCCAAACCAACGGCCACTCCCGCATCGATAGCATTGCCGCCCTTTCTTAGAACTTCTAGGCCAGCTTGGGCGGCGCTGGGATGACTGGCCACAACCATGCCGTTGGTGCCCTGCATCAGCGGGCGCAGACTGGTCAAAGTGGTTCCGTTGACGGGCATATTGAATCCTCCAACCCTATAATTAGTTCAATTTTAATCTTGTTGTCGAGATAGCATCGGGCTTTTCCGGATGGCTATCCCACAGGCCAGAGAGAATTATAGACCTTTCTTATAGATCTTTCAGGGAGGCTGGGGTAAATCCTCAATGATTTGCGATTTGGTAGTATGAAACTGAAATGTAGAGTTGAGGAGGTCTGATTATGGCGAACCCTGGTCAAGCGGAAGCCTGGGTGACCATACCTACGGAAGACGAGAGACGAGCCCAAATGCCGCCCAGCCCGGCAAGTGGGTACGATTTTGGCTTTCTCCCAGCCATGGGCCGGCTTCTGGCTGCTCACGCCAGTATTGGCCCTTTGTTCGGGGCGCTGTTCCGTCAATTGATGTTCGAGCCCGGCCATTTGGATAGACAGGAACGGGAGATGCTAGCGGCGGTGGCCGCCGCCGCTCAAGACTGTAATTATTGAACCGAGTCTCACGCAGAGTTTCTGCGTTCCGAAAACGGGAACTCCCGGTTGGTCGAGGCCATAAAAGAAAAAAGGTGGCAGGAATTGCCTGATTTGACTGACCGCCAGCGAGCTCTTTGCGCCTTGGCGGGAAAACTAAGCGCCACTCCCACCAAAATGGTGGAGAAGGACTGGCAGCCGTTACGCAATTTGGGGTTCGAAGACGAGGCCTGTTTAGAGGTAGCCCATATCGTTGGGATATTTAACTACCTGACCCGGTTAGCGGACGGTTTTGGTCTAAAGCTTGATAATGGCACGACAGAGGCATCGAAAACGGGAATAGCACTTGAGCGCTCCAAGGCGTGATTAGCCAGAAATTGAAAACCGGCCGAGACGCCATCAGCGCCTCAACCGGTTTTCAACCAACGCCAAATCGCTAATGTTGAAGGTGTACTATCGCGACGACTCTGGGCACGCTACCAACGACCCGTGTGGTGTGGCCGTGACCGGTGAGGTCTTCAGCCAAGTTGACGTCTCCGGGCCCTATCTTGTGGACCGTGCCGTCTCCCAGACCAATCTCCGCCTCGCCGGAAAGGGTGATGAGATACTGCCGTCTGGGAGCCACGTGCCAGTCACTGAAAAATCCGGGCTCCATCGACCGGAATTGCATCTCCGTAACCCCGTGAAGAGCAGTCCAGTCCGGATGAGTGCCGGGGTTTATTTCCTCGATATGAGATTCGCCGTCATCGCCTGAATAAAGCCTGATTGAAGCCATTCCGTAACCTCTCAAGATTTATATTGTTAATTCTTACTGTTAATAGTTTGGTCTAAGTAAAAGTAGCGCCTACGCTCCCTAGGCGGGTAAAGGTGATGTTGATGTGGTCGCCTGCTTTGACACGCACAGGAATCACAACGGAACCGGAGATGATGATTTCGCCGGCTTTTAGATAGTCGTCCAGCTCGGCCATCTTATTCGCCAGCCAGACGATGGGGTTGATTGGGTTCCCCATAACCTCCGCCCCCGTGCCCGTCCCTGCCAGTTGACCGTTGTACTCCACGGTGACGCCCTCGTACTGCAGATCGACCCCCGCCAGATCAATCAACCGGGAGCCGATAATCACCCCTCCGTGCAAAGCTTGGTGGGCGATAACGTCCGCAGCCTTTATTCCGTCTCCCTGAACCTTGAGGTCAACCAGTTCGATGGCGGGCAACACCCCCCGTACGGCGGCCATGACCTGGGCTGGAGTAACCCCGGGGCCTTTAAGGTCTTCGCCCAGCATGAAGGCAATCTCTGCCTCGCAGTGAGGATCAACCAATTCGGCCAAAGGCACGTCCGCCCCGTTGGCGTACACGCGCGTGTCTAGGATGTGACCATAGCACGGCTCGTCCACGCCCAAGTGGGCGCGAGCAGCCTGGGTGGTCAAGGCTACCTTATGCCCGCGGACCACCTCACCTTGGCTTTTGAGGCGTTCTATAAGCTCGTATTGGACTGCGTAGGCATCGGTATCGGTCAACTTTGAAGCCCCAAACGGGCTGGCGGCCGTCCCGGTGCGAAAGCACTTAATAACCTGCTGCAGGATTTCTTGGTTGATTTCTCGGTTCATTTCTCAGTTCATTTCTCAGTTCGTTTCTCGGTGTGTCTCCCGGTTCGTTTCCCTGTTCATATCTTGGTGCATTGAGGTGGTTGCCTTGTTGTACCCGGTCGCCTACTTGCCTTCGCGGATAAACTCCGAGACCTTCTCGCCTATCATCATGGTGGTCACATTGGTGTTGGCCCGGATGCAGTCGGGCATTATGGAAGCGTCCACGATTCGCAGGTTCTCCATACCGTGCACCTTGCCGAATTGATTCACCACCGCCATATTGTCCGAAGACGGTCCCATCTTGCAGGTGCCCGAGATGTGCTGCCCGGTGGTTGCCTCCCGCTTCATATAGGCATCCAACGCATCGTCGGAGGACAATTCCTCCTCCGTGGGCTCTATCCGGGTTTCAATTATGTCTTTGAAACTGTCATTTTCGCCCAGAGTTACACACAGTCGCACGGCTTCCCGCATCCTTCGCAGGTCTTCTTCATGCTCAAAATAACGGTACTCTAGAGATGGTTGCTCATCAGGGTCTGTGGACGTCAGCTTCAGTTCTCCGGCGCTTAGCTGCAATTCCAGAGAACCCAGCATCCTGATTCCCAACGGCGGTAGGTCACCGACACCACGGTAGTTGCGATCGGTCGCGTATGACTGCATGAATATCAAAAGGTCGTTCCGAACATCCGAACCCTGGGCAGTCCACCGGAGTATGGTCTGGACCCTGGCAGCGAAACCGTCTAGGGGGTAATCGGGCTTAGTCTTCCAGGTGGTATAGACCATAGGGTGGTCCCGCAGGTTCTGGCCCACGCCAGGCAGGTCGTGAACCACCGGAATTCCCATTTCCTGGAGGTGGGCAGCCGGTCCGACGCCGGATAATAGCATGATGTGGGGTGAGCCGATGGCTCCGCTGCTCAAGATTATCTCTTCAGCCTCCACAGTAAAACGCTCGCCTCCGCTCTCCACTTCGACTCCCACGGCGCGCTTGCCCTCGAAGATTATCTTGCGGGTGACGCAGTTGGGTTTGATGGTCAGGTTCAGCCGGTGGCGGGCAGGGTTCAGGTAGCCTAATGCCGTGCTGAACCGGATGCCGTTGGGGTTATTCAGGGGCACGGGTCCCACGCCGCTGGCGTCCGGAGCGTTGTGGTCGGGGCTATCGGCGAATCCGGCATCCCGGCAAGCCTGGTAGAAGGCTGTTTGGTCCCGGTTCATTTCGTCCGGCTTGAAGCGCCGAACAACTATCGCTCCTTCCGAGCTATGGAAGTCGTCATCGGGAAAATCCGGGTCCGCTTCGATTTTTCTAAAGGACTGAATCAGTTTGGGGAATGACCATTCGTCGTTTCCCATGGCAGCCCAAGAGTCATAATCCTCTGGCACTCCACGAAGGAATACCTGGCCGTTGATGGCACTGGACCCTCCGGTGACTTTACCCCTGGGGACCATCATCGGTGGCGAGGTATCGGTTGCCTTGCCCACGAACTGCCAGTTGTGGTCGCTGGTCATGATGTCGGTGGCGGTGGCGTAACCGAATTTGACCTCTTCGGGCAGGTGCTCAAAGTCGGGATAATCGGGACCGGCCTCCAGCAAAAGCACCGAGTGATTCGGGTCTTCGCTGAGTCTGGACGCTACGATTGAACCCGCAGAACCTGCTCCAACGACTATCGTGTCATACTTCAAGGTATCCCTCCTATGTGGCTGCGAGTCCCGACCTGGACCGCAAGCCCTTTGATCCAAATTAGGCTTGGATGTTAAAGCCGCGTATTTGGCATGTCAACTTCGCCCGTTAGCCTTAACATTAGGATTGTTGACAACACTGCGAGGCCGGAAGCTAAAATGCATGTCGATGGAAATAACTCAACCTTTGGCCAGTTCTATGGCAAAGAGCCTGGGCACAGAGCCTGGGCAAAGAGCGTTGCCACCAAATACGCGGCAGGAAGTACATATGAAATACGACGTAATAATAGTAGGCGCTGGCTCGGCAGGCTGCGTCCTGGCATCACGGCTATCGGAAGACTCCAAACGGTCGGTACTGCTCCTGGAAGTGGGGGCGGATTACCCCAATTTTGAGCACCTGCCCGACGAGCTTAAGAACGGCTATAACCAAGACGCTGCTTCTTTGGACTCCACCCATAACTGGGCTTACCAAGCGTCGGGAGCAGTGGGTCAAACTTCCCCTCTGCAAGTGGCTAGGGGCAAGGTAGTGGGCGGCTCCAGCGCCGTCAACGGGCAAGTGCTCTTGCGGGGCGTCCCGGAAGACTACGATTCATGGGCCGAAATGGGCAACGACCAATGGTCATTCGTTAACGTGCTGCCCTTTTTCAGAAAGTTGGAGACCGATGCGGACATCCGTGACGACTTTCATGGCACTGACGGCCCAATTCCCGTCCGCCGGGACCGGCGGCAAGACTGGAAACCCTATCAATCGGCATTCGTTGAGGCCTGCGTAGCGGCCGGATACCGTGAAGACCCGGACATGAACAACCCGGACTCCACAGGCGTGGGCCCCGTGCCGGTCAACACCGTCGGCGGTGTTCGCATGAACACTGCCTTGACCTACCTTGACCCGGCGCGGCATCGGCTAAATCTGACAGTGAAGGCCAACGTACTGACCCGGCGTGTTCTCTTCAATAGCGATCGAGTGACCGGAGTGGAAGTAGAGAGCGACGGCGAGAGGTTTGTTGTGGACGGTGAGCAGGTCGTCCTAGCCGCTGGGGGAATCGCCTCTCCACAGTTGCTCTTGCTTTCCGGAGTGGGCCCTGCCGAGCACCTGCGCGAGATGGGAATTCCGGTGGTCCGCGACGTTGCCGGTGTTGGACAAAACCTGCGCGACCACCCGCTAATCACGGTTGAGCTTGCCGTCAAAGAGGGCGTCCATTTGGACGTTAATGGCCCCCGGATGCAGGCGGGTCTCCGCTACACCGCAGAAGGCTCATCGCTGCGCAATGACATGCAAATCTTCCCGGGCAATTACGGTGGGCCCAAGACAGGAGACCCCCTGGGTGGAGCCTGGAAATCCCAGGAATTGGGAGTTAGATTAACCTGCATCTTGGAACTGGCCTATAGCACCGGCGAACTACGCTTGGCCTCAAGCGATCCCACAGATAAGCCCAAACTGGCCTACCGTTACTTGGAAGACCCACGAGACCTGGAAAGGTGCCGGGAAGCAGTGCGGATTTGTCAGCGTTTGCTGGAGCACCCAGCATTACAGTCCATAGTTGATCATTGGGCGGAGCCCACGGAACAAGACCTGGTGTCCGATGAAACGCTGGACGCATGGCTAAACCAAAACATCAGCACCGCCCAGCACACCTGCGGAACCTGCAAGATGGGCCCCGACTCGGACCCCATGGCGGTAGTGGACCAATATGGCCGGGTCAAGGGAATAAGCGGGCTAACGGTGGCCGACCTTTCCATCGCACCCAATGTTATACGGGCCAATACCAACGCCACTGCAATTATGATTGGGGAAAGGGTCGCCGGCTGGATCTAAACCCTGAAATTAGATCCTAACGACCATTAGATTAGTAAAAAGCAAAAAATCGGCCTTACCCTAAATTCGTGATTCGGAGGAGCGAAGCAACGAAGAATCGGTAGTTTCAGGCGTAAAGATTCTTCGCTTTACTCAGAATGACAATGTTGCCGAGACCTTTGGGGCAAAGCTCATACGCTGGGTCTTCCGTAAAAACTGTCATTCTGAGGAGTGGAGCGACGAAGAATCTCGTGGCTCGGCGTAAGGATTCTTCTCTTCACTCAGAATGACAATATTGCTAAGACCTTTGAGCCTAACCTAAAAAAGGAGCGGGATATAATCCCGCTCCTTTTTTTGCGAAGCCATTTATTTAGATTGTCGGCCTGCTGAGATTAATCCCCAGAGACCGTGGCTTGAGGACTGGGAGCTTTAGCAATCTTGGCAAATTCCTTGGCCGTTGAATCGTCCTTGAACGAGAGCTTCTCGAACATGGACTCCCATCCCCTATCCGAGTCCAACTCAGCGCCCAAACCGTCGGCCAGCCGGTCCATGTAGTTGAACAGGCAGGTGATGTGGACGATGTCCACGATATCAGCGTCGGCCCAACCCACATTCTTTAGCTCTTCAACGTAAGCGCCTTTGGTATTGCCCGGATCCAGAGTCAAAGACTCGGCGAACTCCAACATGGCCACTTGTTTATGGGTGAGATTGGCATTGTGGTAATCATCGCCAACCTGTTCGGCCAGTTGAGAATCGGGGTCTGCGTTATGCAACGCCGTTGCATGGGCAAGAGTTCAATACTGGCACTTGTTGACTGCGGAAACCACCGTGGCAATCATTTCCCGTTCAGCCGGGGTCAGGCCCGACTCGCTGCGCATCACGGACCCAATGTGGTCGGCCAGGGTTTGCATAATGCGAGGGCGTATGCTGGAAACCGCTTGAACGTTGGGAATGAAGCCCCGGCTCTCAAGCATATTATCGTAGACTTCTTTAAGTTCCCCGGTGGCCTCTTCGTAAGGGATGGTCCTGACGTATGACACGGTGCTTCCTCCTGTTGATTCTAACTCCGATAAATTCTAAAGCCTTTCGGGCTTAATATGCTCATACAAAATATACGGTTCTTCTGCTCAAATCCGGAAGGTCAAGGACACCTTGCCCGTGTCCTCACCCACCGTTATACTGGCTCCCTAAACATCTCGTCTCCGTAAACGTCTCGTCTCACGTCTCGTTTCAATTAAGGGTCAGGCTGTCTAACAACCGGTAACAATTCCCTAACCGACTCGGTCAAACAGAATCGAAAGGAGAGCCTCTATGATTTACCAGCTTCGCACCTACACTGTCAACAAGGGAATGATGGACGACTGGATTAATCTATTCAACGACAAATTGGTGGGCATTATGGCTGACAACGGCATCAAGGTAGAGGATGCCTGGGTCAACCTGGACAAGAACCAGTTCATCTGGATTCGTTCATTCGCCAATGCCGAAGACGTGACGGTGAAGGAAGCGGCATTCTACGGCTCCGCCGATTGGAACGCCGTAATGGACCATGCCCGCACCCACTTGGCCCGAATCCAAGTCGAGCCCATGGAATCGGTGCTGAAGGTGCCTGCCTCCCGCTAGCCAACAAGTTTATGAGGCAACCAATTTGGTGCTTCCGTTGAAGGCACCAATTTAGGAAATTCAGTTCGCCCTGAGCTTGTCGAAGGGTCTATCTGCGAGGAGATAGACCCTTCGACAAGCTCAGGGCGAACAGGTTGGGTATCATCGTATTTGGCAGGAGCGGGTTGGGTGTACCGAACTTGGCACGAACGGATTGGGCATATCGCAGATGATTCGACAAGCTCACCACGAACGGATTGAGGGTCATCGGATTTGGCAGGAGCGGATTGGGCAGGAACGGGTGCCGTCCGATTACAGGTTATAGTCGAAGACTCAGGAGGTTGGTAACTTGGCTGTGAAACTGGGTATGGCCATAGTCAGCACCAATATTCAGGAGTACATCCAGCAAGTGCGCATGCTGGACCAAGCCGGGGTCGCCATGATTGGAAGCGGAGATTCCCAAGCCCTCTACCACGAGCAG
>DCAE01000082.1:0-3286 GCA_002311385.1 Dehalococcoidia bacterium UBA1141 | reverse complement strand
AATCCCATCACCCGCCATCCGGCAGTCACCGCAGCAGCCATTGCCACCATCGACGACATCGCCCCTGGCAGGGCTTTTCTGGGCGTCGGCACCGGCGACTCAACGGTCTATAATGCCAACCTCCGGCCCGCCAACCTGGCAACACTGGAGCGGTTCATATACACCATCCGTGAGTTGCACCAAGACGGTGTTTCCACATGGCGAGGCAAGGAGTGTTATCTGGGCTGGGCCAAGCGGCGAATTCCCATAGGCATGGCTGTCTCCGGCCCCAAGGCTATGCGCATGGCTGGCCGATTAGCGGATATCGTGTGGGTCTGCTTCGGTATTCAGGAAGACCAGATTGCGTTGGCCAAGCAGTACCTGGAAGAGGGCGCTCGTGAGGCTGGCCGCCGCTTGGAGGACATTGACGTTTGGTGGATGGTGCAGTTCAATATCGCCGACAGCCGGGAGCAAGCGCTAGAGCCCATCAAGGCCAATCTAGCCACCTCCGGACACATCACTTTCCGCTACGGACTGGAAGGGAAGGCGGTGCCAGCCCAGTACCAAGAGAACATTGGCGAGCTAGCCCGCCGCTATCAACCCACCCGCCACTTCGACAACGTCAACTTGACCGATGAGTTGGGCTTGACCGATTACCTGGCGGATCGGTTGGCCATCTTGGGCACCGTCGATGATTGCATACAACGCGTCAAAGACCTGGAAGCTTTGGGCGTCAATCAGCTTTTCTTCTATACCGCCCTGCCCGACAAGGAAAAGCTGCTGACCCACATCGCCAACGACGTGATTCCTGCTGTGGGCGCTGTCAACAATTAGCGGGCCTGAAACTCGGGAATTACTCAAGAGCAAAATACTCAAGAGGGAATGATATCCAATGGGAATATTAACTGAAGATATGAAGCGAGTGATTAGTCAGAACCGTCTGGGGTTTTACGCCACAGTGTGCCCTGATGGTACTCCCAACCTGTCCCCCAAAGGCACAACCATGATTTACGATGACGACCACTTGGGCTTTGTGAACCTGGGTTCCCCAACCACGCTGTCCAACTTGGCGGCCAACCCAGCCATCGAGATAAGCATGGTGGACCTGTTTATTCGCAAGGGTTATCGGTTCAAGGGCACGGCCACCATAGTCACCGAGGGACCTATCTTTGATGGTATTCGCGACTCATATAAGGGAAGCAGTGTCCAACCGCTAATCGACAACGTCAAAGCGGCTGTATTGATAAAGATTGAACGGGCATTGCCTTTAATCTCCCCGGCCTATTTGCCTGGTGTCACGGAAGAGGAAACACGGGCTCAGTGGGAGCAGCATTGGGGCCAAGTCACCAACGACTACCACGCCGAAACAGCAAAACAGTCCTGACACTGTAGAAAACTCTTCAACCTCCGATGTATGGCCTTGCCGCAATGCTGTCATTCTGAGGAGAGAAGCGACGGAGAATCTCTTGGCTCAGGCGTAAAGATTCTTCGCTTCACTCAGAATGACAGCATTGCGGAGACCTTTGGAACAATCTCCCCATCTATGGGTGGGGATTGAAACAAATATATACTGTGCACATCTGAGAGAACTTGACCGGCGTATTGATTTGTGGCCGCAATGAGCCGTCCATAAATCGACCCATCTCCTTCGGAGAAGGGAATCCGACGCATAAGGAGCGAACCCAATGGCATGGATTAGGCAGGAAGACGTCCCATTCGGCAACGTTATTAAAATCATGTCCATAAACGAAGGCGCCATGAAGGCCGTTCAAGGGGTAAATCAGGCCGTCACTTTCGGTGCTTCCGCTTCTCACCCGGACCCAAGAGGAAGCCATCGCCACCGCTGTGTCGGTGGTCAACCAATGCCGTTATTGAACCATGGCCCACGGAGCGTTGCTCCGTCAACATTCCGACGACCCGGAATTGGCCAGCCACGTGATGCACGATTTTAGCCAAGCCGACTTGGACCCCCAGACCAAAGGTATGCTGGAGTACGCCGCCAAGCTGACCAAGAACCCCACGTCCATGGAAAAGTCCGACGTGGAAAGATTGAGACAGTTGGGGCTCACCGATGAACAAATCCTTTCCGTGGTGCTGATAACCTGCAACTTCAACTTCATGACCCGCTTGGCCGACGGCCTAGGTGTGAAGGTTGACGATGGCAGGCAAGAAGCCGCCGAGCGGTGGCTCAAGGGTCCGGCGTTGGAGCAAAACTGGTTGATGAAAGCCAAAGCCTAGCGGACTGGGTTTAATTGCAATTAGGACTAGAGACCTCAAATCTGAGAGAGCCGAATTATGACAGATATGAATTCGGAATCTATAGATCAATCTAGCCCATACAATCTCACCGAATTGCGAACCCCAGATTCGGCTGCTCTGCAGTCGGACCTGATTGGTGAGGTCGAGTTTGCCGAGAACCAAGAGCCCCGGTGCCCGTGTGTCTTGCTGCTTGATACATCAGGGTCCATGGAGGGCGAACCCATCGCAGCATTGAATGCCGGGCTTCGGGAGTTCAGATCCGACATTATGGGGGATCCTGTCGCTCTCAAGAGGGTCGAGGTGGCGGTGATAACCTTTGATAACACGGTCAGGCTGGTCCAAGATTTTGTGACTCCGGACCGGTTCGAGCCGCCGGTGCTTACGGCTCAGGGCCTGACTCACATGGGTGCGGCGCTTCACACAGTGCTGGACATGGTCGAACAACGGAAGATCCGCTACAAAGAAGCCGGGATAGCCTACTATCGCCCTTGGATATTGATGATAACCGACGGCGACCCTCTGGGCGAAATCCCTGGGTTTGTGGAAGATGCGATACGCCGAATGCGGAGAGATGTGTTCACCGACAAGATAGTCTTCTTCACGGTGGCCGTTGAGGGAACTGACACCATTCAGCTAGCGAGGATGGGCTTTGACAGCGTTCTTAAGCTCGATGGCCTGAAGTTCAACGAACTGTTCGTATGGCTCTCCAGGAGCATGCAAGCGGCGACCAAAAGGACGGGCGGCAAATTCTCTTTCCTACCCACTCCCTGGTCTAAGAAGTGAGAGACGCTTACCGTCCGATTAGCTACCCCTATTAAGGGCCGGGAATTCTCGGCCCTTAATATTTTTACCCCTCATACTACGTTCGGGACTTGGGTTTTGGTCAATCCGGCTCAGGCCGTTGACGTCATTTTGGTATACTAATGGCGCGACCACGGAAATTGTTGTGATGACGATTCCGGAGCCCGCAGAGCGGGAGTAACTCAGTGTAGAGTGTTTGCTTCCCAAGCAAATTCCTGATGGTTAAGAGCCTGTAATTAGGCTTAAT
>DCAE01000109.1:300523-387541 GCA_002311385.1 Dehalococcoidia bacterium UBA1141 | reverse complement strand
TATACCCCACCGAAGGGTGTGTTACTCACGCGTTTCTCAGCCGTCTTCCCCTTGCCCGAAGGCACGTCCGACTTGCATGCATTAAGCGCGCCGCCAGCGTTCACCCTGAGCCATGATCAAACTCTCTAATTAAAAACCTTACTTCTTTCCACTATTCAACTGTTAAAGTGCCAACGACCGCCCCCAATAGGAGCGGCAGACATTGCTAGTATACGGGGCCACGCCTGGACTGTCAATACTGTCCAAGCACGAATTTATGACCCAATCAGGCCAGCTTAAGCGGTTCCAAGATAAATAGTGACACCCTCCATATAATGCAGGTCCGACCGATTAAAGGCGTACTGGGAGTCATCCGGGTCTATCAATTTATTGATACTTTCGGCATCCTCGTCGCCTATAAAGCCTCGACGCTCTTCGCTCTCCACCCACCTGCGTAGCAGATTAGTCATAAATTCGACTTCCAATGTCTGTAGCGGCGGCAGGACCTCCAGCATGAAGCTGCGGGCTGTCACGTTGGTCAAGCCAGCGTCCCGCAGAAGTTGGGTCCAGCCAAAGGGATAGGCCACCACGCCTTCCCCTCCTCGCACGTGGGTGTGAAACCAGGCCTCGAAGGCTGCGTCCAGCCGGTCTTCCAAGCCAGGAGCGCCAATTCCAATGTCATTGGGAAGAAATCGTGAACGTAGACCCCCCTCTCTTAATGCCAGGCGGCCTCCGGGCTTCAGCACCCGGCGCAATTCTTTCACCCCGGCTAGCTGGTCGGAAAGATGATGCACGGTGCGGCTAGACCAGACTAGGTCAAAATGACCGTCGTCAAAGGGCAGATGTTCAATGTCGCCTTCGTGGTAAGTGACCCGGTCTTGGAATAGGCTCTTTTGAACTCTCTCCCTGGCCGTTTGCAGCAACTCAGGCGTTACATCCAAGGCAGCTACCGTGCCGCCGTTGCCCACGGCCCCGGCCAATAGCTCAGTAAATCCGCCAGCCCCGGAGCCTGCCTCTAAGGCATGGGCGCCAGGGGAAATGCTCAGCCAGTCGCATATCTCCTGGTAGACGCCGCCGTAGAAAGCGTCGGCCCGCTGCAACATGGAAGGGTCATAAGCGCCGTGGCCGTCGCCTGCGTGACCATGTCTGCCGTTTTCGATTGATTGATGTCCGTGTTCTTCTGATTGACGTCCGTGTTCTTCCGTGGTCACTGTCTTCCTCTCGTTTCCAATTCGGCCTGAATATGGATTCGTTTCGTTTGTACGGCACAAATGTCTATGCGCCGTGTAATTTGCCACAAGCGCCTTCGCCCATATCAGCCAAATATAGTAGATATATATTTGAGCCAGTGAGGTTGAGTGGCTTGAAGCATCAAGGATATAATCGCCTGAGCATGAGTTCCCAAAAAACACAGCGTATCAACCAACTTGGCGAGTTCGGGCTTATAGACTTGCTCAACAAGATGATTGTAGAGCAGCGCTCCGCCGTCAACAATGCTCCGGCCCACGGCTTCCGGCTGCTGGTGGACACGGGAGACGACACCGCCGCCTGGGAGACCGTCAAAGGCACGGAGCTATTCACCACCGACACTGTTGTAGAAGGAATCCATTTCACTAGGTCAACCACCCCTTGGGCTGACTTGGGCTGGAAGTCCTTGGCTTCCAACATCAGCGATATTGCGGCCATGGGCGGCCTACCTACTTATGCACTCATCACCCTGGGCCTGCCCCCGGAAACGGAGGTTGAGGATATAAAGGAGCTGTACCGTGGCATGTTGGAGATTAGCAATGCCTACGGAGTTTCCTTGGTTGGCGGGGACATGGTCCGCTCTCCGGTAGTGTTCATAACGGTAGCCCTGACCGGCTACCACCCGGCAAAACCCATGTTGCGCACCACCGGCAAAGCTGGAGACAAAATTGGTGTCACCGGACCGCTGGGCGGGTCTGGCGGTGGTTTAAGGTTGATGTTGCACAAAGAGCCGACCGAACTCGCAATATCCCAAGAATCGACGGAATACCTGAAGCGGTGCCACAGGCGCCCCCAACCGGCAGTAGATGAAGGGCGCATTCTTGCCAACGCCGGGATTGCCACGGCTATGGATGTTAGCGACGGCTTGGCCGACGACCTGTCCAAGTTATGTCGAGCCAGCGGCCTTTCCGCCCGGTTATACAGTGAGCAAATCCCTTTGCATACATTGCTCAAAGAAGCCTTTCCCGACCAGTGCTTGGAGTTGGCACTATACGGTGGAGAAGACTATATATTGCTGTTCATGGCGGAATCGGAGCTAATGGAACGGGTCATGCCTCAACTGGAGCAGGGCTCTGTGGTTGGCGAATTGTTCTCCGGAGAACCGGGCCGGGTGGTAATAATTGACGGCTCGGGCAAAGAGATAGAGGCGGGCCGCGGCGGTTGGGACCATTTTGCATAGCCAGTCTGGATGTATTCATCGCAGAGATTGCAGAGATCGGCGAGAGCGGGGAGATGAGGGAGTAAATAGATTGAAAACTCTGGTGCTTTGCGTGCCCTGCGGTTAAATGGACCATCCCAGAAATGACTGATGCTTTTCGCTTTGAAACCACCAGCGCCAGTGATACCCAGAAAGTGGGTGAAATCATCGGCGCTAGTGCCCAGCCGGGGGATATATACCTACTCACGGGTCCTTTGGGCGCCGGCAAGACCTGTCTCAGCCAGGGAATTGCCCGGGGTTTGGGTGTCCCCGAGAACCTGCGCAGCCCCACGTTTGTATTGATGACCAAGCACCAAGGCCGCTTGGTCTTGCATCACTTGGACTTATACCGAATCAACGACCCCTGGGAGGCTTGGGATTTGGGACTGGATGAGCAGTTGCTGGGAGAGGGTGTTTGCGTTGTGGAGTGGGCCGACAAGGCGGAAGAAATCTTCCCCCCTGGGTCGTGCTGGATAGAATTGGACTACGGCCCTGGCGATGACTGCCGAATCTTGGAGATAGCAGTTGACTCAGGCTCAACGGCGCCTAGCCGCTATGAGCGATTAATCAAGGAACTAGAATTGGCATTTGATAGCGAAAATGACGCCAAAGACTCCGTGAAAGGGATGGGCGACGAATAATGCTCTTGGCCGTGGATACCTCCACCCGCTACGCCGGTGTCGCACTGTACTCTGCTCCAGAACCTGAAAAAGGTCGAATGATTGCCAGCAGGTCTTGGTATTCTTCAGTGAACCACACCTCTGAACTCATGCCTGCAGTCTCCCAAATCTTGGAGAGCCATAATATCACCTTGGCTGACTTGACCGGTATCGCTGTGGCGTTGGGGCCTGGCGGGTTTAGCGCATTGCGAGTGGGACTGAGCGTGGTCAAGGGATTGGCCGTCACCGCCGGAAAACCGGTTGTGGGGGTTGGAACGTTAGACATTGAGGCAAGCTCCTATTTGGGCGCAGGTTTGCCGGTGTGCGCAATTCTGGACGCCGGTAGGAACGAGGTCGCCTCTGCTCTATTTGATTGTGAAGGCAAACGCGTGCGTGAGGACTCTGTAGGCACGCCTCAAGATTTGATTGAAGAGATTCACAGTGCAGACCTCCGAGAACCGAAAAACTGCGCCGCCGAGCGTCAGAAGACCCTGTTTTGCGGGGAGGGCGTGATAAACTGGAGCGAAATTATCAGAGACGAGATGAAGTCCAAAGCGCTGGTAATTCAATCGTCCTCAGCTTCCCGTCTTTGGTCTTTGTGCCACCTGGGTTGGAAACATCTATTGGAAGGCGAACTTTCGGACCTGGCAACGCTCCAGCCATTGTATCTGCGGATGCCCAGCATCGGCGGCCCAAAGCGCCGGGACATAAAACCGCAACGTTAAAGTTAGAATATTATTACCGCAGAGACGCAGAGAACGCAGAGTTGAGTAAGGCTGTTACCTCTGCGCTCTCGGCGCACTCTGCGGTGAACACTATTTGGAGTTGACAAGAATGGAAAGAACCTTGGTTTTGGTTAAGCCCGATGGAGTCCAACGGAGCTTGATTGGCGAAATCATCTCGCGCCTGGAGCGGAGAGGATTAAAACTGGTGGCCATGAAATTGATGCAGGTTACCGAAGACCTGGCAAAGCGGCACTACGGCGAGCATGCGGAGCGGCCCTTTTTTCCGAGTTTGGTGGGCTTTATCACATCCGCGCCGATAGTGGCCATGGTTTGGGAGGCCGAAAACGCCGTCGAAGTAGTACGAAACACCATAGGGGGAACTAACCCAGCCGACTCACCCATGGGAACGATCCGTGGCGATTTGGCTCTGGACATTGGAAGGAACTTGGTGCACGGCTCCGATGGCCCAGAGTCGGCGCAGCGGGAGATTGAATTGTTCTTCAAAACTGAAGAGATTTTGGAGTACGGGCGGAGCAACGATTCTTGGATAAAAGAGCTCTAGGGGAACAGAATCCCACAGGGACTGAGATTCTTAAAGAACAGACTGGATGCTCAGTTTAAAGGACGCGAACCACTTGGGGCGCTTGAGACCAAAGGCGCTCAAGGTCGTAGAATTCTCGCTCCTCCGGCCCGAAAATGTGGACGATAACGTTGCTGAAGTCCAGCAATACCCAGCCGGAGCTGTGAAGGCCTTCTCTGCGGTACTGCCGCACATTCTCCGCTTTAAGAGAGCGGGTAATATCTTCTTCCAAGCCTTGAACCTGCCGGGTGGACTCCGCGGACATTATGACGAAGTAGTCGGCGAACGAAGAAATTCGGCGAACATCCAACATTACAATGTCCGAAGCCAGCCTGTCCGATGCTACATCGACGATTAATTGAGCCAACTCTGTTGGTTCCAGACTTCTGCTCCTGTGCCTAATTGACATAGGCTAAAAATTTCGGTGGGCTGAGAACCACGTAGATCTAAACAAAGATCTACGTGGGAAATATTTACTGTAATCGAGTATATGCCCACCTAAATTGACGGTCAACTGAAAAACACCAGCCAGACCCGCATATCGTTCCAGAAACTTCGGCCAAGTCCAAAACAACCTCGATCCAACTTCACCAACTGCTAGGAGATAAAATGCTCGGCCTACGTACTAAAGGTTTCCCCATAGCCTTAACCCTTCTTGGGTTAATCAGCATATTGGCGGTGGCCTGCGGGGGCAGTCAAGAGACCAATCCTGAGAAACTGGTCCCGGAAGGTTCTAACTTGATTGCCCAAGTGAATCTGATAGCATTGCTGTCCGCAAACGGGATCTTGCCCTTGATAACCGCAGGCACGCCTGACCAAGAAAATGAGCTGAGCATCGATAATATATTAGAAGAAGCTTTATCTGAAACGGGGGTTGATATACGTCAGTTTTCTCAGGCGGTCATTTTTGTCGACACCGTTCGAAACGAGGAGTTCGCTGGGATAATCGCCAAGGGGAGTTTCAATGAGCTTGCCATCATATCTTCCATCCGTAGCGCAGCCGAGGGCAAAATGGTTAGCTCCCCTTACAAAAAAGAATTGATTTATGTGGTCGGGGATAACACCGACGCGCCGTCCCTGTCCGTATTGAAAGACGGACTACTTATCCTAGGAACAGACGAGGCCGTCCGGGCGGTAATCGACGTTCAGCAGGGAGACAGAAAAAAGGTTTCCGAAGACTTGGTTGAGGCCTTCACCGACTTGGGTTTGGGTATTTTCAGGCTTGAAGCAGCAGTTCCGACGGAAATGTTTGCGGAGGTGTTAGGTGGTGATTCGCCGGATCTGAGCAACATCCCATTCTTGGGTGGTGCCTTGGCAGGGGAGGGAGCGCTGGGTCTTTTTGGTGCGGTGGAAGCGTTTCGAGACTTGGAGTTCGCCGGTTTGATCTTGTCCCAGAATGGCCAGATTTTCATTTTGCGCGCCAATCTGGAGTTCTCAAGCGAGGAGTCCGCCGAGTCAATCAGCGGATTGTTGGGCGGGCTCATAACCTTAGGTGCGAGTTTCAGTCCGTCCCCGGAACTAACCGAGTTGTTGGCGAGATTCGAGGTGAGTCAGACCGGAGCACAGGTGTCCATCCGATTGGAAATGAACGGCCCGGAAATCACCGAGCTAATATCCAACCTCACGGCCATAACCCAGACAAAGACTACTAGTGATCAGGAGCGAGCTCCTCGGGAAAGAGGAATCGTCGTTCCCAAAAAAAAGGAATCTCCCTCAGGGGATGAAGCCCATGAAGGTGCTCCGCCGTCACCTCAGATTGTTGGACTGGGTGAGGAATTCCCCGAGATGCCAACCAGCTTCCACGTACAGGTCGGTGAAGCAGTGACCTACAGCACCGCACCGCCATCCTCCGGCAACCACTGGGAGCGCTGGGCCAACTGTGGTTTCTATCCCGAGGGTCTGCCCGATGAAATCATCACCCACAATTTGGAGCATGGGAATATTGTCATAAGCTACAACCTGCCTTCGGAAGGCCATGCCGCCCGACTCCAAGCCGTGATTGATAACCTGCTTTTGTCCGGAAACTGGGGCGTTGTTCGTTCCTATGAAGGAATCCCGGAAGGCCAGATTGTCCTATCGGCATGGGGACGGATGTTCAGGATGGGAGCCATAGACCAAGAGAGCATCGAGGCCTTCTTTGCCCTCTACGCCGGGGAGTTGGGACCGGAGCGGATTCCGTGCTAAGGCCGCTGGGCCTTCCTATGCTTAGTCCCTCCAATCTAGTTCATGCGATGCCCAGGTAGGCGTGACTGCCCTCGATACCGATGTTCTACTGGCGATGGAGGGGCTGTTGCCGGCATGCCAAGCAGCCTGAGACTACGTGGTACTACTCTCTTTCCTCAATGCAGGCTATAATGGCGTATTCCGGTCAGGGGGCTGGCGGGAAAGATACTTGCGAGGAAGATACCTAGCTAAGCGAGGAAACCCAAGCGAAGGATTGCGGTCAAGAAGCCGGTGGTAGCCGGTTATCTTGCCTTTTACCCTTTCTGGCCTCCTTAGTTTGTGATATATTTTACAATACTAGCCCCAAGCGCTTGATTGGTGTTACACCTAGTTGTGATTCCTGCTTGCCAGCGTGCCTGATTGGTGGAGCAACCATATTTCGAATAATCGAGCCTCATCGTTTGGTATGGTTCGTAAGCTCCGGTGGTCCGTAGGCTCCGGTTGTGGAAGCTTCGGATTCTGTATAAGTCTCAGGTTTGGGAATACCTGGATAGCTCAGAGTATGGATTTATGAACCGGCTTAAAAAATTAGCTCAACATGGTCTTTATTCTCCGCAGTTCGAGCACGACAGCTGCGGTGTAGGTGTAGTCGCCAACATAAAGGGCGGCAAGTCACACCAGATAATCAACGACGGCTTGGAAGTTCTGGTCAACCTGGGCCACCGGGGCGCCGCTGGCTGCGACCCCGAGACTGGGGACGGTTCGGGCATCCTGATACAGATGCCTCACGAATTCTTACAAGCCGAATGTGACCGCTTGCAGATCACGATTCCCGGTGCTGGTGAGTACGGCGTGGGCATGCTGTTTCTGCCTCCTGAAACCCAGTCGCAGGAAAAGTGCCGCGCGCTGGTTGACCATGTTATCCAAGAAGAGGGTTTGGAGCTTCTAGGTTGGCGGGATGTGCCTGTAGACCGCTCCAAGCTGGGCCGGGACGCGAGAGAAGTGTGTCCGCACATCAGCCAGGTGTTTGTTGGGCCGGGAGCGGGCGTCAAAGATCAAGACGAACTTGAGCGGAAGCTATATGTTGTGCGCAAGGTCATCGAGCACAAGGCTATTGACTGGGGGATTACCGAAGAGGAAGCTGACTACTTCTATGTCTGTAGCCTCTCGTGCAACACCATCGTCTATAAAGGGCTGCTATTGGCCCACCAAATATCCGGCTTTTACCACGACCTAGCCGAAGAAAAACTGACCAGTGCCTTTGCTCTGGTTCACTCCCGCTTTAGCACCAATACGCTGGGGCACTGGAAGCTAGCTCACCCCTACCGCTACTTGGCCCATAACGGGGAAATCAACACCTTGCGGGGCAACCTAAACTGGATGCATGCCCGAGAGGCCCAATTCCAGTCGCCCTTGTTTGGCGACGATATGAACAAGATTCCCCCCATCATGACCCCCGGTGCCAGCGATACCGCAAGCATAGACAATGCCCTGGAATTGTTGCTAATGACCGGGCGTGAACTGGACCACGCCATGCTGATGCTGATGCCCGAGGCATGGGAGCAGCACGAGAGCATGTCCCAGGATAAGAAGGACTTTTACGAGTACCACTCCTGTTTGATGGAGCCATGGGACGGCCCGGCCATGATTGTGTCGTCCAACGGCCGCAGCATCTGCGCACTGTTGGACCGTAACGGACTTCGGCCTTTCCGTTATACCGTGACCAAAGACGACAAGCTGGTGATGGCTTCCGAAACCGGAGTTCTGGATATTCCGCCTTCCGAGGTGAAAGAGAAAGGGCGTCTCCAGCCAGGGCGCATGTTCGAGGTTGACTTCGAATCGGGCCGCATCATCGGCGACGAAGAGCTAAAGCGCGAGTTGGCGAACCGCCAACCCTACGGCCAGTGGCTTAAGGAAAACAAGCTGGTTTTAGACGACCTGCCCAGTCCTGGTTCAGTGAACGGTGGTCACGTAAATGGCAGCGGACGCCTGGAACTGGACGATGCTGCGGAGTTGCGCCAACAACAGAGAGTGTTCGGCTACACCACAGAAGAACTGAGGATGCTCACAGCGCCCATGTCTATGAACGGTGCTGAGGCCGTTGGGTCCATGGGCAACGACGCTCCTTTGGCTGTGCTCTCTGACAAGAACCAGATTCTATTCAACTATTTCAAGCAACTTTTCGCTCAGGTAACCAATCCGCCCTTGGATGCAATCAGGGAAGACTTGGTTACCTCGCTACAAGCCTTTATAGGCTGCGAGCAGAACCTCTTTGAGGAAACTGCGGCCCATTGCCGCCAACTGAAGCTGAACTCCCCCATTATTGATGGGGAGCAATTCGCCAAGATTAGCGGAATCAACATTGGCGACATAAAGTCGGCCACGTTATCCACCCTCTTTGACGCCGATGCTGGCGAGGGAGCCCTCAAGCTGGCTTTGGACCGCTTGTGCGTTCAAGCGACCCAGGCTATAAACGACGGAAATTGCATAATCATCCTTTCTGACCGGGGAGTCGACGATAAAAATGCGCCTATTCCTTGTCTATTAGCCACAGCGGCCGTTCATCATCACTTGATTCGGGAAGGAACTCGGACGAAGGTTGGACTGGTTGTCGATTCAGGCGAACCCCGGGAGGTCCATCATTTCTCTCTGCTCATCGGCTACGGCGCTGGAGCGGTGCACCCTTACTTGGCATTGGCCACGGCCCGTAATCTTGCGGCGTCCGGAGAGTTGAATGGCACCAGCCCGGATTATGCCGAGAAAAACCTGATTAAAGCCAACGAAAAAGGCGTTCTTAAAGTCATGTCCAAGATGGGCATATCAACGGTCCAGAGCTACCGGGGAGCTCAGATATTTGAGGCCTTGGGATTGGGCCACGAGCTGATTGACCAGTACTTCACTTGGACGCCTTCACGGATAAACGGAATCGGATTGGCGGATGTGGAGTCCGAGGTATTAGAGCGGCATAGCGCCGCCTTTGGTCTTCAGTCGCCCAGTGAGCGTCCTCTTGATTTCGGCGGAGCTTATCAATGGCGAAGACACGGGGAGTTCCATCAGTGGAACCCCGAAGTAATCGCCAAGCTGCAAGACTCCACCCGCACCGGCAACTGGGAGGGTTACAAAGAGTTCGCCAGCCTGGTAAATGACCAGAGCAAGAACATGGCGACTCTAAGGGGTCTGTTGGAGTTCAAGAAAACTCAACCTCCCGTGCCTTTGGATGAGGTTGAGCCGGCTTCTGAGATCGTGAAGCGATTCGCCACGGGCGCAGTTTCCTTGGGGTCCATCAGCAAAGAGGCCCACGAGTCCATGGGAATCGCTATGAACCGGATGGGCGCCAGAAGCAATACGGGTGAGGGTGGCGAGGACTATCGGCGCTACCAAGTGGATGAGAACGGCGACACCAGTAGCAGCGCCATCAAGCAGGTTGCCTCGGGTCGTTTCGGCGTCACCGCCAACTATCTGGTAAACGCCACCGACCTGCAAATCAAGATGGCCCAAGGTTCCAAACCGGGAGAGGGCGGCCAACTATCCGGCAATAAGATTGATGAATACATCGGATGGGTGCGCAAAACCACCCCCGGCGTGGAGCTTATCTCACCGCCGCCCCATCACGACATTTATTCAATCGAGGACTTAGCCCAGCTAATCCACGATTTGAAAAACGTAAACCCTCAAGCCCGCATCCATGTGAAACTGGTTGCCGAGATTGGCGTCGGTACCGTGGCTGCCGGGGTTGCCAAGGGTCACGCAGATGTGGTCCTCATCAGCGGCCACGACGGCGGCACCGGCAACTCTCCGGAGACTTCCATCAAGTATGCCGGGCTGCCTTGGGAATTGGGATTGGCTGAGACTCAACAAGTATTGGTGGCCAATGGCCTGAGGAGCCGCATCTCAGTGCAGGCCGACGGTCAGCTAAAGACTGGTAGAGACACTGCAATAGCAGCATTACTGGGCGCAGAAGAATTCGGCTACGCCACCGGGGCGCTAATCGTAAACGGTTGCATAATGTTGCGTAAATGCCACTTGGGCACCTGTTCCGTGGGGGTGGCTACTCAAGACCCTGAACTGCGCAAGCGGTTCTCCGGTCGTCCCGAACACTTGGTTAACTACTTCAACTTCATCGCCGAAGACTTGCGGGAGATAATGGCCGAGTTGGGCTTCCGGACAGTCAATGAGATGATTGGCCGCGTGGATATGTTGGACGCCAAGGAAGCTACAGAGCACTGGAAGACCCAGGGCCTTGACCTGTCTCGCCTGCTTTACAAGCAACCGGCTCGGACCCAAGGCGAAGAGGCTTACTGCTCTGTAACCCAAGACCACGGGCTGGAAAAAGCGCTTGATCACCAGTTGATTGAATTGTCCCAAGTCGCTTTGGAGCATAAACAACCTGTGGAAATCGACCTGCCTATACGCAATTCCAACCGTACTGTTGGAGCGATGCTTAGCGGGGAAATCGCCAAGCGGTATGGTGAGGACGGCTTGCCACCGGACACAATCAAGATACATCTTTCGGGTTCGGCCGGACAAAGCTTTGGCGCGTTCTTGACCAAGGGCATCAATATTCACCTGGAAGGCGATACCAACGACTATATGGGCAAAGGAATGAGCGGCGGCCAGATTGTGGTCTCTCCGCCCATCGATTCTCAATTCGTGGCGGAAGATAACATAATCGTTGGGAACGTCGTTCTGTACGGGGCAACCGGGGGCCAGGTATTTATCAGCGGAATTGCTGGGGAAAGGTTCTGCGTCCGAAATAGTGGAGTTCACGCCGTTGTAGAAAGCGTTGGCGACCACGGCTGCGAGTATATGACCGGCGGAGTGGTGGTGGTTCTGGGCAAGACAGGCCGCAACTTCGGCGCTGGTATGAGCGGAGGAATCGCCTTTGTTTACGATAGAGACGGCGACTTCAAGGACCGTTTCAATCCGGGATTGGCCGATTTGGAAGAAGTGACCGATGCCGAAGACAAGGGAATTCTAAAACGCATGGTCGAAGACCACGTAAGACTTACCGGGTCTGAGCCCGCCCGTAAGATGCTGGCCGATTGGGCCAATTGCCTCCCCCGATTCAAGAAAATCATGCCCCGCGACTATCGCCGGGTGCTGGAAGAGCGGAAGCTGAGAGGGGTGGAAGAGCAAGCGGGAGAATTGGAAGTAGCGCCCCATGGGTAAACCCTCTGGATTTATGGATTCAGGGCGCATGCCGCCGGAACGCCGCCCGGTTGTTGAAAGAAAAAGTGACTACCGGGAAGTTTACGAACCGTGGCCGGAGGACCATGCCAAGGAGCAAGGCTCCCGTTGTATGGACTGCTCCGTGCCTTTTTGCCACATGGGCTGCCCTCTGGGGAATGTGATCCCCGAGTTCAATCACCAGGTCTATCTGGGCAATTGGCAGGAAGCGCTGACCATTCTGTCATCCACCAATAATTTCCCCGAATTTACGGGGCGTATTTGCCCTGCGCCTTGCGAAGCCTCTTGCGTCCTCAGTATCGATGATGACCCCGTGACCATCGAGTACATTGAAAAGGAGATTTCGACCCGGGGCTTTGACGAAGGTTGGATCAAACCGGAACCGCCTGAACAACGCACCGGAAAAAAGATTGCGGTTGTTGGCTCCGGCCCCGCTGGATTGGCTGCAGCTCAGCAGCTAAACCGGGCAGGCCATTGGGTAACTGTTCTGGAGCGAGCGGACCAAATCGGCGGCCTTCTGATTTTGGGGATTCCTGACTTCAAGATGGAAAAGGATATTGTGCGCCGCCGCGTCGCTTTGATGGCCGAAGAAGGAATTAACTTCTCAACCGGTGTTAATGTGGGTGTCGATTACTCCGTCGACGCTCTTCTTGCCGACTATGACGCCGTGTGCCTGACTTGTGGTTCCACAGAGGCGCGAGACCTGCCTGTGCCTGGGCGGGAACTGGACGGGGTTCATCTGGCGATGGAATATCTTACCCAGCAGAACCGGATAAATGCTGGAGAGGAAATTGATACCGCCGATAGAATATCGGCCGAAGGCAAGAGTGTGGTTATTCTGGGAGGCGGTGACACCGGAGCCGACTGTTTGGGCACCGCCCACCGTCACGGCGCAGAGGTGGTTTACCAGATGGAGCTCTTGCCGGAGCCTCCAGCCGAGAGACAGCCCAGCAACCCTTGGCCTCAATGGCCTTCGATACAGCGCACTACCCCAGCCCACGAAGAAGGCGGCATCAGGGACTACAACATTCTGACCAAGTCATTTTCTGGTGAGAACGGCAAGCTGCAACGGCTCCACGCTGTCCGCATCGATTGGAGTCACACAGGAAGCAACGGTCGTCCTGAAATGCGAGAGGTGCCGGGAAGCGAGTTCGTGGTGGAAACGGATTTGGTTCTCTTGGCCATGGGGTTTTTGCATCCCGAGCAAGAGGGCTTGTTGAGCCAGTTGGGTGTAGAACTGGATGGTCGCGGCAATATTCAAGTCGATGGCGAGAAAATGACCAGCATTCCAGGAGTGTTCGCCGGCGGAGACGCCGCTAGGGGGCAGTCCTTAGTGGTATGGGCCATCGCCGAAGGACGCCAGATGGCCAGAGGCGTGGATAAATACCTCATGGGCCAGACCAGCCTACCTCATTCGCTGGCTACCAGATAAGCACCGGCTTCCAGACAACCTGCCGCCTCTGGTGTTAAGTTCGGCCGCACCCCTTTTGATGATTAGCGACTAGAGCTCCCGCAAGTCGATAACCCCTGCCGATCCCAATGCGTCGCTTTTGTCGTCATCCGGTCCCGTGGGACCGCCGCGGCGTGCTTTGGCACTCCATTCTTCTATCTGCACTTCTACCAATGCCGTCGCTCCCAAGTCGGCGGATGGTGGGTGGTTGTAATCTTGGTCAAGAGTGCGGTCGGGGAAATAACGCTGCACCATCTTGTCGAACAACTCGAATTTCTCGGTCTCGCTGGTAACAGGATGGGCCTTGCCCAGCAAGATCACGCTTCGGTAGTTTATCGAGTGGTTCATTGCTTTTCGGGAATAGACAAGTCCGTCAACCAGCGTAACTGTGACGCAAACGGGGTCGCCGTTGGCTATCAATTTCAGTGCCCGGCTCCGAGTAGCTCCGTGAAGGAACATCCGGTCAGGCTGATCGGCATCGTAGTGGTAGGACAGCGGTATCACATAGGGTTGGCCGTCTTGAACGAATCCCAGATGAGCCACGAAGCCAGCCGAGAGAATCTCCACCGCCTCTTCAGGTACGGAACGTTCGGGATGAATGTTTATCCGTGTGCGTTCGGTCAATTTCATATAATCTTTTCTTCCTATTCAATCTTTGAGGCAGGCACAAAAGCCGTGGCGAAGTTTTGTTGGTATCAAACTGGAAACGCTACGCATAGGTATTATGAGCAGAAACGGAGTCCAACACAATACAGTTTGAGAATAGATTCGGGATCAGGTCATGACCGTCTGCGGTGGTAGAAGTTGGCTGCCATCCGGAGCAAATAGGCGGTCTTATTGACCTAACAAATCAAAGGCTTCGAGTGCTTCCGCCACTCGTTCGGAATGCACCGTAATGATGCTTCAGATCAGTTCATCCTCTTGCCCGACGGCTACCTCATCGATGGGCAGACCATCCTGGTCTTGGATTTTATTCAAAGCGATTTCCAGGGCGGCCAAGGCTTGGGCTTCGTCTGGGAATGTGGCCAATCCGTAGAATGTCACTTCGCCAGTGCCGGTTATTTTCGCGCTGATTGCTCCACCTATGCAGCCTGGAATGTCCATGACGGCGGCTATGTCGCCGAGGGCCGCGCAGTCCGACAGAACAATGGTGGCGAACCCGGACGGCAACCGCTCCATCAGCCTCATAGCGTCAGCACTGTCCAAGAATCCGGGGGAAAGTCCGTCGAGGGCGTCTAGGGATTCTCTGATCTTGGCGACCGCGGTAGTCCCGGCCGCTGGCGGTCCCGAAGAAAAGATTACCGTAGTAGGGTTGGCTTGGCCCACTGCCAGAGTGACACCTAGGATGTTGATATCCCAGACCTGATGGTCGCGGTAGTCTTCCGGGTCAGCGATATTCAAGATAAACCCAAACCCGCCCACCAGTTTCAACAGACTGGCAACGTCTATGTTGCCTTTCATCACCGTGATTTGGCCTTCGCCGGTGGCACCAACCGCTACCCTATCGATCAATGCGGAGGCGTCAATGGGGATCAGCGCAGGAATTCCCAATCTTTCGGAGTCCAACAATCTGCTGAGCACAGGACTATCTTTCAACCCCTGTACGTCTAGGGCAATAACCGAATGGTAACTCCCTGGGACTGCGGATAGGAGCTCGGATACTTGGTTCAAGCGAGATGGGTCAGGAGTCGGAAACGACAAATCCCGGCGAACTATCAGCGGCGCTGGAATTGCTGTAGGCGACGGAACCGGCGTAGCGGTCGGTGTTGGCGTGGGAGTGGGTTCCGCCTGGGAGCAAGCAGCCAAAACCAAAGCCCCAATCAGGACCAGAAATAATCCGCTTGCTGATTTAATCTTTCTTTGGATACTGGGACAGGAATCCAGTTAAATTAAGAAGAATATGTGGCCTCGCTATGGGCATTATGAACCGGATGGAGAAGATGCCGTGGGTGTTGCGACAGCCTCGCTCAAGCTCCCGGTGCTAGCCAGGTATTCACGGATATCCAATACCTGAATCGTATTTGTGGTGCCGGATACGCCGGGCAAGAACCCATGGACGATTGTTACTACATCGCTTTCGCTAATCAAATGGTTGGCCATCGAAGCTTCCACCAAGGACCTAACGAGAGTTGCTACATCCCTTTCCGGCGGCAACGTGCCCACCGGGTTCAATCCCCAGCCCATGGCCAGTCTTCTCAAGACCGCAGGATCATGGGAAAAAACAATGATGTCGGCGTCAGGCCGGAACCGGGAGACCTCAAGCGCAGCTCTTCCGGTGCTGGTCACAACGATGGGCTTGGCATGGAGGGAACGGGCCAGCCGGGCTGCCGATGATGCAATAGCTTGGGTCCGATCCCTGGATTCCAGTTCCCTGTGGTAAGGGTATATGCTTTCCGCTTCGTTGATGGCTCTGACGGCTACCTTAACCGCATCCACCGGGTACTCTCCCACAGCGGTCTCTTCCGATAGCAAGATTGCATCGCAACTGTCCAGCACCGCATTGCTGATATCCGAAACCTCGGCTCTGGTGGGTGTGGGAGAAATCACCATGGAACTCAGCATCTGGGTGGCTATCACCGAGATTCTAGCCAGGTCGCTGGCCTGTTTTACGATTTCTTTCTGGACGATGGGCACCCGTTCCATGGGAATCTCCACGCCCAAATCTCCTCTGGCTACCATGACACCATCGGTCTCGCGGAGGATGGCGTCGATGTTTTCTATCGCCTCGCTCCGCTCCAGTTTGGCCATGAGCATGGCCTTGCTGCCTATACGGCCCAGGTACTCCCTGGCGTCACGGATGTCTTGGACGGTCCGCACAAAGGAAACTGCCACCCAATCTACCTGCTGCTGAACTCCGAATTCAAGGTCGATTTTGTCCTTGTCGGTCAGCACCGGCAGGTCAATGGCCACCCCCGGTAGGTTGACGCCTTTGAAAGAAGACAGTGTCCCGCCGTCTAGGACTTTAGCTCGGATTTTCTCCCCGTCGGTTTCCATTACTTCCAAACGGACAGAGCCATCCGCTACGAAAATCTGGTGTCCGGTCCGGAGACTGCTAATGACCCTAGGCTGGGGGAAAGGAATCACGTCCGATTGCCCGGTATAGGTCTCAGGGACGAAGGTAACTTCATCATCGCGATTGAGTTGCAGCAGTCCGTCAATCTCGCCCAGGCGCATCTTGATTCCGCTCAGGTCTTGAAGGATTGCTACCGGGCGTCCATGTTTTTGGGATAACTCCCTGACCAAGCTGACTACATCTCCGTGGTCTTCATGACTACCGTGGGAGAAGTTTAGACGGGCACAATCCATGCCCGCGGCAATAAGTTGGTCCAAGGTGTCGCGGGTTCGGGAAGTAGGCCCAATGGTCGCTATGATTTTGGTCTTGCGCATATTAATCGGCCTTTAATTGCGGTTGGGCGGCGATTACCTAATTCGATCATTGCGAATGGATATTGGCCAACCCTGCCTTTCTTCTAAATCGGGCGAATTTTGCTCCAATCTATATGGTACCAGACACCTGAGTTAAGTTAGATGCAATTTGTTGCCGGGAGTTACAGCAATATTGATAAATTAGGAAAAAAGACCGGCGCAGGTCGATTTCGAGGACCTGCGCCGGTCTTTTTTGTTTTGCTTCTAGCCGGATTTAACGGCTGCCCTTTTTCAGGGGCTTTCAATCCGCTGGGTTCGATTGGTGCTAGTTTCGATTCGTATAGCTAGTTTCGGTTTGTATAGAAGGAATCTGACGCCTGCTTCAAGCCTGCGGTGCGATTGGCTTGAAGCGCTTCCCGGCGTTCGCTGGCCCATTGCTGGGAGGTGAATATGCCTTCCAGAGAACCTTGGAAGTGGGGCATAACGTACCTGGCCAGCAATTCATAGCTGCGGTGAATCTTGTCCCGGGGCGCCCAGTCTTCGACCCGAATCATGAAGCTTCCGAAGCCGCCACTGAGTTCTTGCAGTCGCTCGATGCCCGCAATGCAATCGTCGGGTGTGCCTACAATCCACTGATTGTTGTCCACCATATAGTCCACAATCTGGTTCCGAGGTACAGGAGGAACCGGATTGCCCAGCGTCTCACCGAAATACTCGGTAACAAGCCTGGCTGAACCCTCCCGAATGTCTTTTACCGCTTCTTCCTTGGTCTCTGCCAAGTGGACACCCATTACGATTCCCCAGTCTTCCCTTCTCATCACGTTGTTGTGCTCCGCCGCAGTTTCCTCGGCGATGGACCACAGTTCCTTCAAGCTGGTCTTGCGGATGGTGTCCCGCGGGACGCTCAAGGACAGGACAGCCGCGCCGTGTTTGCCAGCTAGAGTCACGCCGGCTGGTGATTCCACCGAAGCCACTGCCACAGGCAGGTGAGGCTCGGAATATGGTCGTAGCTGGAGCATGGCTTCGTTCAACTCGAACCAATCGCTCTTGTAGGTAATCGGGTCAGTCTCTTTAAAGAGCCTCATTATGATACCCAAAGACTCGTCCATCATTTCTCGCTGACGCTCGGGCTTGATACCCAACATCAAAGCGTCGGAGGCTAGAGCGCCCGGACCGACGCCCAGAATGACGCGGCCTCTTGTCAGATGGTCCAGCAATACCATTCGGTTGGCCACCATGTACGGATGATGATAGGGAAGGCTGATTACGCCGGAGCCAAGCATGATTCGCTTGGTGCGCTGAGCAGCCATACCCATGAAAATTTCCGGGGAGGCGATGGTTTCCCAACCAGCGCTGTGATGCTCACCAATATAAGCTTGGTCGAAGCCCAAAGTGTCTAGCCACTCGATTAGTTCCATATCGCGTTCCAAGGCCAGCGTGGGGTTTTCACCCGGCCTGTGGAAGGGCGCCATGAAGACACCAAATTTCATGCGATTAGAAGACGACATTTTCAAACTCCATATTGAATTTGGATATGTGGGAGCGTCCGGCCAAGCCGATTGGCTGGTAGTGGACGCACGGGTCATTCTAACACGGCGGGTGTTATACGACCATACGACTTACCAAGCAGAGCTGACCTGTTGGAAACCCAGAAACACGTTTGGCCAAACGTCCGGGGCTGGCGGCCATCGGAGAATAATGGTATCTTGATGCATAATCTCGGACCCAGGTAGATTCAATTCTGCCGAACCAGAAAATTGACCCAAATTCTCATAATGGAGGAACGACATGGCGCAGATAAAGCATATAGCCATCGCCACCCAGGATGCGGAGAAGACCGCCCAGTTTTACAAAGAAGTATTCGGTTTGAGAGAAGTAGCCAAACTTGACGGTGAAAACGCCAAGGGTTTCTTCCTGAGTGATGGCAACATCAATCTGGCGATTTTGGACTTCCAAAACGACCAAGTAGCCGGAGCCGAGCACGGCGTGGGCTACAGTGGAATCCACCACATTGGCTTTGAGGTGGAGAGCCTGGAAGAGATTGCCGAGAAGATGAAAGCTGCCGATGCCCAACCACGTGACGACATCAACGAGGCCTTGCATATGGGCACCCCTGCCCACGGCGCAGGCAACGTGGAAGTAAAGTACGGCGGTCCCGAGGGAGTCATTATCGACGTTTCCGAGACCGGCTGGATCGGCACTCGGGGCTTTGATTAAGTAATTTCGGTGAACTAAACCAACGCAACCGCTTCCAATTCAAAACGCCCGGCGATAAGCCGGGCGTTTATTGCGTCTTGACTATTGCACCCGGTTAAGCGGGACGAAAAGCCAGGGCAGGGTCTTCCGGGTCGATTTCCTCCGGGTCAAGAACCAGAGCCATTCCAGTCTTGATGCTTTGGGGGTTGTTCCCGTCCACGCCCAAGATATGAGCGCTGACTCTCGGTCCCTCTTCTAAAGTCACGATGCCCGTACAACAAGGGTTGTCCCTGCCGTATCCCCTCTTGCCCATGGCCACGGAAACGATTGATATGCAAGTGAAAGTGCTGAGTTTGGCTTTCCCGCTGAATTCGTGCCATTCCACGTCTTTGCTGTGGCAGGAAGGACACATGGTTCTGGGAGTGGAAGACAAGTGGCTACAGTTTCGGCACCGGATCCCCATCAACTTCTTTTCATCCTTGATATAAGCGAAGTACGAGGTCGCGTTAAATTGTTTAGTGTCGTCGGCCACGATTCCTCCTACCCTCGCCTCAGAATGTTGACCACGCAGGTGCCACCGGTTCCGCCCACGTTGTGGGTTAGCCCAAATTCCAGATTGGCGTTTGGCACTTGCCTTTCACCGGCCTCACCTCGCAGTTGGTGGAAAATCTCGATAACCTGAGCCACACCGGAAGCGCCCACCGGATGCCCCTTTGCCTTAAGGCCGCCAGAGGTGTTTATCGGATGGTCGCCGGTCCGTGCTGTGCGTCCTTCATCCACTGCTCTGGGGCCTTCACCGGGCGCAAAGAAACCCAGGTCCTCAGTGGCGATTATCTCAGCTATGGTGAAACAATCATGCACCTCGGCCAGGTTGATGTCTTGCGGAGTAACTCCGGCCATCTCATAGGCTTGGGCTGCCGCCGCTTTTGCGGAAGACAGAGAGGTCAACTCTTCGGCATCATGAAGGGGCCGACCAGTGGCCTGGCCTATGCCAGCGATATGTATCGGCTTGTCGGTGAAGTTTCCGGCAATCTCCGAAGCAACTAACAGAACGCAGGAACCTCCGTCGGTGATGGGTGCGCAATCGTAGAGACGCAAAGGCCAAGCTATCCATGGATTAGCTTGGGCGTCGTTCAGGAAGTCCATATCTGTTTGCCAATCCGGAACTGGCTGACCGCGCTCTTGGGCTCTGGACTTGCGGCGTTCCATCAGGCTCTGAATCGTTACGTTGAACTGGGCCTTGGGATTAAGCGCCCCGTTGTGGTGGTTCTTGATGGCCACCTTTAGCAGGTGGTCAAGGTTGGTCTCATAGCGGTCCATGTGGGCTTTGGCCAGAGCGCCGAAAATGCCCGGGAAGGTCAGCCCGGAAGGTACTTCGTATAGGCCGTCGGCGGCCGATGCTAAAACATCGGTGACCTGGTCGGTGGCCAGGTTGGTCATTTTCTCCACGCCACCTACCAAGACGATGTCGTACATGCCCGAAGCAATGGCCATCACACCTTCCCGCAGGGCACTGCCGCTGCTGGCGCAGGCATTCTCGATCCTGGTCATCGGCACGGGTGTCATTCCCAGCCAGTCGGCCATTATGGGAGCGGTGTGCCCTTGATGCTCAAAGAGGTCTGAGGAGTAATTGCCTATGTAGCCGCATTCGATGTCTTCGATATCGATGCCTTGGTCCATGTGGCCCATCATCTCCTGAAAGGCTTCGGAGAACAGGTCGCGGCTGTCTTTCTCTTTGAACGCGCCGAAGGCGGACATGCCGGCGCCAACGATGGAAACGTTCCTGCCAAGCCGGCGCTTCTTGTTTATCGTTGTCACAGTGGTTTCCTCCTGGGAGTTGATTGTTCAGTCTTACTTTCCCTACCGACCTAGCTTTTGGCTAAGCCAGCATCAACCGCCTACCCTTTGGCTGGGGAATCGGGTCGCCAAATTCCAGGGCGGTTTCTATCCATAGTTGTGTAGCTTCTAGAGCGTTGGCAAGGGCGACCTCCTGCGTCTCGCCGTGGGCCACACAGCCGGGTAATTCCGGAACTTCCGCAACAAATACCCGATCATCATTGCTCCAATACAGGATTATCTCGTATTTGTGCATAATCAGTCGCCTGCAAGTTGGTATCTGATTAAGATTGCTCTTACTTGTCGCACCTGGTAGGCCTTGGCCATATTACCTTCACACGTAGATTAACTCGCTCATCAATGCCTGATTTACGAAATATATGATGGCTACCGCGAGTGCGTTCGTCAAACCCTAGCCTTATCAACAACCTGCGCAAGTCATTGAATCGAATGTTCGAATCAGACGACCCCAGGAGGATTTATGACAGAAGGCGGTCATTTGAACTCAAGATTCTTTTCCACTAGACATTATCTTCGCAGCGCGCTTCATACGTCAACTTGCTGAGAAGCAACATCTCTATGGGATCCCCGTGGAATTATTAGGGAGGATTGCGGTGTGCAAGCCTCGGTCAGAATAGTCCACCTGGCATCCCGGCCTTCGGCAATTATTCCCAATACAAGCTCCATGTCTGTGCTGCCAGTGTCTCTATTGCCAAAATTTTAGTATGGGGAATATTAGCATGGCACGAGACCATGTTTGTTTGAACGGTAAAATTCACATTGAGGTTAGCCCTCACCAGGCTTGATGTGCTTATGACACTCATATCTCCGATTTTATCATTGATGACTAGCGCCGAAGGATATCTGTATATTAGGCGGTATTAATCATCGTGAGTTTGACCATAGCCAAGGGGTAGATGAGAGCGTATTCTAGCCCGTGGATGCCGATTTAACTTTCAATATGAGTAGGAGCAACCGTAAAATGGAAATTGAGAACAAGATAAAAGCGATGGGATTGGAGCTACCTGCTGCCGGGACGCCGCCGGCTGGCCGCGCTGGGGCTGTCAGGATTGGGAATATCCTGTTCGTTGGCGGGCACACCTCGGGCCCGGAGTTCAGGGGCAAACTTGGAGCTGAGATTAGCGTGGAGCAGGGATACGAAGCAGCGAAGCAAGCCTGCCTCGCATGTTTGGCTGACGTGAAAGCTGTCATAGGCGATTTGGACAAAGTTAAACAGGTGGCCAAACTGCTATGCATGGTGAACTCTATGCCCGATTTCGTACAACAGCCTTTGGTTGCCAACGGCGCGACCGACCTTCTGAGCGAGTTATACGGTGATGCCGGGTCCCACGCCAGGTCTGCTGTAGGTATGGGCTCCCTTCCAAATGCCGCCTGCATTGAGATCGAGATGATTCTGGAAGTGGCAGACTAGATCGAAGAAACCGAAAGCAGCATCGGATTGGTTACACAATATCCGTTGTGTTTCGATTTGGACGCTCCGAATCGTGGCTCCAGGGCATTTAATTCTCGCAACCTAAGATTACCCACGAAAAAGATAAGAAGGCCTCACATGAAGTTCTTAGCCATGACCCTCATCCCTTATGCGCCTGATCCGGTCACTGGAATCCAGCCCTCAACAACAGAGCGTATCCGCTCGGTTGTGGATAACGCTGTCCTGGTAGAGGAGTTGGGCTTCGACGGCTATGGCGTTGGGGAACGGCACGAGAGGCCTTTCTTATCATCGTCGCCGCCCGTCATTCTGAGTCACATTGCAGCACAGACCTCTAAAATCAGGCTATTCACTGCGGTGACCACACTGAGTCTACTTGACCCGGTGCGGGCATTTGAGGATTACTCTACCCTTGACCACCTCAGCGGAGGTCGGCTGGAACTGATGATTGGCAAGGGCAACGGCACAGCCCAAGCCGAGTTATTCCACGTCACCACTGAAGACCAGTGGGAGCGCAACCGGGAGAGCTACGAGTTATTTCGCCGATTGTGGCGAGAGGACAAAGTAACTTGGTCAGGCCAGTTTCGGCCTTCGCTGAACGAGGCGGAGACTTGGCCGCGCCCGCTACAGAATCCGATTCGCGTCTGGCATGGCAGCGCCACCAGCGAGGCATCGGTGGAGCTGGCCGCTAAATGGGGAGATCCCCTATTCTCCGCCAATGTCACCAATCCCATCGAGCCATATGCCGCCTTGGTAAGTTACTACCGGGAACGTTGGGCTCACTATGGTCGCGACCCGAAGGACGCATTGGTTGGGGCTGGTTCCGCTGGCTATTACGCCGCCAAGGACTCTCAGGATGCTATTGCGACTTACCGCCCTATATTTGAGGCCCGGAAGGCCGCGTTTATCAGGCAGGGGATGCCGCTGGTGTTCCATTCTCTTGAGGATGCCATCGAACGCAGCTCAGCGTTGATTGGCAGCCCGCAGCAAATCATTGAGAAGGTGCACCGGTATCATGACCAGATGGGCCATGAAGTGCTGAACATAAATTCCGACAGCGCTGGCCTGACGAAAGCCCAGCACCGCGCCTCCTTGGAGCTTTTCCAGAGTGACATTGCGCCGGCCCTGCGTAGGGACATTCCCAGTCGGCCGTTTCTACCAGCCGTGGCATAGTTGGTCAGGCGGGTTGTCGAACTAGCTAAATCTACTTGGCCGCAGATACGCCATCAAGTCGATTGTTGGGTCTGTGGACTAGAGCTCAACACCGTGGACAGGCGGTACGGGTTGACTGTAATATCCCCACATCTCGGGCTGCAACAAATCGGCCCCTGCCTTAAACCTAGTTCGCAACGCAAGGAGAACTATGCCAGCACGCACAGGTGAACAGTACATTGCCGGTCTTAAAGAGCGCCCGCGTGAAGTGTGGATTCGCGGTGAGCGTGTAGAGGACGTGACCACTCATCCCGCATTTAAAAATGGTGTCAAGTCGGTGGCGGCCCTTTACGACATGCAACATGACCCTGAGATGCAGGCAGCCATGACCTACCCTTCTCCCACCACCGGCCACCCGGTCGGGCTCTCCTTCCAGATTCCTCGGACGATTGAAGACTTGGTGCGTCGCCGCAAGATGATGGAGCATTGGGCTTGGTCCAGTTGCGGCATGATGGCACGCTCTCCGGACTTTCTCAACATTATCTTTTCCTCATGGGCAGGCGCAGCGGGTTACTTCGCTCAGAACCGTCCGGAATTCGAAATGAACGTGAATAATTATTACGAATACATCCGGGAAAATGACCTGGCACTCACCCACGCTTTGATAAACCTGCAACGTAGCCGGGACCCTTCACCGGTCACCGCATTGAGCGAGCAGGTCGCATTGACCCTTGTTAAGGAGACCGATGCCGGTATCGTTGTGCATGGCAGTCGCGTGTTGGCGACCCTAGGGCCCATATCCGACGACATCGCCATCTACCCCGTTGCGACCCACCGTTTGGGTGACGACGCCAACCGACATTCCTTCTCTTTCTCGATTCCGTGCGACACGCCGGGCTTGAAGTTCCTCTGCCGGGAGAGCTTGGACCAAGGACGCTCCCACTTCGACCATCCTTTGGGGTCTCGTTTTGAAGAGATGGATTCGACGGTGTTTTTCGACAATGTGTTGGTGCCTTGGGAGCGGGTATTCCTGCTGGGTGACGTGGATTTGTGCAACGGCTACGGTGAAGGTACCAGTTCCAATTCCCATACCGGCCACCAGATATTGACCCGTTGCGTGGTGAAAGCGGAATTCGTTCTTGGGCTGGCTGACTTGGTGATAAATACCTTGGGCACGACCACAATCCCCCAGGTGCAAGAGCGAGTGGCTGAAATGATTACCCACCGAGAGACATTGCGAGCTTGTCTCCGGGCCGCCGAAGCTGACGCCACCCTGAACCAATGGGGCGTGATGACCCCGGCAGGCGGTCCAATCATGGCAGGGCGCACGATGTTCGGGCGGACGATCTATCCTAGGATGGTAGAAATCATCCAGCTTCTGGGCACCAGCAGCCTAATGGCGCTGCCTTCGGAATGCGACTTCGACACCACAATAGCCCCGGAGATTAACCAGTACCTGGCCACGGACACCGCCAATGCCAGGGACCGTTCCAAGCTCTTCCACCTGGCATGGGACGTGTCCTGCAGTTCTTTCAGCGGACGGCAGGTGCTGTACGAGCGGATGTTCGGCGGCGACCCAGTGCGCACTGCCATAATCCTGTTCAACAACTACAACAGAGAACCGTTTGCAGAACGGGTCCGGGAATTTTTGGCAACCAGCGACTGAGGGATTGATCCCATTTGCTAGGCTCCCAAAATCACCCGTTGGCACATTTCGGCTCCCTGTAGCATCTCGGGTATAAGGGCGGTCTCCTTGGTGGTGTGAAATGACCGCACACCGATGCCCACAGGCAATGCCACGATACCGTTTTGGATGAAGATGTTGGCGTCGGACCCGCCCCCGGTAGATTCCAGGTTGGCTTCCAATCCGGCCTGACTGAGTGCTCGGGTAATCATCTTGACCGTGGCATGGCTGTTGTCGATGTTATACGCCTGGTAGGTATTGGAGATATCCAGGTCTATATTGGCCTCGGGATACCGGTCGGCGACTTGCTGAAAGGCGTCCCGGAACATCTGGGAATAATGATCCAGCTTCTTGTTGTCCAAGCTGCGAATCTCCCCGTCTAGGAAAACCTGGTCAGGGATGATATTGCGTTTCAAACCGCCTTCGATGCGGCCGACGTTGGATGTGGTTTCGCTGTCGATACGTCCCAAAGGCAGCTGAGTCAATATTTCTGCGGCGATAAGAATGGCCGATATACCGTTTTCGGGCTCGATTCCGGCATGAGCCGCCCGTCCGTGTATATTGGCGGTGACCACGTTTTGTGATGGGGCGGCCACGGCAACGCGGTTTGCGGGACCCTCGCCGTCGAAAACCAGGCCGGTAACCGCCGAAATCAGGCTGAAGTCCAGATGATGGGCGCCCACCAGTCCCCCCTCCTCATGGCGAGTGAACACCACCTCCACAGGCCGGTGGCCAGCGCCCGACTCAACGACTGCGGTTAAAGCCTCTATGACGATGCTGACCCCCGATTTGCAATCACCGCCGAGGATGGTGGTGCCGTCGGAGCGGACCAGGTCTCCCTCCACGATTGGCCGTATACCCCGGCCCGGCTCTACGGTGTCCAGATGGGCGGAGAGCATCACCGGCTCACCGTCGCCAGGCAGCTTGGCGATGACGTTATTGTAGGAATCGTGAAATAACTTCAGCCCCAATGCAGAAAGCCTGGAGCTCACCTCCAAGTCCATGGCGTCTTCTTCGCCGGAGGGACTGTCGATGCGAATAAGGTCCAGCAGGGTCTTAACCAGTCTTTCTCGGTCAGCCATTTCTTCCGCCTTTGTTGAGGATTGCGGGTCGCCAGCCGTGCCTGGCTAAACAGGCATCATTATAGAGTATCTGTTAGGCCTTGGACGGCGTATCTCTCACCCAGGATAGGCAGAGGGCGTGTTTGACTTCTGGCGCACCAGGCAAGCGATCAGGCTATCGATATATTCGTCCTTTCCAATTGGCTCCCTGTCCTTGCCAGGAACGCCGGGCCGAATCGATGGTCATCAATGTGTACAAAGCTGCGGCCAAGGGCAGGGTGAAGGCCAAAACGGGAGATAGCCTGTAGCGTTTGAGCGTCGGCAGGTAACTCCCCGCCATGAGGATCCAGGCTAGCAATCCAGCCACTAGCAACCATAAGCCTAGAGTTGAATCTTGGTCGATTACTCCCGCCGCAAGACCTCCTATAGCTCCTCCGACAGGAACCAAGTACACCAAGCTCAACCCTAAGACGGTGACTAGGAGCATTAACGGTGAGTTGCGGAGTTGGGCGTAGGCTGACCGGGTGACCATCCCCCAGATGTCCTTGAGGCCACTGTTGGACCGTGTGCTTCTGACGTTGTGATCCAGACCAAGCCAAATCGCACCGGCATGGGGGCTTCGCGATGTTTTAATCAGACCAGCCAATGCGCAATCGTCGATAATCCGGCCCGATATGCTATCCAAACCGCCGGCCCTCTCCAGAGCTTCACGGCGCAACAACACGCACCCTCCGGCGGCGGCGGCTGTCTTTCTGCTGGGGTCGTTCACCCACCGGAAGGGATAGAGCTTGGCAAAGAAATAGACGAATGCCGGAATGAGAAGGCGTTCCCAGGCGGTGCTCACCTGAAGGTGGGCCATGACCGAAACTATGTCCAGTTCATCTTTCATAGCCTTGGCCACTAGGGTTCTCAGGCTATCCAGCGGATGGGTAATGTCTGCGTCGGTAAAAAGGAAAAACTCCGGTGTCCCAGCTTCGGCCTGGTCGTTTTCTTGGTCCTCGCTGACCGCCCGGACACCCTGCTCCAGCGCCCACAGCTTGCCGGTCCAACCCGAAGGCACGGTCTTTCCCGCAAGCACTTGCAAGCGATTGGCGGATTTGTATTCCTGGCCGAGACTAATGGCCAATTCCCCTGTGCCGTCGGTGCTCTGGTCGTCCACTAATAAAATCGTCAACAGGCCAGGATAGTCTTGGTTCAATAGAGACGGCAGGGTCGCAGGGATGTTTTCTGCTTCATTTCGTGCCGGGACGATTATTCTTACCGTGGGCCAATTGTCCCTGCCGGCCTCGTTTTGATTGCCATCGTCGGCCGATCCAGCCCGGAGAATTTGGTCCATTCTCCAGAAATGACCACGACCGTAAATCAGCGATATCCAAGCCAGCAATGAAATACCGGTGATTGCCAGAGCGATTGTAAGAAAAATGTCCATATTTTGGGCCGGGCTCCGATATTGTGATTTGGGGCTCGGGGAGGTTATATCGAGGATATTATAGAGGGTTGGCGGGACGGCCAACCCAATCGGTTTGCGATAGGTGATGCTGGGTCTGGTCAGGAATCGAATGATATACTCGCCCCCGTGACTTCATTCCCTTCTAGGCCGCAAGTAGGTGTCGGCGTCGTGTTTTTGCGCGGTGACCGTGTGTTTCTAGCCAAGCGCCAAGGCGCTCATGGAGAGGATACATGGGCTTCGGCTGGAGGTCATCTGGAGATGGGAGAGTCTCTGGAGAAATGCGCTCGACGAGAGGCCATGGAGGAGTTGGGCGTAGACGTCGGCAGCCTCCGCTTTTTGTGTGTCAGTAATATCGTCGCCTATGGCAAGCACTACGTGGACATCGAGTTTTTGGGCGATATCGGCGAGCAAGAACCGAGATTGGCCGAGCCGGAAGCGTTTTCGGAATCAGGATGGTTCCCTTTGGCTGACTTGCCCAGTCCCTTGTTCCAAGCGGTGGAATATGCTCTAGACAGCCTGCGCAACGGCTCATTCTACTTCCCCGGAGATACCGGATCGGCTGGCTGAGACAGATTCACGCATCAAACGGGTCGGCTCGAATCTAAAAACTCGCGACCGGATGGTTGAGGCCAAATTTCGGGCGGACAAGATTCATAAAAATGGAGGCGGAATATGGTGAACAAGAAAGGCCGGGGATTGCTCATGGTATATTCCGACGTCGCGCCGGAGCACGATGACGAATACAACCGTTGGTACAACGAAGAACATATTCCGGAGCGGCTTTCCATCCCAGGCGTGCTGAGTGCGGCCCGCTACCAGGCGGTCCAAGGGGGGCCCAAGTACCTGGCCTGTTATGAACTGGACCAGCCTGAAGCCTATCAGTCGGACGCTTGGCAGCATAGTTTGAACAATCCCACCGAGTGGACCAAGCGGATGTCACCCGACGTTATCGGAACGGCGTTCATTCGCAACTTGTACCGGTTGATCTACCCCAGTGATGTATCCAATGATACGGCCCAGGCCGACATGGCCCCAATCATGCTAGTAGGCCGCATGTCGGTGCCGCCGGAGTTGGAAGACCAGTTCAATCATGCTTATAACACCGAGCGGCTGCCCACATGCTCGGCGGTGCCCGGCTACATCCGCGGCCGCCGCTTTCAGGCGGTAACCGGCGAGCCCAAATACACCACGCTCCATGAGATGGAGTCGATGAAATCCGTAGAAAGCCCCGAATGGGAAGCATGGCGGGTGGCAGTAACCCCAGTATGGTCGGGCACTGTGCGTCCTAAGATGGTTCATGTGGACGGTTCACCAGGCGTATACACGCGAATTTTCCCTTAAAAACATCCGGTTTTGGGCCAGGTTTTAGAGCCACATGGTCTTAATTTACATCTGAATCGCGCCCTTGGGCCCGGCTCCTAAAAACCTTGCCGATGGTAATCGATTTCGTAGGCGTGGCAAAAATCGTTGGAACCCTCGGAATTCTCGATTAATGTACATAACTTCCATTTGGTTTTAGGCTGCAAATAGAAGCACTGTAGCCACGTTTCTGGTATAATATTTATATATTGTTCAAAGTGGAACCAGCCTTCCGCTTTGCCTCTTTTCGAATGTATCTCCTCCGCGATTTCGATTCATCGACCTGGGTTCAAATTCAGACTGGATAGGATGATATGCAGCAAAAGCCAACGTTGGATTACACAGCCAAAGATATTCAGGTATTGGAAGGGCTTGAGGCGGTTAGGGTGCGGCCTGGAATGTATATTGGCAGTACTGACCAGCGGGGCCTGCATCACCTCATCTTCGAAGTTCTGGACAACGCAGTGGATGAAGCCATGGCGGGATTCTGTGATTCGGTAATTATGTGCATTGATGACACAGGGCTGATTTCCGTGGCTGACAACGGTCGCGGCATTCCCGTGGACATCCACCCCAAAACAGGTAAAACCGCCTTGGAGACCGTAATGACTACCCTCCACGCTGGCGGCAAGTTTGGCGGCGGCGCATATAAGGTCACCGGAGGCTTGCACGGAGTGGGTGGGTCTGTGGTAAACGGCCTTTCCACGTACCTCAAGGCTGAGGTCCGCCGAGGAGGCTGGTTCTATTACCAAGAATACGCCAAAGGCCACCCCACCGGAAAGCTCATCAAAGAAGAGAAAACCGACCGCCACGGCACCACTATATCTTTCCGGCCCGACCCGGAAATCTTCCCCATTATCGAATATGATTTCGAATTGCTCACGGCTCATTTTAAGGAGATCGCCTACCTGAACAAAGGTCTTGAGATTTGCTTTAGCAGCCAGTGGCACGATACGGAGCGGCATGGGGACGTGGAACGCACTTATTACTTCGATGGCGGTATCGCCAATCTGGTGCGCAACGTCAACCGCAACCGAAAGGTCATGCAAACCTTCCCCTTCTATTACGAGAAAAGCGTGGACGATATCGTGGTGGAAGTGGCGATTCAGTACAACGACGGCTTCAACGAGACGGTGTTTTCCTTCGCCAACTGCATAAATACCCAAGAGGGCGGCACCCACCTCACCGGCTTTCGAACCGCTTTGACCAGAGTCATCAATGACTATGCGCGCAAGCAGGGCTATATCAAAGACGACCAAGCCAACTTAATCGGAGACGATGTCCGTGAAGGTCTGGCGGCGGTGATCAGCGTCAAGCTCACCGATCCTCAATTCGAGGGTCAAACCAAGACGAAGTTGGGCAATACCGAAGTTCGTGGCACCGTTGATTCCGTGGTCAGCGAAGGCTTGGCCCGCTATCTGGAAGAGAACAATGCCGATGGCAAGCGGGTAATTGAAAAGTGTCTAACCTCGCAAAAGGCCCGTGAGGCAGCGAAGAAGGCCAGGGAACTGGTTATCCGCAAGAATGCCTTGGACGGCACGTCATTGCCAGGGAAGCTGGCGGATTGCGCTGAAAGGGACCCGGCCAAGTCGGAACTCTATATCGTTGAAGGAGAGTCGGCGGGTGGGTCGGCCAAGATGGGCCGGGACCGTCACTATCAAGCTATCTTGCCCCTCAAGGGTAAGATTCTCAACGTGGAGCGAGTCTTACAGCAGCCGGATAAGATACTGGGTCATGAAGAAATCCGGGCCATGGTGGCTGCTGTGGGCGCCGGAGAAGGTGATGAGTTCGATCCCGAGAAGATTCGCTATCACAAGGTGATAATAATGACCGACGCCGATGTGGACGGCTCCCACATCCGGACGCTGATACTGACCTTCTTCTATCGGCGCATGCAGGGTTTGATTGACGCCGGTCACTTGTATATCGCCCAGCCGCCGCTTTACCGTATCCAGTCTGGGAAGAATGTCCAGTACGCCTATAACGAGGCTGAGAAAGACGCTCAGTTGGAGCAGTTGAACGGGCAGAAGAACATTCATCTCCAGCGCTATAAAGGTCTGGGTGAAATGAACCCCGACCAGTTGTGGGAAACCACCATGAACCCGGAAACCCGCAAGATGCTGGTGGTAAATATCGAGAATCCTGTGGAAGTGGACGACGTGTTTACCACGTTAATGGGAGAAGAAGTGGCGCCGAGAAAGAGCTTTATTAACTCACATGCTCGCAGCGTCAAGAACCTGGATGTATAATAGTTTAAACTCGATCAATAAAGCTTAGGAGAATTCAATTGCCCGCAGCAAAGGCTGGCCGCCAATCCATCAAAAATGCCCGCCGAAACGGCAGTGTCCGTACGGCTACTAGGACCTCCATAGCCAAGGCTCTACGTTCTGTAGACAGTGGAGACGTCGAGACGGCCACAACGTCCGTCCATGAGGCCATCAGGTCAATCGACCTGGCAGTGCGTAAGGGCTTGATGCACCGGAACGCCGGCGCCCGCCGCAAATCCAGGATTTCAATCCGGCTTAACAAGTTGTAAAACGCCTAGATCAGGGTTTCAAGGCAACGCTGACCTCAATCCAATTGTGTCCTGAAGCCTCGGGGTTCCGCACGTTCTAAAGTTGGCTGATGCCGGAGATTGGCAACACTCCCTGGTCGTTACTAATCAGTGCCACCCCCTCTGATCCTCTTCATCCACGTGACATAACGTCATTGACACCAGGCCTCTCCTCTTGCTAGCCTTGTTTCCAGAACATCCGTTTGCCTTAAATGGCGAATAATCAGCCCGGCCCCTAGTAAAGCAATTGGCTAAGCATAAGGACGATATGATATTCAACAAGAAGAAACTCTCAATCCGACGCCAGCAGATTCTCGATTTTATTCGGGAGTTTGTTGGGGATAACGGTATTCCCCCGACAGTGCGGGATATTCAGCATGCCTGCGGTATAAGCTCCACATCGGTGGTCGACTACAACCTCCATAAGCTAAAAGAGGCCGGTTTCCTAAACCGGAAGCCCGATGTGGCCCGGGGCATTGAATTATTGGATGAGCAAGGCCTACCGGCTTACGGTCCGCCCAAAGTGCAGATAGTGGGGGCCATAGCAGCCGGCAAGCCGATTCCCGTTTTCAGCACCGAAGGTGTGGAGTCCAGCACCGAGTTCGATACCATAGAAGTGGCTCCCGAACTACAGAAACGCTTCGGCAAGCTTTTCGCGCTGACCGTAAATGGAACCTCAATGATTGACGCCTTGATTGATGATGGCGATGTGGTGATTATCAAACCAGGACATCAAGCAAACAACGGCGATATGGTGGTGGCCTGGCTGAAATCCCGGGAAGAAGTGACGCTCAAGAAGTTTTATCTGGAAGGGGATCAGGTTCGGCTGCAACCGGCTAACAGCCAGATGGACCCGATTTATTGCCCTGCCGATGACGTAGAGGTTCACGGGAAAGTCGTCGAGGTAATCCGTAAACTGGGTTAAGTGCCCTTAATGTGAATTGAGCCATGCCTGCAACACTTCCCGGAGGAGATCATTTCGTGTGGGCCGGCTGGCCTAGTGCTTAGCGGCGGTTGTTGCTCAACGCACCGTAGGTAGCGACGCAGAATGGCACGCAGTAAGTCAACGGGATTTTCCAGTACATCGCTGTTTTCCAGTTTCCAGCGAATAAAACGTCGCCTTGATTCAGCAGTGTAAGAATGGATCCCACCACCACTGCGACTGTTAGTGACCGCTTCAACATTGTCGAGTGCCGTAGCGCACAAGACATGCACTTGGTTATCTGCCCGGCCTGACTATCTCCGGCAAGGTTGCTCGTTGCTGGGGCAACCTTGAATTCGAAACCGCGGCCTCGGCGAACCGGTTTTCCGCAGCGCCCACATTCTATGCCTTTATTGACTTCAACCTCGCTCTCTCTTTCTAAACCCTGTGCCATTCGTTGTCTTGCTTCCTGTTGTTTATTTTCGCCACAATCAACGCTCTTGGGATCAGATGTTATTAAACGAATGTGGATGCTGCGTGGGGGTACAAGAGTGGGAACCGAGGTAACAAGCGGCCCTGTTGAGAGTCTCAGGGAGCATTCGATCGTTAGATTCTCTCTTAGGGTGGGGATTATTGTATTCCGGCGCAATTTGGGTGTCAAACGGGCAATATATAAGTGTAAAGAGTTCAGAGATGCTCTGCGATTATATGCTGGTACAATCAGTTAACCGTGGGAACGGAGCGGATAGATTGAAAGAACAACATGCGTAACCTGGCTGTGCTTCTGGTTGTTCACTTTGAGCCGTGTAACTATACTTAGCTAATGTTGCCTGAGTGGAAGCACAACGGGAAATAGATCACAAAACATTTGGCGCTGGTTGAACGGATAGATTGAATGCTCCGACTGCGCCAGGTCCATGAGGTATAGGGTATGTACGATTTTCACACTCACACGTTTCTTAGCGACGGAGTGCTGTCGCCCATAGAGTTGATTCGGAGAGCATTGGTCAGAGGCTATAAGGCCATGGCTGTGACGGACCACGTTGGCGTGGGTAACCTAGAATACGTGATAAAGACATTGATTAAAGATTGTGCCCAGGCTTCGGAGCGCTGGGATATCTTGGCATTGCCCGGTGTGGAGATTACCCATGTGCCTAAAGATGATATCAAGATGGTCGCCCAAGCTGCCAAAGCCTTGGGCGCCAAGTTGGTCGCAGTCCATGGGGAGACGATAGTGGAGCCTGTAGAGCCGGGAACGAATGAGGCCGCGATTCGCTCCGGAGCGGTGGATATTCTGGCCCACCCGGGCCTAATCAGCTACGACGATGCCAAGCTGGCTGCAGAGAATGGTGTCTACCTTGAGGTGTCGGCCCGTAAGGGTCACAGCTTGACCAACGGTCACGTGGTAAAAACGGCACGAGACGCCGGAGCCTACACTGTCTTGGACTCCGACGCTCATGAACCCGAAGACTTGTTGACAGTGGAGTTGACTCACAAGATTGCCAAAGGCGCAGGCCTTAACGATGAGGATGCACACGTCTTGTTACAGGTAAATCCCCAGAATCTGTTAAAGCGGCTGGGATTCGATACCGTAGCTTTAGGCAAGCCAGGAGCGGCCACGCACTGATCGTCCGTTGTGTTTCGGGCTCAAGCCAATCTATGCTTTCCCAATTCGGAAGACCTTGGTGCCACAAGTAGGGCACACGCCCTGGGTTGCTGGTCGACCGTTCTTTAAAGTAACCTGCTGAGGTTTGGATATCTCCCGCTTATTGCGGCACTTGAAGCAATATGCCTCCATGTTATACCCCCATCCTCGTTTAATTATGCCTAAAATATTGCCGGGCGAGACATTGACCAATGGCTTAACTTAGTGACCTACTACGCGATGTGAGAATCACAATTGGGACAGGCGTTGTTCGCCACTTTCCAAGGTTTACGGTAATAACCGGCTGGTTTTTACCGTACTTGAAACCACTTCGCAACCACAAAGAAACATGGGTATCTCAAAGCTAGGTTAACGTAATCGCTATCAATATACAGAGCCAAAATATTTTGTCAAGGCAGGCACGCACCCAATCGGTATTGATGATCGAAATTGGTTGGTTACTGCTAGAATTGAGGGTAATTACGGCGAGTTATTGGTAGGTATGAGGACCAATTCGGCGGATAATAGAGATTGCTTGAAGTGTTTACGTGTCTGGAGCGAGGGGAGATGGATCATCCAGTTGGAATACCTTAACCGGACGCCATGAATTTGCCGGACGTTCGAACCTCACTAACGCAAAAAACCGGCCTTCGGAGCTGTATGCTCTAAAAGGTTCCAGATATGCGGCATCCATGAACTGGGGGCCTAAGCTGACAGCCTGCCCGTTACGTAAAAGGTTTTCAGCCTGCTTGCCCACAGAAATGCTGCGCAGTTCTTTTAGTACCCAATCCACGGGGTGCAGGTGCTTCTCCCACCCGCCAACTTCCGTCACAGCCTCCTCCAATTGAAGAGGTGTTATTGAATCATCGGCGTGAAATCTGCCGGTGGACAACCTGATTAAATCAACAACGTGACCTCCGCAGCCTAGCGTTTCGCCCAAGTCGTGAGCCAGCGAACGCATGTATGCGCCTTTCCCGCAATCAACCTCAAGTACCAATTTCGGCAGATCAAACTCGAGAAGACGTATGTCGTATATCTCCACCGGCCGAGGTTTCCGGTCAACCTCAACGCCCGCTCGAGCCAGCTTGTACATTCTTTGTCCCTGTACTTTGAGGGCACTGTACACAGGGGGCAATTGGTCTATATTGCCGACGAATGGGGGAAGTGCCCTCTCCACGTGTTCCTGCGTTATGCCGTCGACGCTCATGGTGTTGACGATTTCTCCTTCAGCGTCATAAGTCGTGGTTGACACGCCCAAGGTTACTTCCATTCTGTATCTTTTGCGTCCGCTCACCACAAAATCCATGAGGCGTGTGGCTTGACCGAAACAGACTGGCAGCACCCCTTGGGCGAGAGGGTCCATTGTGCCGCCATGGCCAACCTTGTTGCGTTGGCTTGTGATACGTTTGACCTGGCGTAAAGCCTCCATGGAGGTTATGCCAACAGGCTTATAGAGGTTGACGAAGCCGTTCTTTAGAGGGGGACCGTTTCTGGATTTGGCCACGGGTCAGTTTCTGCGTTTTGGAGATGATACGATTCCGGTGTAGTCGGTGCCTGAATCGTTATAGATCGCCGGCGAATCGTTTGAGTCCTTGGCTGAAGAAACATCCGCTGAAGAAGAGTCCGCTGAAGCGCGAGAGGACTCGTCGTGGCGGATATTGTCCATGATATCCAGTATGTTGTTGGCTTCTTGCTGAGCTGCGTCCAGGTCGTAGCTCAGAAAAGGGATGTAGCGCATGCTGACTCGTGAGCGCAATTCGCGGCGGATAAAGGTGGCGGCGGAACGAATGCCCGCCAACGCATTCTGTCGGGTTTCCTCGTCACCCATGGCGCTCAAAAAAACGTGAGCGTTGCGCATGTCGCTGCTGGTGCTCACCCTGGTTATGGTGATGACCCCATTCAAGCGAGGGTCTTTGATTTGAAGGGTGAGGAGCCGACTAATTTCTTGGCGTAGGAGTTCGTTGACCCGTTCAATTCGTCTGGACATGTAAATGTTCCCTAGATACGGTCCAAGTCATGAGTCCGGTAGAACGGACTGCTAAACTGCGCCCCAGAAGACCTAACGTCGGCCCGGCTCTTGGCGGTGAGCCTCCAAGACATCCCCTTCCTGGAAGTCGTTGAAGCCTTGGAGAGTAACCCCGCACTCGGTGCCTGAGTTCATTTCGTTAACTTCTTCCCGGAAGTGCCGGATGCTAGCGATGGTTGTTTCTTCGACGACCTCGCTGTTCCTAAGAACTCGTACTTGGGCACCCCTAGTTATGCGCCCCTCGGTAACCCGGCAACCAGCAATCTGGGCTCCTTTTCTGGAGGGGAACAACTCGCGGATTTCTGCCTTGCCTATAATCACGTCTGTGAAGACAGGGTCCAACATGCCTTGGAGAGCTTTCTCAATATCGTCGATTAGTTGGTAAATAATGTTGTAGTGGCGAATCTCAACGCCCATACGGTCGGCCAGTCTTTCGGCGCTGGGCTCATTTCCTACTGTGAATCCTATAACGATGGCATCCGAAGCACTGGCCAGCATTACATCCGACTCGGTGACGGTACCGCAACCGCTGTGCAACACTTGCACCGTGGCATCCTCGGCAGTTAGAGCCGCCAATGACTGTTCTACGGCTTCCACGCTGCCTTGGACGTCGGCCTTCAGCACCAGGTTCAATTCTTTAACGTCGCCCGAGTCGATTTGCTTGACAACTTGGTCCAGGGTCAATGCCCGGGCCTGGTTCTGCCGGTCGGCGTGGAGCTTTTCCTGCTTCCCAACAGCGATACGCGCGGCACGTTCATTGGGCATAATCGCAAATAAATCGCCAGCTTCAGGTACTGCGCCAAATCCTAGGATTTCACCGGGAGTTCCCGGAGTGATGACCTTGAGGGGTTTGCCTTGGTAGTCTCCCAACGCCTTTACCCGACCCCACGCACTGCCAGCTACGATGTAATCCCCGATGCTTAAAGCTCCGTCTTGAACCAACACTGTAGCCGTGGGTCCACGCTGCCGGTCTAGCTTAGCCTCGATGATTACGCCGGTACCCGGTTTGTTGGGGTTGGCTTTAAGTTCCGCTAGCTCTGCGACGACTAACAGGTTCTCCAGTAAATCGTCGATGCCATCACCGGTTTTGGCGGAAACGTCCACGGATATAACATCGCCGCCCCAGTCTTCCACCAAGAGTTCGCGTTCACTTAACTGCCGCTTTACTCTCTCGGGATCTGCGGTGGGAAGATCGGATTTATTGATAGCAACCACGATGGGCACTTTCGCGGCTTTGGCGTGATTTATAGCTTCCAATGTCTGGGGCATCAGACCATCGTCTGCTGCTACTACCAACACTGCAATATCTGTCGCTTTGGCTCCCCTGGCTCTGATGGCGGTGAAGGCCTCATGGCCGGGTGTGTCCAGGAATGTTAATTGTTTGCCCTGATACTCGACTTGGTAAGCGCCGATGTGTTGGGTTATACCCCCCACTTCCCGTTCGGCAACCTGGGTTCGCCGAATGGTGTCCAGCAGGGAGGTTTTACCGTGGTCTACGTGACCCAAGATGGTGATGACCGCAGGACGGACGGTGAGATTCGCATCATCCTCAGCGGTTTTGGTCGATGTAGCGGATGCGGATGCTGTGGCATCGGCGCTTTCGGCTACCGCTGTCCGAATGCCAAGAGCCGACGTAACCAGCGTAGCCACTTCATAGTCTATGACTTGGTTCATCGCCGCCATAATGCCGCTGCGCATCAGGAGCTTGATCACCTCAATGGGGTTCTGGTCCAACAACTCGGAAAGGCGCTGAACCGTGAGGGTTTGAGGCAACACCAAGGTGCGAGCCTGCTTACGTGCCTCACCAGCACTCCGGTTTGTCCTAGGAGCCCCAGTGCGTTGACCCGGTGTTTCCGTTTCGCTGTTGGTAGTCATTTAGTTTCCTTTTAACCAGGTACGCTTATCAGCTACGCTAACCCAGAACGCTGGCTTGATATTCTAAATCAGAATCCAAATGGCTTCTAATTTCGTTTCTAATTTTAATGTTCTTATTCTTTAGTGATTGAATTGGCTGTTTATTCCGGCGACCGCAGTATCTCTTTGGTGTAAAAATCCATCAACCAAGACTTGTCATGTGTGGATATCTCGACCTTGAGACTGCGCTCCAGTCCGCCTTTCTCAATACCCCGTTGCCAACAACTGGGGGTGTGGCATAGATATGCCCCCCGGCCAGCAGACTTTGTACTGATATCCACTGTCACCACTCCCTCAAGAGTCTTGACTATTCGTATCAAATCTGGCTTTGGGAACTTTTGGGCGCAAGATACGCAACTGCGTTCCGGCACATGCCGAGTATTGGCCAAAGCCAAATCCTTTCAGGCGCCAGCTTGGTTTAGAGGCAACTGAGTTCGGGGAGCCAAAATGGCTACCGACGCCTGGCTGCGCCTCCCCGGCGGCCGCCTTTCCGGTTCCCTCTTCCGGCGCCACGGGATTCTTCGACGATATCCTCAGCAAACCGTATCTTGCCAGCGTCTGGCATAACCACCGACAGGCTGGGAACGAGGTCAACTTCGTCCGGAGCCATCTCCCTATCGTCATCCTCGTCTTCCTCTTCGTCATCCTCGTTGTCAAGGAGTTGGGTATCTCCCAGGGTAAAGGACTCCAAGTCCTCGACACTGAACCCAGTTTCCGCTGCTACCTGGGCCTGGTCGCCGGTCTGCTGGGTCTGTTCTTCTTCGTTAATCAGGGCTTCAAGGATCTTATCCTCGTCTTGTTCCTCTGTGGCTTCGGTTACCGTGGCGTCAGCCGCGACTGTCGGCGTTTCTATTACCGTTTCTGGCGCTACTGCGACTTCGTCAACTACGGCCGATACTTCTGCCACAGCTTCTTCCGCAGCCGCTTCTTGAGCTTGGGCGGCGACGGCTTCAGCCTCGGCGACCACGGATGGAACCGGCTCTACGGCTGCCGCTGCCGCCTTCTCTTGAGCCTGCCGTGTTCGCTCTTCTTGAATTTCTTCCCATTCCGTGTGGCCCTTGATGTCCAGACGCCAACCCGTTAGCCGGGCCGCCAACCTGGTGTTTTGGCCTTCCTTGCCGATGGCCAGTGATAGTTGGCGATCTGGAACAACAACGATTGCCGTCATGTCACTAGGAGACAATTCAACGTGTACCGGTTCCGAGGGGCTGAGAGCCTTGGATATGAAGACCTTAGGCTCTTTATCCCAGGACACCACGTCAATCTTTTCCCCTTGGAGCTCGTTAACAATGCTTTGAATGCGGTTACCGCGAATGCCTATACAAGAACCCACGGGGTCGATGCCAGCTTGAGTAGCGTTCACGGCTACTTTGCTGCGGAACCCGGCTTCTCTGGCGATGGCCTTTATCTCCACAACTCCGTTGTAGACCTCGGGCACCTCAATCTCAAACAGCCGTCTCAACATGTCTTTGTGGCTACGGGAAACGATAATCTCCGGCCCTTTGGGACCGTTGCGCACACTTAGGACATAAATCTTGGTCCGCTGTCCTTTGCGGTACCGTTCGGTACTGACCTGCTCTTCGTACGGTAGGATCGCTTGAGCGCGGCCCAAGTCCAAGGTTATGGCACGACCGGAGTCCGTCTGTTCAATGACACCGGACACGATGTCGTTTTCGTGCTGGAAGAACTCTTGAAAAAGCAGTTCTCTCTCAGCCTCTCTCAGCCTCTGGAGGACCACCTGCTTGGCGGTCTGAGCGGCGATTCTGCTGGCGTTGTGGGGCAATGGTTCTTCAGCAGCTACTTCGTCGCCTACTTCAGCGCCCTTTTTGAATTGCTGGGCGTCGGCGACGGTAATCTCTTTTTCCCCGTCTTCGACCGTTTCCACAACGGATTTCAGGGCATAAACGCCAACTTCCCCGGTGTTGGGATTAAGTTTAACGGATATGTTCTGTCCCATTACCGGGTTGTCTTTCTTGAAAGCCGAAGCAAGGGCAACCTCAATTGCCTGAAGCACCTGCTCTCGGGGCAGGTGGCGTTCTGCGGCCAACTGAGTCAGCGCAATCAAAAAATCGCTTTTCACCGCAAACCCTCCTCAGTTAACATATTTACTGTTAAGAGCCTAAAATCTCTTGGGTCCACTCAGCAAGAAAGCGGGAAACCCCGCTTTCAATTAAGGCCCAACCATGTGAATGAAGTATATCACCGGAGTGTGGCTCTTTCAAGTTTTACGGAGCCCGAAAGAGGACTATGCCAGGCTCGAAATGAGTGTCGCAGCATAGGCCGAGAGGCCAAGGTGGAGGTATTCCCTGAAGGAGGTTGACCCACTCATGGGAATACGAGAGGCGACAAGGGATATTTTCAGGGAAGAAAAAAAGTTAATAAAAGTGAGTGAGTGTGATTGAAAGTGATCTAGACAGAAGAGAGGAGATAAAGTGGAGCTTACAGCGCACTCAACGGACCAAGGTCTTGTGGAATTAGGTGCCGCTCGCCTTGGTCTACCACCAGATCTTGCCTTGAGACTCCTTGGCCAGCTGATCGTAATCCTTCGTCCACAGGCTAGTGCTAAGGTATTTCCAGCCTCCGTCCGCCAGCAGGCACACAATGTCTCCCGAATCCATGCGCTCCGCCTGTTTGATGGCACCGTAGACCACTGACCCAGAGGACACACCAGCGAAGATGCCTTCTTGGCGAAGCAACTCCTTTGAGGTGCGGAAAGCGTCCAAACTGCTCACTAGCATGCGCGAGTCCAAGAGATTCAAGTCCAATATGGGTGGGATAAAGCCCTCTTCCAGGTCCCTTAATCCGGAGATAAAATCTTCCGGCTCCGGGGCCACAGCCACTATCTTAACGTCGGGATTGTGCTCTTTGAGCCGCCGTCCCACTCCCATCAGCGTCCCGCCGGTACCCAGTCCGGCTACAAACGTGTCTATGCCAGGCAGTGCTTCGACTATTTCCTGACCGGTGGTTTCGTAGTGAGCGTTGGGATTGCCGGGATTGCCGTACTGGTAGAGCATCAGGTAGTCGTGAGGGTTCTTTTCGACCAAGTCCTTGGCCACTTCTATCGAGCCATTAGTACCACGGGAGCCGTCGGATGGGATAATCTCCGCCCCGTAGGCCTCTAATAGCTGGCTCCGCTCTACGCTGACATTTTCCGGCATCACCACCGCTACTTTGTAGCCCTTCAATCCACCAATCATTGCCAGGGAAATTCCGGTGTTGCCGCTTGTGGGCTCAAGGATAGTGCGGTTCGTGGACAGTTCCCCGTCCTGAGCAGCCTGCTCAATCATCTTCAAGGCGATACGGTCTTTCACGCTGCCGGTGGGATTGTTCCCCTCCAGCTTGGCGAAGATTCGGACACTTGCCTTGGGACTCATGTTCTGGAGTTCCACAACGGGCGTGTTGCCGATGGTTGCCAGAATACCTTTGTAGGTTTGCTTCGTTGTTACCATGCTTTCCAAATTGCTATGTTTTCCAAGGCGTTATTCCGGGACACGCCCTGTGCTGAGCTCTTTAGTTTCAACTCTTTAGATAGAGTGGACGGCTGGTACCCCTGTTATTCGGGAGAAGAAATTCCGGCTGGCTTAGCGCGGCTCACTTAGTCCGATGCCACCGCCGCTTCTTCCGGCGCCGCTATGCCGCAGAAAATCTCGTAGTCAATCAATTCGGTGACGGTTGGATTCTCCCCGCACAGAGGGCAATTGGGATTCCTTTTTAGCTTCACTTCGCGGAAACTCATGCTAAGAGCGTCAATCAGCAGCAACCGAGAAGTCAAAGACTCGCCTATGCCCAAGATGTGCTTCAGGGTCTCCGTGGCCTGAATGCTTCCAACTAAGCCGGTAAGAGCGCCCAATACGCCAGCTTCGGCGCAGTTGGGTACCATTCCGGGAGGGGGAGGTGAAGGGAACAAGCAGCGGTAACAGCCTTGGCCGGGAATGAATACCGTGGTCTGTCCGTCGAAAATCAGAATGCTGCCGTCGATCAACGGCTTGTTTAGCAGGTAACATGCGTCGTTCACCAAGTATCTGGTGGCGAAATTGTCCGCCCCGTTCACCACCATGTCGTACTGGCTGATGATTTCCATCGCGTTGTGGGATTCCAGCCTGACTTCGTGGAGCACAACGTTGGTGTCTGGATTATAGGCCTTGATGTTGTCAAATGCCGACTGAAGTTTGGGGCGGCCCACGTCTGCCGTGTGGTGCAGTATCTGCCGCTGTAGGTTGGAAAGGTCCACCACATCGAAATCGACCAAGCCAATGGTGCCCACGCCGGCCAAAGCTAGGTAAACTGCGGATGGAGAGCCCAATCCGCCTGCGCCCAGAATCAGAACCTTGGACTGCAGGAGGGCTCTTTGCCCCTTGCTGCCCACGTCGCCCATGATTATGTGACGGCTGTAGCGCTGTACTTGACTCGGTGTCAATGCTAAAGGTTGCTGTGCCATTGTTCCGTTCCTCCTAAATCGTCCCTTTCGCGCCGGTCACATGGCTGATTCCATTCTGGGGAGTCAGCTTGTGACTGGCTCTGATAATATCGCCTTCGGTGACTTGACTTCCGGCCACAAAAAAACCTGCGCTTACCCCCTTATTCAGGGGCCACCATTACGGGTGGGCGCAGGCCTTAGATTGGCTGCTATTGTGCCCTCCCTATGTAGGAGGACAGGTACAGTCAAAGCTAGAACTATAATTGGTGCCTGAAACTACCATCAATTTCCGAGCCTATCTCTACCTTCTAGCCTTGTCAAGCTAGATTGATTACTTACGTCCGAAAAGTTGCTAAGAATATTGGCCGTTATGATCAGATTACTCAGGGCTAAATTGGTCGTACCGTGACCACCGGGCCAATCCCGTAAAGCTACACCGATTGCAGGGCCAAATCGCGGTTGCGCTGCACCAGATCGGATATTTTGATGTTTCTCAGAACTTCTTCAACCGCTTCTTCGACTGACTTCCAGACTTCTTGCTGGGCGCATGAATCGGAAAAAACACAGTCGGTAGGTGTTATCAGGCAGTCTATCGGCGATAAATTCCCGTCCAGTGTCGACATAACCATATGGAGATTGATGTCTTTGGGGTCCATCGCCAGGCGATGACCTCCCTGAGGTCCTCTGCGGCTAACTACGAACCCGTATTTGTGCAGGGTACTCATCAATTGGTCCAAGTAAGCCTCGGGAATCCCTTGGCTGCTGGCGATCTCCGCAGTTTGAACCGAATGTTCATCGTAGTGCTGGGCCAACTCCACCAGTGCTCGAACCCCGTAATCTACCCGCATTGGTATTTTCATGACGACTATCTCCTGGCCATTCCACGTGTAAAGCCAGCTTGATATATGACCAAATTATAGCATCACAGGGGGATATTTCCAAGTAAGTCGATTAATAAAGTCAACAATCATCGGACAATACCTTTCTAATGCGCCTGCTACGGTCTGGCTTACGAGACGAGATAGGTGCTTAGGCCCCGGGCGACGAGTACTCCGTTGCCATCGTTGACTTCACCTTCAACGACGATTATCCTGCGTCCGCCGCTCACGATTCTAGCGGTGGCGGTCAACTCTCCTTCTCTTGCGCCAGCGGTAAAGTTTATTTTTAGCTCTACCGTCACGGTGGATTGCCCCGGCGACAAACGGGATTTAACCGCCAAGTAGTAGGAGTAGTCCGCTAGGGTGACAATCAGTCCCCCCTGAACATTGCCGCTGTCTTGCAGGTGGTGTTCCCTGATGGGCATACGAGCGGTGCCAACGCCGTCCGCGGAGGTAACGGGATAGATGCCCAATAGAACGGCAAATGGGGACGATTGATCCGGTTCTTTACCATGGTAGTGGCCGTCGCCACCGTCTTGATTGCTCAATTAACTCCTGTCTCGTAACACCTGTCTGGTAACTCTGGCAATAACCCTCGGGCGGTTTGAGAGAAACTGCTATTTCCATCAGTTTCTACTCCCAGCGCGCCGGTGCCTATAAAATTCGGTGGCTAGGGCTGGCCCAACAAGTATACATTCGAGCGTGAAGCCTGGATATATGAATTACGAATACGCCGAGGACCCTGGTGTGGGCGTAATCCCGTCACAACAGGGTCAAATCTTTATATGGCGACGGGTATGCGGGCCTGTCTATAATAGGGTTCGGTTTCTAGGATGGCGGAACACCTTCGTCGTTCCCGGCGGGGCCGAAGACCAGAGGTCTCAGATAGACCCCCGGATCAACGGCGATAGATTCGACAATCACAGGAGGAAATGTGCCCCCAGGCTCCATACTTCCGGGTCCAATGTTGAAGGGAATATTGCTGGCATTGGGAATAATGTTCCTTTTGATGCTGATTCCCATAGTGGATTTTGTGGGTATTCCCTTTGGGCCGTTCATCGGCGCCTACTACGGTATGGCATCGGTGAGGGCGTCCACTGGCGAAGTTTTCCCGCCCGGACCTCCCTCCGGCGCTCAAATAGGCGCGTTTGCCATAAAAGGGGCAATATTTGGAGGCGTTCTGGGTTTGTTGGTATCAATGATTCTAGTGGTGGTGGGTGTAATTCTGATGCTGACCATAGACCTGAGCGGCAGGTTCATCCTGCTGTTATGGCTGGCCGTGGTGGTTTTCACCATGTATGTGGCGACCATGGCCGCCATGGGGGCGATGTACTCGCAAATCAGGGCTGCCAAGGCTCAGCCTGCTGAAGAGCCAGCGTGATGTCGGTTTTGTCCAGCCGTGGTCAGCCAGCGTTGACACCTCAATAACCCCAGAATAGACTGATTTTAAGTCACAAGTGTTCGGCTTCCTACAGGCAAACGAGGGTGAGAGATGTCCAAAGTCCAAAAGAGCAACCTGGAAGAATTAATTGCCATATTTAACAGAATGGAGTCGGTCATTGTGGCGTTTTCCGGAGGAGTGGACAGTGCTCTCACAGCTGTGGTGGCTCACCAGACCTTGGGGCCCAGTGCCCTGGCGGTCACTGCGGTTTCGCCAGCGCTGGCCCAAAGGGAATTGGCGGAAACCCACGCTTTGGCCCAACGCTTCGGGTTTGCCCACAGAGTGATAAACACCCAGGAACTGGAGCGGGAGGGCTACGTCGCCAACACTTCCCAGAGGTGCTTTTTCTGCAAAGACGAACTCTATAGCCATCTTGATGAAATCAAAGAACGGGAAGGTTTTGCTTGGGTGGCCAATGGGACAAACACCGACGACCTGGGCGACTATAGGCCAGGGCTCAGAGCAGCATCGGACCACGACGCACGCAGCCCGTTGGTCGAGGCTGGGCTGAGTAAAAGCGACGTTAGACGTTTGGCCCAAGAACTTGAGATACCTATCTGGGACAAGCCCGCTCAACCGTGCTTGTCCTCCCGTATCCCCTACGGAATCCCGGTGACGGTACAGACTCTATCCAAGATTGAACGAGCCGAGGATTTCTTACGCGGTTTGGGTCTTAAGGAAGTGCGGGCCAGGCACCATGACCAGCTTTGCCGGGTGGAAGTAGGCGCCGGGGAAATGGAATTGGCTTTCGCTCACCGTTTGGCGATTGTAGAGAGCATTAAAAAAATAGGCTACCTGTGGGTATCCCTGGATCTGGCGGGATTACGCTCGGGCAGTCTGAACGACCAGTTGGAACTCGGGCCAAAACCCAAAGCCAGCAGCGGACGGGGAGCGTAAAACCCCGTATAGTAAAATTACTGGCATGTTAGCGATAAAGCGAACAGAAGTGGTCGTTCAATTTGCCAGTGATTCCCAGTCCCCATTCAGAGCTTAAAACAGCCCGATAGATTGCTTGAATTATGCTTTCTTCCGATCTTCGTCGACAACTGGAAGCCCTTCGAGATGGCGGCCAGAGCGTGGACGGAATTCTAGAAATACTCCGTGACCTCCCCTACCAGGACATGGGCTTTGCCAAGATTGACCATCACCGCCCTCTCCGGAAAGGCTTTCCTGAAGTCGTGCTGGGCAAAGGGAAAAGCCCGGACCAAATCTCCGAGATTGTTGCCTCGCTGAGCGGCAGGGGAAACCCGGTCCTCGTGACCAAGACCGGAGCCGACGCCTTCGAGGCCGTCCGTAATCAAACCCCCACTGCGCAGTTCAATAGCTTGGCAGGCATGATAACCGTTCCAGCCGAAAACGCTACCAGTTTAATGGAAGGAGTGACGGTCATAACCGCTGGCACGGCGGATTTAGCGGTGGCGGAAGAAGCGGCCATCACCGCAGAGTTGATGGGCAGTCAGGTTTCCCGGTTCAACGATGTTGGCGTCGCAGGCTTGCACCGCTTGTTGGACATTATTCCTGACATTCGACGAGCTCGTGTGTTGGTAGTGGTAGCGGGCATGGACGGTGCGTTGGCGTCGGTGGTGAGCGGCCTGGTGCCTGCGCCTGTGGTTGCTGTTCCCACCAGCCAGGGCTACGGCTCCAGTTTTGAAGGCATGGCAGCCCTGCTGAGCATGTTGAACAGTTGCTCCCCGGGTGTAGCGGTAGTGAACATCGACAACGGTTTTGGCGCCGGATACTTGGCAGCCCAGATAAACCAGATGGCGCCTGCGCCCGATAGTAGTAACCCCGGAGAGCAATAATCCCGTTAGCTACCCAGAAGATTAGTAGCCCTGATACTCGACGCTACGGAGATTGAGCCCAATTGACTAGCAGGAAGTTATTGCTGCTTATCCTGTTGACCGTGGTGGTCTTCGTAGGGCTATTCAGCTACGGTGATTTCAGGGATTTGGGCGGGCAGCTTTCCCGTTTTCCTGTAATCTACTTGCTGGCTGCCTTGGGCTTGGCCTTTGCCAATTATGCCTTGCGCTTCTTGCGTTGGTCCTACTACTTACACTTCTTAAAGATTGAAGTCCCCTTCGTCTCGAGCGTGTTGGTTTTTCTTGCTGGTCTCGCCATGGCAATCACGCCGGGGAAGGCAGGTGAGCTAATCAAGAGCTATTTGCTGCGTGACCGAATCGGGGTGCCAATCGCGGAGTCCGCGCCGGTGGTGGTCATGGAGCGCCTGACCGATGTGATTGCCGTGGTTTTGCTGGCCTTGATGGGCTTGGCCTTGCTTCCCCTGCCGGTGTTGCTGGTTGTGGCTGTGGTGTTGGGCTTGCTCGCCGGTATAGTGGCTTTGATAGCGACCCGGAGAGGGGACCGGATATTCGACCTTCCGTTAATCCGCCGTTGGAGTGGCTCGCTACGCACATCAGCGGAAGGGATGCGGCGGCTTGCTGGCCCCCGGCCATTGGTCGTGGCGGTGATACTTGGATTGGGAGCATGGTTTTGCGAAGGGTTGGCGCTTTGGGTTGTCTTGGAGGGATTGGACGCCCACGTGTCCTTGTTGCGGGCGCTGTCGATCTACGCTGCCGCCACTTTGGTTGGAGCAGTGAGCGCCTTGCCTGGCGGACTGATTGGCACCGAAGGCAGCATGCTGGCCATGCTGCAGCAGAGCGGAGTAGCGAAAGGGGCAGCCACCGCTGGCACCTTGCTGGTTCGTTTGGTTACCCTTTGGTTCGCAGTGACATTGGGCATGCTGGCCCTGTTTTTATTAAACAGGTTGCGGCCCAATGCCAACCTACAACAATGCGGGACAGACCAGGCCGCCCTCCACGCCAAGCCTTGAGTGGAATCTAGATGAGCACCACCGATAAACCCCACACGCCGATCGACGGTCAAGCTGTAGCCGCAGGACCAACGGCTTTGCTTAAAGCGTTGAGGCCCCAGCAGTGGATAAAGAACACTCTGGTGTTTCTACCCTTTATGTTTGCTATCGATCAGGTTTGGTCCTTGGACAACCTGGACCCGGTCCCGGAATTGATGATCAAGCTGTTGATTGTATTCGCGGGTTTCTGCGCCCTATCCGGAGCGGTGTATCTCTTCAACGATTTGTCCGATCGGAAAGCGGACAAATCTCATCCCGTCAAGAAACTCCGGCCCATCGCATCCGGAGCGGTGAGCGTTCCCGCAGCAGCGGTGGTCATGGCCGCGTTGGCCGGCGCTGGACTGGCGGCCACTTTCTTGGTGGATTTGGTTTTGGGAGGAATTGGCCTGCTATATCTGGCCATCAATGTCGCCTACTCCATGGGAGTTAAGCGCATCGTATTGGTGGACATCATGGTGGTGGCCGGAGGCTACGTTATCAGAGCCGTTGCCGGTGCAGTGGCCATAGATGTGTCTCCCTCGCCTTGGCTCTACGCCACGACGGCCGCTGCGGCCTTGTTCATCGTTGTTGGCCGGCGCTACGCTGAGGTGCGATTAGCTGGCGATGACGCCTCTGGTCAACGCTCCGTATTGGGGAAATACGCTGGCCCATTCATCAGCCAGTTACTGACAATAACGGCCACCGCAGCTTGGTTGAGTTATACTTTATACACGGTGGAGGCGGAAAATCTGCCTCAGAACAACACGATGCTTCTGACCATTCCCTTTGTGTCCTTTGGGTTGTTCCGTTACCTATATCTTTTGAATACCAGCAAGGAAGCAGAGGCGCCGGAGCAGCTGATAATGCGGGACGCCCCTTTGGTGCTCTCCATCATAGGGTGGATCGTAGCGGCGGTACTGGTGTTGATTCTCAATGCTTAAGGCACCGGGTAATGGGGCAAGACCCAAGTTCCGTAAGCGTCAGTTAACCCCCGGTTAAAAAATCTCGGAGTCTGAATCGATGCAAAGGTCCGATAATCCAAGCCAACAGGACGCTGTATCCAGCTCGGTCCACCCGACCGAGGCACTGGCTGCTCCGGCTCAACCTTCATCTAAGGGAGCTGTCGTCTCGGTGGTGGCCACTACCCCGGAGACTGTAATTGAAGACTATCAGCGGGCGATGGAGTTGGCTGGGGTAACCCAGTATCTGTCAACCACAGCCGAGACGCTGCTTAAAATCAATATTTCCTGGCAGCATTGGTATCCCGGATGCTCCACTGCGCCTTGGCAACTGGAAGGCGTGATCAAGGGTCTCAGGAACCTGGGGTATGCCAACCTGACCGGCGCCCATAACGGAACAGTGGTTGTGGACTCCTTTGAAGGGGAGTTGAACAACAAGCACAAAGTTGTCCAGGATAAGCAAGGCTTGCCCACCGTACATCTCGACACGCCGCCCAACCGTTGGGTGGAATACAAACCCAAGGCGAAAATGCTGGTGCTCGACGATATATTTCCTGAGGGAATCCAGATTCCCGAGTCCTTTTCCGGCACCAATATCGTCCACCTGCCCACCATGAAGACCCACGTATTTACCACCATGACCGGGGCGATGAAAAACGCCTTTGGCGGCCTATTGCACCAGAAACGCCACTGGACACACTCGGTGATTCACGAAACGTTGGTAGACTTATTGGCCATCCAGCAAGAAATCCACAGCGGCATCTTCGCCGTCATGGACGGCACATTCGCAGGGGACGGCCCGGGGCCGCGAGCCATGCGCTGGCACATAAAGGACCGCATCTTGGCCAGTGCGGACCAAGTGGCCATCGACGCCGTGGCCGCAAAGATGATGGGCTTCGACCCCATGAGCATCAAGTTCATCCGAATGGCCCACGAACGGGGCTTGGGGTGCGGTGATGTATCTAACATTGATGTGGTGGGGGAGGATATAAGTCAGGTCAACTGGCAGTTCTCCGGAGTGGAAAACACCTTCGCCAGCCGCGGCCAAAAACTGATTTACTGGGGGCCCCTAAAGCCTTTGGAAAAATTGTTGCTCCGCAGCCCCTTGGTGAGTTTGTCCTTTCTAGCTTCAAACCTGTATCACAATGGTTACTGGCTCAAGACCCATGGCAGACGGAGAATCGCCGCGGCCATGGAGACCGAATGGGGTCGGCTGTTTGCCTCGTATTGATGATTCCACTTCAAATCACCTTGGCGTCAACCAGCCTCGGTACAAGAAATCTGAAATGAGAGACCATATATGGATGTAGCCATCATCGGCTTGCCTATGAGCGGCAAGACCACCGTTTTCAATGCGTTGACCAGAGGAAATGCCGATACCACAGGCGCCAGCGAGATGCACGTGGGAGTGGTAAAAGTGGCTGACCCCAGGCTGTACGTCTTGGCCGATATCTTCCATCCACGGAAGATTATCCACGCCGAGGTAAAGTACCAAGACCTTCCTGGCCCTGAGTCCCTCGCCAACTCTCAAGGGTTGAGTGGCAAGTACCTGAACGTGCTGCAAGCGGCAGACGCATTCTTGTTGGTAGTGCGCACGTTCAACGATCCGGCCGTGCCCAGCGCCCAAGAAACTATAGATGCGGGTCGGGACCTGAGCGCCATGCTAGATGAGCTTACCTTAGCCGACCTATTGGTCATGGACCGGGCAATCGAAAAGCTGCAAGAAGGCCTCAAGAAGGCCAAAACATCGGACAGGACAGGAATAACGTCTCAGATAGACATAGCGAAGAAAGCCAAACAAGGCCTGGAAGCGGGCGTACCCATGTGGCGGCAGCAGTTGACTGGTTCCGAAACTGCCTTCCTACACAATTACCAACTGCTGACCTACAAGCGGGTGATTGTAGCCTTTAACACCGATGAAGACGGGCCGGAAGTCTCGCTGGAACAACTGGAGTTGGCTGGCGAGTCTTCTTCCGGTTTAGGGTATGTCAGCCTGTGTGGCAAGCTGGAAGCGGATTTGGCGCTGATGTCCGAGGAAGAAGCCGAAGAGTTCCGGACCAGCCTGGGAATCGAGGACTCCGCAATGGACCGAGTGGTGAACGCCAGCTACGACACTTTGGGCTTGGTGTCATTTCTCACCGTTGGTGAGGATGAGGTGAGGGCTTGGAGCGTTGATGCGGGAATGCCCGCTCAGGAAGCGGCGGGAACCATCCACACCGATTTCACTAGGGGGTTCGTCCGAGCCGAGGTTATCGCCTACGGAGACCTGATACGTTGTGGCAGTATTGCTCAAGGCCGGAAAGAAGGGTTGCTTCGGTCCGAAGGGAAGACCTACGGGGTTAAAGACGGCGACGTCATCAACTTCTTGATTAACGTCTAAATCCGATTAGCGGGGCAAGACTAGTCGGGAGAGCCCAAAAGCTTGGCGAAGCTCAACTCGTGGGAGTCCGGGTCGTTGATATGGAAGTAGCGCTCTCCCCATGAAGCGTCGGCGGGTTCAGTGGAAGTCTCCAGGCCGGCATCCACTAGGCGGCGGTAAAGCGCATCCACATCGTCCACATGAAATATCAAACGGCCCCACCATTGGACGTCGGCTTGGGGTGCCAGGGTAAGGTTGAGGTGGCCGGCACCGATACGGAAACTGGTGAATGACGAGTGTCCTCCTCCGTAAAGCAATTCCAAGCCAACGTGATTTTGGTAGAATTCCACGGAACGGACCATATCCCGTACCGCCAGTGTCACCGCATTTATCTGCTCTACTGTCATGGTTTGATCCTTCCCGCGCCGAACTTTATGGCCCCCGAATCTGCAGGTATACTACCATCCTTCAGCAACCGCTCCACAATTATGCGAATATGCGGGTAACATATAAATCATGGCGAAAGTAGCCTACATACAGTCCATCGGCGGCGCTAGCGGCGATATGCTGCTAGGGGCTTTGATCGATCTTGGCCTGCCCTTGGGTATATTGGTGCGGGAACTGGCAAAGCTGGACCTCTCTGGTTATGAGGTAACTGCCAGCGTTGATCACCGGCAGGAGATGCGAGGGATCAAGCTCACTGTAGAGGTGCAGGACCCGGTACGGCGCACCCCAAAAGAGCTGATGGCGGTGGTATCCAAAAGCAGCCTGTCCAACGGCGTAAAAGGCCGCGCCAAGCTTATATTGGATGCATTGTGGCGGGCCGAAAGCCGGGTGCACGGCCAATCGCCTGCGGCCCTGGAGTTAGAGGAATTGGGTACGGTGGACACCTTGGTAGACGTGGTGGGTTTCTCCATCGGCATGGACCATCTTGAAGTTGACAAAATCTACGCTGCTCCTCTGGTCTTGGGGGCGTCGGAGCCGCCCAGATGGTCCGGAGGTTATTCCAATCCCGCTCCGGCGACATTGGAGTTGGTGGCGCAAGCAGGAGCGCCTGTGGTTGGTGAGCGTTCGATATACCAAGGCGCAGGGGAGTTAACCACCCCGACAGGTGCAGCTATCATCACCTCACTAGCTGAGTTCCGCCAACCCGAAATGTCCATAGTAGGCATTGGCGTTGGCCTCGGCTCCAAGGACCCGGAAGCCTTCGCCAACGTGACCCGGGTCTGGTTGGGAGTAGTCGCCGACCAACCCGTCGCTAGGCAGCAAGGGCAGATTGTTCTGCTGGAAACCAACCTGGACGACGCCACCGGTCAAGTGTTGGGTCACGCTCAAGACCGGCTTTTCGCCATTGGAGCATTGGACGTGTGGAGTGTCCCCGTCCAGATGAAAAAGAGTCGGCCGGGGGTAATCCTGTCGGTGTTGGTCCCTCAAGAGCTTGAAGCCGCCGCTGTGGAGGTTATCCTCCGGGAAACTCCGACCCTAGGAGTGAGGAGTCGCCCTATTCAGCGCTACGTGGCCGAGCGTCAAAGCATGACCATGGAAACGGGCATGGGTCCGGTCAGCGTGAAGGTCAAATACCTGGAGGGAGTGGTGGTAGGAGTGGCCCCGGAGTACGAAGACTGCCGTCAAATAGCCTTGGAAATGGGAATTCCCTTTCAAGAGATCTACCAGCGGGTGCTTATCGAGGCTAGGTCCCGGTTTATGCCTGAGATTGCTTCCGGAAAATAGGTCCATTGGCCTATAGCCCATCGGCCAAGTTCTTGGATAAGACTTACGGTCTATCGGCCGCGGCGGTTGCGGCCGGGTAGTCCCGGATAAACACCCTCGGATAACACCCATCGCACGCGACGCCGCAATGCATCCATTTCATCTGGATGAATCGTCTCTTGAATCTCCCTCAGCAAACCCTCAGGTGCTTCAAATTCCGTGTACAGCGCAGAAAGCCTTTTTAGCAAATGTTTAGGTATGCGCTCGCCACAGAAATCCCAGATTACGGTCCTAATCTTGGTGTCGGAATGAAAGGTTAGTCCGTGATCAATGCTCCACAACTTGCCGGCCTCGTCCAGTAGCAGGTGGTTGGGCTTCCTGTCCGTGCTGTTGGCAACTAGGTCAAAGCAAGCAATCGTTTTGAGTTGATCGGCACTAGCTTCGGTCAGGGTATAGTAATTCTCCTTGGGGTCGTGGTCCACGAACAGCTGTAACGTCCCGATACCGTAAGGGCCGTCGCGAATGGTGGTATAGGGAATGAAATCCCAGCCCAAGTGCTGGCTGAGGAGATAGGCGGCGTATTCCCTCTTATACAAAGTCCCTGACGGAAAATCCCATAGAGGTGACTCGCCGTCTCTGGGTTTGTAAATGCCCAAACTTGTCTGATCGCCCAACTGAACCTGAACGGTAAATGTGTAGTTCGATCCTAGAGGCGTCAAGTTGCAAGAGATAATCTCGCCCTGTTGGATTATGTCGCAGGCCGATTTATCAAGGCTCAATGGGAATTCCTTCTAAAACGGGCTGGTTGACGGGTTGCTTGAATTGGAATGGCTCACAAACCCGGGAATCCGGTCCAGCGACATGGTCCGGCCTATCCAGATTCAAAAACAGTGTGACCGTTTGATCTGGGGCAAACATGACCGTCAGGGTCGATGGGTAGACCGCAAAGGAAGCAACGGGGACGGCCTGCTGAGCAGATACGCAACGATTCCTCGGACACTTTAGCCGCCTGCACCGCTGTTATCCAGAAACTTATTGACGAAGCGTCTTCAGGAGACACTTCGGAATCTTCTGTTTGGACTTCGAAAGCCATCAACCGGAACGAGTTACTCTCGTGGCCGTACTCCAAAGACATTTGACCGACCTTGAAATCTAAAGAGAGCTCTGTTCCGGACCATTCGGGGTCCACCGGGCTGCTAGGCTTGTCCCGATCTTCGGCACTCAAAGCCGACAGCGCATCCTGCAGGCCGAGGCCCAATTGGAATAACTGCTCTTTTTCCAGCCAAACGGTGGCCACGGCGGGACCGGCTTCTATCGCTAGATGGAACGTTCGGTTTCCGGGTTCTCCGAAAGTGCGGGGCTCGATGTGGGAAAGTGATCCCAAAGGATATTTGACGGTAGGGGAATCCATGGCGTCTATTTTAGCGGCTATTCAAGGCTCATGACAAGGGAAAATCCACTGATTCGGCTCGCCTATTGGGGTATTGATGGTTACTAATCTCGGCTAACAGCCACACCCCAGCCATCCCAGCGGCTCTTTTATGGCCGTTCTTGATTGCCGTAATCGTCGATAAATTTTCAGTTTATGAATCCGTGGGGCAAGCCCATAATGCTTAATCGACAGGGGTTGTGGTCCAATTGATTGAAGCGTAGGTCCAAGAGATTTTGAAAGGCTTATCTCCGTGGTTGGCTATGCTGTGGTGTGCGCCCGGGGTTATAAATATTCCATCATGGGCTTTGACCACGTGCTCCTCACCGTTAATCACCACTAGGCCCTCGCCTTCAACCACTATCACCGATTCCTCGGCATTATGGTAGTGGGTTGGAGCGGAGGTCCCCACGGAAAATTCAGCTAATCCGCTGGAAATTTGAGTTGCCCCCGTGCCTCCATCGACCAGGCTGGTCAAGAAAACGCCCGGTCTTCGTTCCTGGTGCTCTACGCTGTCGAATGGGACAAACTTTGGCTTCCCCATGGCAAAAAAACCCCTTTTTATCCAGCTTTATCCAGCGCCGAAATCTAGGCCGGAAATCGGTCGGTCACAAAGACCAAGGGCCCAGCGGAGGTGTCCGTTCCGGCATTAAATGACTAGTTCATTTGCTTGCGTATCATAGCAGAGTTGCCCAACGGCCAAACTGGGAACAACGCAGGATATTGGGGTTATCTAGCCAATCCTCTGGAACGGTACTGGAGCGCTTCAGCTAGGTGAGCCACGGCGATTTCACCGGCTCCGGCCAGGTCGGCGATGGTTCGCGACACTTTCAGGATGCGATGGAATGCTCGGGCAGAGAGGTTCAGACGTTGGGTGGCGGCTTGGAGCAGCGCTTTGGCGGTATCGTCCAACTGGCAGAATTTCCAAACCTCTGCTGGGCCCATTTCAGAGTTACAAAGGAAGCCCAACTCTTTAAAACGATCGCTCTGGACGTCTTTTGCGAGTTCGACCCTTTTTCGAAGTAGGCTGGAGTCCTCAGCCGGTTCTTCATCCACCAACTTTTCGTACTCCACCGGCGGCACCTCCACAAAGACGTCCACTCGGTCGAGCAGCGGACCACTGATTCGCTTTTGATAGCGGGCAACGATGGCCGGAGAGCAGGTGCATTCGGTGCGAGGGTGGGTGTGAAAGCCGCAGGGACATGGGTTCATCGCGGAGACCAACATGAACTGGCCGGGTAGGTGACGGTTCCGCTGACCCGGCTGATGGTCACCAGCTTGTCTTCCAAGGGCTGGCGCAGTGATTCCAGGGCAGTGTGATTGAATTCGGGCAGCTCGTCCAAGAACAGAACGCCCCTGTGGCTCAAAGTTATTTCGCCGGGTTTCACGGTTCTACCGCCACCCACCAATCCCGCATTGGATATGGTGTAGTGGGGAGCCCGAAACGACCTTCGCAACACCAACGGACTGTCGGAGGGCAGAGACCCGCTAACACTGTAAATCTTGGTGACCTCCAGAGCCTCCGCCGAGGACATCTTCGGTAGTATCGTGGGCAGGCAGCGGGCCAAGAGAGTCTTTCCGCTGCCGGGTGGGCCGTTGAAAAGCAGATTGTGAAACCGGCGGCGGCCACCTCCAATGCTCGTTTGGCGTGTTCCTGTCCTTTTACGAAAGACAGGTTGATTCCGTCAGGCAATGGTCGTGTGTCCTCCGGGACGACGCCGCTGCCCGTCAGCGGAGCGATTGGTTCCTTGTCCCGCAGGTGGCAAATCAAAGTCGCTAGGTTCGGTACCGGGTACACTTGTATCCCCTCGACAAGGGCCGCTTCTTGGCAATCTACATCGGGCACGAAGGCCGCACGGTAACCTTGTTGCCTGGCCACAGAAACCATTGCCAGAATGCCGGTGGTGTGACGCAGGCTGCCATCCAGTGACAGTTCCCCCAGGAAGATGGTTTGTTCCAACGATACTCTGACTTGTCCCGAGGAAAGCAGTATCCCCACGGCGATGGGCAGGTCGTAGGCTGGCCCCGCTTTCTTGAGGTCGGCTGGCGCCAGGTTCACCGTGATGCGGCGCATCGGGAACTCGCACCCGCTGTTTCGAAGGGCGGCGCGAACTCGCTCTCTGGCTTCCTGGACCGCAGTATCGGGCAGGCCCACAATGTTAAAGGCGGGCAATCCAGGCGAAATATCTACTTCGACTTGGACTATTAAGCCGTCCAAGCCGATTACAGCGCATGACTGGGCGGTAGCGAGCATGGATGCGACTCCTTAGCGATAGATTTAGAGGTCAAAATTGGCTGCGAATTGTTCGCTTTAGTGGAAGCGAGGCCACAGGTCAGGTGGCGCTTCGGGCACTACTATACGTATCGTTTTGGTCAGGCGCTAGGCCGAAAAGACAGTAGGTAATGCTGAGTATTTCTGTGATTGGCAAGCCCAATGTGTTGCAGGTGGGAAACCCGACTAATTTTCAAAAGGCTCTTCCCAGTTATGTAGGTGATGTTAAAGAGCGTCTCGTGGGATAATGTCGGCGACCGGTTCGCCGGTAACACTTTTCGCATTTAGTACCCGCACTCTATAGGAATCGTTAGATGCAAATCGGTAAATTATTCCCTGGATTAGCAGCCGCTCCCACGGACATTTCCCTGGGGTTGGGAGATAACTAGCGCCAATTCGCCCTGTTGGTGACGGTAAATCTCTTTGTGGGCGGCATGATTGGCATGGAGCGCTCTATCCTTCCCGGCTTGGCCGAGGCGGAGTTTGGCGTCACTTCAAAGACGGCCATAGTCTCGTTTATCGCCACCTTCGGTCTGGCCAAGGCCGTGACCAATCTGGTTGCCGGTAGTCTTGCCCGGAAGGTCACCCGCCGACGAATCCTGATAACCGGCTGGTTGTTTGCCATCCCAGTGCCTTTTATGTTGATTTGGGCTCCATCTTGGGGATGGGTCATAGCGGCCAACGTGCTTTTGGGCATAAACCAAGGACTCGCTTGGTCCATGACGGTCAACATGAAGATGGACTTGGTGGGCACAAGGTGGCGCGGACTGGCTTTGGGTTTTAACGAAGCTGCTGGCTATACCTCTCTGGCGGCCATGGCATTCATCACCGGCATCGTCGCCGAGAATTATGGTCTCAGGCCCGAGCCTTTCTACCTGGGAATCGGCATTGCTGCCATAGCACTGGCCATCAGTGTGTTGCTGGTTAGGGACACAGCCCCTCATTTGGCGCTGGAACACACCATCAGCGCGACAGCATCCCTTGAACCCTCATCTTTTAGGCGGAGTTTCGCCGATGTCACTTGGCGCAAATCCTATCTCTTCGGCATTACCCAAGCAGGTCTGGTTAAGAACCTAAACGACGGTGTCGCTTGGGGAGTGTTCCCTTTGTACTTTGCCAGCCAGGGTCTGGAACTGAACAGGATAGCAACGCTGGTAGCGGTTTATCCCTTGGTCTGGGGCTGTCTTCAGTCGGCCACTGGCTGGGCCAGCGATCTGTTGGGGCGGAAGCAGTTAATCGTTGCCGGAATGGTGTTGCAAGGCGTAGCGATATCATTGACCGGGGCATTCGATTCTTTCCCGGTGTGGATTGTTTCCATGTCTCTACTGGGATTCGGCACGGCTCTGGTGTATCCGACGCTTTTGGCCGCCATTGGTGACGCAGTTCCTGCCATTGACCGGTCCACAGCTCTGGGCGTCTACCGCTTCTGGCGGGATTCCGGATTCATAGTTGGTGCCTTAATGGCGGGTGCCTTCGCCGATTTGTTTGGCTTCGGAGTGGCGATTCAAATCGTCGCCGGTGTGACGGTGGCATCGGGTGTCGTGGCGACGATGACGGTTCGGGGGTCCCGGGCGGCCTAGATTGAACCATACTTGAACTAAGAATGTGCGACCCGGTAAGAAGCGGGCAATACCCAGGCTGAGTGTTATCGGCTCAGTATTAGTAGTGTGTTAATCGGAGTTCGATATCAACGATTGCCGCCATTTTATATCTATAAATTTGGAGGAAATTCGATGTTCATCGAGACGATAAAAGTAGATAGTCTGTCCAACAACTCCTACGTTGTGGGCTCCGAGCAATCCGGTCGGTGCGCGGTCATAGACCCGGTGCGGGACGTTGACCAATACACCGCTGTCGCATCACGGCACGGCGTCCGCATCGCCTATGCTCTGGAAACCCACCTGCACAACGACTTTATATCCGGGGCTAGAGAGTTGGCCGCCCAGACGGGTTGCCAGGTGGGAGCCAGTGCCTCCGGTGGCACGCTATTCCCTGCGGCGCGTCTCCAAGATGGGGACGAGTTCGACTTAGGTGAATTCAAAATCAAGGTTGTCCATACTCCTGGGCACACGCCTGAGCACATCTCCTTCCTGGTCGAGGAGCAAGGCGAACCCACGCCATCTTTACCGGCGGAGCCCTGATGATGGGCGGTGCCGCGCGGGTGGACTTGCTGGGGGCAAGGGTCGCTCCGTTCTTGGCCCGCTGGCTACACCAGACCATCCACGGCAAATTGCTCAAATTGCCCAACGATGTGAAAGTCTATCCCACCCACGGCGGGGGCTCGTTTTGCTCGGCAGCCGCTCGAGCAAGCGACTTGGATTACACGACTATTGGAGAAGAAAGAGAGCACAATCCCTTTGCCGCTGAGGTTGAGGAAAGCTCTTTCGTGAAGTTTGCGCTGACGGGTCTGGGTTCTTACCCCAGTTATTACAGGTATATGGCCGACATAAACCGCCGAGGTCCCGACGTTTTGGGCGGTGTGCCTCAGCCAGCTTCATTGACTCCATTATCCGCACGCAATCAATTGAGCGATAACGCCTCGCTGGTGGACGCCCGCCAATTCAATGAATTCAACGAACAGCATATTACCGGTTCTTTTGCGGTGCCATTTGGGGATACATTCGCCAGTTGGTTGGGCTGGTTATTGCCTTGGGGCCAGCCGTTGATTCTTCTGCCGCCTGGTCCGGCTCAGCAAGATGCCATGGTGCGGCAGCTCATACGCATCGGGTTCGATCGCATCAACGGATTCTTGGCGGGGGGCTTTGAAGCTTGGAAAGCGGCTGGTTTACCCACAGAGTCTACCGACGGAATTGACCTGAAAACGCTGAAAGACGTGTCGGACCAAGAGTATCCTCCCATGATTCTGGACGTGCGCCAACGAAATGAATATCACGCTGGGCACATCAAAGGTGCTTTGAATATAGAACTGGGAGAGTTAAAGGAGCACCTAGACGGACTGCCGAGGGAGATTCCCCTGATTACCGTCTGTGCCGCCGGGATGCGGGCGTCAATGGCTGGCAGCATCCTACGGCGTGATGGGCGGGAGAACGTTAAAGTGTTGTCCGAGGCTGGGACCGGAGAGTGGATCGCCCAAGGTTATCCCACGGATACCGGCGAGGAGTAGCCGGACGTTAGTATTTCTGGAATGCGGGCCATTCGACACAAACAAGAACGGGCATCGACATATCATGATGCCCGTTTTTAGATTCCCGATGAAGTTTCAGTTATCGACTCTAGCCACTCCACGCTGATTGCTTCCGTGGCCCCATCATCAAATTCGACGTATAAAAGGCGAATCTCTCCCTCTTCTAGAGCCAAAAGCGTTCCCGCCCAATCATCCATCAATTGCTCAGCTATCTTGCCTTCGGCGCCCCTCACGCTTTCGGAGGGTGTCTTGCCTGACCCGCCGGCGGTTTTTACGCGGACTCGCTGGCTGATGGAGAAATTCTGCTGCATGCTTGTGACCTCGAGAATTTTGCCTATCCGTATTATCGGGGAGTCGATTCCCTGGCCTTAATTGGGCCAAAGAATTCGACACTTGGCAATCTAATTACTGTGTAGAGAGTTGCCCTATGCCGAAAGGTAGCCTGGTGGCGGGTTCTAGCTACTGCTCACGCTCAGCTGATACAGGTCATGGGCCACGCTGATTGTTCCGTTGAAGTATTTACCAGCGTCATCAATCAAAGGTTGAGTATTGTCGTGCAGTCCGGAATCAATATGGGTCATGACCAACTGCTTTACCCCGGCCGTGGCGGCGGCCCGTGCAGCCTCGGCGGAACTGGAATGCAACCGGTTCCAAGCCGAATCGCCGTCTTTGCCGGTTGTTAGGGCTTCGTGGATTAGCAAGTCCGCGCCCATGGACGCATTCACGAGGTTTTCGCTGAACCGTGTGTCTCCGGAGAATACCACCGAGATGCCACCACATTCGATTCTCCACCCAACAGCTCCATCAACGTGGTCCACGGTGAAACACGTTGCATGGGTGGAAGGGCCCAGTTCAACGGCGTGACCTGCAATGATGGGAAGCCATTGGAATACGGGTCGACCCTCGTGGTCTTTGGCGCCCTCTTTGTCTACCGTAATCGAGCGCATACGAGTCGCTTCGCACAAAATTCGCACCGCATCCAGAGACTCTTCGGTGCTGTATACCCTTAGCGGCGGCCCGTCCGGGCTCACTAAAGTTCGTTGCCCTTGCAGGAAAGGCAGTCCGCCAATGTGGTCCGCATGGTCATGGGTCACCAAGATCTGGTCGTAATCCTCAGGCAGAAATCCAACCGCCGCTCCCTGCCGCAAAAGGGAGTTGCCCGAGCTTCCGTCCAGCAATAGCCTGGTGCCGTCGGAGCATTCCAGCACGATAGCGGTGTGATTCCGGTAGACGCAGTTTCCGGCTCCGGTACCCAAAAACGTGATTTTGATTTCCGCCATTAGTGCGACCCTCTATAGGGATATACCCCAGCTAATAATTAGTGGTTAAGACTGGTGCCCGTCGGGATGAGCTTGTTCCCTCAATAGGCTCAATGATTGCAAAACAGGAGCGTCGGTGAAACTGAACAGCACTGCTGGCTCGGTGGCAGATGCGTTGATGTGCTCGTGATAGGTCCAGCCGGGCACACAAAACACGTCTTTGGGCTCCCATGACAGCTTTTGACCGTCCACAATCGTGTGCCCCGACCCTTCCACAGAATGGTAGATGGTACTGGAGGTGTGCCTGTGGGCCTTGGTTGATTCACCTGGCCTCAGGAGCTGAACGTGGCATCCCATGGTTGGGAACGCCGGGCCGCCGTTGGTGGGGTTGATGTACTCCAACACCACGCCGTCGAAGGGACTTCCTTCCGTGGCCGGAGCCAGACCTTGGAGGGCTTCCCAGGTCTTGTCCCACGGGTAGTGCATCAGAGGAGAATGGGTGGAATCGGAAGTCTGCCAGGCAGGGGTAAGACTGCCTGCTCCGTACTTCAGGAAGCTGAAGTCGGTGGCTTGTGTGATTGGCTGCACGTCCTCTGGATAAGGTTCGAAGAAGACCGACTCCAGCATCCGCACCAGCGGTATATCCAGGCCGTCCAGCCATATCATTGGGCTGTCGGTGTCATTCCCGTGGTCATGCCAATTCCAGTTTGGCGTCAGAATCAGGTCACCGGGAAGCATGGGTACTTTGTCACCGTCCACGGTTGTGTAGCCGCCCTTGCTGTCAATCATAAAGCGCAAGGCTGCCGGCGTGTGGCGATGGGCTCTAGCGGTCTCGCCTGGCATAACAATCTGGAGACCGGAGAATAGGCTGTTTGTGGTGGCGATGCGGCCATCCAGCCCTGGATTCAGCATCATCAGCACCCGGCGTTCCGCATCGGCGGTACCGACAAGCTCTGCCGCTCGCATCGCTTGGGGTCTGAGTTCGCTCCACCGCCATAGGTGAGGGACCGCTTTGCTTTTGGGCTCGTTCACCAAGACGTCTTCTTGCACGGTCCACAACGGGGCGACGCTGAAATCTTCCAGCTTGTCGTAGAAAGTCTGTAGCACGGCTTCAGTAGCTTCGGAGCTTGAACGTGAAAGCATCAAGTCACCTCATTGTTTTATTTAGAGTTTCTATTCGGGAAGATGCGGTCACAACGACCATTTAGAAGGGCTTTTTTAGCGCTCCCCTTGAACGGCTTACTCATTGGGAAGCGACAGTTTTCGATGTTGCAATTTTATTTGGAGCGGACTTTTAAGTCAACGACCATCGTCTTTTTGCCGGTTTCCGCCGACCGGAAACGGGGCACAAGTTAAGACTCGGGTTATTCGTGAGGAATCTATAGGGTATTTAGGCGCCGGTCTTCCCATTGAGCCAACTGCATCTCCAGCTTGCTTTGCCGCAGAGCCATGGTCAAATCGCCTCTGGTGCGCTCCAACACGCCCCTCATCTGGTCGGTGCTATGGCGCAACCCTCCGGTAACTCCCTCGGGGAAATCCACAGTCACCAGGATGCCGTAAATCTCGTCCATCACGTCCATCATGTCCTGGCATCCCTCGAAAGAGTCTCTGCGCAGAGCGTCCAGGATGTAACGGCGGACCTCGCCGATGACCTCCGCCATCCCGTTAAGGAAGGATGACGGGTCGATACCCAGGTCCGTGTGACGGGGAATGTTGCCTCCCGAGATTACGGCTAGGGTGATATTGGCCTCGCTGAACTCCTTTCTGGCGTCGGCCAAGAATCCGGCGAAGTATATCTCCGGGTTATCCTTGCGAATAGCTTCGGTTTCCTTCAGGCGTGCTGCAGCCTGGTTGATAATCCCCCGGGCTTCATCGAATTGGCCCCGGTGGACCGTGCGGATGGCATTGGCGGAAAACCGGATAACCTCCCTGGAAATTGCCAGCGCCTGCTCCCGGTAACCGTTGCGCACCGTGAACTGCTCGATAGCTTCGGCGGCAATCTCGGAGAGAACCTCTGCATATTTGGAAGGCATTAAACTTTGCCTCCGGCGTTACGAATAGCCGCTACCAATCCGGCGGCGGCGGCCTCAGGGTCGTGTGCCAGTCCTATGGCTGCGGCCACGCAGATAGCATCGGCGCCAGCCTGGATCACCGGCGCCACATTTTCAGCGGTGATGCCCCCGATTGCTACTATGGGCAACTTGGTTAATCCCCTAGCTTGGCGCAACCGTTCCGTTCCTTGGGGAGGCCTACCCACACCCTTGGTGCCGGTGGCATAAATGGCTCCGAAGGCAAGATGGTCGGCGCCCATTTCCTGGGACTCGGTGAGTTCCTCCATCTCGTGGTTGGAGCGGCCAATCACCTGTCGGGAAGATAGCACTGCTCTGGCTTGGTTCACTGGTAGATCAGTCTGGCCCACGTGCAATCCGGCGGAACCGACGGCCAATGCCAGGTCGGCATGGTCATTGATGATGAGGTCGGCGTCGTTGGCCAGGCAAAGCTTCTGGAGTTCGGTTGCCAAGGGTAAGACTTCTCCCTTGTCCCGAAGTTTATCTCTGAGTTGCAGCATCTTTGCGCCTCCGTTGATGGCGGCTTTGGCAACTTCCAGCGGGTCTCGGCCGTTGGTAACCACGGGATCGATGATTACATAGAGGCCACGAACCCGGTGGGCTTGATTCGCTCGCAGGGTGACCCCCAGTCTGTGATGCAAATCGGCTATCGTTTCGGACAAGGCTTGCCGCAGTTCTTCGTCGATTCGCCCTGAAGTCCCGGCTAGGCTACTTGATTCCATTCCTGCGTGTGTTCCGGCTTTTGTTTCGGCTTCTGGTCCGGCTTCTATCAATGAAGACAACATTTCCTGGGCGGTGCTTAGCATGGCAATGGCTTGGCCAACGGTCAGGCTATCGACGGTTGGCCAGCCCTCTGCCGGTTCTATGGAAAGCAATACTTGTATCAGGTTCCGCATTCGGTGAAGAGGTGGAGTGTTCGTTGGCAACTCGGGGCAGTACTCCGACACCGTGAGCAAACACTGGGTCAACGACGCATGATAAGCGTCGTAAATTCGACCAGGATCTCTCATCAATCTTTTCCTTGTAAACAGCTGATTCCCACCCGTGTAGATAGCTGATTCTCTCCCGTGATCAGGGGGCGAATCAGCTGATTTGGGTGCAGGGATAATTCTAGCACGGGCGCAACGCAGTTGCGGAACAACGGATTCGGTTTCTGACGGACCGATTCGGTTTCTGGAAGTAGGTGATACATTGCCAAGTGTATAATGCAGCCACTATCCTCAAAGGGACGTACGGCCCAATCTGTCCCTGAGTCTTCAGGCTTAGTCTTCCGGCTGAGACTCCAGTTTCAAACAATCCGGCTCAAACAATCCGGTTTGAAGAGGTGCGGTCATGGCCCCCGAGAATCTGCAAGAGACACTCCCATTATTCACTGACAACCAAGAGCCTGATAACCAAGAAGCTGAAAGCCAAGAAGACGGCAAGAAGCCTTTGTTGGTGCTGATGGACGGGCACGCTATGGTGCACCGGGCCTTCCACGCCATCTCGGTGAGAGCACCACTAACCGTCTCCGCCACCGGAGAAGACATTACCGGCGTCTACGGCTTCACCAACGTTTTCTTGCGGGCGCTTCAGGAGTGGAACCCGAAATACTGCGCTATCGCCTTCGACACATCTGCGCCTACATTCAGACATAAGCAATTCGAGGCGTACAAGGCCCAGCGGGCACCCATGCCGCCGGAGCTTCGGCCTCAGTTTGACCGGGTGAAGCAACTTATGCGGGCCTTCGGGGTGCCTGTATTTGAGTTGGACGGCTTTGAGGCCGACGACCTTATCGGCACCATATCCCGGCAAGCCGAAGCATTGGGCGTGGAGACAATCATTTTGACTGGGGACAGAGACACTTTCCAGTTAGTCTCGCCCAAAGTAAAGGTGGACCTTTCTTATAGCGTTCAGGAACGAAAAATCTACGACGAAGAACAATTGGCGGCACGCTACTCAGGACTGACCGCTGCCCAACAACCCGATTTCAAAGCCCTGCTGGGAGATACTTCCGACAACATTCCGGGAGTGCCCAAGGTGGGAGAAAAACGGGCCATCGGGCTGCTAACTGAGTACCAAGACCTGGAAGGAATCTATGAACATCTGGACGAGGTCAAACCGCCCAGCGTGAAAGAATCTCTGGGGGAAAACAAAGACCGGGCTTTTGAGAACCGGGCCTTGATGACCATCGACCGCAATGCCCCCGTGGAGTTCGACCCGGAAACCAGTCGCTTTGGCCAGTTTAATCGCCAATCGGTGGTTGACCTACTGACAGAGTTGGAATTCTTCACGGTGATCCCCAGAATACCTAACGTCGATGCTACGGCTCCCCAAGGCGAAGAGACAGAATCGGCGGGAGCATCAGGTCAGGTTGCGGATGAAAAGCTGGACACCGATTACCAGGCCGTGCGGACTCATGACCAACTAGATGCCATGATTGCTACCTTGGAAGAAACCGGTAGCTTTGCCTTCGATACCGAGACAACCAGTCTAGACGCAATGCGAGCCGAGTTGGTGGGCATAAGCTTCGCCACGGCGCCGGGAAAAGCCTGGTACGTGCCGGTGGGCCACAAGGACGGCGGCCCCCTATCCCATGACCAACTCGCCCCCGACCAACTGCCGTTGGAGGAGGTCTTGGCAAAGGTCAGGCCCTTGTTCGAGTCGGAAGAGATATCCAAGTGCGCCCACAATGCCAACTACGACGTCTCAGTCTTGGTGAATCACGGGGTAAAGTTCAATAACGTGGACTTTGACACCATGATTGCCGCCCACCTGCTAAGCAAGCACGCTCTGGGCCTAAAGAACCTGAGCCTGGACGTTTTGGGCAACGAAATGACGCCCATCTCCCAACTAATCGGCACTGGACGGAAGCAAATCACCTTTGACCGAGTGCCCATTGAAGCTGCAGTAGATTACGCTGCTGCCGACGCCGATATGACCGGTCGGTTGCGCCAAGCCTTGGAAGCTCCTGTCACTAATCAGGGCTTGTCCCATCTGATGACCGACTTGGAAATGCCTCTGGTGCCGGTGCTGGTAACCATGCAACGCCACGGAATCAAAGTCGATGCCGGTGCCTTGCGTGAGATGTCCAAGGACTTGCACGAGGGCATGCTGCGGGTTGAAGAAGAGCTTTATCAAGCCATCGGCCATCAGGTCAATATCAACTCTCCTCAGCAATTGAGCGAAGTGCTCTTCAATGAAATGGGGTTGCCGAAGACCAAACGGACAAAGACCGGCTACTCCACCGACGCTAATTCCTTGGAGTTCATCAGAGAAGCCCACCCCGTGGTGGACCAGATCCTTGAGTACCGCCAATTGTCCAAGCTTAAATCCACCTACGTGGATGCATTGCCCGAGATGATTAATCCGGAAACGGGCCGGATTCACACAAGCTACAACCAGACCGGCTCGGCCACGGGAAGAATCTCCAGCAGCGAACCAAATTTACAAAACATACCGATTCGCACCGAACTGGGCCGGCAGGTCCGCCGAGCCTTCGTCGCCGACAATGCCCCTGATTGGCTGTTATTCTCCGTCGATTATTCGCAGATTGAGTTGAGGGTTTTGGCCCACCTCTCCCAGGATGAAGGCTTGTTGGAGGCTTTCCGCCGGGGCGAGGACATCCACTCCTCCACAGCATCTCTGATGTTCGATGTACCGGTAAATGAAGTGAACTCGGACCAACGTCGCATCGCCAAGATCCTTAATTTCGGCGTCATCTACGGACTTTCCGCCCACGGAATCGCCCAACAAACGGAGTTCAGCCGTGAAGAGGGCGCCAGTTTCATTGAAAGTTACTTCGCTAAATACCCTGGAATCAGCGAGTACTTGGAAGGGGTAAAGGTCAAAACTCGAGAGACTCAATATGCGGAAACGGTATTGGGCCGACGCCGCTATATGGCCGACATCAATTCCACCAACTTTAACGTGCGGTCGGGAGCGGAGCGTATGGCCATCAACATGCCCGTTCAAGGCACTGCTGCCGATATCATGAAGCTGGCCATGATTAAAGTTCAGGACCGGCTGGAAAGAGAGAACTTCCAATCAAAGATGCTGCTTCAAGTACATGACGAATTGGTTTTCGAGACCCCTAAGGAAGAGCTTGACGCCCTGAAAGAGATGGTCTTCGACGAAATGCCCAACGCCTTGGCGTTGGACGTAACCCTCAAGGTTGACGGCAAGTGGGGATACACTTGGGGAGATATGGAGTAAAAGATTGGAACTTTTTCGTAGTCTGATTTTCGTGCCCGGTAACCGGTCAAACATGCTGGAACGGGCAATAACATTCGATGCCGACATCATCATGGTGGACTTGGAGGACTCGGTGCCTCCCGGAGAGAAAATAGCAGCCCGCGGGGTTGCTAAGGAATGGGTCAGCAAACTGGCGAATGAAGCCCCCAGACCCAAACGCAAAATCATGGTGCGGGTAAATGCCCTGGATACCGGCTTGACCAAGGACGAAGTGACGGCTGTGGCCGGGCCCGACCTTTACGGCATCAGCCTGGGCAAACCCGAGTCGGTCTGGGATATCCGGGAGGCCGACCGCATCTTGGGCGCCGCCGAGGCCTCAGCAGGATTGGAACATGGTCGTATAAAGTTGATTCCTTGGATCGAGAGCGCCAAAGCGGTGATGGCGGCCCAGCAGATGGGAGCGGCCTCGCCAAGAATCGTCGCTTTGGCCTTCGGCGCCGAAGACTATACGAACGATATGGGTATACAACGGACCGACTCCGGCGAAGAGGTATATTATCCTCGGGCTAGTGTGCCGGTTGCCGCAAGGGCGGCCGGGGTAGCGTCTTTGGACTCTCCCTTCGTTGCGTTTCGAGACCCGGATGCCCTTCGCAAAGATGTCCAGGTTGCCAGGCAGATGGGCTATAACGGAAAATTCGCCATCCACCCTTCTCAGATTGAGGTTATAAATGAAGTCTTCAGCCCATCGGAGGACGAAATAGCCTACGCTCGGCAGGTGGTTGAAGCCTGGAACCGCGCCGAGGCCGAGGGGCGCGGCTCCGCTAACTTGGACGGGCGCATGATTGACGTTCCCGTGATTAAGCGAGCCCAAAACTTGTTGGACTTCGCCGACGCCATCAGGACGCAAGGCTGATTCCCGATGGAACAAGGTGACCGCTCCCGTGATCGAATAATTATGGAAGGGATGCAACTCTACGGGTTTCATGGGGCTAATCCCGAAGAGCGGGCCATAGGTCAGCCATACGTCGTGGATTTAGCGGTGGACGTGGATTTAACCAAGCCCGGAGAAAGCGACCGCTTGGAGGATACCGTCAACTACGCCCATATGTTCCGGGCGGTGCAATCCGTGGTGGAAGGCGAGTCGAAGAATCTGCTGGAGGCGACGGCGCAAGCCATAGCCAGCAAGATTCTAAAGGAGTTCCCGGTGCAGGCCGTCCGGGTATGCTTAAAGAAGCCGCGGCCTCCGATTCGCGGGTCCGTCATAGAATATGCGGCCGTTGATATCTACCGCACCCGACACGATTAGACGCAAGGGGTGAAGAAATGAAGTCTCACGATTACAAGGTGCACGATTATCACGAGGGCAACTTGGAGTTGCAAGAACGGTTCAAGACCACTGCACTGGCCGACTACATAAAAACAAAACGGGTAACCGAAACCGTCGATGATGCTCAGAAGAAGTTCATCGAAAGCGCCAACATGTTTTTCCTAGCCACCTGCGACCATAGGGGTTTGCCCACCTGCTCCTACAAGGGAGGTGACCCCGGTTTCGTTCGCGTGGTAAACGAGAGAACGATTGCGTTCCCCAGTTACGATGGCAACGGGAAATATCAGTCCATGGGCAACTTGCTCAAGAACCCAAATCTGGGTATTCTGTTCGTGGACTTTGAGGGACAAGAAAGGCTGCGATTGCAGGGAGTAGGATCTATCACCGAAGACGACGAGCTATTGCCCGACTACCCGGAAGCCCAATTCATCGTCCGGGTAGAATTGACCGAGGTATACGTAAACTGCCCCCGCTACGTTCACAAATACAAGTTTGTCGAGGCTTCGCCTTTCATTCCCAGGGCCGGGCAGGAGACGCCCGAACCGGAATGGAAGAAGAGAGGCGAGTTGAAAGACCTGTTGCCCAAGAACAGTCACGACTAGGCTCATCGGCGCATTGTCTTGGGCTGGGATGATGTGGTAACCTGAAACTACCGTTGATAAAAAAAGCGAGACTCTGACGCCCGCTATCGAACGCGATATAGGCACAGGTCCGCCGGCGATTACCCCGTGGAAAATCGGAAGACAGCGACACAAACGGAAGATAGCGAACCAAAAGGAAACGACTCAGAATTATGAGATGCGAACTTTGCCTCAAGTCGGGCATGAGCGGCAACAACGTAAGCCACTCCAACCGGCACACCAAGACGCGATTCAAGGCCAATGTCCATAAGCAGACATTGATACAGGATGGCAACCAGTACAAGGTGAAGATTTGCAGTAGATGCTTGCGTTCGCTGCACAAGTCACCCAAGTTTCGTAAAGCGCTGGCAAGCCTCAAACCAGTAGCTGCTTCCAGCTAAACTGCCCGCACGAGACCACTGGGACTAAACCAGCGGACCCAATCCCATTAGGCACCCTCTCATCTTGCCCATGGCCCCTTCCACCGTGTCTTGCTGGTTGAAGATACCGGTGCCGGATACCAGCATAGTGGCTCCTGCTTTCACAGAATCCTGAGCCGTCCAGTCCGCCTTGATTCCCCCATCCACCTCGATTTGGGCGCTATATCCCCCGTCTTGGATTACTTTACGGAGCCGCCTAATCTTGTCCACTGTCTCCGGAATGAAAGACTGTCCTCCGAACCCTGGATTGACCGACATCACCAAAACTATGTCCAGCAAAGAAAGGACCTCTTCAACTGCGGAGATTGGCGTGGCCGGGTTGATTGCTACTCCCACCTGATTGCCTTGGTCTTTAACCAGACCGACCGTCCTATGAAGGTGGCTACAGGCTTCGGCGTGGACGATAATCTGGTCGGTGGGCGATTTGATGAAGCTGGGAATAAGGTTGTCAGGCTGAACAATCATAAGGTGAATGTTCAGAGGAAGGTTGGTCGATTTGCGGATTGCGTCCACCACCACTTCGCCCATGGTGATGTTGGGAACGAACTGTCCGTCCATAATATCGACATGAATCATGTCAGCCCCGGCAGCAGTGGCTTCTTCAACCTGTTGCCGGAGACTGCCGAAGTCTGCGGATAGAATCGACGGAGCAACCTGGATATACGTCTCAGAGACCATCGGCCTCATCCTCCAATAGTTTTTTAGCCTGCGCCAATGCTTTGGCCACCCGGATTGGCGCAGTGCCGCCGAGTATGTTCCTGGCTGCCGTAGCGGATTCTGCAGTGATGTCGAATACTCCCTCGTCGAATTGGGGCGAAAACCTGCGGTACTCTGCCAAATCCAGGTTGCTCAATTCCTTTCCTTCGAGTTCGGCGAACTGGCACAACTGGCGGACGGCGCCGTGGGCCTCGCGGAAAGGGATTCCTTTGCCCACCAGGTAATCGGCCAACTCGGTAGCTAGGGCCTGACCTTCGCCCGCCAGGCTGGTCACTCTGGATTTGTGGAGGGTGAGGCTCGCCAGCATGTCCTTGAAAACCTCCAACGTGGAGAGCAGGGTGTCAACCGTGTCGAAGAAGCCCTCTTTGTCCTCCTGTAAGTCCCTGTTGTAAGTCAATGGCAACCCTTTCAACACCGTCAGCAGCGCCAATAGGTGCCCGTAGACCCGGCCCGTCTTTCCTCTGGCCAGCTCGGCGAAGTCTGGATTGCGTTTTTGCGGCATTATGCTGCTGCCGGTGGTGAATTCGTCCGACAGCGTGATGAACCCGAATTCCTGGCTGGACCACAGAACCATTTCCTCGGCCAACCGGGACAAATGGGTCATACACAACGCTGCGGCCGCCAGGTACTCCACCACGAAGTCGCGGTCGGAAACAGCGTCCATACTGTTGGCGCTAATCTCCTTGAACCCTAATTCGCTGGCCACAAATTCCCGGTCCAGTGGGTAGGCCACGCCAGCCAAAGCGCCGCTGCCCAAGGGCATCACGTCAGTGCGTTTATATGCGTCCCGGAGCCGTGACACGTCCCTCCGGAACATCTGAAAGTAAGCCAGCATATGGTGGGCGAAGAGCACCGGTTGTGCCCGCTGAGTATGGGTGTAGCCGGGCATGACCACCTTCGGGTAGCGCTCCGATAGCGCTACTAAAGACCCTTGAACACCCCGCAAGCCTTTAATCGTTTGGGCGATTACGTCCTTGGTGTAGAGCCGCATGTCCAAAGCGATTTGGTCATTGCGAGACCTGCCGGTGTGCATCCGCCCGGCCACCGGGCCGATTAACTGGGTCAGGCGGCTTTCAATGTTCATGTGCAGGTCTTCCAGACCGGCGTCCCAAGGGAAAACATCCGTCTCAATCTCCCGTCGCACCTGAGCCAGGCCGTCGGCTATCGAGGCGGCGTCTTCCTGACTGATGATGTCCTGCTTGGCCAGCATGCGCACATGGGCCAGAGAGCCATCAATGTCGTGGCGGTATAGCCGCTTATCGTAGTGGATGGATGAGGTATATTGGCTGTGATCGGGCATAAGAAAATCCGTAATTCTAATATGTGACAGTCAAGGGTTGGGGAAGATTCCCTCAGAAACTATACTCCAGCAGGCCTAACCTTCTCAAGGACGGGCTAGACCTGTGGCTATGCTACAATTTGGCCCAAAACCCTTGACTTGACATAAGTTTGGCTATAAATCGGGATATGGGAGGGTGACCATGGCGGGTCTAAATCAGGAAAAGTGCGTAGCCTGTCGACGAGATTCCCCACCAGCTACCGAAGAAGACGTGGCGGAGTTGCATCCCCAGGTATCCCAATGGGAATTGATATCCGAAGATGGGATTAGCAAGCTAGACCGGGCCTTTTCATTCCCCAACTTTCAAGAAGCCCTAGAATTCACAAATTCACTGGGAATGTTGGCTGAAGAGGAAGGTCACCATCCCAGATTAGTGACCGAGTGGGGCCGGGTGAAAGTCACGTGGTGGACTCACAAGATACGAAACATCCACCGAAACGACTTTATCATGGCCGCCAAGTCGGATGAGATATTCGAGAGAACAATGACATCCCCATAAGCGATCCGCTCCCTTTGAATCCAGATTCTAATAATACCCAGCACGAGAAGCAATTGAATCTCCGCTACCTCGTATCAACGAGTCTTGAATCGCCCGTCCCGGATTCAATCAACAACCCTGAAGTGACAACGGCATGTCAGGGGGTTCCTGGAACAGGTTTTGCCTTTGGCTCCGCTGGAAGGCGTGGCAGTGGTATTGCTGGACGATGGCGCCACCACTAGTAGGGTAGTGGTTTCTTGGCAGTCGCCAGAAACAAAAGCCGGAAACCAGCAATATTCAGTGGAAGCAGCCAACTTAGTTGGGCTCCGGGAAATAGATTCTTCCTACTTAACCCTTGCCGGAAGCTCCGGGACTATGGGCGCTGTCCTGATTAGAGTGCCCGAGAACGCTGGTCCACTGGATCTTGGCCTGTTTCATGATGCAGTCCAATTACTGGCTGGCCGGCTGGAGGAATGCAGTTTGCGTCAGCGTCTGGAACGGTCCGATCTCGAAGCGAAAGCCCTCAGCCGTATCACCAGCCCAATAGCCGAGGGTTCGGTGAAGGGATTTGTTATAAAGGAAGCCTATCAATGGATTGTAGACGAGATTAAAGGTTTGGTGGTATTTGATCGGTTGACCATATTTCTCGTGCACCCGGAGACCGGTCTATTGGAGTCCGGTTTTCAGTCAGATGGTGAGGGTCAGACACTGCCGGTGAATGCGCCGCGCCCCTTGTCCGGAACTGGTTGTGAACGCTTGATGTCCGATCCCAAATGCCAGATCGTGGATGATCTGCTGGAACTGTCCGGTGACATCTGGCCGGAGCTTTCCGGTGCGCCTGAATTTAGGTCCGTAATCGTTGCGCCATTGGTCAAAGATGGCGAAGTTTTTGGGGCCGCTGTGGTGAGAAACCTTTATCCCAAGGCCTTTGGGCGGGCCGATGAGAGCCTGATATGCCGGGTGGTGGATTTGTTAAACCCGGCAATCCTTGACCCTGTGATTAGTCAGGCACGGGGTGATCAGCCATCGCCGCTAAATGCTCAGCTAGGGAGCCGTGAACTCAGCGATATAGTGGCCGTCGGTAATAAGATTGATGACATGCTTGATCCTTTTGCTAGGGCCGCTCAAGCATCGATCCAATTCGATTCCGCCACAGTGACTTGGTTGAACCGCAACGGATATGACATCCATAGCTGTCGGTTTGGGGCCAACACCCAGTCCGCCGGTAATCCACGGCAGAGGGAGTCCACCGTGATTATCAACGCCCCGCTCCATTTTGCTGGCGAGCATATTGGAACGCTGGCATTGTCTAGAAATTCGAGAACTCCATTTAACGAAAACGACCTAAACGCCCTTAATATGTTGGCTGCGCACATGTCGGTTGCAGTTGAAAACGACCGACGGTCACAGTAAAGTGGGTCCCAGGTTCGGGAATCTATGGCTGATCTAGCACATGCGCTCCGCACGCCTCTTAGTTCAATCAAGGGATATAGCAGTTCGTTGCTGCAACCCGACATATCATGGCCGAAAGAGGTATTCAAAGAATTTCTGGAGACTATCGACCGCGAGGCCGACCGGTTAAACCGCGTCATTGATGACCTGCTGGATACTGTGGAAGCTCCCCGGGCGGAACTGCGGCTAGACCGATCGGTGACCACGGTCGAGACACTGTTACGTCTGGCGGAAGCGCAGTTGATAACCTCGGAAAGTTGGAATAAGGTTGTCCGGTTTCTGCCACCCGGCGGCCAGTCCTTCGTGTTGGTGGACCAGACCCGGATGACCCAGGTATTAGTCTATTTGCTTAAGTGCGCTGCTGGCTCATCCCCTCAAGATTCTGATTTGCTCTTAAATGCTATCAGCAGTGAGGGTGGGATTGAGATATCGGTGAGGGTTACTCCACAAGTGATTGGCCAAAGAGGCATTGATGTTCTAGCCGGAGGGGTTGCCTACCGTGATGGTGTTGATTCCCCACAAGATCAATTGGACGACGCACTCCGGTTGTCTGTTTGCCGCACCCTATTGGCAGCTCACGATGTTGAGCTAGATATGCCAGACGCCGCAGACCCGGCGAGACTGTACCGATTTATCCTGCCGGTTCTTGCTCATAACCGGTAATCTCTCCCCCGAGTATCCACATACCGTTGCTGCGACTCTCCTGAGCCAGGGAAATTACTGTCTTCTACGGGCTGCCGGAATCCTCAAAGGACGCTAGAATACCCAGAAATGTATGTCGTTTGGGAGGCCCGGAATGCGCGTATTCTATCGATTGGGTTCGAATGACCTGGGCGCGGTTGCGTCCGAGGCGGCGTGGGCTGAGTCTATGGGCTACGATGGCATCTCCAGCAACGAAACCAGCCAAGACCCCTTTCTGCCCTTGGCAATCGCGGCCACTTCAACATCCCGCGTCACCCTGGAAACCAGGGTGGCCATAGCTTTTCCCCGGTCACCTATGATTGTTGCTCACACCAGCCGGGACCTGCAAGACCTTTCCAAGGGACGGTTCCGATTGGGGTTGGGAACGCAGGTCAAGGGACACATCCAACGCCGCTTTTCGACCTCGTGGGAATCTCCGGGTCCCAGGCTGAGAGAGTACGTTCAAGCGTTACGGCACATTTGGGACTGCTGGGAAAACGGCGCCGATTTGGACTACCAGGGCCGGCATTATCAGTTTTCCCTGATGACACCTTTTTTCAACCCGGGACCCAGTCGGTACCCGGTCCCCAGCGTTTCCACCGCCGCCGTTAACGCCTACAACTGCCGGGTGGCCGGGGAAGAGTCAGCGACGGGCTGATGCTCCATAGCCTGACGTCGGCGGAATACATCAAGCAAGTGGTGAAGCCCGGTTTAAACCTAGGGGCCATCAAAGCGGGCAAAGACCCCAGCGATATGGATATCAGCGGCGGTGGATTTATCATCACCGGTCCCAATGCCTCGAGCATCCGCGAAGCCCAAGCCGAGGTCCGGCGCAGAATCGCGTTTTACGCCTCCACAAGGACCTACTTTCCGGTACTGGAATGCCACGGCTTTGAGGAGATTGGGCAGCAACTCCACCAGATGTCCCTGAAGGGAGAATGGTCGGAGATGGCCGAGTTGGTCAGTGATGATATGCTAGACGCCTTTTCCGTCAGCGGCGAGTACGACGAGATTGCTAGCAAATTCATCCAGCGCTACGGGGATCTGCTGGACGAGGTAAATTTCGCGGTGCATACATCGTCAACGCCCGAAGAGGCTCAAATTCGCAAGATTATTCGCCAGATTCAAGAATCTTATATGCGGATGCAGGGGCCGATAGAGGTGCGCGCGCCGGAAATTCAGCAGACATCTAGGCCGTTCAAACGGGACAATGAATCCGAGGAGACTTACCGGCTAAAGTGGGCTGCCTGGGAGTGGCTGTATACGGTGGCTTCCTGCCGGAACATCGGTGTGGAAGTGCGACTGGAAGGGCCCGGTGGCCGAGTGGTGGACCTGGCTGCCGTTGGGCCAGGCAACACCGTCTACGTCGTGGAAGTGAAGGCATCTCGCTCCGACTTTGCTAGGGACGATCATACCAAGAGAGACTTGGCAGCCCTGATGTCGCAGCGGCGGGAATACGTAGCCCGAACCGGCCTGGCCAAGGACACCTTGGTACAGGCAGCGGCATTCGCCAAGAAAGTGTGCCCCGAAGCCTGGCGTGAGGTTGATGCTTACCGGCAGGCTCTGGTTGGATACCGGCGAATGGTGTGGAAGGAAAGAGCCCACAAAGACCGAGTGGCGGCATTCAGCATAAAGTTCCACGATGATCGGTTCATGGGTATTGCCGACTACCACTACATCATTGCCCCAAGGCACGTTGTCAACCGCCGTTCCCTTCCTCCCCTGTGGGGATTGTTGAACGATACGCCGAGGGCAGTGGTGGAAGCGCCAAAAAAGCCGGTACGGAAAAACACGGGGATAGTTTCCAACGTGTTGCGGGCCATTTCTAGGAGCAACACCACATCAATGATGCGGGCTCAAGGAGTTCTGTTTACCCAGGACGGCGCCGAGTTTCCCATCCACAGCAAGGCCAGTGACCCAAACGGCGGGTGACCCAAATGGCGGCTGACCCAAATGGCGGTGACCCAAATAGATGAAGCTAGGTCCGCATTATCACGGACTCCAAATTGAATTGGATTCGCCGAAAACCCTCGGCGTGGGTCAGCCCCGCCTTCTCTCCGGTTTCGGCTGCCCAACTTCGGATTCTCTTAGCCCTGGCCACCGGGTCGGCGGACATCTGGCTAGCATGGCGGCTTAGGGACTCCGCTTTGGTGTCCAGAAAATCTGTGATATCCACGAAAACATCGGGCGTCTCACTTCCCCAAAGGTAGGCTTCCTTGACCATGTGGGGCTCAAGGCCCTCTTGGGTAATCTGGTCCGGGAAATGCTGCGGGTTCCAGGCATAGGTAAATGCGGCGTCAATGGCCACCTGCCCGCTCATTCGGTGGTCCCGGTGAGTGTGGCTGATGCTGCGGTAGGGGTCGATACAGAGAATCACATCCGGCTTATGACGCCGTATTTCCCGCACCAATTGGCTGCGAAACAACATGCTGTCTTCAAGGCCGCCATCGGGATGGGAAAGAAATACCACATCGTTAGCTCCCATTACGTCGGCCGCTTCCTGTTGCTCCCGCTCCCTGATGGCTGCCAATTCCGCAGGTTCCATCTCCCTGTCTCCGGTCCCTTTGTCCCCGTTGGTGCAAAGGACAACCACCCCTGCGGTGCCAGATTCCTGAATCCACTTGGACAGGGTGCCGCCGCAGCCCCCTTCGCAATCGTCAGGATGAGGGGTGACGGCCATGGCTCGTAGCGGCGCTTGTTTGATGATTTCCATATAGCTCGGGTCCTCGTTCTTAAACTTGATGCTCTTAGCAATTTAGAGAAAATTGAAAATTAAGGGTGGGGCAGCTGGAGCTTATGCCAAAGCGGCAATTTAGCCGCTAGCGCGGCTCGGCATGGTGGGTCTGCGAAACCAAAATAATTGCCGAGACTCCAGAAAAAACCCGCCTATAAAATGCTACCACTTCTGATGGCAAATCGGGGATAAATCACAGAACAGGGATGCCTAGTATTAGCTTGTAGGGGATTGTAATTGCTAGCCCACTCGGCCTAATTTATCATCGAAAGTTGCTAAATCCGCTCCCAATAGGCGAGATAGATAAAGATAGCTGGCATCATGGGTGGTTAATCCTGTCTCCAGCGCCACTCGCAGGACCGCCATATGGCTTACGTCCAACCACCGAATGTCCATCAGCAAGGCGATTTCTAGCGCTTCCTGGATAGCGTTGATGTGGGCCGGAAATTGAGCGGATTTTTTCTGAGCGATGTGGGTGAGCTCATAAGCCATCAGCTTGGGCGCATATAGCTCGGCGCCCTCTAGGAGAGCTGCCGCTTCACCAGCCCGAGGCTCGCTGAAAACCAAAGCCCCCAATACGCTGGCATCCACCACTTTAGCCAGGGTCACGGAGTTCACGAACCCACGCGGTGGAATCATCACCGGTGCTCAGGCCTAGTTTCGCTAAATGATTCTGAGTTTGTTCAAGGGATCGTTGAGCGGGGGCTATTGCTTCCTCCATGATGAGCATCAACTCCCCTTGCAGTGAGCGGTGATGGCGTTTCGCCCTTTCTCGAAGGAGAATTAGCATCTCCTCGGGGACGTTTTTCACGGTCAAGCTGGACATGTTATTATCCGTGCGGTTGCAAAATGGTTCTGATATGCAACCATTTTACAACCAAATCTGACAAAGCGCAATTGTTCACGTAAGGAGCCCGGTCAATGCCATCCGGGCGGCAAACCGCCTAATCGGACGAAGTCACCGTGCGGCCCAGTTCGGTTGCTGTGTATCGGCCAGAACGCCCCGGAACCCTTTCCAGCCAACGGTATTTGTCCCGAGCGGCATTGCGCAGGGTCTGGATGAAATTATGGGGAATGCGCCAACCGGCTAGGTCGAAAAGCCCGGCTAGGTCTGTTGCGTCCACGCTGGCCATATCTAAAAACAGCTTTGCGCCATCGGCGGCAACCACCGCTTTGCGCATGTCTCCCAGGGGCGCTGCGTTGGCGCAAAAACGGGCGAACCGCTTCTCGGACGCCGTTGATGCAACCCGTCTAGCTGCCGGTGTCTCGTCAGCGCCGGAACTCCCAACTCCTGGAGCGGTCGTCTCGCGGCGAGTTTGCGGCGGGTTGGGTGTAGCGCTCCGGTTGCTGCGAGCTTGACCGGGGATTGCAGCTGCCGGGCCGCTGGCTAACCCAGTTGCATTTGACGCCGTTGCTTCGGGTATCCCGGTTTCAATCGGTGGGCTGGACGGCGCCGGCCCAGCAACCCCAACGGTTCCGGCGCGGGCTTGTTCAACTACATTTAAATCAGGCTGAGCGCCATCCTGATTTGTTGTATTGCCGCTACTTTGTGGCTCATCTTCATGACCGGTTACCGAATTGGCGCCGACGCTGGAATGCATTAATTCCAGCGGCAAATCCCGCAGGGCCATTGAAATTACCTGCTGGATAACCTCTGATTCTTCAGACTCAAGTGTTATCTGGGCGGTGTTGGGGAGGGTTATGGATACCTTGACCATGCGATACACCGTTCCCGTTTAAAGAGTGGACACAGGAGAACATACGGCATGGTACTCCACGAGTTACCTATTATCAACCTTGCCCCAAAATTGACCGCCGTTGTCGCATGGATTTTCGTTTTTGAAAAAACGCCCGCAACTGGTGCATCAAGGGTAGCCTATCCAGTCAGGAGGATTGTTTTCAGCGTGCGTGTATTCATACTCCGCAATTGTAATTGCAGAGGGTAATTGGTTAGCAACCGGTGGCAAAAATTGGGGCCCAGGGGCTGGTGGGGACTAAATAGTTTGCTTGAGGCGCATGGCCAGGGAACGGGTCATGCCCGGGACGGCGGCGAGGTCGTCCACTGAGGCTTGCTTGATGCCTTGCAGGGTGCCGAAACGGCGCATCAGCATGCGTTTTCGTTTGGGGCCTATCCCGGTCACCATGTCCATGGGCGAACTCAGGCTGCTCTTGCTGCGCAGGTTACGGTGGAATGTTATAGCAAAGCGGTGGGCTTCATCGCGCATACGTTGGACCAAATACAGTCCCTGAGAGTCTCTGGGCAGGATTATCGGCTCGGGAGTGTGGGGGACATAAAGCCATTCGTTCTCTTTGGCCAAAGACGCCAACGGGATGTCGTCCATCCCCAACTCCAACAGGACTTCTAAGGCTGCGGAAAGCTGCCCTTTCCCACCGTCAATGAGGACCAAATCGGGCAAGATGCCCCAAGTGTCCATCTCGCTTTCTTTTGACTCAGGCTGTGACTCAGGCTGTGATTCGGGCTGTGATTCGGGCCGTGATTCAGGCGGTGCTTGAGATTCATCCTGCTGTTTGGATGCTCGGTTTTGAGAGGCCCGTATTTGAGCTAGTCGCTTGAAGCGGCGGCGCAGCACTTCCCGCATGCTCTCGAAATCGTCCACCCCTTCGACTGTCTTAATCTTGAACCGGCGGTAGTGAGCCGTCTTGGGTTTCCCATCCTCAAAGACCACCATACTTGCCACGGTGTTAGTCCCTTGAATGTGGGAGATGTCGTAACACTCCATGCGGTACGGAGAGGCGGGCAGGCTGAGCTCTTCTTCCAATTCAGACATGGCTGTGTTGAGCGCATCCACATTGTTCAACCATTTGATTTGATGCTGGGCCAACCCTTGGACGGCGTTTTCGGCCACCACATCCATCAATTGCTTATGCACTCCCCGCTGTGGGCGGAACAGGCGGACCGCTCCTTTCCGGAGTTCTCTCAGCCAGTCGTTTATCAGTTCAGCGTCTTCCAATGGGTGTTGCACCAAGATATGCGGCGGGATTACCGGCGCATCACCGTAGTACTGCTTGATGAACTGGCCCAGTACCAAGCCTGGGGAGTCGTCTTGAGTCCCTTCCATGAAAAAATGGTCTCGGCCGATGAGTTTGTTATGCCGGACGAAGAAAACTTCTACCCAAGACTCGTTGGTGCCTTGGGTCACCGCTAACAAATCCATGTCGGCGATGGGGTTTGAGTCGACCTTAATGCGTTGTTCTTCCGCAACCTTCTCCACGCTACGTATACGGTCTCGCAAGACAGCGGCGCGTTCAAACTCTAACTTTTCCGCAGCCTGATCCATGTTCGTCCGCAGGTCGCTGGTGACGGCTTCGGTATCCCCTTCCATGAACAGGATCACCTGCTCGATGACCTTCGCGTATTCTTCCGAACTGGCGTGGCCGGAGCACGGCGCAATACACCGGTTGATGTAGTATTCCAGGCATGGCCGGGGGTCTGTGCCGGTGATTTTCTTGGTGCAGGACCGATATGGGAATAGACGTTTGACCAAGTCCATAGTCTTGCGCACCGAACCGGCGGTGGCGAAGGGACCGAAGTACCGGGCACCGTCTTTTGCTACTTTGCGGGTTATTTGAACCCGGGGGAATTCTTCTGTGAGGTCAATCTTCAAGAAAGGATAGGTCTTGTCGTCTTTCAGGCGTGCGTTATAACGAGGCCGGTAACGCTTGATTAGGGTGTTTTCCAGGATCAGAGCCTCGGCCTCCGAGTCGGTGACGATGTACTCGAAGTCGTGGACTAGGCCCATCATCCTTTGAATCTTGGGGAGTTGACCGTTTGGTGAGCCGAAGTAGGTGCGGACGCGGTTACGCAGTACGCTGGCTTTGCCCACGTACAAGATAGTGCCGCGAACGTCCTTCATCATATAAACGCCGGGGCGCTCAGGGGTAAGCTGCAACCGCTGTTCGATGAGGGGCAGTGCCATGGTCCGTTATTTCACTAAATTAAGCAGATTGATTAAAGAACGATTCCCAGAACTATGATTATGGCCAGCACGGTGCCCGACATGGCGAGTATGCGCCTTATCTCGGCGCCGATGTTAACCTGGGCGATTAGCCGGTCTCTTCTTCCCCTAACACCGCCTCGGGTCGGGACCATTTCGCCGTCCGCTGCTCTGGCCGCTGCCACGGGACTGAGTCGGCGAGGCCGGGCTGGGCGATCGGGTGCACGTTGAGCGGGAGCAGGTGCTTCTGGAGAGTCTGCGACTGGTAACTCCGCAACGGGCAATACAGCGGCGTCTGTTTCTGTCTCTGTGGACTCAGTGCTCAACGGTTCAGGAGCTTCTGGCATGGCGGGAAGGCCGGCTGCCCCCTGCGAATCCGCGCTGACCGCACCCTCGGTTTCGGCCACAGCAGATTGGCTATCTTCGGGCCTGCTCTGCTGGCGTTTTCTGCGACGACCGAGTTGGGCCTGGCGTGAGGCTACTCGGCGGGCTTTTCCTGGCATTGGTTACCTCCTAAAGAGGGATGGGGATGGCATCGGCGGGAGGCCGAATGGTCACACGGTCTACACTGTGGACAGACTAACTATAGCAGTTCTCGCCGGAAAAAGGCAGCGTGTAGGCATGGTGTTGCCAGGAATTTCGGTCCTCGGCTAAAGCTACAACAAGACAGCCCTCAGGCATTGTTGCGGCACAAGTAATACTATCGAGCGCTTGTAAGCATTAACCCCGTGAGAACCAAAGGGAGGCTCTGATAAAAAACACGGCTGAGGTTTAATTTAACCTTAGCCGTGTTCCCTCCTTGCCTAGCCCTAAAGCTAGCTCCAATACATGTCAGGCGCACCAATTAAGCGCGGGGATGACTCTTCTCGAACTCTTCGTGCAATTGAGTCCCCGTCACGTGGGTGTACACCTGGGTGGTGGAAATACTTGAGTGACCCAACAGCTCTTGAACATGGCGCAGGGATGCGCCGTTCTGAAGCAGGTGAGTGGCGAAGCTATGACGCAACGTGTGGGGCGTGATGCGTTGCTGGATGCCCGCCTTTTCGCCGTAGTTCTTCATGATGTTCCAGACCCATTGGCGGGTCAATCGCTCACCCCGGTGGTTCACAAACAAGGCCGTTTCGGCCCGCCGAGAGCCTATTAGCGCTACCCGTGCCTGCGTCAAATAGTTTTTCAATTCCCGAATGGCTTTGGGGTAGACGTAAACTACACGTTCTTTGGATCCCTTGCCCCAACACCGGATATAGGACTCCTCGAAATCGATGTCCATGACGTTCAGGGAAACCAATTCCCCGACACGAAGTCCGGTGGCGTAGAGCATTTCGAGAATCGTGGCGTCGCGTTGTGCTTCGTTGCCGCCGGTTGCGTAGGCAGTGGTTAGCAATGAGGAGACTTCCTCTTTGGTCAAGTACTTGGGAAGGGACCGGCCTACTCGAGGAGAGCCCAAGGACTCGGTGGGGTCGGCGTTGATGGACCCGTTCTCAAATAAGAATCCGAAGAATGAACGAATCGCAGCAACCTTGCGAGCGGTGGTGGTGTCCCGGTATCCCTTGGGGCCCCTCAGGTCGACGATGTACTCGTTCAGGGTATTCAGGTCAACCAGTTCCCAATGATAATGGCCGTTGCCATTACCGTTACTATTCCCGTTGCCGTTCTGGCGTTCTTGTAAGAAGTTCCAAAATTGGGAAAGGTCGTTGCGATAGGCCTGGGATGTGTTGTTCGAGAAACCCTTTTCGACAATAAGATGCTGTAAGAATGAACTAATTGCTTGATCCATATACCGTATCCTTTCGCATTCTGCGTAAAAAGGTGGAATGGTTGATAAAATCCCCATCCCAGCATTTGTGACGAACGGAGTCTAGCACAACAATAATCAATCCCTTGCTAGGCAACATAAACAAAAATAGGCGTTTTATGCGTTTTCCCAACTGACCGAATCAAAAACTCAAAACTGCATTAAATAAAACAAAAGAGGTAAATGTACTTTAAGTCAGCGGTGCATGGAGAACGAGCGGTTAATGTCAGTGAACTTGGATGTCGCAAGAGTTCGAGGCCGCAATTAATAGTCCATGGGTGGGGCTAAGTGAAAATTTCGCCCCAACAGACAACCATCTGTGCCCCAAAAGACACCCATCATTGATATTTTGAGCGCAGCGAATGGCCAAGGGTACAAACATAATCATTGCTTGCGGGTTGGATCAGGGGATTCTTCGTCGCTTCGCTTTTCAGAATGACAGTTTTGAAGCAAAACCAAGGAGAGTGGACAGCGGACGGAGCTGTGGGGAAGGGCTCGGAGTCAGGAGCCGAGGAATTCAACTCCTGATTCCGAACACATCAATATTGACGAAATCTAGGTTAGTCGGTCGCCAGTACCACAGTCCCGGTGGATGACAGGGAGCCTCCAGTGCCGTTGACTAGCGAAATCCTGGGTGGGAGGTCGCTGGTGCCTTTGCGGTGCACCTGCCGGTCACCGGCCTCGCCACGTAGTTGCCGCGCCGCCTCCACCAACAAGAAGCTGCCATACATTCCCGGGTGGGTATAAGACAGACCGCCTCCATTGGTGTTCAGGGGGAAATCGCCACCAGGTGCAGTGCGTTGGCCTGCCACAAAGTCGGCGCCCTCCCCAGGTTTACAAAAGCCGAGACCTTCCAGAGTGACCAAAGTGGTGTAGGTGAACGAGTCGTAAATCATGGTCAGGTCAATGTCGTCGTGGCTAACCCCGGCCCGCGCCAGAGCCTTCGGCCCGGTCTCCCTGGAGATTGACGAAGTGAGGTTGGTCATCTGGCTTATGATGTTGTGGTCGTGGCCTTCGCTGGCGCCCAACACCCAAACCGGTTGCTTGCGGCAGGACTTGGCCCGCTCGGCGGTGGTCACAATGATGGCTGCCCCTGAGTCGGTCACCAAGCAGCAATCCGGCAGGTGAAATGGCCATGAAACCCAGCGGGAATCATGGTATTCGTCGAAACTCATAGGGATTTCATACATTACCGCTTTTGGGTTCAGGTTGGCCCATTTCCGGGTCGAAACCGCAATCTCGGCTAGAGCTAGGCGAGTGCGGTCCTCACCGTACTCGTGCATGTACCGGGCGCAAGCCATGGAATAATTTACCGGAGGCCCGATTAGGCCATAAGGGAACTCATACTGGGAGGCAGGTAGATTGGGGTCGATTGGGACCCGGCCCCTGGTGGAACGGCCTGCTTGGCCATGGGTAATCAAGGCCACTTCGCAATATCCCGCCCGGATGGCCGCTATGGCATGGGCAACGTGTATCACGAATGAGGAGCCGCCAACCGATGTGTTATCGGTGAACTCGGGATGAATGCCCAAGTACTCGGCGGTGGCCAAGGTGGAAAAACCGGCGGTGAACAGCCCATCTACGTCGTTCTTTGACAGACCGGCGTCTTCCAAGGCATTGTGTGCCGCTTCGCCGTGATGCTGCAAGGAGGACTTGTTGGGGACGGTGCCCATCTCGTCCGACTCGGCCACACCGACGATCGCAATATCACGTTCTTTGGAGGCGCTGGATGCCATGGTTGTTTCCTCCCTAATTTCTTACAGACAACCGGATCTTGGCTGATAACCGAGTCTCGGCTGATAACCGGGTGATTGGCCGTTTGCAGTTCAAGCTAGCATGATGTTACACCAATTTCCGTAGGCCAGACAAGCTGAATCAGGCACGTTTTCGGCAAGCGAGAATTGATTTGGTTATGATACTTTTGGTTGAGAATTATTGAAAAAATCACTCTTTCCCGGCGATATACAAGTGTTACAATAGTTATAATCAGTTTTCGTGATGATGTAGATGCGAATTAATCCGAGTTAATCTACGGCCAATCGCCTGGCTGAATCGCATCAGAGGTAGGAATGGCCCACAATTTTTGGATGATTATCAGCAACCCCAACAATTTCCGGATTACGGAGAAGCTGGGGTTCACCAAACAGGGGTTGAAGTCTCAACACCGGCGCAAGATTCAGCGGATCGAGAACGGTGATCGAGTGCTCTTCTATGTGTCCGTTGACCGGTACTTCACTGCAACTGCAACTGCCACATCTTCCTATTTTGAGGAGGCTGAAGAGGTTTGGGAGAAAGAAGGTCGCGCCGAGTGGCCTTATCAAATCAAGATAAAGCCCGAAGTCGTCCTTGACGACCACCAGTACATAGACGCCAACCTTCTTGCTCCTCGTTTGGACTACGTCAAGCGTTGGGCTCCGGAGAACTGGTACATGGCGTTCCAAGGGAACTTGCACCTCTTGCCCAAGAGCGATTTCTTACTTATTGAAGAGGAGATGAAGAAGCTCAAGTTTGGCAAGGACCACAAGAGAGGGACGTTAGCCCCGCCTCAAGATTCGCCCCGCCGCAGAAGAAAGCGAGGACCAACTAGAGTCGCGCCAGCACCGCCTCAGGCGAACGTAGCGCCAAACCGAAGCAACTCAACACCAGCTTCCTAGCCACCGCCTCTGCCGGAGAGCGTCAGGTGCGTTCTTGCTCTGGATTGAGGCCATTTCATCGGTTGTTTAGATTAAAGCCCGTTAGGGCCTGTCCAATCTCTGCCAAGACGCCTTCGTCCCCTTCATTGTCTTGAGCTTGGTTCAGCGCATCCCAGACCTCTGTGCCGCCGATTCTGCCCAATGCCCAAGCAGCGTGGCCCCGCACCAAGGGTTCGCCAACGACCAACGCTTGGCGCAGTGCGGGAACAGCAACAGTGTCGCTCTTATTGCCCAAGGCGACGCAGGCGTTCCTCTGCAGCCCGACCCTTTTGGCCCTGAGGATTGGGGTGCCCCGGAACCGCAGTCGGTAGGTCTCCTCAGTCATTTCCAGTAGATCAATCAAATCCAATGTTGTGATTCGCTCTTGATTCGCCGGATTTGACACCTGCTCCACTGCGAAGCCTTGCTGTTCTCCATGTGGCTCCGGAACCTCCATGCCTTCCCTTTGGTCTTGGCGGACTTGGTCTTTATACCATAGCGTAGGTGAGGGAGGAGCTTTATGGTTCACCGGGCAAACGTCCTGACAGATGTCGCATCCAAAAATCCAGTCGCCAATCTGAGGACGCAGGGCCAAGGGAATCTCGCCCCGGTTCTCAATGGTGAGATGGGAGATGCACAGGGCATTGTCAATCACGTAGGGTGCAATAATCGCCCCGGTTGGACATGCGTCGATGCAGCGCACGCAACTACCGCAAGTCTTTTTCAACGGTTGGTCTGGCTCTAACTCCAGGTCGGTGACTACCTGTCCCAAGAAGACCCATGAGCCAAGGGTGGGGGTAAGGATATTCGTGTTTTTCCCGAACCAGCCCAATCCGGACCTGCTGGCGGCTGCCCGGTCCATCATGGGCCCGTCGTCCACGTACCAGCGGGCAGCAAACTCATTCCCCAGTTTTATGCGGAGACCTTCCACGTAAGCCCGCATGCGCTTCTTTATCAGCTTGTGATAGTCCCTGCCCCATGCGTATCGGGCCACCTTCCCCGTTGGGTTGGTGGATTTGCCAAAATCCTGTCCTTCTTCCAGGTAATTTAAGGCCAAGCAAATTATCGAGCGAGCACCGGGGAGCAATTCTTGGGGTGAGGTCCCGCGAAGTACTCGGGACTCATTGAACCATGGAAGGCCATCCATCAGGCCATCGTCGATGCGCTTCAGGGCGACATTGCGGTCCTCGTTGAACTCTTGGGCCGAAGTCACCCGCACCAAATCAAAGCCCATTTCCAGGGCGTAGTCGGTTATGACCGATTTAACTCGATCCGACGATGTGCTTGCCGATACCCTTGCACCGGCTACAGCAGCGACACGTTCTGGTATAGATTCAGCCAATGTTCTCGCTTTGGAACCGGCCTTGGTAGCCTTGGCTAACTGCCCCGGATAGCTGGAAAAATACCAACTGCATCAGCCTGGCGTCCCTCTGCACGCGGTACCCACCGGGATGGTAAACAACCAGCAACGATTGGGAGCGGCCTCGGTACCCGGAGTCCCAGACTGCAGTGTGGACGCTGACACCGCTACGCAATAGGCTGGAACGAGGGCGTCCCAAGGCCATAAGGTCCAAGGGCAGGTTCACTACCTCATTGAATGTTATCAAGTATGCGCCTGGGTTGAGTCGCAGCCAGCCGTCCGGCTCGAACTCCAGGTTTTCCAGTTCCGATAACTCTCTGTCGGCAGTGTCGGATCCGATGCTGCCGGGAGAGACCAGAGCGCTGACTTGCTTCAGAGAAAGGTCGAAGCCGTTGGGTTGCAGTTGCTGTTCCAAAGAGGGGAAGTCCTCCACCAAGGGAGGATTATCGTGGATGAGCCTGCCGATGGACTCCCGGTCCAAAGGGTTGCCGTTCATCTAGACTCCCTGCGCTTTCAAAAAGCCCGGCCCGTGGGGCCTCCGGCAACCGCCGTTGGACCACCGGGCCGGGCTTTAAATGCCAATTCCGATTCTTGTTTCGCCTCAGACCCTAAAGATTGGTTTCCATCGGTGATTAGGCAGAGGCTAATGAGCTACATTAGTCGTGCATTACTCTAGTCGTGCAT
>DCAE01000109.1:197442-300478 GCA_002311385.1 Dehalococcoidia bacterium UBA1141 | reverse complement strand
TAGTCGTGCATAAAGTCCTGCATGTCCTGGGGCAGCGGCTTGTCCTCGGGAATCTCGGTGATGATTGCCTGGGTTGTAATCATCATACCGGCGATGCTGCCAGCATTGGACAGCGCCGAACGTGTGACTTTAACTGGATCAACGATTCCCCGCTCAATGAGGTGGCAGTACTCGCCTAATTCGGCGTCGAAGCCCCAGTCACCTTCACCGGTGCGGACGTTCTCCAGCACAACCTCTCCCGAGTGTCCGGCGTTTTGGGCGATTAGCATCAGCGGCGCAGACAAAGCCTCTTTGACCAATCGCACGCCCAAGGCTTCCTCACCTTCGAGCCGCTTTTCCAGGTCATCCAAGACCAAGCCAGCCCGTATTATTGCCACGCCGCCTCCTGGGACGATGCCTTCTTCCACCGCCGCTCTGGTGGCGGAAAGGGCGTCTTCGGTGCGGGACTTGCGCTCGTTAACTTCGGGTTCGGTAGTGCCGCCTACTTTGACTACAGCGACGCCGCCGACCAAGGAAGCTCTGCGCTCTTCCAATTTCTCTCGGTCATAATCCGAGGTTGTTTCTTCGATCTGGACCCGCAGTTGGTTCACACGATCTTTGATGGCGTTTTCAGAGCCGTGGCCATCAACGATGATTGAGTCGTCTTTCTGGATGACTACCCGACGGGCTGAGCCCAAATGGGACAACTCGGCTCCTTCCAATGTGAGCCCAACATCTGCGCTTATGACCTGACCACCGGTCACGATGGACATGTCCTCCAGCAAGGCCTTTCTCCTGTCTCCAAAACCCGGAGCCTTGATGGCCACGCAGTCCAACGTGCCTCGGACCTTGTTGATTACCAGGGTGGCGAGAGCCTCTCCATCCACGTCTTCGGCGATTATCACCAAAGGCTTGCGGCCTGCTTCGATAATTTTCTCCATCAACGGGACCAAGTCATTCGGAGAGCTGATTTTCTGATCGGTAATCAGAAAATGGGGCTCTTCCAGAATTACTTCCATGCGCTGCGTGTCCGTGACAAAGTGGGGCGAGAGGTATCCCCGGTCAAGGCGTACGCCTTCCACCACCTCCAACTCATCCTCCAATGCCTTGGACTCTTCAATGGTGATGACGCCGTCCCTACCGACTTTATCCATGGCATCGGCTATCAATTCGGCGATGGCTTCTTCGTGGGCCGACAGGGCGGCCACCCGGGCGATTTGATCCCGGTTTTCCACGGGAATCGCCATTTTCTTCAGTTCTTCACCTACCGCTTCCACTGCCTGCTCGATACCGGATTTTAGGGCCATGCCGTTGGCTCCGGCGGCTACATTTAAGAAGCCTCCGCGGACAATGGCTTGGGTCAGAATCACCGACGTGGTGGTACCGTCGCCCACCATGTCATTGGTCTTGGAAGCAGCCTCTTTCACCAACTGGGCGCCCATGTTCTCGTAGGGCTCTGCCAATTCCACTTCCTTGGCGATGGTCACGCCGTCGCTGCAAACGATGGGAAGTCCGAACATGCGGCTCAACAGGACGTTTCGGCCGCTGGGCCCTAGGGTTATGCCCACGACCCGTGCTAGCTCGGCAACTCCGCGCATCAAACTCACGCGGGCGTTTTCATCAAAGGTTAATTGCTTGTCCGCCATTGTTGTCTCCTTGGTTTTTAGTGGGATTATTAGTCGTATACCGACTGAACACAGTAATCCGGTCGCTACCAATCATCTATTGGATCAAAGCTATGAACCAAAAGCTGTAAGCCAAAACTTGAACCAATCATTCTGGTTGTCGAGAATTGACCACCATAAAATATCCGCTAGTCAGAGTCGATTGTCAACAGGCAGCGGCCAACGGCAAGCCCATCAGTCACGAACACCCTATCCTGGCTTTGGCGGGGAGTCAGCGGTCCGTCAATGTACCGGGTTTGCACCGGGTTCTTGTACCCCAGCGTCGTTGCCACGCGAATCGCGCTGTGTTGATGATTACTCGGCATTGATGATCGGCGGAGGAGGCCCCCAAATCTTCACACCATCCCGATCATCGACCTCACGGGCCAATTGGGCCACTGAGACATTCAAGTCGGGGTGAATGAATTCCGGGACCAACTCCGCAAGGGGAACCAACGCAAAGGCCCTCAAGTGCAACCTGGGATGGGGAATCTGCAGGTCCGGCTGTTCCACCACCACCTTGCCGTAGAATAGAATGTCTACGTCAATCAATCGGGGTCCGTAACGTGTTCCGGGCTGACGGCCCAAAATGTCTTCCACTCTTTTTGCCAATTCCAGCACAGCGGAAGGTGTCAGGCGGGTTTCCACCTCTAGCACGCAATTTAAGAAAACCGGCTGGTCTTCCAGTCCCCATGGAGTGGTCTCGTATATGGAAGATACCCGCAGAATCTTTATTGTTTGCTTTATCTTGGGCTGAGTTTGGCCGCACTTAGTATCGCCAGGCTCAGTGTTGGAGGACTGACTTAACTGGCCTATCGCTGCTTCTAGGTTTGCTTCCCGGCAGCCCAGGTTGGATCCCAAGCCCAGATACGCTTTTACCTCTTCCAACTAGGAGGCCTCCAGCCCCGCACGATAGCGTCGCTCATCTTGCACACGCTCAACATCTCTTTGACGTCGTGGACACGGACCATGTCCGCGCCGCTGGCGATGGCCAAAGCCACCGTAGCCGCAGTGCCTTGAAGCAACCCTTGAGATGCGTTGTTGGTCTGCGAATCCGGCCCTAGTGCTTCATTCCCAATTTCTAAACTGAGGCGGATCGTAGATTTGCGGGATGTTCCCACCAATAGCGGGTAACCTAACGCTTTGAATTCTCCCAAGCGCCCCAGTATCTCCAGATTGTGGTCCGGAGTTTTGCCGAACCCGATTCCCGGGTCAAGGATGATGTTGCTTTCCCGGATGCCTGCATTTATCGCCAACGTGACGCTCCTAGAGAGACTGGCCATCACCTCGGGTAGCAGGTTCCCGTACTTTCGGGTTTCTTGGTTGTGCATAAGGATTATGGGGACGTCGGCTTGGGCTGCAACGTCGGCCAGTGCCGGTTCCACCTTTAGTCCCCACACGTCATTGATAATTGCCGCTCCGGCTTGGATTGCCTGTTGGGCAACCTGGGCCTTATAGGTATCGACGCTGATGGGTATAGAAACCTTTTTGGCAATCGCTTCCAAGGCAGGCATCAAACGGACCAATTCCTCTTCCGCCGTGATGGCCAAGGCTGTGGGGCGAGTGGATTCTGCTCCTACATCGAGAAAATCCGCCCCTTCCTCTTGAAAGCGAAGGGCCTGTTCCACCGCTGCTTCAACGTCCCAGCCCAAGCCATCTCCGGAAAACGAGTCGGGGGTCAGGTTTATGATTCCCATGAGGTAGGTGCGTTTCCCCCAAACGAGGGGCTCGGAATTGGCCACCGTCAGCCGCGAGAGGCCGGCTTTATCGGTTGGTAATATGTGCTGTCCGTAAGTCATTCTCAGCCCAATTCTACCACTCCATTCTGCCTTGCACGGGCTATACCCGTCTGCTAGGATGAAGCTCACCGTCACGAATCCGGAAGGAACCATCGAGATTGAGTAATGGGCCTGTTGCTAAGCCACTGGCAACAAGGTCTTTCACCTAGTTTGCTTTCTCACATCAACACCAATTACCCATATTCCTGGAGAGCATAGTGACCGCTGAAAAGAGAGTCATCGACCAAAAGCTTGAATCGCTTGAACAGTTGCGATCGCAGGCTCGGAAAGGCGGAGGCCAGCAACGAATCGACCAGCAGCATGGCCGTGGCAAACTGACGGCCAGAGAGCGGCTGGCTTTGCTCATGGACGAAGGTACCTTCGAGGAGATAGACACGTTTGTAACCCACCGTGCCACGGAATTTGGCCTGGCCGACCGAAAGTTTCTTGGGGATGCGGTGGTAACCGGCCACGGCAAAGTGGAGGGTCGACAGGTCTTTGCCTTCGCTCAAGACTTCACAGTCTTCGGAGGCTCCCTATCGGAGGTGGTGAGCCAAAAGATTTGTAAAGTTATGGACTTGGCCGCCAAAACAGGATGTCCTGTGGTAGGCATCAACGACTCGGGCGGCGCTCGCATACAAGAAGGGGCACTTAGCCTGGGGGCCTATGGCGACATCTTCCTCAAAAACACCATGTATTCGGGTGTCATCCCGCAAATCTCCGTTATCATGGGCCCGTCGGCCGGTGGGGCGGTCTACTCTCCGGCCATAACGGATTTTATTTTCATGGTTAAAGAATTGGGCCAGATGTACATCACTGGCCCGGACGTGATCAAGGCAGTAACCGGAGAGGATGTGACCCATGAGCAACTGGGAGGAGCGGCAACTCACGCTACCCGCAGCGGCGTAGCTCAATTCGTTTACGACAGCGAAGAAGAATGCTTGGAGGAGGTGCGGCACCTGCTCAGTTTCCTTCCTTCCAACAACATTGAAGACACTCCAATGGTCCTTAGCCGGAACAGTTCATCATTGCCGGACCCTGACCTTCGGTATCTGGTTCCCGACGACGCCAATCGGGCCTACGACGTTCGGGACATCATTTACAAACTAGCCGACGACGAAGAGTTCCTGGAAGTCCATCAAAGTTATGCTCCCAACATCGTCGTGGGGTTTGCGCGCATTGATGGCCGTTCGGTGGGAATCGTGGCCAATCAGCCAGCGCATCTGGCTGGGGTATTGGACATCAACGCCTCAAACAAGTCCGCCCGCTTTGTAAGGTTTTGCGATTGCTTCAACATACCCTTGGTGACCCTGGTAGATGTGCCTGGGTTCATGCCGGGGGTGGAGCAAGAGTACGGCGGTATCATTCGCCATGGGGCCAAGTTAATCTTCGCCTATGCCGAAGCGACCGTGCCTAAGATAGCGGTGATAACGCGCAAGGCCTACGGTGGGGCCTACATCGTCATGAGTAGCAAACACCTGCGGTCGGACATGAACCTGGTGTGGCCCTCGGCTGAAATCGCTGTGATGGGCGCTGAAGGGGCGGTGAATATTATCTACCGGGAAGAGATTTCCAAGGCCAAGAACTCCGAGAAAAAACGCAAAGAACTGGTCGATGACTATCAGGAAAAATTTACCAACCCATATGTTGCCGCCAGCTACGGTTTCGTGGACGACGTGATTGACCCGGCCGACACCCGCTTGCGAATCGTAAAAGCTCTGGAAATGTTGCAAAACAAGCGGGACACCATGCCAGCGAAAAAACACGGTAATATACCTCTTTAGTGAGTAGGCGAAGTCGCCAACCAAATCACTGAACCTAAAGCAGAAATTTAAACCTGATCAAAAAGTTAATTTATCGGCCAAATCCCCTTCAATCCCCCTTTATAAAGGGGGAGGCGTTGAAGCCAGCGCTGGTAGGCAGAAATCCATTTCCCCTTTCGAAAAAGACGGATACAGGGGGATTTATTCCTCGTAAAGTTTGATAACTTGTCCGAAGAACACTATTGCTGAAAACTACACAGGAGCCCTCTAGATGCAATTTGGCGTGTTTTATCAATTGCCATGCGGAGAGGAACAGTCGGTTTCCGCCCGCTACGACGACACCATAGCTCAAGCCCGCCTAGCCGATGAGTTGGGATTCGACAACGTCTGGTTGGCCGAACTCCACTTCAACAAACGTTTCTCAATCATGCCAGCTCCCTTGATGGTGGGTTCAGCGATTGCCGCTGCTACCCAGAAGATTAAGATTGGCACGGCGGTTAATCTGGTGCCATTGCACCATCCCATCCGCTTGGCCGAGGAAACCGCCACCTTGGACCTGCTATCCCATGGCCGGGCTGTTTTTGGGATTGGGCGAGGTTCAAATCCCAGGCATTTCCTTGGTTATAACCTGGATATGGAAGAAGGAAGGGATAGTTTCCAAGAGGCTGTTGACCTCATAATCAAAGCTTGGACCAGTGATGAGGTCACCCATAAAGGGAAATACTTCCAAGTAGGCGGCGTGAGCGTGGAGCCTAAGCCGCAGCAGAAGCCCCATCCACCCATTTATGTCGCGGCCAATAGTCCCGACACTTTTGGCCTTGTGGGCAGGATGGGCCACAGCGTGTTGGTAGCGCCAATGATATCCACGATAGAAGGAGCTCAAGCTGGTCTGAAGGAATTTCGGCGCAATCAATCAGATGGTCAAGTTACAGGAAAAGTGAACATCAACGTCCCCATATTTGTTGCGGAAAACCGCAAGAAAGCACTGGATGGCTTTGAAGGCAGCATAAACAATTACTTGGGGACTCTCAGGGCGGCCAGCCACGGTCGAGGAATGGCGAGAGCCAATATGCTCAATTACGATTTGGTTGACGCCGACTTTGCCGCCATCGGAGACCCTGAAGAGTGCGCCGATAAGCTGCGGCAGATTAAGCAGATGTACGGCGCCGACGAGTTTATGTGCTGGTTTAACACCGGTGGAATGGTGCCCGGAGACGAGGTATCCAAATCCATGCGTCTCTTTGCCGAGAAGGTTATCCCTCAGTTCCGGTAACCCACGCGTTGAGCATTCAGCTATGGTTGCGTCCACATCTGACTGCCAATAGGAGCTACAGGATGGAATTTGGAGTCTTTTACCAGTTACCTTGCGACGAAGACCAGACTCCCCAGCAAAGATACGCCGATACTATAGCCCAGTCCCAGCTTGCCGATGCCTTGGGATTCGACAGCGTCTGGCTGGCCGAACTTCATTTTCATCCCACGTTTTCCATCACACCGTCTCCTCTTCTGCTAGCTTCAGCCATCGCGCAGACGACCAAGAACATCAGGTTAGGCACGGCGGTAAACCTGATGCCCCTCCACCATCCAATCCGTTTGGCCGAGGAAATCGCCACACTGGACATCATCTCAGGGGGCCGGGCTGTCTTCGGCATCGGTAGGGGAATCATTCCCAGCCATTTTGAAGGCTTCGGGGTATCCATGGAAGAGGGCCGTCAAAGGTTTGACGAATGCATCAGATTGATTGTTGAGGCTTGGACCAAAGACGAGTTGGATTTCCAGGGCGAGTATTACCAAATACATGACGTGGGCATTGCCCCCAAACCGCTGCAAAAGCCCCATCCTCCCATCCATGTCGCTGCCACCGGCGCGGACACTTTTGAACTGGTCGGTTCGATGGGCTACAACTTATTGGTAGCTCCCGTGATTGCCGGAAACGAGCCAGCCATAGAGGGAGCCAAGGTATATCGGGAAAAGCTGGCCCAAGGCGGCCACGACCCTGATAAAGGCAAACTCTCTGTGACTCTGCCGATTTACGTCAGCGAAAACCGCCGCGAAAACGAGCGTGTGCTGGAAGAGACGATAAATTCCTACATCAAATCGGTGCACGTCATGATGACGTCACCCGCCGCCAACCGGGCAGCGGCGGTGAACCCCCGCATCGCCTTGGTGCAAGCCGGGCTGGCCAAGCTGAACTATGAGCAAGTCATTCAAGACAACACGGTTATCGGCACGCCGGAAGAGTGTGTGGACAGAATCAACTACTTCCAAGGATTGTTCGGCGCTCAGGAATACTCGGGCTGGTTCAACATCGGTGGGCGGCTGCCTCACGAAACGGTAACCAAGTCCATGAAACTCTTCGCCGAGAAGGTAATGCCCAAGTTCCGCTAGCGTTACCGTATACTATTTAGTCACCAAGTTAGTCACCGAGAACTGAAAGCTGAGAGCTAAATATGGCCTCCTCCCAGTCCTTGTTCGAGCATGAAGGGGAACGTCGAGCCAGGCAACAAGCGCCACTGGCGGACCGGCTGCGGCCCCAAAGCTTTGACGAGTTCGTCGGCCAAGAGCATATCGTCGGCCCGGAGAGAGTCTTGCGCCGGGCAATCGCTGCGCAAAGAATCCCGTCATTCATATTGTGGGGACCACCCGGCAGCGGCAAAACCACGCTGGCCCGCCTAGTTTCCGGATTAACCGACTCTTACTTCGAGGCCATCAGCGCCGTTACCTCCGGCGTGGCCGACCTGCGCCGCATCGTGGCCGAGGCCAAAGAGCGCCAGGGCATGTACGGGAAGAAGACCATCCTTTTCGTTGACGAGATTCACCGGTTCAACAAATCCCAGCAGGATGTCATCCTCCCCCATGTGGAGGACGGAACTTTTACGCTGATTGGGGCCACCACGGAAAACCCTTCCTTTGAGGTTATCGGCCCCTTATTGTCCCGCTCCCGGGTGTTCACCCTGGAGCTCTTGAGCCCCGAACAGGTTGAAACAATCATCGGCCGCGCCTTGGCAGACCCCCAAAGAGGCATCGCCGAGATGAATGTGAACCTGGAAGACGATGCCCTGAAATATCTGGTCGACATGGCCAACGGCGATGCCAGAACCGCTTTGAACGCCCTGGAAACCGCCGCCTACGCCACCAACCCCGGCGACGACGGTCGGCGAAAAGTCGATTTGGATACCGTCGCCGATGCCATGCAGCGGCGTTCTCCCAGGTATGACAAGGGTGGTGATGGGCATTACGACACCATATCGGCCTTCATAAAGTCGGTGCGGGGCTCATCGCCCGATGGAGCTCTGTACTGGCTGGCACGGATGATAGACGCCGGGGAGGACGCACTGTTTATCGCTCGGCGTCTAGTGGTGCTGGCTGCCGAGGACATAGGGTTGGCCCAACCAGGAGCCTTGGCGGTGGCCATGGCCGCCCAGCAGGCGGTGCATTTCCTGGGAATGCCGGAGGGACGAATACCTTTGGCGGAGGCCACTGTTTACTTGGCCACTTCGCCCAAGAGCAACTCGGCCTACGCTGCGATAAATCGAGCATTGGAAGACGCCCGCCAGCACACGAATGAGCCGGTTCCATTGCATCTACGGAATGCTGTTACCGGTCTGATGAAAGAGGCAGGGTACGGCGAGGGCTATAAGTACGCACATGATTACGAGGGCCATTTCGTCGAGCAAGAGTTTTTGCCCCCGTCACTGAAGGGACGCCGCTACTACCAACCGTCACAGGAAGGCGCGGAAAAACAGATTGGTGAGCGGCTCAAGAAATGGTGGGGAGCCAGCCGTGAGTCGGAACAAGAGTCGGAACAACATGGTGAAAGTAACGGATAGCGCCTGGCGTCAGACCTTCCTCTAGACGCATTTAAGCCAGACTCATTTAAGAAGAACCCCGGACGGTCACCATCTGAGTGATTTCCAATTCCTTCCTACTGTCGAACCTAACGCTCCCTCTCACCCGCCATAAGACGCTGGTTTCATGTACCGTGATTGTGGCTAATAGGCACTCGGGGACGGGCAAAGAAAATGGGAACTCAACGGCATCAGTGCCATCAACGCCAGTGCTTGCCTCAGGCGCATCAAACTCAAGAAGGACAACGCTCTCATCTATCTGGCTGGTTCCCGCTTTTTGCATGCGCATCAATTCCACTCTTGCTGTCTCCGGAGTGAAGCCTGATTTTGGGAAAATCCTGAAAACCCCTTCAAAGCTCTCTCCCATTCGGACTAGGAGTGCGCCCATCGATAGATTCATGTCGCACTCGGCAAGATGGGATACTGCCGTGTTCGCCTCTGGGTTTTGCTGTGCGTTATCCGCGCTTTCACCCGGCACCGGGAGTACGACCAAGTCAATCTCCCTGGTTATGTCCCGGGCCCGTGCCACGTCCAGCGTAACCTTCATAGTCCAGACCAAGTTGGCAACCACCCCCTTCACCGTGGGAGGCGCATTAGTGGGTATAGTGAGATTGATATTGCCTACTTGAGGCATAAGGTTGGCGATATCCGAACCCTCAAATATGGTCTGAGAATACTGGCGGACTACCGTGGCAGCGGGTTCATTTGTTTCTGCTGAGCCCATTCGCGTGGTCCTGCGCACCCTGACGTAATATGTTTCGGTGCAGAAGAACTCGACCTTTCCATCCCGCATCTGAAAACTCTCGCCGGGCATCAGAGTGACCCGTCCTGTGATGGGCATTCCCAATTGATGTCGGTCTTCAAATAGTTCAACGGACAAATCCGCGTTTGGAGAGCGCAAACGAGAAACCATAGGAGAATCCTCCCCGCCTTTCTACTAATCAGACCGGTAAACGAACCCGTTAACGAACCGCATTTTGGGAAATGTAAACACGAGGGAGCGACTAACTGGACGTCAGCACTTGAATCTGCTTTGCTATTTCCAAGCGTGTTCGAAACGCTCGACCCAATATGCCCTTGACCTGCCAGACCACCGACGTTTCATCTAGGTTGGCGCTGGGCAATAGTAGGTCAGGAACCTGCAACTGAAAAGGCCAGCGGTATTCTTGACCAGCCAAGAGCACAGACCGGCCCAGAAGATTAGCTTTGGCGTAGATTAGGGATGATTGCTTGGCCCCGGCTTGCTCCACGCACTGCAATTCCGCCCGAATCTTTGTTATGTTGATGTCGCTGTGCGCTTTGGCTTGCAAAACTCCGTGGAGAGTTTGGCCTGCCATCATCGTGCGATTCTCCACTGTTATTGAAAAATCCAATGGATTAGAGGAAGGCGGAATACTTACAGAAGGATGCTGCTCATGTTGGCCGCCAATTGTGTCTGTGGAAATGGGCCGCACGGTGATACTGCCCAATAAGACGGCATCCCGCGATGGGGTGGACGCGGGGCGGGCCCACAACTGCCATTCGATGCAGGCGGTGTTTCCCGAGATACTTGGAGGCGCCGTTGTTGGGAGTTGAAACCTGGCAATTCCTCGCGTCTGGGCTTGAGGATGGGATTGGTTAAGCGGGTGCGCCCGGCTGGTCAAAAAAACCAAGTCCCTCGATGTTTTGAACCGACCGGGGCGGCCAGCCGCCGTATATGGCAGCCCGGTGTGGTTTTCCTCAGCGTGTCCGGGGAACTGCCCAATGAAGGCAGCGCCGGTGGATTTAACGGTGTACCAGAACGTCTCCCGGCAAACCAACTCCAAAGATATGTCTATAGAGTCATGGTTAACCGGCCAGGTTAACTCCACGTCGACCCGGTCTCCAGGCAAGAATGGCCCGTCAACAGCGGAAGCGATAAGGGTTGGCTCCGCTTGCTTGCGCCCTTTCATTGAACCGAAAATCATGAAACGCGAAATCATAAACGAAAAACCATCTGCGTTACCCCTGAGTAGGGCATGCGGAACTCTTCGGTTGTCCCATCATCCCAGCAGTCCTGCACCGTCATTGATATGGTCACGCCAGATTGCGTATGCCACGTGGCCTACGGAAATGGCCAGGGCAGCCAGCGCTAGCAAGGTGGCGGTCCGCCCTGAGAAGAGGCCTCTCGTGCGTTCGGTCCGGCCCTTCAGGTCTTGTGATTCTTCCATTTTAGATAATGACTCCAAAGGGTGGCTCGTTTGTCTCAGAAAGCGTGGAGAGTCACGAGATGACCGAGAGCTTACTTAAAACCTTTGGCCACATTGGAAATCCTGGCCAGGGCATCGTCGATTTCGCTGCTATCAATCTCCCGATGGGTCACCATTCTGATGGTGTGCTCGCCGGGGTAGGACACCTTGACGCCCTCCCGGTCCAGTGCGGCCATGAACTCCTGTACTGTCGACATGGCCGGGTCTACTTCAAATATCACTATGTTGGTCTGAATACGCTCCGGGTCCACGCTGAGCCCATCGATGTTGGCCAACCCTTCCGCCAGTTTTTTGGCGTTGGCATGGTCGTCGGCCAACCGGTCAATCATCGTATCCATGGCCACCAGACCAGCTGCCGCAATCACGCCAGCCTGTCGCATGCCGCCACCAATCATCTTGCGCCACTTGCGGGCTTGGTCAATGAAATCCTGTGTCCCTACAATGACTGAGCCCACGGGGCAACTAAGACCTTTGGACAGGCAGAAGCTAACGTCGTCCACATCTTTAACCAACTCGGCAGGAGGGACTTCCAAGGCCACGGAAGCGTTGAAAATCCTGGCCCCGTCCAGGTGAACGGCAGCGCCAGCGGCGTGGGCCACATCGGCCACGCCCTTGGTGTCTTCCGGTGTCAGTACCATGCCGCTGCAACGGTTGTGGGTATTTTCCAAGCAGACCAGGGTCGTTGGCGGGAAATGGATGTTGGTCTTGGGCCGGATGGCGGCCTCTACGTCGGCAGGGCTGATGCGCCCTTGGTCGTCATTGGGAACCAAGCGGGATTGGGCTCCGGCCAAGGCAGCCGCCCCCGCCGATTCGTTCCAGAAAATGTGGGCTTGGTCGCCCATAATGACTTCGTCGCCACGGTGACAATAGGTCAACAGAGCAATCAGATTGCTCATGGTGCCGCTGGTGGTGAGCAAACCGGCCTCTTTGCCCAGTATCTCCGCAGACCTTTCCTGCAACCGGTTGACGGTAGGGTCTTCGCCAAAAACGTCGTCTCCGACTTCGGCTTCAGCCATTGCCCGCCGCATCTCATCGGTGGGTTTGGTTACTGTGTCACTGCGCAAATCGATGACTGCCATCCACGCCTCCAAAGCTGAGTGAAAATATTGGCTATTCTAGCAGGATAGTTGGGCCAGCACTACTGAGGAGCGGTAACACGGGTTTGTGGTGGCAACGGGGACCAACCAGCGAAATACATTAAAAGACATCGGCCGTAGAAAGAACTGAAGTCTTCTTGCAAACGGGGCTCCCCTTCTCCTAAGATAGGAGTAAGGCTTGCTGTATCGACCCCGTGTAACTTGTGCCGGTAATTATTGCCAGTAGCTATTGGAGGTAGAGCATTGCGACAGAGCGCCGTGTCATTTAATGTCAAAGACCTGAGCTTTGAAGGTGTGGTGGCCCAACCGGATGAGCACAACGGCTCCATGCCCGCAGTGGTTATCTGCCATCCCCATCCTTTGTACGGCGGCAACATGGACAACAACGTCGTGTTGATGTTGAGCTTTGCGTTGGCCCAGGAAGGGTTTGTCACATTAAGGTTCAACTTCCGCGGCGTTGGAAACAGCGAAGGCGAACACACCAAGGGCGAATTTGAAGAACAAGAAGTGTTGGGCGCTTTGGATTTTCTAAGGGCCTGGCCAGGGGTGGATGCCCGTAGGCTTGGCTTAGCGGGCTATTCCTTCGGCTCGGGAGTAGTGCTAAACAACCCGAAATTGCACAAGAACGCCAGGGCCTTTGCCCTAATCTCGCCATCCCTCACGAGCCTGGAAGCAACGGAACTGAAGAAGCAGGACCAACCGGCATTCGTCATCGTTGGAGACCAAGACAAGGCATTTCAGTCGGAAGAGTACATCGCTGCGTTGGACGCATTTCCTCATCCTCCGGGCCGTGTAGTAGTGGCTGGCGCAGACCATTTTTGGTACGGATTTGAGGACCAACTGGCGCCTCCAGTCGTAGCGTATTTTGCCGAGGCGCTGAAATAATAGTTCATGACCCAGCTTAAGGACCAACATGGCGGCGAGCCCAACAAGGACAGTGGGCCTGTGACGCCCCCCCGGCGCACCATCTACAAAGATTTGGTCCTTCTTCAACTCTTTGCCACCGTTTTCTTAATCGACCAACTTACCAAATTCCTAGTGCGCGAGTTCGTGGAACTTAGGGATTCGGTACCCGCGGAAGGCTTTTTCCGAATCACCCACACCTTTAATACGGGCAGCGCCTTTGGCCTGTTCCGGGACCAGAATCTCCCATTGATTGTGGTATCTGTGGTGGGCATCGGAATTCTTATCTTGATTTACCGTAGCCAAGCTAGACCGGGGAAGCTGCTCCGGTTGAGTCTGGGGATGCAACTCGGGGGGGCTGCCGGGAACCTGCTGGACCGGTTGCGATTTGGTCACGTCATCGATTTCGCGGATGTGGGGTCCTGGCCCATCTTCAACGTTGCTGATGCCTCTATAGTGATTGGTCTGGCGCTCCTCGCTTGGATGTTCCTAATCTCGGATGAGTCCAAGTCAGGGGCGAAAAAAGCCGCCCCGGACTTGAAAAAATCGGAATCGGAAACACCGGAGCCGCTGCCAATAGAAGCAGAACCTGGGATACCGAATAAAATCCCAGACTCGAAATTAGGTATCCAAACACAATCCGAAGCTAGCTCGCAGCCCAGTGTGTCAAACGAGTCCAGAGAGTCCGGCGAACCCGCTGGGGGTGAGTGACCGCTATGGCACTGGATCAAGGAGCAGGCAACTATGCTTCGGGCAAAGATTTTCGGTCGCAAGATTCTCCGCCCAAGAATAGTCCGGCAAAAGATTTCCCGGCAAAAGAAATTAGCGCAGATAAACCTTGGTCCCGTTTGGACCAGTTTCTGGTTGACTTGGACATTGGGTTGACTCGAAGCCAGCTACACCGCTTGGTGGTTCAGGGCGCAGTCTTAGTGAACGGACATTCCAGCAAACCGTCCCAATCTATTCAGCGTGGCGACTTGGTTTCGGTGTCGGTGCCACCGCCCAGAACTCTGGACCTGATTCCGCAATGGATGCCACTTGAATTGGTCTTTCAGGACGAGCACATCGTGGTCATCGACAAACCGCCCGGGCTTTCGGTGCACCCAGGTCCGGGCCACCCGGACCACACGTTGGTTAACGGCCTGCTGGCTCTTTGCCCCGACATCCAAGGGATAGGCGACGGCATGAGACCGGGAATCGTCCACCGGTTGGACAAAGACACTTCGGGGCTGATGATGGTCGCCAAGAATCACCAGGCCCATCTGTCCCTATCGGCGCAAATCAAGGATCGGCAAGTGACCAAGGGCTATGTGGCATTAGCCACCGGGATTTTAGCCCAGTCCAAAGGGCAGATTGACGCTCCAATAGGCCGGGATCCCAGAAACCGGAAAAGAATGGCCGTAGAGCCTGGAGGCCGGGAGTCCCGCACCAACTACCAGATGTTGGAGAGCATCGGCGTACATACTTTGTTGCAGCTTTACCTGGAGTCGGGCCGTACCCACCAAATCAGGGTCCATCTGGCACACTTAGGGCATCCGCTCTTTGGGGACACGCTGTACGGGAAGGCCTCTCCCATGCTAGACCGCCAGTTTCTTCACGCAAATCACCTGGGATTCCGCCATCCCGAAAGCGGCAAAGAAGTGGAATTCCACTCTAAGCTGCCCAAGGACTTGGAGGATGTCCTGTTGCTCCTCAAGGACACCGCAACCAACTAGCTCAGCGAAAACCGATGTCTGAGTTTTCATAATCCGGGAAATCCCAGGTTAAATCGGTAATCGTGTTAAAATGAGCCTCCACCCGATAACGTAGCTCACGGAGAATCCCTTTGGAAAAATTAACTCGGACAGACAATGTTCGTGTCCGTTTTGCCCCTAGCCCAACCGGCTTTCCCCACATCGGCAATATCAGGACCGCCTTGTTCAATTGGCTCTTCGCCAAGCGTCACGGCGGAAAGTTTATCGTGCGTGTGGAAGATACCGACCAAGACCGGTTGGTACCTGGCGCCACCGACGCGGTTTTGGCGGCCTTGGACTGGTTAGGCATCGATTGGGACGAGGGTCCCCGAGTCGGCGGCCCCTTCGGACCCTACTTCCAGTCCGAGCGTCTGGACATCTACCAAAAGCTGGCCGATGATTTGGTGGACCGAGGGTTGGCCTACCGCTGCTATTGCACGGAAGAACGATTAAAGGAGATGCGGGAAGAGCAGGCACGCTCCAAAGAGCGCACCGGGTACGACCGGCTATGCCGCAATCTGTCCCAGGACGAGCGCAATAGAAAAGAGGACGAAGGTGGACGTTCCGTTATTAGGTTCGCCGTGCCAAAATCGGGCGTAACTGCGGTTAGCGACCTGATTCGCGGCGAAGTGGTGTGGCAAAACGAAGTGTTGGATGACTTCATACTGATCAAATCCGACGGCTTTCCCACCTACCATATGGCGGTGGTGACCGACGATCACCTGATGGAAATCAGCCATGTTATGCGCGCTGAAGAGTGGCTCCCCAGCACGCCCCGGCACCTGCAACTGCACCAAGCCTTGGGCTTTGGCCCACCCCAGTTCGCCCACTTGCCGATGATTCTCGGGCCGGACCGCTCCAAGCTTTCCAAGCGCCACGGAGCGACCTTTGTGCTGGATTACCGTGATCAAGGGTTCCTTCATGAAGCCTTGGTGAATTTCTTGGAATTGGTGGGTTGGTCTCTGGACGACCACACGGAAATCATGACCCCCAGCACAGTGATTGAGAATTTCGGCCTTGAGCGGGTCAACAAAGCTCCAGCGATATTCGATTACGAAAAGCTGACCTGGATGAACGGCATGTACATCAGGCAGCTTCCCGAGGAAGACCTTGCGGACCGAATCATGCCTTTTTTGGAAGATGGCCTACCAAAAGAATGTTTGCCGGTGGACCGCGATTACTTGCTGCGAATCGTGCCGTTGATTCAGGAGCGAACCAAGCTACTGACCGACGTTGCGGAAATGTCGGAATTTTTCTTTCAGACTGATTTGGACTTTGATCCCCAAAGGCTGATTCAAAAGGGCATGGACCGGCAGACAGCATTGGCTGCATTGGCTGCTTGCCAGACCGAGATTTCCAATGCCAAGATTTTTGAACATGAGCCATTGGAAGCAGCGTTGCGAGTTGCGGCAACGGGTCTGGAATTGTCCCCACGCCAATTCTTCGGTACATTGCGAGTGGCGGCCACGGGAAGAGATGCAACACCTCCCTTATTTGAAACAATGGAGGTGCTGGGCCGGGAGCGTGTGCTAGACCGAATCCAGCAGGCCATCAGCCGGTTGGGTGACTCTGACTAGACTTAAGTCATCGACCATTCATTCACGGCTATCAGTTCTCAAGATCTAATCAAACATGAACTAGACAACTAACGGCTAAACAAACAGCAGCTAAGCAAGCAACACCTAAACAATATTGAGGCGTCAGAAAAGTGACCAACGAAGCCAGAACCCCCAGCGACTTTGTGCGGAACATCGTGGCCAATGATTTAAGGGCAGCCAAGAACGGCGGCCAAGTAATCACCCGCTTTCCGCCGGAACCCAACGGTTATCTACACATCGGACATGCCAAATCGATTTGCCTGAATTTCGGCGTGGCTTCCGAGAACGGTGGCCGGTGTCATCTGCGCTTCGACGACACCAATCCCACCAAGGAAGAGGTCGAATTTGTTGACTCCATAAAGGAAGATGTCCAGTGGTTGGGATGGGATTGGGGGGAACACCTCTACTTTGCTTCTGATTATTTCGAGTCCCTCTACGACTATGCAGTAAAGCTGATTCGCGATGGAAAAGCATACGTTTGCGACTTGAGTCCACAGGAAATCAGGGAGTACCGCGGCACGCTGACCGAACCTGGCAAGAACAGCCCGTATAGGGACCGCAGCACCGAAGAGAACGTCGGGCTATTTGAGAAGATGAGGGCTGGGGATTACGACGAAGGCAGTCGTGTTCTGCGTGCCAAAATCGATATGGCCTCTCCTAACATCAACCTGCGGGACCCGGTAATCTACCGGATACTCAAGGCTTCCCATCATCGTACCGGCGACAGTTGGTGCATCTATCCCACCTACGATTTTACCCACGGTCAGTCCGACTCCATCGAAGGAGTAACCCACTCCATATGCACCTTGGAGTTTGAGGACCACCGGCCTTTATATGATTGGTTCTTGGAATCGTTGGAGATATTTCATCCCCAGCAAATCGAGTTCGCCCGTCTAAACCTGACCTACACGGTGCTAAGCAAACGCAGGCTGATTGAACTGGTCGCAAAGGGATACGTGACCGGCTGGGACGACCCGCGTATGCCCACCCTGTCCGGGCTCCGCCGGCGGGGCTACACTCCGGAGTCCATACGCAACTTCTGTGAAAAGATTGGCGTGGCCAAGCGAGACACGGTGGTGGAACTTGCGCTGTTGGAGCATAGCATTCGGGAAGACCTGAATCACCGTGCCCCCAGGGTAATGGGTGTGCTGCGGCCGTTGAAAGTCGTGATAGACAATTATCCCGAGGACCAAGTAGAGGAAGTGGACTCGGTGAACAATCCCGAAGACATGTCCGCCGGGTCGAGAAAGATTCCATTCTCCAAGGTCATCTACATAGAGCGGGAAGATTTCCGGGAAGACCCGCCCAAGGGCTTCTTCCGACTGTCGCCGGGCCGGGAAGTCCGGTTAAAGGACGCCTACTACATTACTTGCGTGGACGTTATCAAAGATAAGGATACCGGAGAGGTGGAAGAACTCCATTGCACTTATGACCCGGAGTCGCAAGGGGGACAGACCGCTGACGGACGGAAAGTTAGGGGCACCTCCCACTGGGTATCCGCTGCCCACGCGATAGACGCAGAGGTCCGGTTATACGGGACATTGTTTTCCAATGCCGACCCAACCGGGGAACCGGACGACCCTCTCGACGCTGAGACAGGGATAGAGTTGAATCATCAGCCCGACGGGCAGGACTTGGCCGCGCACATCAATCCGGATTCACTGGAAATTCTGACCGGATGCAAGGTGGAGCCCAGCTTGGCTTCGGCGACACCGGGCAGCACTTACCAATTCCTCAGACAGGGGTACTTTTGCGTGGACTCAGTGGATTCAACCCCTGGCCATTTGGTGTTCAATCGCACGGTGCCGCTCAGGGATTCTTGGGCTAGAACGGAGAAATTCCGAGGATAGCCGGAGTCGGGGCTGGTCAGTACAAGCCAACCTAAAGTAAATGGGGCCCTTCGACACGCTCACGATGAACGGGATCGTCGTTCCCTTTATGTATAACCGGGTGTGCTGAAAGGTTTCGTCAACCGTTCGTGGTGAGCTTGTTGAACCATGGTGGCCAATGCTTGATGATGGCGGTCTTGGCTGCGATCTAGCTAATGTTCTCAGCTCTTGCGGTAAATCTGCAGCCGATGTCGACAGCTATCCACGATATATACTCGGCCTTGATCGTCCAGCTTGACCGCTGTCGGTCCCCAAAAAAGCTTTTCCACATTGGCCGAGGTCTCCCGCAACAGCTCTTGTGGCACATCTATCACGGGCTCCAAGTCTGCGGCAAGGCGGGCGGCGCCTTCGTTGGGGTTGGCCTGGAAGTAATCGTCCGCCCAAGTGGAATCCACCGAATCTCCCCGCAGGATGTCCAAAACTTGTCCCTGCCGGTCTAGTATCTGCACCCTTTCGTTGCCCCAATCCGCCACATACATGTTTCCATCGTCATCTACCGCAACGGCGGCGGGCCGGTTGAACTGTCCCTCGCCTTCTCCGGAAGAACCCCACCGAGCGATGAACTTGCCGTTGGAATCCAGTTTTTGGATCCGGTCATTACGCCAGTCGGCCACGTAAACATCGCCAGACTTATCGATAGTTATGCCCCAAGGCATGTTGAACTGCCCCGGCCCATCTCCCATCTCTCCCCATGCGCCGATGAAACTTCCATTGCGGTTAAACTTCTGGACACGGTGGTTGAGGCTATCGGTGACCAGGAGGTTGTCGCTGGAGTCGAAGGCAATTCCCGATGGCCGGTCCAGTTGGCCCGGCCCGGATCCGGGAGTCCCCCACTGGCTCAGAAACTCGCCATCTTTGGTGAAAATCGAGATTCGGTTAAGCGCTTCGTCGGCCACGTAGAGCTTGTCGTCACTGTCGAAAGCCAAGGCGCTGGGCCACCACATCTGACCGTCATTCATACCGCCGGTGCTAATCTCACCCAGGTATTCCTCATCCACGGTGCAGATGGTTATGCGCTTGTAGGGGATGCGGACGGTGAGTTCTGGACCAACCCGGTTGATCACATAAAGCAGGCCTTGAGAATCCATGGCCACATCGACAGGATTCTGGAAGCCTTTATACCGGTTGGACAAAAAGCCTATTGTGTGGCTGTAACTAAAAGCAGTCTTGGTTGTCATGGCGCCTCTTCCGGCATCCTTCTGCCGGCATCCTATTTAACGTAATACCGTCCAGGGTTAACTTTTTAGTTAAGCCATCTGGTATTCCCGGGTGGACAGGATTAGTTGCAGCATCTCGACGATCCGCCCTTCGGCGCAGGCCAAGTCATGGAACTCCAAATCACCTTCGGTTTTTGCATGGGATTCCAGACTGTTGAAAGTTCCTTCAGAAACGGACAAACAACCCAGTTCTTCCAAACAAGCTTCGACCAAAGTTTTGGGTGAGACGATTGGCCCTTTGTCTCTTATGTTGGCGACGATTGCCTGCACGCCGGGCTTGGTGATGTCCCCAATCTCTAGGGTGGCGGAGTTCACTCGCTCTACCAACGTTCCGGTGTCCACCCATTCTTGTCCTGTGTGCCATCCCTCCACCGTGGGAGGGTTTAGAATTTCTTGGCCCATGAAATTGGCATCGTTGGACAGCATCACGATGCTCCATTCCGGGAACTGGCGGCCGCCAGCCAGCCGGGCCGTTCCCGCCACCAACTCCGCAGGGCTCTTGACCCGGGCGAAGCGGGCTTCTTCACTGCGGAAGAAATCTGAAAGAAAGAGAGACCGCATCACAGACCGGATATCCCCCTTGGACTTGCGGTACTCTTCGGCAAGGAATTGGGTGGCTGCTTCGTTTGGATTATCGGAAACAAAGAATTTGTAAAGCTGGCCAGCGATGAACCAGCTGGAGGCCGGGTGTTGGGTGATGATGTCGATGATATCGTCGCCGTTGAATCTCCCGGTATGGCCCAAGAACTGCTTCTCGGAATCGTCATGGTCCTCGGGCAAGTAAACAAACTGCCAGTCGATGCGCCCGGAAGGCCAGATGGAGTCCCTCGAGGCCCGTATGCTCATGTAGTCGGCATTTTGGATGGTCCAGCCGGTAAATGCCTTGGCGCAGGATTTGACGTCCTCTTCGGTGTAGGTGCCGATTCCCATGGAGAACAATTCCAACAACTCCCGCCCGAAGTTCTCATTGGGCGCGTCCTTATGGTTGTCCTTGTTGTCCAGCCAGAAAATCATCGCCGGGTCCCGAGATAACTCCCTAAGGAGGTTGGCGAAGGAGCCGAGCCCTTGACGGCGAAATGTGTTGGTCTGGTTAACAACCGCTTTGGCGTGGTTGAGCTTCCCATAGGCCGTTGCGAAGAGACCATGCCAGAAAAGGGCCACCTTTTCTTCGAGGGGCCGCTTGGTGTTAATCATGCGGTACATCCAGTAAGCCTGGCAGCTCTCGATGAGCATCAGGCTGTTCTGGTCGACGTGGTAGCGGCGAATAACGTCCTCATCCAGTTGGGGGGCAAGCTCCGGGTGGATGAGTTCCTCCACGGTGGCCTCGTAACCCTTGGCAACGTATTGCTCCAGCTCGTCTTTGGTGGCGCCAAAGCCAGCTCGCCGGAGTAAATGGGCCATTAAAGCGGTATCTTGAGTCATGATTTAACCTCATTAAACTTTCCGCTGAAAGCCGGTTTTTCATGTACCAAATTGGAGCGCCAGCCTCACGTAGTTGACCGTAATAATCGTACTGCCGGTGGCCGGTAGTATAGCATTTTCGGATTGATTCAGGTGGCGATTGGGTATGAGCCGCTGATGTTGTGCCAAAAGGCCTAGGGGCCAGAATCCAGCCGGAACATCAGGGGGGACCCGGAATAGCAGGTGAGAGAACAAGCAAGAGGAAGCGAACCTGGAGAGGAGGGGGCGACGGAACCAAAAAACGAACGAAAGGACGAATGAAAATGGGGAAGAATTCGGTTATGAAAGCCCGAGAAGTTGGTAAAAGCTATCGATAATATTGGGTGATTTATTAGAAATTAACTAGAAAGAAAACGTCCTCTAAAGAACGTTTTGAGCCTAGACTATGTTTATTGATAAGAAAAATATAAAAACTGTCCTAAAAATTCATTTAAAAACGCCTTGACAAACACCGGTTTACTACTCATATTCAATGATTGAAATATAAGGGGAGGTCTAAACATTCCCTGGTTGTCATAAAATCAACTGGTAATCAATGTCGTTTCGGGCCTGCAAGGCCTTACCGAGCGATTGATTCTTATCTCGGCTCAAGTTTTTTCTGGACCAATCTTTATCACGGGAAACCTAGTCTCAAGAAATTGCCTAAAAAGTTAGGAGGTGAATATAGTAAGAAATTTAAGGCCTTCCATGAGGCAAGTCAATGACCGCCTGTCAGGGCGGGAGCCCCGGAAGTATTGCTTCTAATCGCTAACTAGATAATCAATTACCCAAAAGTTCTCCTTTATTCGCCATTGGTCAGCAATTATCATAATTTTTCAATTAGCCACGGTCTTGAAAATCTAGGTTTGGGAGAGGGAGCGGCTTCGACGGTGGGGCAAAGTTACCAGAATTTTGCAAGAGGGATTGGGTGTAGAGATGATGTCGACAGCTGTAAAAATTATCAGCGATGGGGTCATAAAATTCGATGGTGGCTCCATGTTCGGACAAGTCCCCAAGATGGCTTGGGAAAACAGCGTAGTAACTGACCGAAAGAACCGGATGACTCTGGGGCTCAATTGCATGCTGCTCCAAGTATGCGGCCGGAACGTCTTGGTGGACACCGGTGTGGGCTCTAAAGAAGCTGAGAACGACAAAGAAAACCTGGGTTTGGTGCCTAGCCGGCTCCTCAAGGGCCTGAAAAGCTACGGCCTCACTCCCAAAGATATCCACGCAGTGATTCTCACTCACTTACATTTCGATCACAGCGGCGGATGCACCAGGCTGGACCGGGCAGGCAACGTTATGCCTACCTTCCCCAAAGCACGCTACTATGTTCAGCGGAGTTGCTGGGATGAAGCCTGCAACCCCAACGAACGTTGCCATGCCACCCACCGGTCGGATAACTTCAAACCCATAGACGACCGGGGCCAGTTGGAGATCCTGGATGGCGACGCAGAGATATTCCCTGGGTTAAATGTAATAGTGACCGATGGTCATGCAAAGGGTCATCAGTCCGTGATGTTCAATCACGGCGGCGAGCGGGTAGTATTCCTAGGAGACATCGTTCCCACGCCGCACCACCTGAACCTGACGGTAATCTCCGCGTTCGACAGCTCGCCAGAGGATACCCTTACACAGAAGCGAGACCTGCTAAACCAGGCCGAGCGCGAGGGTTGGCTGCTGGTATTTTCCCACGGCCACGACACCAGAGCAGGCTATCTGGAACGCCGGGGAGAGATTGGATATCTAAAGCCCGTCGAGCTCTAGGCAACACCACAAATACCAGCCTGGGTAATTGGGAAACGACCAGGTCATTAATAAACAACCAGGTTGCAAGCCTCCTCGCTGGTTACAGGTCGGGAATCCTCCCTGTATGGATTCGCGTCAGGAATAACGATTCAAGAAGAGCAAGGCCAATTGGCCTTGCTCTTCTTTGTCCTTGTGCCAACCTAATACTTGTATCAGGTAACATAATACATTTTACTCAATGGTCACTGCTACACTGCCACCGGCAATGACTAAGTTTGAAAGCGTGGCTTCGGTAACCGTATTTCCCAAGTCGGCCGCGCTTTCGGCGTGTACTCGGATGTAGTTATCAGTCAGCCCGCTCCAAACACCGGCGGGCGCCTTCCTGGTTTCGGAATAAGTTTTGGCAGGTAACCTGGATTCCCAAAGGACCGGTCGTCGGATTCCCAACTGGCTTAAGCGAAATCGTCTAAATCCCTCGGCTCCTATATCCCCCATCTCCCCGACCCGCTGCTTCCGATCGTTGTCCGCAACCCGGTTTTTCAGCAAAAAGGCGCTGGTGCCGGGACGGGGCGAGTAGGGAAACACGTGAATGTCGCTGAAGTCCATGGAATAGGCGAAATCCCGGCTTATCCGGTAGGAAAGGTCACCCTCGCCGGGAAAACCCACAATAAGGTCGGTGGTGATTCCGGCGTCAGGCAAGATATTTCGAATCAAGTCCACTTTGGCTGCGAACAGCCTGGTGTCATAGCGGCGCCGCATGGACTTCAAGATATCGTCGCACCCGCTCTGCAATGGCAAGTGAAAGTGGGGGCACAGTCTTGGGTCGGACCACAAATCCAGCAGGTCCGGGTTTATCTCCTGAGGCTGCAACGATGACACCCGCAACCGGGTCAAGCTGGTTTCCTTCAATATGCGCTGAAGCAACTTGCCCAAAGTATTGTGATTCGGATTATTGCCAACAAAGCCGGTGTTGCCCAAGTCAAATCCGTACGTCCCGAGTTGTGTCCCGGTGAGCACAACCTCCTGGCAACCTTGGTCGATCCGCTGCTTTATCTGCTCCAGCAAAAGGTCCGGGTGGATGCTGCGCTCCCGGCCCCGCACCTTGGGAACGATGCAATATGCGCAAACTTGATCGCACCCCTCCTGAATCTTCATCATAGCCCTAGTCCGGCCTGGGATTGAACCGTTGAGCGTTTCTAGGTTAAGCGGCGCTCGGTCGTTTCCGGGGATTTCCCCAACAATCGTGCCAGCGGCGGTGCTGGAATCCGCAGTGCTGGAGTCCGCGGTGCTGAAGACACGGGAAAGACGCTGTTTTTGAGACTGGTCCAAAGCGGCTGTCACAGTTTCCACCAAACCGTCTTTGCCCGTGTTGCCCACCACAAGTGAGATTCCCTCAACCTTGGCCAATTGGTCTGCGGCCCTTTGGGCGTAGCATCCGGTGGCTACCACCAACGGGCTCTTGTTGGAAGTGAGGCCCACCGAGTTGCGTCGCGCGCCCCTCAACGCCTGCCTTGCCTTGGCGTCGGCGGTAGCGGTGATGGTGCAAGTGTTCAGAACCATCACATCGGCCCCGTCGGCCCAATCCACCATGCGGTAACCAGCTTGGGTAAAGCTTCGTGCAATAGTCTCGCTGTCGGACTGGTTCAGCTTGCAACCGTGGGTGCGGATGGCAACAGTCGGGGGGCCGATGTCGCCGGTCGCTGTGCGATTCAGCCCAGCACCGGAGCAGTCGGCTTGACCAGGCTCTTTTGTCCCGGTTCGGGATGATGCCTTCTTGATTAACCGGTTACTCGGCATCTTGGCCAACCGTCTCCTCCGGTTCCGCCGGTTCTGTAGTTGGTTCGGCCACAGGAACCAGCTCCCACAATCGTTCTATGGCGGAGCTAACGTCTTCCAACATGGGGATTATGCGATCTACCCTAAAGCGGGCCTCCCGGAGACGCTCCACGGATTCGCCGAAGTTGGAAAGTTGGGTGAAGGCCTCCCTCAGCCGCCGGTCCCGTTGTTCATGACCCAAACGAGTGGCGTAATCCCTGATTTCTTCTTCGTTGTCCAATTGCTCACCCCGGCTCAGGGCTACCCCCTTCACTGCCTGGGTTAGGCTGCCCCACAGCAGGTCTTCAGAACGGGTCCAATGGCCTTGCTTTATCTGTTGCATTGCTCCTTGAAGCAGATTTATGCTCTGCTTCCGGTAGCGGTCAATGCGTTGGGCATTGCGTGGAGTGTCAGAGGCCAAGATTGATTTTCTCCAAGTTGAAAAAACAGGTTAGAACACCGGTTGAAACGATAAAAGACTGATGCTGTGTCACCGAGAAAATATCTTAGCACAGAGACCTAGGGCGGCAGCCGAAGCGTCAGCCGCGACGACTAACGAAATGTCAGCCGCAATATTTGAAAAGAAATAACAGATTCTAGATGGGTTCGGTCTTGGAAGGGGTGGCATTGCCCAGTGCATCCAGAAAATTGTCCCAACCTGAGCCTGGTTCACCCGACCAGCCATCCAGGTGAATCAGCGGGTCCACCGGCTGGCGCTCTCGCCAACCGGCGCTGGCCAGCATCGGTTGTTCATAGAACTGGGTGGGATATCCGAGGCACAGGTATGCCACCGGCAGAACGTGGGCGGGTATGCCCAGGATGTTCCGCAATTGGCGGGGTCGGAGGATGCTCACCCATCCAACCCCTATGCCCTCGCACCTGGCGGCCAGCCACAGGTTCTGAATCGCGCAGCAGGTGGAGTAGACATCGGTTTCGGGGATAGCGTTCCTTCCCAACACCTCGTCGGCCCTGGTGTAGTCGCAGGTGACACACACGCTTACCGGCGCCTCCATTATGCCTTCGAGCTTGAGCGATAGATATTGGGAGCGCCGCGGCTCGTCGTAGAAGCAGGAAGCTGCCTGGCGCTCCCGCTCAAACAGGGCTTTGGCCTGCTCACGAATCTGAGGGTTCTTAATCAGGATGAAGTCCCAGGGTTGCATGAACCCCACCGAAGGCCCGTGGTGGGCTGCTTGAATTATCCTGGCCAACACGTCATCCGGAATCGGGTCCGTGCGAAAATGGCGTATGTCTCGCCTTTCGTAGATCGCTCGGTATACCGCCTTGCGTTCGGAATCGGGGAAATTCTCTATCTCTACACTCTTAGATTCATCCATAATTAGCACCCTCTTATTGACCGACGATTCATGGGCCAACGGCCTTATATTAAAAAAGCCCCTGCCAAGATTATGGCGGGGGCTTTCAATTGCAAAGACGCCCGCTCAATCCACGAAGCGGAAATTACCAAGGCATTTGGTCAAGAGCCAGCCATAACTGTTGCTGACCGGTATAACCAAATCTCCCGGGCTGTTTGTGCGGCAGGTCTTCTGACTCATGGATCAACGCCGTCCGGCGCCTTCCCACTCCGGTGGTCCGGAGCAGTGGCTGCGCTGGGGCATGCCGGAAAGCTAGCCATTTACAGTGGCGGGCCCGTGCCGGAATCTCACCGGCTTCCCTATTCTCCCCGATGAATCACTTTTGGTCCATCAGGGCACCACACGCTATTCTGTTTCCGCTGAAAAAATAACACGGCCCGGCCCAAGGGTCAAGTATCGGCTGGGTGGTCGTCGTCATTCCCGCGCAGGCGGGAATCCAGAGCGCGTCTGCTCCCCGCCTCTGCTCCCATTGGTCTCTTGGGCACCTGTGATCTTCTGGGCACTGGTCTGTGCCAGCGCGCCGGCGTCGTCGGCTCATTTAAGATCTGCTAAGATTCCGGTCCCAGCGACAAAAACCCCTACTTGGCAGCCCCAGCCGGAGCAATCTGAAACGGTGGCGGAAGATTCGGAATGGGTACCTCGATTACCACCGGTCTTTCGGCCTTTAGGGCACTGCGCAGAGCGCCCCCCAGTTCTTTGTGGCTCCCCAGGCTCATTCCCAGGGCACCGTAAGCCTCGGCCAGCTTCACAAAGTCGGGGTTGTGCAGACGGGTTCCGATTGTGCGGCCTCCAAAGCGGGTTTTTTGGTCATTGAATGAAGCGCCCAGCAATTGGTTGTTGAATACGATGGTGACAGCGTTTATCTCCTCTTGCACCGCAGTGGCCAACTCACCCGGCGCATAGCCGAAACCACCGTCGCCGATGGTGGCCACCACTTGGCGGTGAGGGTTGCCCACCTTTGCTCCCAGAGCAGTGGGAAAGGCATAACCCAAGGTGGCGAAGTAGCTGGAGGTGATGTAGGAGCGGGGTTTCAAGGCGGGATATGCCACGTAGCTCCAGTAGCCAATCTGCGTTGTGCCAGCGACCATGATGGCATCGTCATCCAACTCGTGTCGAATTGTGTCGATTATCTCCAGTTGCAGGGGCGCCATCTCTCTCAATTCCTGGATCGTCTCATGGCGGATGTTGCTGGCTTGGTCTGCGGTCCATTGGCTGGCGTGGGTTTTTCCTCCCAGTTCCTCCAGGAGAGCGTGTAAGCCTAGCTTGCCGTCAGCGCACATCCCAACCGCAACGGGGATGTTTCGGCCCACTTCTTCCGGGTCAGCGTCGATTTGAATAACTTTCTGATGAGGTTGGATGTCCCATGGCATCTCGGGGATGATGTGCATTCTGCTTCCCACCACCAAGATAACGTCCGCTTGAGGGAGGGCCCTACTACCGGGGCCGTGGCCGAAATAATAACCGCCCAGTGACCATGCATTGTCCTCGGGGATGGCTCCCTTTCCCTCGGGGGTCGTGATTACGGGCGCATTGAGGGCTTGGGCTAACTCAAGCAACTCAGCCGATAAGTCCGCCTCCCTAGCGCCTCCTCCGGCCCAAATAAGCGGTCGCTTTGCGCTGGCCAGCAGTTGTGCCGCCTCTTTGACCATCGCTGGCTCCGGCCCTTGTTTGGCGAAGACCTCCCGTTCCGGCAACTCCACCTCCCCTTTGGCTGGCAGCACATCCCAGGGTATTTCAATCTCCACCGGCCGGGGTCTGCCTGTCGACAGTTGCTCCATGGCGGTGTGCACCATACCCGAAATCTCTTCAACATTGGTGCTGCGGGCGCACCACTTGGTGATTTGGCGGAAGATCTCCAGTTGCTCAGGCAACTCGTGGAGCGCTCCCCGACTCTTGCCTAGGTTGTAGCTTTCAATCTGGCCGCATATCAGGAGCACGGGGGAGGAAGAAGCGTAGGCAGTGCCGATTCCGGCGGTGGCGTTTAATGCGCCGGGTCCGGGAACCACCATGCCCACGCCGGGTTTCCCCGTCGTGCGAGCGTAACCGTCGGCCATATATGCCACCGACTGTTCGTGGCGTGCCAGAACCAATCGGATGCTCGGTTCGTCATAAAAAGCGTCGAATGCGTCCATGATTTGTACACCGGGCAGGGCAAATACCACCTCCACCCCTTCCCTGGCCAGAGAACGGGTCAGAGCTTGGGCGCCGCTCATTTCAGGCATGGGATACCTCCATAAATACGAATATACGATGCAGATTTATGGGCCATCATTTTGGCAATTTGCTGAAGACTCGGTTTAGCTAACAATTGTGTGATTAAACTAGCAGTTCGGGAGGTTATCGTAAACCAGCCCCAAATGCTCCCAAACAGCGCCAACCTACGTGGTAGTTTTGATGACTAATTTTTATTTGTTTTTATTTGATGGAACATGCACGGTTGTTGCCAAATTTCCGCTCTAGTGGCAATATATGTGCTTGACTCACCTTGGGGCTGACTAGGAACGCATACCGACGTAAATTTGGGGAGAAAAAATTGGCGGGTATTGATTCCTTTCGTTCAGTTAACTTTCCGGTGAGAGTCCATGCCGGGCCGCGCGCCTTGGCGAATCTCAGCGATGAGGTGGACCGCTTGGGCGCAAAACGAGTCTTCGTGGTTTGTGGCCAATCCGTGGCTCGATTCACCAGCTTGCTGGACACAGTGAGCGCCGCTCTGGGGGAGCGGCTGGCGGGTGTCTTCGATGAGGCGGAAACAGGTTCCCCTCTGCCATCGGTGGAGAAAGGGGTTGTTCAAGCCGCTGAAGCGGGAGCAGACCTGATCCTGGCTGTGGGTGGCGGCAGCGCTGTGGTGACCACTAGGGCGATAATCATACTGCTGGCCGAAAATGGAAGCGCCCACGACTTAGCCACCAAGTACCCTGCGGGGCAACCCCCGGTGAGCCCCCGGCTGATGCAACCGAAGATTCCCAACATCCTGGTTCTGACCACTCCCACAACGGCGGCGACAAGGGCGGGCACGGCCGTTATTGCCCCACAGTCCGGTCACCGCTTGGAGTTGTTCGACCCTAAAACTCGTCCCAGCGCAATCTTCTGGGACAGCGAAGCCATGCTTACCGCCTCGCCCCACCTGTGCATCAGCGCCGCCGCATCCTGCTACAGTGGCGTGATTGGTGGGTTGCAGGCTCCGTCCCAGCCCAATCCTTTGGCCCATGCCGACCTACTTCAAGCTCTCCACCTTATGCACGAAAATCTGCCGTTGGTGGAAGCTCGGCCTGATGATGACAGCGTGCGTATTAACCTTGCGGCGGCGGCATTCCTGTATAACCGGGCAGGCGACAGTGGCGCAACCGGCGGTGGCTTTGGGGTGGTGAGTGCCCTCGCTCATTCCCTAGACACCCGTTTTAAGCAATGCAGCCACGGCGCAGCCTATTCGATATTGACTGCCCCGGGAATGAGGTTCAACGCCGAAGCCAACGCTTCCGGCTTGGCGCGGCTGGCTTCAATAATGGGAGTTAACCGGGACTCTTACGACGACCATACTGCTGCCTTGGCTGCGGCCGACGAAGTCACTGGCACCTTCATGAATCTTGGCATGCCCGTCCGTCTCACTGAGGTAGGTGTGGACGAATCCGGCATCAAACTAATCGCCCAAGACGCCATGACCGACTACGGTCTGCACCGCAACGTGCGTCCGGTGGAGAATACTTCGGAACTGGAGGGATTGCTCAACGAGGTCTATTGATCAGAGGTCTATTAAACAATAAATCCAGCCGGAATTTTGGGCTTTGCCCCAAAACTCTCATTCTGAGGAGCGAAGCGACGAAGAATCTCCCGGCTCGGGCGTCAATATACTTCGCTTCGCTCGGATTGACAGTGTTACGGAGACCTTTGGGGCCATGGAAATCCCCACGTGCTAAAACCGGAGAAAATAGAGGGAGGGAACATGAGGTACAACCATATCGTCATTGGTGGCGGGTCCGCCGGTTGCGTCGTAGCGACCCGATTGTCGGAGGACCCGGACAAGTCGGTCTTGCTGTTGGAAGCGGGCCCGGATTACCCCGACTTCGAGCATCTGCCCGAAGACCTGAAGAAAGGAAACAACGTGTGGCGCTCAGCCTACGGCCCCCACAGCTGGGACTTCCGGGCTACTGCAACCCCACTGCAGGAAGAACAAATCGTTATTCCCAGGGGCAAAGCCATGGGCGGTTCGTCGTCGATAAACGGCCAAGTCGTATTCCGGGGCGTCCCCGAAGACTATGACTTGTGGGCCGAGTGGGGCAACGACGAATGGGCCTATACCAAGATACTGCCCTATTTCCGGAAGATGGAGAACGACCGCGACTTCGGCGGCGATGACTTCCACGGCAATGAAGGGCCATTCCCGGTCCGCCGTTACGCCCGGGAAGATTGGCTACCTATCAACACCAGCTTTTACGACGCCTGCGTGGGTGTAGGCTTCCCAGAAGACGCCGATCAGAACAGCCCCGACTCCAATGGCGTCGCCGCCAGGCCTTTGAATAACATCGATGGGGTGCGAATGAGCACCTCTCTGACCTACCTGAGCCAAGCCCGCCACCGCCTTAACATAACCATCCGAGGCGAGGTCACAGTACGGCGAATCCTGATTGAGGGAAACCGGGCTGTCGGTGTTGAGGCCGAGAGCGGTGGAGAAATGTTCACAGTGGAAGCTGACGAGATTATCCTGTGCAGCGGGACCATCGGTTCGGCTCAGATACTCCTGCTTTCCGGTGTGGGACCTGAAGACCACCTGAGAGAGATGGGCATACCTGTAGTCCATGACATGCCTGGGGTCGGGCAGAATCTGCGGGACCACCCGGCCGCCTACATGCTCTTTCGCGGCATAGGTGAGCCGCCCGATGTTGATGCCGCCAGTTTGCAGGTGGGATTGCGCTTCAGCAACGAGGGTTCGCCGACTAGAGCCGATTTCCAGATTACGCCCACGCTCATGACCAGCGAGCACCGTCCTTCCAGCGTCACCTACGAAGGCGAAGATTTCCACTGGGGCCTCAGCGTCGGCTTGCAAAATGCTACGTCGGCTGGTCGTCTCAAGTTAGCTTCAACCGACCCTCACATTCAGCCTGACTTGAATTACGACCTGTTCTCGGCGCCCTATGACCGCGAGAGGATGCGCGAAGCCCTAAAGACCGCTTCGCGAATCGCGGACCATCCTTCCTTGAACCATTTGATTGCCGAACGAATCAGTCCTACCGACAAGGACTTTGTCTCCGACGAGGCTTTGGACGACTGGATCCTGCGCAATTGCTACACCCAGCATCACATATCCGGTACCTGCAAGATGGGCCCGTCTTCCGACTCCATGGCCGTGGTTGACCAATACTGCAAAGTCCACGGGTTGGACGGACTGCGAGTGGTGGATGCCTCGGTGATGCCGGATGTGATTAGGGCCAACACCAATGCGACCACTATAATGATTGCGGAACGCGTTTCCGACTGGATCAAAGAAGGCAAGTAGCTCTACTAGTATGGAAATCCTTCGAAAAGCTCAGGACGAGCGGAACTGATACTCCTTCGCTGTGGGTTTGTCGATGGCGCCCCGAGAAACCGGGAGAACTAGGACGGGAGAACTAGGATAGGAATAAGTGTATCTATGGCAACCAACGACAACAACGTGAGAATAGAACGGGACTCGATGGGACCGATGGAGGTCCCGGCCGACGCCTTGTACGGCGCTTCGACCATGCGGGCGGTGCTCAATTTCCCAATCAGTGATCTTCGCTTCCCCCGGTCGTTCATCAGGGCATTGGGTCTGGTCAAGCTGGCTGCGGCCAAAACCAACCAGGACCTGGGTTTGCTGGACGAAAAGATTGCTGGCGCCGTGGTGGCCGCAGCCCAAGAAGTGGTTGATGGTCAGCAAGACCAGCACTTCGTTTTGGATATCTTCCAGACCGGCTCCGGCACCTCCACCAATACGAATGCCAACGAGGTCATCGCCAACCGGGCCACCCAGATATTGGGAGGAGAACCGGGTTCCCGACTGGTCCACCCCAACGACCACGTCAACCTGGGCCAATCGTCCAACGACGTGATTCCTACAGCCATCCATCTGGCGGCGCTGATGTCCAGCCGGGAGAACTTGGCTCCTGCCCTGCAGAAACTCAGCACGGAATTGTCTAAGAAGTCAGAGGAATTCTGGCCCATCGTGAAAACCGGACGGACCCACCTTCAAGACGCAACACCGGTTAGACTGGGTCAGGAGTTCTTAGGGTTCGCCGGCCAAACGGAAAACAGCCTGAAACGCCTGGCGCGGATGGACACAGCATTGGCCGAGGTCGCCTTGGGCGGAACCGCCGTGGGTACCGGGGTAAACACCCACCCTGAGTTCTCCGCTCGCACCTGCCGGGTGCTTGCTGAAATGACCGGCGTGGACATAAAGGAGACCAGCAACCACTTCCAGGCCCAATCCACATTGGATGCTCTGGTGGAGGCCAGCGGCGAACTCAAGACCATCGCCATCAGCCTGCATAAGATCGCCAATGACATTCGCTTCATATCCAGCGGCCCGAGGGCGGGTCTTGGCGAAATCACTGTGCCGGAGGTCCAACCAGGCAGCTCCATAATGCCTGGCAAGGTCAATCCGGTAATCTCCGAGTCGGTGATTCAGGTGGTGGCCCAAGTGGTGGGCAACGACGCCACCGTGATGCTGGCCGGTCAAGGTAGTTACTTCGAACTGAACACCATGATGCCGGTGGCCGCCTACAATATCCTCCAGTCAATCTCTTTGCTGGCCGCATCGGCCAACAACTTTGCGGACCAGTGCGTCGCCGGAATCGAGGCCACATCGGTCGGGCCGGAAATGGTTGAAAAAGGGCTGATGTTGGGCACAGCCCTAACACCGGCTATCGGCTACGATGCTGCCGCCGCTCTGGCCAAGGAAGCAGCGGCGACGGGCAAGACAATACGTGAGATGGCCAAAATCAAAACGGATTTGTCAGATGCCGAATTGGACAGGCTCTTGGAGCCCAGTTCGATGACAGAGCCAGGGTCCAGCTAGGAAATAGACAATCTCAAAGCGAACGGGGAGACCTTTTTAACCTCCACCTTGGGCTTGTTGAAGGATATCCAATTTTGGATAGCCTTGGTCGAATCTCACCCCTTTAACAAACACCTGTCGCGATAGGTTCGTCAAATCACCTAACTTACGGCACAAATAGTGGTGGTTCGACAAGCTTACCACGAACGGGTGTGGATCAACATGAACGGGTTTGGTTTACCACCGAACGGGTTGACGAGTAATTGTGTTTCTGTTGTCTTATGAGACCAGGTGGTAATGACGCATTGCCGTCAATTTCGGTGCTGGCAAGCTCAATCCTCGCAGAAGAAGCGCTTGCGCACGGTCTCGTCCAATTGTTTACTCGGTCCGTTGACGATGGTCATTGGATTGCGGCTACGGTCCTGATGCCACATGGGTAGAATCCTTTCCCGGCGCTTGTCGGCATCCGGCCCAGTGTCACACAAAACCTCCGACATCCAATTCTCGAAGGTATGTATGATGCCGAAATCTCGGTCGTGCTGGACCGCATAGGCATTCCCCGCTTTGTCCCAGTCCTCATCGGTCATGAGATTTTCAGACAAGAGCTTGGCGTCGTGAATGGCCAAAGCCAGGCCCTGACCCCAACTAGGATCGGATGCTCCACCTGCGTCGCCAATCAAGGCAAGACCTTTTCGGTAGGGATGCTCCACCCAATTGTGTGCGCCGTTGAAAGTGGCCAACGGCCCGGAAACCGTAGCTGATCCGAATATTTCATCCGGAACACCGGTTACTCGAGCTGCCTCCAAGAATTGGGAGAATCCGGAGGCGCCATTAAATCCGTATTCAGTTAAAGCTGGGTAAGAAACGTAAGCCCTACCTCTGCCACCTTTTTGACAAAAACGAAGGACTTGTGACCCAGCGATGGATTCATCCAATGGTGAGCGCCATCTTCTTGCAACGACAATCCGTCTAAAAGAACCCCAGCAACCATGTTCTGGTCGGGATCGACCTGAACGGAGAAATCACCCGCCGCTCTGCCCATGGAACTGCGGCCATCCGCACTGACGACTAATCGCGCTTAAAACTCTGCGCTCTGGCCGTCTAGGTTGGCCGTTACTGTGGGTATTCCACTTAGGTTTATATCGCTCACCCGGGCTCCACGCCTGACCTCCGCGCCTGCATCTGCTGCGGCGTTTATTAGGGCTTCCTGCAGATCAGGGTGATAGATTGCAAGCATCGGCGTCTGTGGGACGGAATTTGCTACGAAATCTAAGCGGTCCATTACCTCGGTTCCGTGGTATTCGTTCCAATATTGGAGATGGTTCGCACCGGCAGCCATGAGGATATCGTATACGCCCATTTCCATGGTCTCTTTGGTACTCCAAGGGGCTATCGCTTCCCCCCGAACTCGATCTCGGAAGGATGTTGCCGATTCTAATACCAGAACCTTGGCTCCGTGTTGCGCCATGGCCCTGGCAAGAATCGAACCGGCGATGCCTCCCCCAACGGTGATGATGTCGTAGGTCTGTGCAGCCATAATCTGGTTCCTCAAGCTAAAGATAAAACGATGGAGTTCCAAATGTTATACATAGAAACGAAAGCTAACTACATGGTTCGACAGACTCACCACGAAAGGTGTGGACGCTTACCACGAACGGGCGTCGCTCACTATGAACGGGTGTGGACGCTCACCAGGAACGGATGTCGCTAACCATGAAGGGGTGTGGACGCTCACCACGAACCAGTCTGCCATGACACAAATGGATTTGGATTAACTCGAACGGTTCCGGCGTGACGCGAGCGGTCCTGAATAATCCCTAGCGTCCTAATGCCAATAAATCCTAGGTTTATGGCCTGGATGCGGCTGATTATGCGGCGTCTATGGGCAGTCCTTGGGACGTGGCAATTTCCAAGCACTTGGGGCAGCGGTCGGCCTCGGAGTGGCCCGTGGAGCTCCAGATATTCTCGCTGTGGAACCCGCACAGGTACAAAGCGTGTATCTCCTCTATGCCAAGTTCGGCAATGTAGTGCACATGGCCTTTGCTCGACTCGTTGGCCCACCACCACTTTGGCAGGTTTTGCGCCAAATCTGTGTAGGCTTTCTTGTGACGGTCCTGCCAGCCATCCTCCGGCAACTCCACCACCCATTGGTCCCCTCTAGGTCCAGGCTCACGAAAAGCTTTTAGCTCCCCATCCCGAATGCATTCACGAATGGTTTTTCTAGACACGTTCAGTCGATGCGACGCTTCCTGAATTGTTACTCTTTCCACCATAGGCCTCCAATATTGGCCTCCCAACGGTCCGCTCTTTGAACGGATTAAGGAACGGATTAAGTATGAATCAGCCCGGCATCCGTCTACCGCATTTGTCAGCAAGCCGGTAGGAATGCCAGGCACTGTCTCTCATTAGGTTCCACTACCATGTGATTTAGTATATTTTGGCGAATCAGGTTGGTTGCAGGTCCATTAGCGTATGACAGGTCTACCCAAAGCCTTCAGGTTAGTCTAGGGGATAGCATATCCATCTGCAAGACTTTAATTTTCACTTCTACCCGAAAACTAAATGAATTTCTGGAATTAGCCTAATCAGCTGCCCGGAGGAACTTTCTCAGGTCCCGCTGCGTCATTAATAACAGAACGAATACCAGAGTTAGCTGAGGTGACAAACATGCGGATATTCATTCTATTTCTAGCAGCGGCAATCGCAGTTTTTGTCTTGGCTTGTTCGGCCGAGAGCAATGACCACCAGGATTCGGCATCAGTGGCAGATGGAGAAGAGGCCTCGGTATTTAAGTCAGAGGCGGACTCTTTCTTCACGACCAGAGGCGCGGCGATGGCCACACCAGCCCCAGCTTTGCTTACCATTGGTGCGCCCGGACCTCCTGGGGCTTTTGGCGACGACGGTCGAACCTCGGGTTCCGCCTTGCAGACAGCCCAAAGAAAAATCATTTCGTCGGCCTCCGTGTCCATCCAGGTTGAGGTGGTGGAAGACGCCATAAACCAAGTGAGGTCTATAACTGAGGGCTTGGGCGGGTTCGTAGAGCAACTTTCCAGTTCCGGAGAACCGGGTCACGAGAGGGCTAACATCACGGTGCGCGTTCCTCAAGCCAATTTTCTCACCACCTTGGAGCGCATCGAGGATTTGGGCGACGTCCGTAGCAGAAACCTGGGCACCGAGGACGTATCGGCCCAATTTATCGACCTGGAAGCGCGGCTCAAGGCCTCATTGGGGGAGGAAGCAAGCTTGCTTTCATTGCTGGACCGGGCTGGCTTCGTGAGCGAAGTGCTGGCGATTGAACGAGAATTATTCCGCGTGAGGACCGATATTGAGCGTTCTCAGGGTCAGCCAAACTTCCTGGAAAGACGGGTAGAGCTTTCTACCATCTCCGTTTCGCTGTCGCTGCCGGAGTTTGAGCCCGGTGAACTGCCGTCGGCGGCAATGACCATTTCCGTGTCGGATGTAGATGGCACGGTCGACGGAATCAAGGGTTTCGCCGACTCCTTCAAAGGGAAAGTTGAGCGAGTTTCCCTATCCGAGCGCGATGGAAAGCAAGAAGCCCGGCTGACCTTGCTGGTTTTCAGCAGTGATTTCGATCAAGCCTTGGATTTTCTAGTGTCCCAAGGCCAGATTAGGAGCAAAGAGGTCTTTGAAGGAACGGTTCAGACCAATCAAACAGCGTTGGTTGAAGAAGAACCGGGAGCGAGAATATCAATATCGCTCGTTGATAAGGATGACTCGGTTAATGCGGGAAAGATAGCTGCCATCGCCGGGGGGGTCTTGGGAGGGATTTTCCTGTTGGTTGTTTTGTACTACCTGTTGTTTGGCAATGGTCGCCGTTTTGGCCGCGACCTTTAGAACATTAAGCAAAAAACCACATCAGGTAACCAGCCCGCTCTGGACCGGTTACCTGAGAATGATTCCTAGGATTTTGCCTGTGTCATCGGGTCTTCCAGAGTGTCGCCCAAACCGCCTCCGGGAGGCACCATGGGAAAAACATTCCCAACAGCTTCGGTTACGAACTCTATCAAAAAGGGTCCATCATGCGCTTGTGCTTGGCGCATCGCTGGTAGCACATCTTCTTGTTCGGTCACCCGCAGGGCAGCCACACCATAGGCTTCCGCCAACTTGAGGTAGTCGGGGCCGGGGATTGGCACCGACTGGATGTGATTCTCGAAGTACATCTCCTGCCATTGGCGTACCATTCCCAGGTACCCGTTATTGATTAACGCAATCTTGACCGGCAGTTTCGACTCGGTGGCCGTGGCCAATTCTTGTAACGTCATCTGAAAGCCACCGTCTCCGGCGATGCTCCAGACGGTGGCATCGGGCCGGCCAATCTGAGCGCCCAAGGCCGCTGGCAACTCGAAACCCATCGCTCCCAAGCCACCGGAGGAAACAAATGTGTCCGGTTTATTAAAGCCTAAGAACTGGGCTGCCCACATCTGATGCTGCCCCACACCGGTGACCACAATGGTATCCGGGTTCTCCTGCACCAATTCGTTGAGACTGGCCAGCACTTGTTGTGTCTGAAGTGAGTCCGAAGGCGGAATGGCCAAAGAAGGATGGTCCCTTCTTATCTGGGCCACATGATCCATCCAAGGCTTGCGGTCCACATGGGAAACCAAAGGTAATAGCTCCCGCAAGACGGCTTTGGCGTCACCAATCAAGGGCACTTCCACCGGCACGTTGCGGCCGATTTGGGTTTCGTCTATGTCCAGATGGATAATCCGGGCATGTGGCGCGAATGTGGATGCTTTGCCCGTTACCCGGTCATCGAACCTCATGCCCAAGCCAATCACCAAGTCCGCTTGATCCACGGCCATGTTCGACCAATACATGCCGTGCATTCCCAGCATGCCCAGACTCAACGGGTGGTTGGCTGGAAAGCTGCCTAGGCCCAATAAGGTGGTGATTACCGGGATTCCGGTGGTGTCGGCCAACTGCGCCACTTCCTTGTTGGCGCCGGAGGTTAAGATGCCGTGGCCGCTGATGATTACCGGGCGTTGGGCCTGATTAATCAGCCTGGCGGCCTGGTGCACCCCTTCCAACGTATCCGGGCTAAGAGGGGCCGTCATCGCCTCGACAATCTCGGGAAACTCGAAGTCCACCTCTTCCAATTGAACGTCCCGAGGTACATCAATCAGCACCGGTCCCGGACGCCCTTCCAATGCGGTCTGGAAGGCTTCCCGGATGGTGGGAGCCAAATCCGCAGCGGACATTACCATAAAAGACTTTTTGGTGCAGGATGCGGTGATGCCGCAGATATCGCATTCCTGGAAAGCCTCCGAACCCAATGAGGCTCTGGCTACCTGGCCGGTGATGGCAATCATTGGCACCGAGTCGGCTTTGGCGCCCATGATTCCGGTCACCAGGTTGGTGGCGCCGGGACCGGATGTTGCCACACACACTCCGACTTTTCCGGTGACCCGGGAATAACCATCGGCGGCGTGGGCGGCGGACTGTTCGTGTCGTACCAGGATGTGGCGGAGTTGGGGGTAACTCCACAGAGCATCGTAAAACGGCAGAATAGCCCCTCCGGGATAACCGAAAATCACGTCCGCTCCTTCCCTCAGTAGGCTTTCGCAGATGATTTCGGCGCCTTTCAGTTTTCGCTTTCCTGTGTTCGGTTCTGCTCTGGTGTTCATTACCGCCTCCCGGCAGCGCTAAGCTCGATTATAGTCTCCACCAGTCCCAATCTCACGCTTAAGTCTCGAATATCCCCTGCCGAGAAGAGCCGTCGGAGCGCCGCTGGTTTTGGCAATAAAAAAACCCGTCCCCAGATAGGGACGGGAAATCAATTATCCCGCGGTACCACCCTATTTATCCCGATTAAATCGGAATCTCTCAAGCAGGGCACTAACATGCCCCGTCATTGGTAACGGGCGACGAGCCCGGCCTGGCTTACTTATCTCCTGTCCCTTTCAAACGGTCAGAAGAGGCTTCAGCTGGCAGCTCCGGAGGGATTTTGTTCTAAGTTCGACGCGCCTGCTTCCACCGTTCCAGGCTCGCTAAGCGCCCACCTTAGTTATTTGTCTCCATCACAGCTTTTGCCCGAAAACCGTAACACAGTGACGATTCTCTGTCAATACTTAGTATCTAAGCCCAGTATCTTAGTGCTCAATGTAAATTGCCCGTTGCTGGCGCTTAACCCACGTTAGGCAGCGTCGGCCAATTGGCTGCCGTCCTCGGTGTCGACGCTCAGGCCCAGCCACCAATGCTTGCCATGGCTTCGCCTTCGCCGCCGGAATCCCATCCGGCGCAAACCGAGACCGAAATTGCGCTGGAGGGCTGGTGGATGCTGGTTCAAATCGCACCATTGAAGATAAGCGACGTAAAGGTCCCTTGCCGTGCATGCCTGATCGTCGCTCATGGTGCAATATTCAGACGTGAACTCGCTCATTTGGAGTAAAACCTCCGGAGCGGTGTCGTCCAAGGAGTCATCTCCGTCACCACCAGAATATTCATCGAAGCCTTCTGCCAAGTCTTCTGCCAAGTCCTCTTCCGGGTTTTCAGGCGATTGGACACCCCCGAAAGCGTCTTGATTAAAGCTATCGCCCGGTGCAACCTCAGCCACAGGTGGTGGTCCGGGAGGTGCAGCTTCAGCCACGGACGGTGGGCCAGGCGGTGCAGCTTCAGCCACAGGTGGTGGACCGGACAGTGCAACCTCACCTAGGTATGGTGGGCCAGGCGGTGCAACCTAAACCACGGGCGGCGCGTTATCTAAGATGTTCGACGCCGAATTGCCGTCAATTTGCGGACACACTGAGGAATCCTCGGCGTCGCTGTTTCCCGCGAGGTCCTCGGTAGGAACTGTTTCGGTGACGGGGTCAGAGGGCGCTTCCTCAGCCGGAGTGTCCTGAGCCTCGCTGTCGGTCACCTGAAGTTGGGTAGTTTTGGATATTTCCCCCAGGGCTTTTTCCAGCCCTTTCCAGTTAAGATTTACGGATAGCCGTGCGTCGGCTCCCAGCAGCCATTCTTCCTCTGCCGCCGGGACGGTGAGCCATGTCCCTACCGAGCGAGTGAAGGGCCTCGGCACAGCAACGCCCAAGCTATTGGCGATACGGTTCATGAAGTTGAACAAACAGGTGACCAACACAATGGACACAATCTGGTCGTCGCCGAAACCCGCTTCCCGAAGCCCTTCCACGTCCTGTTCGGTCATGTTGGCCGGATTCAAGGTCAACTTTGCCGAAAAGCCCAGCATCACCTGGTCCGAAGTCGACAGATCTGCCTGAGTGTGGTCGGCAAGCAACTGGCTTGCTGTTGCGGAATCACCGGAGTGCTTGCGGAAAAACGCACCGTGGGTCAGCGCCCCACAGCGGCAATGGTTGGCCGCCGAAACTACCGTGGCGATAGCTTCCTCTTGGGTCCTGGTCAAGGACGAACTTCCAAAAGCGATGCCTTCATTCAATTGCTCTACAAGTTCCAGAGCATAACTGTTGGAAGAAATCGCTTTGAATATTTCAGGCAGTTCGGGTAGGTCCGCTTCTTTAACCCATGACATGAAATTCTCTGGTTGCTAAGTTCCCCTTCAACTCACTTTCTATTAACGACCTACTAATGTCAACCGGAACGGTTATCGCAAGGGGCTAACGAATTCAACAGGCCCTCCGATTTCAATAAATTTCCGTATAAGTGGGTGTGGTAGTATAGGTTCTGGAGGGAAAGTGTGTTCGGAAGCTCCAAAACGGGTTCCCAAAAAACGGAGATAAGCGCAAATGGAACAAGCGCCGCCGGTGTGCGGAACATTGCGCTTTTGCCCGGAGAGACCGTACACCACATATTCTCACCCGAGCTAGGGCTTACGCAGAATGCGTCAGCGAAAGGCCAGTTGCTGGTTGCCACGAATCAACGGGTATTGGCCTTTTGCCGAAACGAGGGTCGCGACGAAACCTACATGGTCCCAATCAGTGACTTGCAGGGAGTTGCGGTCAAGGCGCGCACACGGACTACAGGTTCCGTTGTTCAAGGCACACTTCTATCTTTGGGCGGAATCCTGCTCTACCTGGCCATCGCCTACTGGATAACGGGCCGTGTTGAAGGTCCCTCCATTCCCGTCATCAACATGGACGTGGTCCCTTTTCTGGTTCTTCTCATAGCATTGATTGGGGTGGGCATGGTGGCGTGGCATTACTTCGGCACGGAAGATGGCTCGGTGACTTTCCAAGGCAGCAACTGGAACTTCGCCTTCCCCTACAGAGGTCAAAGGGCGGGGCAGGACCTACAGTTGGTGGTTGATTCCATATTTGCCGCGCGTATGTCTCCAAACGGGCACGCGTTTTTGTGGGAAGACTAACCAGGCTTGTCATTCCGGGCGGCTAACCCAAGGGCAGGCCCGGGTCAATGTCCAGCTCCAAACCGAACTGCTCTCCCCTCTTGAACTGATGATAGGCGCATGCCGCAATCATTGCTCCATTGTCGGTGCAAAGCACCGGCGGGGGGATGATGACCGGCAATGGTGAGAGCCTGGTAATCTCTTCCCTCAGCCGTGCGTTGGCGGCCACGCCACCGGCTAATATCAGCCCTTTGGCGCGGTATTTCTTAGCCATTTTCATGAGCTTGGCCGACATGACATCCACCAAAGATTCCTGAAATGCTCCAGCCAGGTTCCTGACGATTTCGGCGGTTTCCTCAGGACCCAGTTCGTTTCTATCCGGTGGATAGATGCCCTTGGCTTGGGCCATGTGCAACAGCGCCGTCTTTATACCGCTGAAACTGAAATCCAGCGTGTCCCCCATCCATGCCCTTGGCAGGCGTTCGGTACTAGTCACTCCGTGGGAAACGCGCTGTATCTCCGGCCCGCCAGGGAAACCCAAGCCCAGAATTCGCGCCGCCTTGTCGAATGCTTCGCCGGCGGCATCGTCCCGAGTCCTGCCCAACAGGCGATAGTCTCCATGGCCTTCCATGAGCAACAAATCGGTGTGACCTCCGGAGGCAATCAAGCAGGCCAAGGGAAAGCCTGGGTCCTGAGATGGGTCGGGATTGTCCAGTCCAGTGTTTAACCCGGTATTAAGCCAGGAGGCGTATATGTGGCCTTCCAGATGGTTGACGCCAATTAACGGGATTCCCAATGAAAATGAGATTGCCTTGGCGGCGTTCAGGCCGGTAATCAACGAACCGGCAAGCCCCGGACCGTAGGTCACGGAGATAACGTCCAAGTCCTTCATCTTCAGTCCGCTGCTGTCCACAGCTTGCTCCAGCACCGGCACCAAATCCCGCACGTGCTGGCGGGAGGCGACTTCCGGCACCACACCACCGTATTGAGAGTGGAGGTCTACCTGGGAAGCGATGATGTTTGACAGCATCCGTTTGCCGTCGGAGACGACGGCAATGGCCGTTTCGTCGCAGGATGTTTCAATTCCGAGAATGTTGATGGGCATTTGGTAACCTGAGCCTCCGACTCTATTGGCGTCAAGGCATGAGATTTAACTATGATTTAGAGTCATTTCATCATATGGTTCAGGCATACAGGCGTCAACTTTACACTCAAGAAGGGCCGATGCTATCATCGGTTGAAAGCCCAGTGGATGGGGTTTCGCTAGATTAGAACCCTAATGTTTAGCCGTAAACGTTGATTCATAAAACCTAACTTTGGATTGCTTGTCTTGGTGGCTTTGGAGGTGCCTTGGCCGATGGAAACCGCTGATTTATGGAGGCTAATCTTACTTTTAGTATGCCTGGCTGCGTCTGCGTTTTTTTCCGCATCGGAAACCGCCTTTATCGCTCTATCCAGGCCGCGACTGTTGCACCTAGTCAGCACCGGCAGTCCTGGGGCCAATAGGGTAAACCGGTTATTGCAGCGCCCTGAAAAATTCCTAGCCACCGTGTTATTGAGCAATAACCTGGTTAATACCGCCATGGCCGTATTGGGCACTGCCTTGGCCGTTAGCCTGATTGGCAGCAACAATTATCAGGCGATTTTGGTCGCTACCGGTGGCGTGACCCTGGTCCTTCTTATCTTCGGCGAGGCTCTTCCTAAGACCATCGCTTGGCACCGCTCCGAAAGGGTGGCGTTCGCTCTTTCCAGGCCATTGAACGTCGTGGGCATAACCCTATCCCCTGCCGTGGGTGTGATACAAGCGTTCACGTCGGCGGTCAATAGAGTATTGGGTATTAGCGGAGCCTTTCCGCAAGTGGGCGATGAAGAGATCCGCACCCTTATTGCCGTCGGCGCAGAATCGGGAACCGTGGAGATGGAAGAAGCGGCGCTGCTGGAGAAAGTATTCCGGTTCGGTGACCGGCAGGTCCACGAAATCATGACACCAAGACCGGAGATTGTCTGGGTGGAGCGCGGCACCACCCTTGAAGAATTCTTGCCTATCTACATGGAGCACCGCCACACCAGGTTCCCGGTCTACCAAGACACCACTGAAAACATCATGGGTATTCTTGCCATCAAGGATGTGCTGCTAGCTTTGGGAAGGCAGCAATTGACCCCTCAAAGTAGCGTTACCGAGCTACTACGACCCGCCTTTTTCGTGCCCGAGACAAAATCGGTCAGCAGCACTTTCAGCGAGATGCAAAAAAGCGGTTACAGCTTGGTGCTGACGGTGGATGAGTTTGGCGGCATCGCCGGACTGGCAAGCCTCAAGCAGCTGCTGGAAATTATCGTCGGCCAGGTGGGCGAGGAAGGCGTCATACCGGAGGAAGCATTCATTTCAGTGGATGAGAACACTTTCCGAGTGGACGCCGCCGTGGGAATCCTGGAGATTAACGATGAATTGAACGTGGGTCTTCCCGAGGGCGGCTACCAAACTGTGGCAGGATTTATTCTGGAATTCCTGGGTCGAATTCCCGAAGAGGGCGACATCGTGGAGTACAAGGACATCAGATTGACAGTGAAAGCCATGGACGGGGTAAGGATAGATAAGGTCGAGTTGCACCGGTTCCAAAACCTGCAAGATGCGCCTCAGGATGCCCCTCAGGATGGACACGGTAACGGAAGGGGCTTATGAAATTGGTTCTGGTTCGCCACGGAGAAACAGAGTGGAACAAGCTGGGGAAATTCCAGGGTTGGCAGGACATTGCCTTGAACGATCGGGGTCTGTCCCAGGCCAAGCAATCAGCTCAAGCGGTGGTGGAGTGGCAACATTCAACGGTGTACTCCAGCCCGTTAAAGCGCACCATGCAGGTGGCCCAAGAAATATCCAAATTAGGTGGTAAGCCGGTGGAGCAGGTGCCAGGCCTCCGGGAATTGAGCCTTGGCGACCTGGAAGGCGTGACTGGGGAAGAAATGCGCAGCGGTTGGCCCGAGGTGTACGCCGCATGGCGAGACGACCCTGCCAGCGTCAGTATGCCCAAAGGGGAAAGTCTCTTGGACCTTCAGGAACGGGCTTGGAGTGCGCTTTTGGAGCTGGAGCAATCGCACCTGAAAAAAGAAAACCAGGACGAAGCACTGGTTGTGGTGTCCCACAATTTTGCGATTCGCACCTTGATTAGTAAAATCCTGGGCATTCCTCTTTCCAACTTCCACCGTATGTCCCTTAGCCTGAGTTCCATCTGCACGGTGGAAATCGATGAGCGTGGCAGGCGGTTGAGCGGCTATAACTCCACAGCCCACCTTTCCTCGGAGAACAGACCGGAGAACAGATAGAGGACCCTCGGCCAGGGTAGCTAATATGGCTCAAACGGCTAAATTTGGCTCAGCGAGACTAGAGAAAGAGGTGGCCGCCGCCTTGGGACGAGCTGGGTATTCCGGCAATGATACCCAACTTGTCGTCGGGGTTTCAGGAGGCGTTGATTCGGTATCCTTGATTCATTGCCTTTCCCGCATCCAGAAAGACCACCGGCTGCGGCTTCATGTAGCTCACCTCAATCATCAAGTCAGGGGTGAAGAAGCGGATCGAGACGCGCAGTTCGTGTCGGACCTGGCCAAGGGATTGGGGTTGGATGCGACGGTCGAAGAAGGGGACGTTCCGGCCTACCAGAAAGAACAGCGCATCTCTTCCTTTGAGCAGGCGGCTAGAGAGCTTCGCTACCAGTTTCTGGCAAGGGTGGCTCTGACCGTCGGCGCAAGGGCAGTTGCTGTGGCTCATACGTCCGACGATTTGGCGGAAACCTTGCTTTTGCACATCCTCCGCGGCTCCGGCACCCGGGGGTTGCAGGGCATGACCGAGCTTTCGCAGTGGCCCGGTCCTTTGTTAAATCCAAGCAATCCTTTGTCGTCGGAAGAGGCTAAGCTGTCGCTGTTTCGTCCTATTTTAAGATTGGCCAAGGCTGATACCTTGAGATATTGTCAGGAATTAGGCCAGAGTTTCCGCGAAGATTCCAGCAATGATTCGACCCAGTTCACCAGAAACCGCATCCGCCTCAGCCTTCTGCCTCTTCTGGAGGTCGAGTTCAATCCCAAGGTGAGAGAATCGTTGGTCCGGCTGTCAAAGGCTGCGTCATTGGAACTGGAATACATGGATGGTGAAGCGGATATTCTGTGGCGAAAGGTTGCGGTGGAAACAGGCGGAGGGATAGATTTTCGACTAACGGAATTGTCCGAGGCCCACCCTGCGCTACAAAGATTGGTGTTGCGCAAGGGCTATAGCAAATTGGCCGGAGACGCTCGACGGTTGACCCAGCGCCATTTAGACGCCATGGCGGATCTGGTCCAGTCGACGCCACGGTCAAAGTCCGCTGGCCGCAGCCTGGACCTTCCCAGGGCAATCAAGCTCCACCGATCATATGGTTACCTGAGAATGTCTCGCGAGCCCAGCTTGCATTGCCCTTTTCCTCGCATTGACCTGGCCAAAAACCTGCCCTCGCCGCTTCCGGACGGTAAACCAGCGACCGTAAAGGCTGGGCCGTGGGAAATCGCTCTACGCAATGTCGACTGCGGCCAAGTCGATTTTGTCGGCAGCGCTGGTCCTAAGCCGGGATTTGGGAGCTATTTCGAAAGGAACCGCTGGACCGCCTATTTTGACCGGGAGTCCATCGGGAATCAGTTGCAGGTGCGGACCTGGATTCCGGGAGACCGCTTTCAGCCGCTGGGCATGACTGGCGATAAAAAATTGCAGGACTTTTTCACCGACGCCCAAGTACCTCGGGAGTGGCGCAAGCGCATACCATTGTTAGTTACGGAAGGTGGAATCGCTTGGGTTGTGGGCTACCGAATCGCTGATTGGGCTCGGGTGAAGACTGACGAGCGGCAGGGGAACCAGGCGGTCGAGGTCGTGTTTACCTGCGAAAAAGAGACCGGCTAAAGACCACAGCTAGATTCCAAGTAGGCGGGAAGGGTTGTCTTTCACCAACAGCCCAACCTCAACCTCCTCCATCCCCGCTTGTAATAAGGTTGCCACTCCCATGCGTAGGCCCTCGGCCGGCATGGGATGGAAATCCTGGCCAAAGTCGCTGCTGACGATGCAGTTCTCCAAGCCAATGGCGGACATGGTTTCTGCTAGTTCCTTCGGCGGCATGCGGTTGGTGAGGGGCATCATGACGTGCAGACAGTGCTCTATATAGGCCCCCATTGACGCCAGGGTCTTCATTTCCTCCACGGTCATCCCGTTCCAGAAAGCCATGGTAGTGGCATGAGTCACGACAACTCGGTTGATGCCATGGTTGCGTGCTTCTGCCACGAGGGCCATGCTCTCCGCCGTGGAGATGTGACCCGTCGCCAAAACCATCTCGTGGGATTTCACCTGCTCTAGAATGGCGAAGACCTCGGGCACCAAATGGCCCTTGTCGTCGAATAGGGAGATTCCACCGTTCAAGCCCTTGCGCTCATGGTCGGCGCGGGCTGAATAGGTGGGCATCCAAACCACCCTGCCGCCCATCTTGGCAGTGGACTCCACCGCAGCTGGATTAAGTCCACCCACCTCATAGTCCAAGGCGACCCCCCCAATCAGGGTGATATCCGGCACGACCTGGCTGGCTGTGTAGGCGACGGGATGGGTGGGGTATTCATGGCTTTTCAGTACCAACCCGCGCATGCCCATTTCCTTGGCCTGCTGGGCTACGTCAATGGCGCTGCCGCGCCGCTCCACCCTGGGGTCGGGGGCAAAGTGGACGTGAATGTCCATGGCCCCTTCCATCAAACGGTCTGCGTTACTCAAAGATTCTCCTAATAATTGGTGGTTGGCTGCTGCTCTATGAGGTTATTTAAACAGCCAACATAACGGTACTTAACGCTACGCACTACAGGGAAGAACAACGGGTAAAACTGAGCTTACTTTACAACCGGTGTAGGAATATCACAACCGCCGAAGTTGCTATTCGATCTCAGGGAATAGGTTCGCCAGGCAATAGGGGCCAGGCAACTAGTTGGAACCGCCAAGTGCTTCGGCGACTCGCTTCTGCAACTCATCTTCGGACAAATCTTCCTTGTGGGTACTGACATTCCAGATGTGGCCGAATGGGTCTTCAAAGTTGCCGGTCCGGTCGCCCCAGAACTGATCTGCTACCGCCATCAAGATTTTCGCCCCGCCGGCTACCGCACGCGCGACTACGCTGTCAACGTCCTCAACGTAAAGATACATATTGACGGGAGTGCCCCCCAACGTCTTCGGCCCACGGAAGTTCATCTCCGGTACTTCATCCGAGAGCATGATGCGGGAATCGCTTATCTGTAACTCAGCGTGGCGGATATCTCCTTCGGGGCCGGACATCCGCATCAATTCTTCTGCTCCGAAGGCCGTCTTGTAAAACTCAATGGCATCCGCCGCACCGTTGACGCACAGGTATGGGGTCACCGAGTGGTATCCCTCTGGAATTGGTCTCACAGGGGTTGTCATGGAATCCTCCCGGCACATCCACCGTTTTTATTAGTTGATGCTGGCTTTGAAATTGCCTGAACGAGAGTTGGAACAATTCATCCAAAGTGGTCTCGGCGGTTATGTTGTCGCCAAATTCTGGCGGCTATCCGCTATCTACGGTATCCGAATAACAGACCGCAGGGTCTCCCCTCGCTCCATGGCCTCAAAAGCTGCCTCGGCATCTTCCAGCCCGATCTCGCGGGTAACCGCCCGGTCCAAGTCTAGCTCACCGTTGATGTACCAATTAGCTAGCAGCGGGAAATCCCGGGAAGGTAGGCAGTCACCGTACCAACTCACTCTCAAAGAACCGCCCAGTCCGAAAAACTGGAGCATGGGCAGTTCCATCTTCATAGACGGGTCGGGAACGCCAATCAATGTGCATGTGCCCGCCAAGTCCCTGGACCAGAGAGCTTGCAACAGGGTGTTTGGAGAACCTACCGCCTCGAAGGAATAGTCCACGCCGTTTCCGCCGGTCAGGCTCTTGATTGCTTCCACCGGGTCAGTCTTGCTGGCGTCGACAACGTCGGTCGCGCCGAACTGGCGCGCCCAATCTAGTTTGTTCTGGGCGATGTCCACGGCGATGATTTTCCCCGCGCGGGCCAGCTTGGCCCCCATGATTACGCTACAACCGACGCCGCCACAGCCGTAAACAGCCACTGTGCTGCCCCGGCGCACGGCGGCGGTATACAATGCCGCGCCGACCCCGGTCATAACTCCGCAACCAATCAAGCATGCTTGCGACGGAGGACACTCCGTCGGCACCGGAATGGCTTGGGTTGCCGCCACCACGGTATGAGTACAAAAAGTGCCGATGCCCAAGGCCGGGCTAAGTACTTTGCCATCGCTTTTGGTGGTCATACGGGGCTGGGCGTTCAGGCTGGCTGAGCACAGATTCGGCTGTCCAAGCTGGCAAAACCGGCACTTGCCGCAGGGAGCACGCCAGGCGAGGATGACATAATCACCGACCGCTGGGGTGGTTACCCCTTCTCCCACGGACTGAACAATGCCTGCCCCTTCATGGCCCAGCAGATAGGGGAATTCGTCCGAAATCTTCCCTTCTCTGTACATCAAATCGGTATGGCACACGCCGCTGGCTTGGATACGGACCAGGACTTCGCCCAGACCCGGCTCTCCCAAGAGGATTTCCTCCAACTTTGAGGCCTCCCCTGCTTTCCTGACTACCACTCCCATCCCTGAAATAGTCATCTCTTTCCCTCAGATAGGTTTTGCTCCTTTGCCTAATATTCAGACATTTAATACACGGCACTTACTTAAAAGGAGCTTTGGAACGAGGGTATGTTACCACGGCTAACTTGTTCGGACACAGGCTAAAGACACCGGAAGCACCTGCGGGTTGCCACCAACCGTCAGCGTTGATAGCATGAGGCAATCTTGAAGCCACATGCACAGCAAGGAGTGAAGCATGGACCTGGGAATCAGAGGAAGAGTGGCGGTGGTTGGCGGTGGAAGCAAGGGCTTGGGGAAAGCCTGCGCGCTCTCCTTGGCGCAGGAAGGCGCCAACGTGGTTATTTGCAGCCGGAACACCGAAGACTTGGAAACGGCGGCCCAGGAGATTCGCGCTTCCACCGATGCCGAGGTGCTGACGGTGCCCGGAGACCTTTCCCAATTGCCAGATATACAAAACCTGATCCAAACAACGGTCGACCACTTCGGTCGGTTGGATATCCTTGTCTGCAACTCGGGCGGCCCCCCGGAAGGCCGGGCCGTAACTACTTCAGAAGAGACTTGGGAGCAAGCTTTTCAGATGGCCCTCAACTTTTTCATCCGCATGGGCCGGGAGGCGGTTCCTCACCTGAAAAAGCAGTCTTGGGGGCGCATCGTCAACATTCTGGCCAGCACCGTTTACCAGCCCATCGACAATTTGGTAACCTCCGGCGTCACCCGGATGGGGGCGGTGGCCTATGCCAAGAGTTTGGCTGACGAGGTAGGCCGCGACAACATACTGGTCAACAACGTTGCGCCTGGATTCTTGCTCACCGACCGGATGGTCCACATCTTCGAAACCAGGGGCGCAGAGACGGGGGTATCCACCGAAGAAGCCCTAAGCGCCCGCTCAGCCAGTATCCCCTTGGGCCGTTTCGGCCGCCCGGAGGAGTTGGCCGACTTGGTGGCTTTCCTTGCGTCGGAAAAGAACGGCTACATCACAGGAACAACAATATTGGTCGACGGCGGAGTAGTCCGCTCGGTGATGTAGGCCTTATCGATCTAAGTCTAATTAGGGTCTTCAAACCGCTCCAGAGAAAAAGCCCCCACCGCCGAACCGCAGTGGGGGCTTTTTGACTTCCGTGTTTGGAGAAACTTAACTTTTGAGGTTGGTGTCGAAGAAGGCCATGGCCTTGCCCCAGGCGTCTCGCGCCGACTCGGGGCGGTAGCTGGCCCTGGCGTTGCAGTTGAAACCGTGACCGGCGCCGGGGTAGGTATGGAACTCATAGTTCTTGTTGTGCTTGTCTAATTCGGCAGCGAAAGTCGCCACTTCCTCAGGGGATGGGTTGGCGTCGTCCTCGCCGAACAAACCCATCATTGGAGCAGATATGCCCGATGTACGCTCCAAAGGAGAAGGTCCTTCGCCTCTGGCTACGGAAATGAAACCACCGTAGTACACCACCGAGGCTTTAAGGTCCGGGATAGTGCTTGCAGACAGATAGGTGACCCGGCCACCGAAGCAGAATCCCACTATTCCGATACGGTCCGAATCCACAAATTGCTGGGCTTTCAGGTAGTCCACCGCTGCTTGAACATCGGCGATGATGTTGACGTCGGTGCACTTGCCCATGCGGGCCACCGCAGTGTCCATCTCTTCGTGCAGGCCCATGGTCATGGGGCCGTCACGGTGAAACATAGCCGGGGCCAACCCCACGTAACCCAGGGGAGGAAAGCGGTCGGTCAGGAACTGGATGTGGGAGTTGACACCCCAAATCTCTTGAATCACGATGACGGCCGGGCTTTTGCCGTCCCCTTCAGGCCGGGTCAGGTACCCTTCCATGCTTTCGTTGTTGACCTTGATGTCCACCCAACTCTGTGGCATGACTACCCTCCAAAAATCTGATTTAACCAACCGGACATTTTACCGGCCTTCTTTTGACCGGCGTTCTTTTGAATCGAAACATCCTACCATGGCAGTCGACGAAGGAAGCCGGTGATGTAAGAACTCTTTCTCCGCCCAAGTTTATACGTCTCTGAACCTGATATTCCTCGTCCCTACGCTCCAACAAAGGCTGCGGGGCGGAGGCCCTGACTAGGCGAAACCTTCTCATAGCAGTCGGCTACTTGGAACATTAATCCCTCTTCAAAGGGACGGCTTATAACTTGCATCCCTATGGGCAATCCAGATTTTGTCACTCCGCATGGAACAGATATGGCTGGCAGCCCGGTGGCGTTAAATGGGCTGGTGCACCGGGAAATCAGGCTGGAGCCGGGGCCCCTGACCCGATGCTCTTCACCGTTCATGGTGATGTACTTTGCGTCGATGCGGGGCGCAGCCACAGGAGCGGTTGGGGTAATCAGGAAATCCACCTGCTGCATCACCTGGGCATACTCCTCCTGGATTATCCGCTGGACCTTCAAAGACTTGGAATAGTCCCGGCCCAGCACGAACTGTCCTGGGATGGTGCGGTAGAGAACATCTGGTCCGTAATCTTCCCTATTGGACTTGAGGAATTGCTCATGAGTCACTATCCCGTCGGCCATGGCTGATATGCGCAATGCTCCGATGTATTCCATCGCAGGCAGACTGACTTCAACCATCTCAGCGCCCAATTCCTCCAGGGCTGCTATGCTCCTTCGCACCGCCTCCTCCACCTCGGCGTCCAGCATTTCAAAGTAGTAGTTGGAAGGGACGCCCATTTTCAAGCCGTGGAGACTTTTCCCTAGGTAAGCGCTGTAATCAGGTACCGGCACAGGCACCGAACTGGGGTCTAAAGGGTCGTTGCCAGCAAGAACCTGCAGCACCAATGCGCTATCGGCAACGGAGCGGGTCATCGGTCCTATGTGGTCGCCGTTAAAGCTGGTCACCATCAGACCCCGTTGGCTAACACGTCCAAAGCTCTGTTTAAGTCCCACCACGCCGCAGAAGGTTCCTGGCAGTCGCACTGAGCCTCCCAGGTCTGTGCCCAAGGAAGCAAAGGTAACCCCGGCGGCAACGTTTGCGCCGCCGCCCCCGCTGGAGCCTCCCGGGATATGGTCAAGACCCCAAGGGTTGCGCACCGCGCCGTAGTGAGGGTTGTTGGAGGTGGCCCCAGCGGCGAACTCTTCCAGATTTTCTTTTCCGATGAAGATTGCGCCAGCGTCACGGCAGCGCTTGACCACCTCGGCGTCTTCCTCCGGCACATGGTCGGCCAGCACTTTGGAACCCAGCGTTGTGGTAATTCCTGCAGTCGCTAGATTGTCCTTCAGGCCGATGGGAATGCCGTGGAGCGGCCCGCGGTAATTCCCTCGCGATATGTCCGCTTCCGCTTCCCGGGCTTGGTCCATAGCTTTATCGTGGAGGATTTTAATGAATGAATTAATTGTGGGTTGAAGTTTGTCGGCGGCCGCCAAGGCTGCTTCGGTCAGTTCAACCGGAGAAACTTCTTTGTTTTGGATTTTCGGGGCCATCTCGGAGATGGTCATCTGTAGCAATTCAACGTTAGGCATGCTCTCAACCTCCTAAAGGGATCTAATCTGACCGAAGGGTCTCGCTGATTTCTAATCCGAATTATCTATTCCGGAAAGCGCAGCAGCCGACTGGAAAACGCGTCGGATAAATCCAGCGCATCCAGCTTTTTAAGCTCGTCCAAGTAATAATCCAACTCCGGGCGGACCAACTCCAATTCATCGTCGGACAACTCCAACCCGTTGTAGTCACGAATCATCGCTTTCAGGGTTTCATTTGAGATTGACATCTGCATCCACCTCGCTCAAGTGATTCAGCTGGCCGATAGGTCTTTGCCATCGGGCGGGTAATACACCGGTAACACGCGAGAGTTTAGAACAGGGGGGCCGAGAAAGCCAGCGTTTACTTGAAATACAGGCCGGAAACGGAAAAATCAATTATTAGGCACACTATAGGGGCTTACTAAGCTCCAACAGGCCATATTGGCAGTCAGAACCAAGTTTAATTTAACCTCTCATCGTTGTATCATAGACGCCAAGGTTAGGTGAGCCAGGTGCGTCAACGCACCCTGACAGCCACCACAGGTGGAGGAACTTTTTGAGGAACCTATCTGGTTTTTTGGTCCATTTATTCAAACGAGAAGGCGACTCGGAGAAGGTCTATATCTCCGTGGTCCACGACCGTTGCCTATTGTGCGAAGAGCCCATAGGTGAGACCTCCGCCTACCTGACCTACCGGGTTTGCCCCTATTGCCGGTTCCATTACAGCCTCAACGCCAGAGAGCGAATCGAGCTTTTGGCGGATAAAGGCACGTTCAAGGAATCCCACAAGTACCTCAGTTCCACTGCGCCCATCTCCTTCTCGGGACGGGGTCGCTACCGTAGACTGTTGACTCAAGTGCAAAACCGTACCGGTCTCACCGAAGCGGTGGTCACAGGCCGGTGTCAGATTGACGGCATCGAAGTGATGTTGGTAGTGCTGGATTTTGGCTTCATGGGCGGCAGCATGGGGAGCGTTGTGGGAGAGAAAATCGCAACCGCTTTGGAAAACGCAGCAAAGAGACATTTGCCGCTGATTGCCTTAGTGTCCGGTGGCGGTTCACGCACCCAAGAGGGCGTGCTTTCATTGATGCAGATGGCCAAGACCGTGACGGCGGCCAACAAGCTTAGAGAAGAAGGCGCCCCGTTCATTGTGGTGCTGGCCAACCCCTCCACCGGCCAAGCCTACGCCAGCTTTGCCAATCTGGCCGACATCATATTGGCCGAACCAGGTTCTCTGATTGGTCTTGCGCCCCTGCGCGCCATGAAAGAAGCGTCGAACAGGCCATTGCCGTTGGACGCACACACCGCTGAGGCCCATCTCAGCCACGGCTTGCTGGATAACGTGGTGGACCGAGATGCGCTGCACGACCGATTGTCCACGCTGCTACAGATTCTCACATCCCAAAGCCGGGATGAAGGAGATTATAAAGACCTGCTAAAGACCGAGATAGAAACCACAGGGGAAGCGGATGCGTGGGAATCGGTAACCATCTCCCGCCACGCCGAGCGCCCTCTGGCCATGGCTTACATTCGGTCAATGTTGGACTCGTTTATAGAACTGAGGGGAGACAGGCTGAGCAGCGACGACCGCTCCATAATAGGTGGGGTCGGCTTCTTGTGCGGCGAACCTATAGTAATCATTGGTCAACAGCGCCGCCCAGCTTTAGAGGGGGAGCGGTACCACATCTACCCCGACGGCCTGCGCAAAGCCCAAAGGCTGATATCCTTGGCCTCCCGCTTCAAATTGCCCTTGGTAACCTTGATTGACACTCAAGGCGCTCATCCGGGCCTGGAATCGGAGGAGCAAGGGATAGGAAACGCAATAGCAACCACCCTCTCCCAGATGGTGGAAGCGCCGATACCAATCGTCTCCGTTATTATCGGTGAGGGCGGCAGCGAAGGTGCGCTTGCTTTGGGATTATCGGACCGGATACTGTTCCAGCAATACTCCATCTACTCACCGATATCGCTCAACCGCCATTTGGGCGGGCCGTTCCCGGACCACATGCTGGATAGAGAGGCTGCCCAAGCGCTAATGTTGACGGCCCAAGATTGCTTGGAGTTGGGTATCGGCGACCAAATCGTACCCGAGCCGGAAGGCGGCGCCCATACCAATCCCAGAGAAGCCGCAGCCATAATGCAGATGGCCGTGGCCCAGCAACTGGCCGAATTGACCAGACTGTCCACCAACAAGCTGCTGAAACGACGCTACCAGAAATTCCGCCGTATGGGGGAGCAGACGGCCTACTCTCAAGAAGCCATGGATCTGGAAGTGGAATTATTGATTAATATCACGGCAGATGGAGAACGTAGTGGGCGGTTGGTGAGGAGCCCGGTGTCGGAGTCTTCCGAAGAAGTGTCAGGTGATGTGTCAATGGAAGATGGACCAACGGCGGCAAGCGCTCCCCAGGAATTAAACGGCGCCGGAGGAAACTCCAACGGCCACGCACCGAACGAGAAGCCGATTTCAGGCGTTTCGTCTGGAGACGATTCCTAGCAGCGGGATTGCCGAAGTAGAATATCAGCCTAACTGAGCCAGTCCAACGAACCGAGTAAAAGGCCTCTGTCTCTGTTGAGCCCGGTTAGGCTGCTGATCTACCGAATTCTCTCAGGCTTTTTCGCATATTGTCAGCGACTGTGGCATACTCTTCGCCAACCTCGGCGTCTGCCAATGCGGTGGGTTTTGACGAGTCCCGGTAACTTCCTCTCAAGGCCATGGTGCCCAAGAATGGGGCATCAACCTCTTTGGCCAGATCTTTGCCGGCGCCCTCTCCGAATATTTCGCCAGCATAGTTTTCCACCACGCCCAGCACATTCAGGTTGAGCTTGCGAATCATGTTGATGCAGCGTTTGGCATCAATATTCGCCAGTTCTTGAGGGGTGCTTACCACCACGAAACCGTCCATGGGCAAGGTCTGCATGACGGTCAATGGCGAGTCGGAAGTGCCGGGGGGAAGGTCCACCAACAGGTAGTCCAACTCTCCCCACTGGGTTATTTGTAGAAACTGGTTGATGGCGTTGTGAATCATGGGTCCGCGCCAGATAATCGCCTCCTCCTCTTTCTCTTGAAAGAAGGCCATGGAGACGACCTTTACTCCCCATTTTTCGGCCGGGATAATCTGACCGTCCTCATAATCAGGCTTGTCGGAGATGCCCAGCACCTTGGTAACGTTGGGGCAGTCGATGTCCACATCAAGCAGCCCCACTTTATTGCCCTCTTTCGCTAGAGTGACGGCCAGGTTGACCGAGACGGTGGTTTTCCCCACACCGCCTTTGCCGCTGTAGATTCCAATTTTGGTCTGCACATCGGCCAAACGGTCGGTGATTTGGCGCTTCTGTTGCCAGGAGCGTTTAATCTGCTCCAACCGCGCGTTTTCAGCGCCGGTGTTTCGTTGACCAGATTTTGCCGGACCAGGGTTTGGCTGACCGGCATTCGGTTGACCAGAATCTGGTTCGCCAGCGCCTTCCGGCCCTGCGTTGTGAGGGGGAGTCACCATAAAATAGACTCGCTAAATGCCCAATTCCGCTCTGGCTCCCTCGCTAATCAGTTCTGGAGTCCATGGAGGATCGAAAACCATTTCGATCTCAACTTCACCGGCGCCATCCAAATCCTGAACTGCCCATTCTGCCTGCTGAGCGATGAATGGACCCATGCCGCAACCGGGGAAGGTTAGGGTCATCTGAACGTAAATCCCGCCTTCGTCGTTGACTTGAACATCGTATACCAGACCCAAATCAACGACATTCACCGGAATTTCCGGATCGTAAACAGTTCTCAAAGCCTCAGTAACGGCCTCTTTGGTCAGGGTTGCTTCGGTCATTCCCGCCTCCTGTAATTACACCTAGCCAACTGGAATCAGACCAATTATATAGAATGTTGACTGAAAAGGTCAACATTTATTCAATTCTCTCGCTAGGGGATGAGGAGAAGCTTTCCGGTGGTGGCCCGTCCTTCCAACTGGCGGTGGGCTTCCGCCGCATCGGACAATTGGAACACATGCTCCACCCTGAGCTTGAGTTCGCCGGACTTAACCCAACCCAGAACGTCCCCTGAGCGCTTTTCCAGTTCCTCCCGGGTGGTTGTGTAATCACCCAAGCCGGGGCGGGTCAAGGACAGTGAGCCACGGCCCAAGATGCCGGGGTTAATGTCAGCGGGAGGGCCGCTGGCAGCACCGTAAAGCACCAAGTGGCCACGTCGCCCCAGGCTGTTGAGGCTCTGCTCGAAGGTCGTCTTCCCCACTGAGTCGTAGACGACCTGAACTCCTTCGCCGTTCGTCGCTTTTTTGATTTCCTCGGCGAAGTCTTGCTGGGTGTAGATGATTACTTGGTCGGCCCCCGCTCCCCGGGAAAGCTCGGCCTTCTCTTCCGTCGAAACGGTGGAAAAAACATAACCACCAAGCTTTTTGACCATCTGCGTGAGCAGCAGGCCCGTTCCACCCGCGCCAGCATGCACCAAAACTTTGTCGCCTTTTTGCACCGCATAGGTGGAGTGGCAAAGATAATGGGCGGTCATACCTTGAAGGATTGCTGCCGCCCCGGATTTAGCGTCGAGGCCCGATGGCCTTTTGATGAGTCTCCAGGCAGGCGCCAAAACCTGTTCGGCGTATGTACCAGGCACAGTACAAAAGGCAACCTCGTCGCCAGGGCTCACCTCTGTCACTCCGGTACCTACAGAACGAACCACTCCGGCAGCCTCAACGCCGCAGGTCCAAGGAAGAGCAGCGACCGGATTGACTCCGGCCCGGCTATAGGTGTCGGTAAAGTTGACCCCTACTGCTTGGATGTCCACGACGGCTTCGCCGATTCCCGGCGTGGGGTCTGGAACGTCCCGGTAATTGAGAGCCTCCGGTCCGCCATGGCTGTCGATTTGCACTGCTTTCATCGTATATGCTCCTTAAGGCTTTTCCGGTATTATTTGCTGGACCGAACTAAAACTGTAAGCGGTCTTGGAAACTCGATCTCCAATTCATACGGTTTCCAGAGCCTATTGTGCGGGGTTGGTCCAATGGTACGGGTGCCGGGAGTGCTTTCTGGCCTTGGCGCCGGGCGGTAGTATTACACCCATCCACATAGCGAAAAATCTGCGTGATTTCAGTGGGCTAAACGCCCATTTCAGGTGGTGTTGATTTGGGCAAAAACGCCCTCTTCAGATTGCTATCCTATCTGGAAACTGCTATGATAGATGAGGTTATCCCCAAGGCTGGGCGGATGTCAATTCCTGAATTGCAACATCCGGTGGGGTGTGACGCATCGGTGGGGAGAATCGTTACAACACAAGGAAATTGGAGCGGAAACGCGTAACGGTTACACGTGTGCTCGCGTTCAAGCCTCTGGAGGTAATGGATTTGACCATTCAAGCCGGTCCCTCTCTTTCGGAAGCTTTAACCAAGTTCATGACAGCTAAGAAAAATGGCAAAGGCGCGGTTCTAGATCATTCGGAAGTTGGCCGGTTTGTCGCCTGGTGCGGGCGGGAACGAAACGTATTAGAGGTCACCCCTGCGCAGGTCGCGGAATACGCTCAGCATATCGGCCTAGGCGGAGTGGAGTCCGTTTCGAGGCTTACTCCGGTAAAATCTTTCTTGGGCTACTGGAAAGATGAGGGCTGGATTCAGAACGGGCTAGCAGCCCATCTGCGGTTGCCGCGAGGACGCCGGGCTGCCGGTGGCGGCAAGCGGGTCGAAGCCATGGCCAGCACACAGTTGAGCCAAGAAGGTTACGACAGGCTAGTCTCCCAGGTAGAAGGCTTAAAGGGTGAGAGGGTCAGTGTGGTAGCGGACATCAAACTGGCCATGGAAGACAAGGACTTCAGGGAAAATGCACCGCTGGACGCAGCCAAAGAGCGCCAAGGCATAATCGAATCCAGAATCCGGGAGCTGGAAGCCAGCCTTTCCAACGCAGAGATTCTGGGCAAGGGCAAGAAAATCAGCAAGCGCACGGCGGTGGGCACCAAGGTTACACTCAAAGACGCAGAATCCGGTAAGAAGTTGGTTTACCTGCTGGTTGATGTAAGAGAAGCAGACGCCACCTTGAACAAGATCTCCACCACCTCCCCCGTCGGTCAAGCCCTCCTCAATCACGTAGTCGGCGACAAGGTCACCATCAATGTTCCCAAAGGCACCTTGCGCTATTCCATCGAGAAGGTCGGTTAGATAGATCTTCCTGCCAAAAAAACGCAGCTTTCGTTATTACAAAAACGGCCGTCCAAACGGCCGTTTTATTTTGCCTGTTTAGTCTTTATTCCGTCTCTTAAGCGCCCGAGTTTCGCCTATTGTTCCGGTGGTGGCCTGCGCGCAAATCCCAAGTAAATGCCAGAAGATAGAGTATCCCGCCTCCAAGGGCGGCAAGAAGGTAAGGGCCAAAATTTCCGTTAGCCAAGAAGCCGATGCCACTTCCCGCCACCGAAACCCCGAAGAATATGTACGCCAGATGGAATCGTCCGGCGATGGTCAGTTTGCCGCCGGTGAAGCTCCAGTCATTTACTCCAGCTGACTTGCAGTAAACGAAATATCCCCAACAGACCGCCAAACCCAATGCTGGCGCCAGGGTAATCCACGACGTGAATCGCAGGTCTTCAAAGAAAGTATTGGCCACACCGACGCTGAGCACTGTTAGGCCAATGACATCGCCAACGTTGCCGGCATAGTATTGGTACGGTGCAAATAATGGCTCTTCGCCTTGACGCGACCTCCTGCCTCCTTCCCAAAAATAGAGGCCGACTTGGGCGGAATAGAGGCCCAGATTTATCAGCGCCCCAATCAACGCTGCAACCAATTCACCCGACAATCAATAATCTCCAAAACTGGATTGGCCGGACAAGACAGCGGCCACCTTTTTAAATAAGGTGGCCGCAAAATATTTGGGGTAGTTGTGCTTTGGTTAGAGCACACTTGTTTAGAGTACCCCTGGCTGGCTAACTACGAGATTGAGTCCACGATTTCCAAGATTTCTTCGGCGTTGGGTAGCATGCCCGGTTTGTAGTCCTGCCGGTGACGGATGATGCCCTCTTTATCCACGATAATCACCGCCCTGCTGCCAGCGCCACGTTCTTCATTCCAAAGGCCGTACTCGGTTGTGACCTTGCCCTTTGGGTGGAAGTCGGACAACTCAGGGTAGGTGAGGCCGCCCAAGGATGCGGACCACGCCCTGTGAGAATGAACTGAGTCGCAACTTATGCCCAGAACCTGAGCATTCTTTTCTACGAACCGGTCATTGGCCTGCCGGAACGTCATTGCGGCTGTGCTTCAACCAGCGGTGAAGTCAAATACATGGAATGATAAAACAACGCTCTTTTCACCCCGGAAACTACTTAACGAAACATCGCCTTGGTCTGTTGATGGAAGATTAAAATCCGGCGCAACATCGCCAACTTCAGCGGCCATGGTCCCTCCTGTGTCTATAATTTCTTGCTTAACTGGCACTTTCAACCAGCACATTCGCAACCGGCACTCAAGTGTGCACCCGACAGATTATACTCCAGGCCAACCAATCTTACGATGCCATATTTCTGCTTTGAACTCGGCGTTGAACAATAGAGTAATCCGCAGTTGGTGTCCGTCAATTTTGATCATCCGGCGGATGATGGGCGTATCGCCGTGGTATACTCCTGAGCATCCCAATCAAACCTGTGAAGCTGGTGTAGTGTGGAAGTAGGATTCAAACGGGGAGTTTACCTCCCTGAACTAGATTTGTGGATGGACTCCCTACGCCGCCGAGACTTCGGCCTGATTACCCACGCTCATTCCGACCATACCGCACGCCACACCCGCCCCGTCCTGACTCGCAATACAGGATTGCTCCTGTCCGAATACCTGGAGAAATCCGATCCTCTTTACCTGGAATACCACGAGCCACTGGAGACCAAGGACTATGCCATTACCCTCTACCCTGCGGGTCATTGTCTAGGCTCGGCCCAAGCACTGGTAGAGTCCAAGGCCACTGGGGTTAAGCTGCTCTACACAGGGGATATCAAAGTCCGCTCCAGTCCCACCAATGAACCCATAGAGCCGGTCCCTTGCGACATTCTGGTCATTGAGGCCACCTACGGCAAGCCTCAATACACCTTTCCTCCTCAAGAACAGGTCTTGGCCAATGCTTTCCAAATTCTTCACTCTTGGATTGCCAAGGGAAGTAAACCAGTGGTCCAACTATGGCGGTTGGGCAAGTCCCAAGAGTTGCTCCATTTGCTCTTGGGCGAGGGCTTTGAAGTGGCCGTTGAGGAAAGTGTTTACCGAATAGCCCGCATCTACGAAGCCGGAGGAGTCGAGTTCCCAAAAAGCTACGGTTGCTTTGACGGCAGCTGGGTTGATGGACAAGTCCTGATTTGCCCGCCGGGCAGAAAGAGCCAAGTAGGCTTGGACGGCCAACGAGGCCTGCGGTTTATGGAGTTAACCGGTTGGGCAGCGGGCGACGACCATCCTTGGGTGAGGCGGGCGGACTCCAGCTTGCCCTACAGCGACCACGCCGACTTTGACGAACTGGTGGAGTATGTGAAAGTGGTGGCGCCCAAACAGGTCTACACCGTAAACGGCTTTCCCGAGTTGGCCGCCCACCTGCGGCATCTGGGTTATCCGGCGGTCCACCTGAACGGCCAAGGCCGCACCGTGGATGCCGGTTTCCAAATGAAAATGCTGTAGTTTGGGCCACGAAATCCCCCCAACTCCCCTTTTAGAAAGTGGGGCTACTTGATTCCTGCGTTCAACGTTAATAGCAATACCTCCCCCTTTGTAAAGGGGGATTGAGGGGGATTTCGTCCGCTCAATCCCAAACCAATATCTTCTGTTCAGACTCTCGAACGAGAAACGCAAAAATTATGGGCGTCCCGACTCAGTCGGGACGCCCATTTGTTCAGCAAGATAGCAGCCTGCTGTTGTGGTTGCTTAGTCTGGAGTGCTGCCAACTGCTGGCAACGAAGCTGACTCGTCCGAGGCCAGCATTCGGTTGACTGCGCTCAGGTATGCCTTGGCGCTGGCCTCCATGGTGTCGGTGGATGCGCCCCGGCCTGTATAGGTCTGACCGTTGCTCTCAATTCTCATGGTTACCGTGGCTTGGGAATCGATGCCCTCTGTGACCGACTGCACGTTGAAGTCCACAAGTTTGGCGGAGCAACCAATCACGCGGTCTATAGCGTTGCAGATTGCGTCCACCGGACCATTGCCCGTGGAAGCGTCGGATGTCGCCTGCTGGTCCGGACCGATTAGGCGCACGGTGGCGGTAGCGATGTCGTGGGTGCCTCCGCTGAATTGCACATGGTCCAGAGTGTAAGAGATAGTCTCGCCGGCCTCTCGTTTCTCCTCGTCCATCAGGATTTCCAGGTCTTGGTCGGTGACCTCGCGCTTCTTGTCAGCCAATAATTTGAACGACTCGAATACGTTGCTAATCTCTTCTCTGTTCAGGTGATAGCCCAAGGCTTCTAGCCTGGACTGAAGTCCTGCCCGGCCGCTGAGTTTGCCTAAAACCATGGCGTTGCCCGGCACTCCAACCCGCTCGGGTTGCATCACTTCGTAGGTGGACCGGTTCTTCAGCACACCGTCTTGGTGGATGCCCGACGCGTGGCGGAAAGCATTCTCGCCGACGATAGCCTTGTTGGCTTGGACCGCCATACCGGTCACCCGGCTGACCATGCGGCTGGCGGGGTAAATCTGGGTAGTGTCGATGGACATCTCGACGCCGAAGAAATCGTTGCGGGTGTCTAGGGCCATGATGATTTCTTCCAAGGAGGCGTTACCGGCGCGTTCACCGATGCCATTGATGCAACCTTCAACCTGCCCGGCTCCGGCTACCACTGCGGCCAAACTGTTGGCCACTGCCAAGCCCAAGTCGTTGTGACAATGAACGCTCAAGGTTACTTTGTCGATGCCAGCGACTTTCTCTTGAACCTCGTCCAACAATTTGACGAAGTCTCCGGAAGACGGAATGGCATAACCCACAGTATCGGCGATGTTTATGGTCGTCGCCCCGGCGCGGATTACCTCTTCCAGCATTTGAAACAGGTATTCCTTGTTGGTGCGGGTGGCGTCCATGGGTGAGAATTCGATATCGGAACAGTAGCCTTTGGCCCGCTCTACGCTGCGCACCGCCATCTCCATGACTTCTTCCCGGTTCTTGCGCAGTTGGTGCATCTGATGGATCTCCGACGAGGATAGAAACACATGGATGCGAGGTCTCTCCGAATGTTGGACCGCGCCCCAAGCCTGGTCCACGTCGTCCGCCACAGCCCTGGCCAGAGATGCGATGATTGGCCCTTTTACCTCTTTGGCGATATTGCTGACAGCAAGAAAATCTCCAGGAGAACTGGCAGCGAAGCCGGCTTCTATGATGTCGACCCTCATCCGCTGCAACTGCTTGGCGATTTCCATTTTCTCATCGCCGGTCATGCCGATGCCAGCGGACTGCTCCCCGTCCCGTAACGTGGTGTCTAAGAACAGCACTTTCTTTTCAGCCATTTGTTTACCCTTCCCTATTTTCAATAAATTGGCGGGTTCAACCAAAAACCCTAATAGCGCATTAAGTTTGGGTCTAATCTTAGGAAAGGATTGCCAGGGTCACGTAGTCCACCGCATCCAGCCCGGCCAGGACCAGCGTGCGATGGTGGACTACACTCAACGTCTCAAACATCATGATATTTCTCCCAGATTGCTTCTCTGTTTCGTCCGTGTCGCGAAATTCAGTAGATGCCGCCTAGACCTCTTTGGGGTCCATCCAAGGCATCAGACTTCTGAGACGCTTGCCTACGTCTTCAAGGTTGCTGGAGCGGGCTTGGGCTCGTAACGGGTTGAATCTCGGGCGGCCTTCGTCGTTCTCAGCGATCCATTCTTTGGCGAAGGTGCCGTCCTGGATTTCTTTCAAGATTGCCCGCATGTTCTCCCGGACATGTTCATCGATTACCCGCGGTCCACGGGTCAGATCGCCGTATTCGGCGGTGTCGCTGACCGAGTAGCGCATGTAGTTGAAGCCCCCCTGATACATCAGGTCGACAATCATCTTCAGTTCGTGGAGGCACTCAAAGAATGCTATTTCCTCGGGGTAACCACCCTCGACCAAGGTATCGAACGCAGCCTGAACCAATGCGGTAACGCCGCCGCACAGGATGGTCTGCTCACCGAATAGGTCGCTCTCGGTTTCGTCCTTTATCGTGGTTTCCAAGACTCCGGCGCCGGTGCATCCCACACCTTTGGCATAGGCCAAGCCAAGTTGTTTGGCGTTGCCGGTGGCGTCTTGGTGCACGGCCAACAAGCTGGGTACGCCAACACCCTCGACGAACAATTCCCGCATACGGTGTCCCGGCGCTTTGGGGGCGCACATCATCACGTCTACGGTGTCATCCGGGACGATTTCCCGGTAATGGATGCTAAACCCGTGGGCGACCATGAGAGCGCTGCCGGGCCTCAGGTTGGGTGCGATTTCCTCCCGGTAAATGCGGCCTTGCACATGGTCGGGGATTAGCACCATCAGAATGTCGGCCCGGCGAGCAACCTCGGGCACATCGGCCACTTCCAGTCCGGCAGCTTCAGCCACCGCTCTGCTCTTGCTCTCGGGATAAAGACCCACCACAACCTTTTGGCCGTTGTCATGGAGGTTGAGGGCGTGGGCATGGCCTTGGCTTCCGTAGCCGACTATGCCGATTGTCTTTTCGGCCAATAGCCCCAGGTCCGCATCTTTGTCGTAGTACACATTTACCATTGAAATCTAACCTTTATCAATTAAGATTTTGCGGCAGTTTCCTGAAAATCGCCACTCTCCAGAATCAATCCGGATTGCGATTCAAGATTAAACTACCCTTACTTCGCCATGACCGTTTCCGTTCCCAGTGCTTGAGCGTGAGCCGTACACGTCAAAGCCGATGCTGTCACTCACCCGTCCGTCGGACTGGCCCCGGACCATGGCTACCCGTCCGGTGCGCAACATTTCCAATATGCCAAAGGGCTCCAGAAGGCTGTACAGCGCTTGAATCTTGTCTTCTTCGCCGGTTATCTCGATAACCATCGACTGGGTTCCCACATCAACAATGTTGGCCCGGAACAGATTTACGATCTGGATAATCTCGCCTCGGTTTGTGGCGGTGCTGCTCACTTTGATGAGAGCCAATTCCCGAACGACTATCTCTTCATTGGATATGTTGGACACGTGGATTACTTCGATCAACTTGTCCAACTGCTTGGTGACCTGGGCAACGGTGTCATCATCCCCGTTCACCACCACGGTCATGCGGGAAAGGCCCAATTGCTCACTCTTGCCCACGGCCAAGCTAGCGATGTTGTAACCCCGCCGACGGAACATGCTGGCCACCCTCGTCAGAACCCCGGGCCGGTCCTGAACCAGCGCCACCAATGTATGTTGGTCTCCATTTTGGCTCATCAGTCTGTCTTTAACTCCGGGTTTAGAGATTTATCGAATACTTCCGGTTATTCAAGTTAACTTACGGCTCCACTTACGGCCAAGGCTCCTCCATCATCTGATTGACTGACTGTCCCGACGGTATCATCGGGTATACGTTATCGACTGCCTTAACTACGAAGTCGATAATCACCGGGCCCGGTACTTCCAGGGCTTGCTGGATGGCGTCTGCCACCTGGCTCTGTTCCGTCACCCTGATGCCGGTAATGCCGTAGGCTTCGGCCAACTTCACGAAGTCGGGGTTCCCCGAGTACACAGTGGCGAAATAATCCTTGTCGAAAAACAGGTCCTGTAGTTGGTAAACCATCCCCAATGTGCCGTTGTTTAGGATGGCGAATTTGACGTCTATGTTATTTTCCACGGCGGTGGCCAGGTCGCACATGGTCATTTGAAACCCGCCGTCGCCAGCGATGGACCATACCGTTTTCTCCGGTCGTCCCATCTTTGCGCCGATTGCCGCAGGAACCTCGAACCCCATGGAACCGTGGCCCCCGGAGGTAATCAATGTGTTGGGCTCCTGAAATCCACAGAACTGGGCGGCCCACATCTGGTGTTGGCCCACTCCGGTGACGATGATGGATTCACCCTTGGTGACTTGAGCGAGCTCCCTCAGCACGTGTTGGGGTAGCAACTCTTTAGTTTCTCGAATCCTGGTTGGCGGGTGTTCGCCCTTCAGTTTATCTATGTGGCGCAGCCAATCTATGTGGACGTTGGCCGCTACTTGGGGGATTAGCTGCTGCAGGACGCATTTAATGTCACCCACCACAGCCGCGTCGGCTTTGATGTTCTTTCCGAGTTCCGATGGGTCGACGTCAACGTGCACGATTTTGGCATTGGGCGCAAAACCCTTCAGGTTGCCCGTGACCCGGTCATCAAATCGCATGCCCAATGATATGAGTAAATCAGATTGATCTATGGCCAAGCTGGCATGAGCCATCCCGTGCATGCCGGCCATGCCCAAGTCCAAGATATGCCCGGTGGGGAACGAGCTTATTCCCAAAAGGGTGGAGACCACCGGTATCTGGGTCTTTTCGGCAAATTCCAGCAATTCCTGTGAAGCTTGGGATATCAGGACTCCGTGTCCGGTAATTATGACGGGCCTTTCCGCCTGGTTTATCAACTCCGCCGCCTGGGAAACCAGGTTCTCATCAGCGAAGGTCGGGGGGTTATAGCCGGGCAGATCCACCTGCTCTGGCCAGATGAACTCGGTCTTGTCTCCCGCAAGCACGTCTCTGGGAATATCCACCAATACCGGTCCCGGCCTGCCGGTGCGGGCGATGTGAAACGCTTCCTTTATTGCTGGGGCAATGTCGGCCACGTCCATGACCAGGTAACTGTGCTTGGTTATGGGTAGCGTAATGCCCGTGACGTCGGTTTCTTGGAAAGCGTCCCTGCCAATGGCGGGCCGTGGAACCTGCCCGGTGATGGCGATCATGGGCACGGAGTCCATCATGGCGCCTGCGATACCAGTAATCAGGTTTGTAGCTCCGGGCCCGGATGTTGCTGTGCAAACCCCTACCTTCCCGGTGGCTCTGGCATAGCCGTCGGCGGCCATGGCCGCACCCTGCTCGTGGCGCACCAAGACATGGCGGAGTTGGGGGTACTTGGCCAATGCCCCGTACAAGGGCAAAACCGCTCCCCCCGGAAGACCGAATAGCACATCAACCCCCTCTTTGAGGAGGCTCTCACACACTATTTCTGCGCCGGTTAACGGCCCCGTTTGCGCCATCATTGCTCCCTAATTTTGGCCAACAAAAAACCCGCCCCCTGAAGGGACGGGCAAAATTTCCCGCGGTACCACCCTTCTTTCCCGGCATTTCAGCTATCGGCAATCAGCCGTTAGCTTCCAGGGAATAGCGGCAGCGCTAATCCACAGCAATGTCGGAACAGCTCGGAGACTAATAACGGTGTCCAACCGCCCCACCTTATCGCTGCGAACTGGTCGCAGGGTTCAGGCTGGCCGCTCCGGGGCGAGTTCGGAATGTTGCCGTCGTCGGCTTGCACCAACCGCCGATTCTCTGGGACGGGCCGTTCCTACTACTCCCTTTCATTGCGGGTTTCGTAATAAATTTTTAACTAGAGAAGCTTATCAGCACAGGGGTTGGTGTGTCAACGATAGGCGATGGCCCAGACACGCCAGGCCACAGAGTATCAACCCGATTCGCCGGCGAGAGCCCGTATCCGGGGACATGCTGGCTCCAAACGTTTCCTGGCCGGCCTTCACCGGAATGACCATTAGGCGCCACATGGGTTGGGTAATCGCCATGATTAGGCGACCCAGTCAAGTGGCGGAAATCTCACCCTCGCCGGTAGGCTGCGGCTGGGTGGCGTGCTGGCAGCTTGGCGTTTCCGAAGATTTTTTGGCGTAGCGGCCCGGGAGTATATTCTTTTTGCATGAGCCCCCTCGACTGGAGTATGGGGACAACCGAGTCGATGAAGTCCACGAAAGTGCCTGGAGTAATCGAATAGACGATGTTGAACCCATCCACCCCGAGACCATGCCACCGCTGCAATGCGTCGGCGATTTGCTCCGGCGCCCCCGTGAGAAACTGACCGGAAATCCGGGTCCGTATCAAATCACGGAAAGTTTGTGTCTTGTCCGGTGTAGACTCAATCAGGCTCTTCACAAAGCCCCGCATGCTCTGACTATCAATCTTTTGCAGCGGCTCATCCAGATTGATTGCGCCCAAATCCACTCCAACGCTTCCGCTCAAATGGGCCAGGGAACCCTCGGTGCTGAACTGTTCTAGGTATTCCGCCTCTTTTGCCTTGGCCTCAGCCTCGGTTCCGCCTACCACCGGCGACACCCCCTGAATGAACAATATGTCTTCGGGATTGCGGCCCAAGCGAGTGGCTTGATTGCGAATGTCGGTGATGACGTTTGCCCGTCCCTTCAAAGTCTCGCGGGATTCGATGATGAAGACGCACTCGGCATGTTTGGCGGCGAATTGGCGCCCTCTCGTGGAAGAACCAGCCTGAAATAGCAACGGTGTCCGTTGCGGAGAGGGCTCGGATAGATGGGGCCCGGCTACTTCATAATGTTTACCGACATGATTAATCTTGTGAATCTTGGCCGGATCAGCGTAGATGCCCCGCTCTCTGTCCCGTAGAACGGCATCGTCTTCCCAGCTCCCTTCCCACAGTTTATAGGTCACATCGATGTACTCATCAGCTAGGTCGTAGCGGTCGTTATGTGAGGGCAATCCGCCCAGACCGAAGTTCGCTCCGGCATTGGGCAGATAAGAAGTCACGATGTTCCAGGCAACCCGTCCGTTTGTCAGATGGTCCAGTGTGGACATCTGGCGGGCGAAGGAAAACGGGTGGGACTGAAGAACCGAACTGGTGAATGCGAAGCCAAGGTTCTTGGTGGCATGGGCCATCGCTGGAATCAGCATGGCCGGGTCATTAACCGGGACTTGCATGCCATGAATGATGGAAGTCTCCGGGCCTCCTTTATAGTCGTCGTAGACTCCCACTACATCTGCTAGGAATAAGGCGTCGAAACAACCCTTCTCCAGTATTTGGGCCAATTCCACCCAGGGATCCAGTTGGGTGTACTCCGTCTGGCGAGTATCGTCCCTGACCCACAACCCTTGCTGGATGTGGGAGACGCAGTTCATGGAGAAGGCGTTTATGAGCATCCGTTTGGGCATTATTAGTTGCCGCCTCTCGACACCGTGATTGCGCTACCGGCTGATCGGTCTGTTCACAAATTAAACTTGAATCAAGCTTGCGGCAATCTTACATTCGTCCTGCGTATTTAACCATGCCTAATTATCGTGCCGGGAAATCAGCGTCTGGATTTGCTTTGTGCCACGATATTTTGTCACAGCGCTCCCAGCATTTGTTAAATTGAATTAGGAATATCAATGAGCAATCATGACGATATTCGTAGCGCCATCTAATAATCACAAACATGCTGTACGAAAATAGGGAAAAAATGCGGTAAATATAGTTGACGTCAATCTACGGCTGGAATACACTCCCACCATATTTGGGGAATAGCCATCGATTTGTTGATAAATAGTGTTATTGGAGGATATCGTATGCCCGAATTTGATTTGGTGATACGTGGTGGAACGGTAGTAGACGGCACAGGGCTTCCTAGAATTCTCGCCGATGTCGGAATCAAAAACGGCCGGGTGGCTATGGTCAGTGGTCGAATACCCGCATCGGGGGCCAAAGAGATAGACGCAAGCGGTTGCATCGTGGCGCCTGGAGCGATTGATCTCCACACCCACTACGATGCCCAACTCAACTGGGATCCCTACGCCTCCCTTTCTGGATGGTTCGGAGTTACCTCTCTCACGGTGGGTCAGTGCGGTTTCGGTTTTGCTCCTACCAGGCCGGAAGACCGGGACTTGAACATGCGTATGATGAACCGAATCGAGGCGATTCCACTGGAATCCATGCGCATAGGTATGCGCTGGGACTGGGAGACATTCCCTGAATATATGGACAGCCTGGACCGCCAGGGCTTGGGCGTAAACGTGGGTGCCTTAGTGCCCTTCTCGCCGCTGCGTGGGTACGTGCTTGGCATGATGCCAGCACGGGAGCGCACCTCCGTCACCGAAGCCGAGCTAAACCAGATGAAGCAAATCCTTTACGATTCCATGAAAGCGGGCGCTTTCGGAATATCAGCCGACAAGAACCTGGAAGACCGACCGGAAGACGGCGGTTGGTTGCCCAGTCATGTGGCCTCAAAAGAGGAATTCTTGGCATTAGCCCAGGTGATGGGCCAGTTCGGCGTCGGCCAAATTGGCTGGACCATCGGCATCTCCGATGATCGGCCGGAGCAGCGGGACATGCTGGCTGAGATGGTCAGAATGAGTGGCCGACCACTTCATGTAGTCTTGGGCGACAATGAAGGCTACGAGTGGCTGAAGGAGATGCGGGCGGAAGGCCTGCCCATCCTGGCGCAGCAGGGCTCCGTGCCCACCGTCGCCGAATTCAAGCTCTCCGAGTACAACTTATTCGACTATATGCCCAACTGGGTGCAACCGTTGGTCGGCACCAAGGAAGAACGAATCGCCAAATTGTCGGAAGAGGGCATCAGGGGCGGCATGAAACAAGATGTGCTGGATCGCCCTCACCCGCGGACGGATTGGACTCAAGTCCAAGTGGTGGAGGTTGCCTTGGAGCGTAACCTGCAGTACGAGGGACTGACCATAGCCGACATCGCCGAGGCCGAAGGCAAACATCCCTTGGATGTGTTCTTGGACATAGCTCTGGACGAGGAACTGGAGACCGAGTTCGCTCACCCTGCTGACACGCAGACGGAAGAGCAACGGGGTGAACACATCTCCAACCCCTTTGTGCACATCTCCGTTTCCGACGGTGGCGCCCACACCAAGTTCCTAGTCAATAGCGTGTGGCCCGTGTACTTCCTGGCCCATTGGATCAGAGATAAAGAGTTGATGACCTTGGAGCAGGCTCACCAGAAGATGAGCGCGCTTCCCGCATGGTTCTCCGACATGAAGGGCCGCGGGACATTGCGGGTGGGTGACTACGCCGACGTTATGATTTACAACATGGAAGAACTAGGGCTGCTGTACGACAAGCCGCAGTTCGAGACCGACTTTCCCGGCGGAGAGAAACGCTTGGTACAAAAACCCACCGGCATGCGGTACATCATCGTAAATGGCGCGGTTACTTTCATTAATAACGAATGCACCGGCGCTTTGCCCGGAAAGCTACTGCGCAGCTACGACATGTTAGGATAGCTGTAGCTGGGTATCTATCGTCCTAATAAAAAAGCCCCGCCTGAATTCAGGCGGGGCTTTTTTTGAAGGTCCAGTAAATCAAGTTATTCGTCGGGCACCAGAGCGACCAGACGGTTGTTTTGCACTGTGACCAAGAAAGCCTTCATGCGGAAATCGGCACGCCCATCGCAGGACCCGTCAACCTTGCTGTACTGCCAACCGTGGCCGTCGCAGACGAAATGTTCGTCGCCTTCGTCCATCACTTCTCCTCCTTGGTGAGGACACAGAGTAGACAAGAGTTTGTAGCCATCCTTTCCTTGGACCAAGTAGTAAGCAGCGTCCCCAACTTTCACCGGCGACGGAAACGTTTTGAATGAAGCCTCTTCGCCCAGGTCCACCCTGACCTTCTTGGAGCGGGCTGAGCCGTTGATCTGACGCAGTGATACGGTTCCTCGTTTAAAGGGAGTGGTCATAGCGGCGATTCCTTATGGATAATCGGCTATCCGGGATAACCGGCTTTCCGGTGATTACCTATCTGAAGTTAGGAGCCTGCCCAGTATAGCAGAGGGTACCGGCGAATCGGTTCTTAATTGGCTGAAACTAGACCGTGGGGGAATCGGAGAACGTCTGCTGGTTCGGTCGCCTTTTTCCTCAGACCGGCCTTGCCTCAAAACTGTCATTCTGAGGAGCGAAGCGACGAAGCTCCGACACCGTCGAGAGTCCTCGCCATTTTCGGGAAATCTCATTGCCCAGACGTAATGATTCTTCACTCAGCTCAGAATAACATTGTGAAGGAAACTTTTGGGGCAAGTCCTCTTGGACCGGCGCCTCTACCTTCGGCCCAACAATACAATGTGATAGAATTAGCCGACACGCTAATCACCCGTTTCCACGCCTGATTAGCGACACTTCTAGACTCCATCCAGTACTCCAGACCATTAGACCAAACTATTAAACTAAGCTATTAAAAAGGATACCCACTCTTGCCCGAACGTATTTTTGTGGCCGCAGCTTGGCCCTATGCCAACGGTCCACTTCATCTAGGTCATGTGGCCGGGTGTTATTTGCCTGCCGACATCTTCGCCAGATACCACCGCCTAAAAGGTAACCAGGTGCTGATGGTATCGGGGAGTGACAGCCACGGTACGCCTATAACCGTGCGGGCCGAACAGGAAGGTGTCAACCCCCAGGAGATACTGGATCGTTATCACACCCAGTTCTTGGATACATGGGAGAAGCTGGGCATAACATTCGACCTATTTACCACCACCCATACCCAGAATCACCAAGAGGTGGTCCATGAAGTCTTTAAGTCGTTGAAAGATAAGGGATACATCTATACCGATACTAGCCTTCTAGCCTATTGTGCTCATTGTGACCGTTTCCTCCCCGATCGCTATGTGGAGGGTGTTTGTCCCCACTGCGGCAATGACAAAGCAAGGGGTGACCAATGCGACAATTGTGGGCGCACTCTGGACCCCCAGGATTTGGTGTCGCCCCGCTGTACCCTGTGCGGCAACTCCCCCGTGTTCAGAGAGTCTGAGCATTTCTTTTTGAAGCTCTCCGCCTTTGAGAAACCCCTGTTGGAGTGGGTAAACAAACAGACCCATTGGCGGCCCAATGTTCTGAATTTCACTCGTAGATTCTTAGAGGACGGGCTGAAAGACCGGTCCATAACCCGTGACCTTGCCTGGGGTGTTCCGGTGCCTGTGGACGGCTACGAAGATAAGCGCATATACGTGTGGTTTGAGGCGGTTATCGGTTACCTGTCGGCTGCGGTAGAATGGTCTAATAAAGACGGCGCTACGGGCAAATGGGAAGACTTCTGGAAAGACCCGGACACTAAGTCCTACTACTTTATAGGGAAGGACAACATTCCTTTTCACGCGATAATTTGGCCGGCCATGCTGATGGCTTATGGTGGTTTGAATCTGCCCTACAACGTTCCTGCCAACGAATTCCTCAGCTTGGAGAACCGGAAGTTTTCCACCAGTCAGAATTGGGCGGTGTGGGTCCCGGACTTTCTTTCCCGGTACGACCCGGATCCGCTGCGCTACTTACTGTCGGCCAATATGCCCGAGTCCGGTGACGCAGATTTCTCTTGGTCTGAATTTGTTCGCCGAAACAACGACGAGTTGGTGGCGACTTATGGCAACCTGGTGAACCGGGTTCTGACATTCACCTACAAGAACTTCGACGGCAAGATTCCTGAGCCAGGCCCGCTTTCCGAGGCTGACCAAAGTCAACTGGACAGCGCCCGCGAAGCATTGGAAACCGTGAGCCAGAACCTCTACGATTGTCATTTCAAGGCAGCCGTAAACGCTGCCTTCTCCCTGGCCCAACAGACCAACCGGTACCTGGATTCCGCAGCTCCATGGAAGTCGATAAAGACCGACCGACAAGCGGCGGCGACGTCTTTGTGGGTCTCAATCGCGGCGATAAATTGCTTGAAAGTAGCGTTGTATCCCTTCCTGCCCTTCAGTTCGCAGAAGCTCCATGAGTTCCTGGGATTCGACGGAGAAATAGAGCAGGAGCAGTGGGATTTCGACCACCTTATTGCCGGGGTTGCGCCGGGAAAGGCCCTGCGCTCTCCTTCACCTTTGTATACCAAGCTAGACCCGCTGATAGTTGAGGAAGAGATTCAGCGCCTCGGCGTTGGTGCGGCGTAGGGGGCAACTTGCTCAAAGGATTGGATGAGCAGATAGCGTCCATTTACGCCCCGATTCGAGACGAATTGAGGCTGGTTGAGGACAGGCTCCGCGGCTTGGCCCAGACTGAGAGGCCGTACCTAGAACCGCTGCTGGACTACGTCATGACCAACGGCGGGAAACGGCTCCGTCCCGCCATAACCCTCTTGGCGGCCGACTTCTACGACCATCAACCCGAAAACCCCCGCATCATGGCATCGGCGGTTGAACTGCTTCACGTTGCCACACTGATTCACGACGACACTGTGGACAACTCGGACCTGAGGCGAGGCAAACCTACCGTCAGTCACCTTTATGGTCAGCACGTTGCGGTGCTGTTTGGCGACTATGTGTTCGCAACATCCGCAACCTTCGTTTGCGACACCGGAAACGTCAGGGTTATTCGCCGTTTCTCCGAGACCATAATGGACTTAGCCAGCGGACAACTCATCGAGTATTTCAGCGCCTTTGATGCCGAGCAAGCCCGGAAACTCTACGACGAGCGAATCTACCGCAAGACGGCGTCTTTGTTCCAGACCTCGGCTGAGACGGGGGCTATCCTGGGAGGCGCGCCTGAACGCCAAATCCAAGCTCTAAAGACCTATGGCCATGACATTGGCATGGCCTTTCAAATCATGGACGACTTGCTGGATGTTCAGGGCAGCGCATTGGAGATGGGCAAGCCTGTGGGCAACGACCTGCTCCAAGGTGTACTAACCTTGCCTACCATCAAATTGTTGGAGCGATACCCCAACGATAATCCGGTGCTGGATTTGTTCAAGGACAAAGATACGGAAACAGTCAACCAAGAAGGCAAAGTCCAACAAGCGTTGGACATGATTAACGACTCCAGCATCATCGAGGAATGTTACTCGGTGATTCAGCGCTACTGCGATACTGCCTCCCAAGCTCTGGAGATTCTGCCAGACTGCGCCGCCCGCCGCTCCTTACTGGACATATGCTGCTACACCAGGAAACGCAGCCACTAATCCAACCGCGCTCGCCTAGTTGCCTCGTCTAAGTAAATATTAGTCGTCATTCCGGCGCAGGCCGGAATCCAGAAACAGTCTATCAACACCATGCTCCGATACACTTGCCTACACCGTTGTAACAGCATCTAGGCTTATGCGCTCTCGGTCTCTTCTTTTACGATTTACGTTAGGGACACGGCTAGCTGGGCAGTGTATAATTATCGCCATCTGATTCAGCCACTGGGAGGATTAATGGTTACAACTATCAATGATGATATGTTTTCGACCGAAGTCATCTCCGACCCGTACACCTATTACGGCCGGCTCAGGGAAGAAAGCCCGGTGCACTGGAATGAGAAGTACGAGATGTGGGCCATCACCCGTTACGAGGACTTAGTCTGGATGACCAGGCACAACGAACTGTTCTCCAATGCGGTGTTCAAGAACGACCCGCGACCGGCATACCCGGAGATTAACGAGTCGGACAATGAGTTATACGAGTTCGTTAGAAACTATCAAGCCGACCAATTCATTCAGCATGACCGTCCGGAGCACTTGGACATGCGGCGTGTGATGCACGGCTACTTCACGCCTAAATCCATGGAAGAATGGCGTCCTTTCGTCCAATCCACCATCAAAGAGTTGTTGGATGCCGCTGAAGAAAAAGGCACATTTGACATAATGAAAGACTTTGCCGTCCCACTGCCCGTCATGGTGATTGCCGAGATGATGGGAGTGCCCGCCGAAGACCGTCCTTACATTCGGGAGTTGGCGGAGAAACTGCTTTACATTGGCAGGAGCGAACCGGACCGCATGGGGCCGCTCACGGAAGGCATGGAAGGCATGATTGAGTACATGTCCCCTCTGGTGGACAAGCGTCTTGCCAACCCTGGCGACGACTTTATATCGGTATTGGCCGATGGTGAGAGAAGAGGCGTGCTTACCCGCCACCAGGTCTTGGTAAACACATCGTTGCTCTTCTTTGCGGGACACGAAACTACCATCAACCTGCTGTGCAACGGGGCGTTGGCCTTCATCCGCAATCCGGACCAATGGGAAATGCTGCAGAAGGACGACGGTCAGGGCCTGCCTCCCCTGATTAACCGGGCCACCGAAGAGTGCTTGCGCTACGACGCGCCCGTGAAGTCCATCCAGCGTATCGCCGCCGAAGATGTGGAGATGGGTGGCCAACTCATACGCAAGGACGAGCGCATCCGGTGGTTCATCTCTCCGGCCAACCGCGATCCGGAGAAATTCGAAAACCCGGATACCTTCGACATTGGCCGGTGGCCCAATCCCCACGTAGCATTCGGCAGCGGAATCCACCACTGCTTGGGCGCCACCATCGCCCGGCTGGAAGGTCAGGAAGGCTTCAAAGCCATGGCCAAGAGGTTCCCTCGCTTTTACCTGGAAAACGAGGATGTGGAATACCAGCCCAGCATCGCTTTCCGGTCGTTGAAGGGCCTGCCGGTGAAATGGGACTAACACAGCCCCCGCTGGCTAACTAACAATAGACTAAAAAAAGGCCGTCTGAGTAAGGGATCTAAGACTCCCAGACCAGGCGGCCTTCAATTATTGTCTTAGCTGCTCTGACGCCCATCAACTCCGATGGGTCCAAACCGGCTACATCAGCATCCAGCAAAGTTAGGTCCGCAAGCTTGCCTGGCTCGATGCTTCCCTTGAACTCCTCAGTGCCTTCAGCGTATGCAGCGCCCAAGGTGTACATGCTCAGCGCGGAGGTTAAGGGCACAACTTGATAATGCGCCGGACCATTGTTTCTGTCTCCCCGTAAGCTCTGACCCGAGCGGGTCAAGCCGGTAACGGCGCTGTAGATGCCGGGCCAAGGGTTGGGGTCAATTACGGGAGCGTCGGAGCCAAAGGCTACTCCCACGCCAGCGTTGGACAGGCTGCCTGCGGGATACAACCACGGGAGCAGTGCAGGGTCCACTCTGTCCAGGTAATTGTCTCCGTTCCAATATATAAATCCGGGCTGGGTCACCGCAATTGCGCCGCTGGATTTGACCAAGACCGCAACCTCCGGCGGGCATTCGGAGCAGTGCTCGATTCGGTCTCTCGGTCTGCTACTGCGGCTGTGCGCCTCTTCTCCAGTTTGATCGGCTTGGGCAATAGTAACTTCGCCAATCGCCCTCGCCGCCGCTACCACCGCTTCGGTCTCGATGGCATGTATAGCGACCGGGAACCCCTTTTTTCGGGCAGCCACAATCAATCCGGACAGAGTTTTAAAGTCGGGATATAGCTGTCCGGTGGTGAGGGTGAGCATTATCTTCAGGTGACCCAAACGGAGCCGCTGGTTGCCACTGCCAAAGGCCATACCCTCGGTCGAGAATTCCATTAAAAACGTTGACCCGGCCATCATCGTAATTCGGGGAGCAATTAATCCCGATTCTTGCAATTCCCCGAACGCAGCCAAGCGGCTCGGGTTATTCTGCGGCCCAGCGTCTTGCGTTGACGTAATGCCGTAGCTCAGCAGTCTCCGGTTCAGACGGCTTACTCCCTCGGCTTGGTCATCCTCGCTCCGTATGTTCTTCAGTCGCTCTGACAGGAAACCGCCCATCTCCAGCAATAGCCCGGTGGGCTCTCCGGTGGCATCGTCACGCTGAATCACTCCTTCGGTAGGGTCAGGGGTGTCCCGGTTGATGCCCGCTTGGGCCAATCCCAGGCTGTTCAAGACGGTAGCGTGGCCGCTGCGGTGGTCCAATCTGATGGGATGATTGGGCGCTGCGCGGTCCAAGTCCCAGCGATTTGGGTGCCGCCCTTCTGCCAAGGACAGGTCATCGTAGCCGAAGCCCTTCAACCAATTGCCTTGCAGTAATTCATTCGCACGATGACTCAGCGCCTGTTGTAGTTCCAGGATGTTGGTAGCGACTTGCGGACCACAATCCACTCCCTGAAACGTAGCCGCTGTAGCCAGTAGGTGGCAATGGGCGTCATTAAAACCTGGAAGCAAGGTCATTCCCTGGCAGTCTATGGTACGAGTGTTGGCTCCGGCCAAAGCAGCTAATTCTTTGTTACGGCCCACGGCCAGAATTTTTTGTCCTAAGACAGCTACAGCTTGGGCGATAGGCTGGCCTTGAGCCATGGTTATAACCTTGGCGTTTAGCAGCAAGAGGTTGGGTGCTTTAGAGGTGAGAGATTGTGAGTCAACTGGTTGGTTGGTCATGGAAAATAAGGTGGAGAAAGAAATGGACGGACCTGCTAGGTCCGCCCATTTAAAAACCGCAGATATCCGGAGCCCTTAGCTGGATTCTACCAAGCGGGCCTTTTCCATGGCTTCCTTCAGCGCTGGCACCGGATTGGGGTCTTGGAATACGTTGGGGTTGGAGTAGTCGGGTGCCTTGCCGGTGGGATTATAGATCCAATAGGAAGCCTCCAAGGCTACACCGTTGGGGTCGGTGAAGTATATGGAGTGAATGAATTTGTGGTCCACCACCTCCGTTACTTCCACGCCGTCCTTGGCAAGCTTGGCCTGTAGTTCCAACAAAGCCTCTTCGTTTTCCACATCGAAGGAGATGTGGTCGAACTGGACCGGCCCGCGTACCGGCATTCCCGCTGGCTTATGAAATTCCTCAACCATGCCGGGCCACTCGAAAAACGCTATGGTGCTGTTGGGGCCGGTCTCGAAGAAGTAATGCCGATACCTTTCCCGCTCCGGGGTGCTGCCCAGAGCGCCAACCAACTCCATGCCCAGAACGTCTCGATAAAACCGAATCGTCTTTTCCATGTCATTGGTGACCATTGCCTAGTGGTTGATTCCTCTGAATTTCATTGTTCCTCCCTGCGTCTCAAAACCAAGATATCTCGCTACATAAGCTTAATCTTGGTCTAGTTTATTAAGATTAAGTATATCACCGGACAAAGAACCTCGCGATGGATATTACGCTGGTGTTGAAATCGGGCGCGCATTGATGCGCGGATGGGAATGGAGTTACCTGCTAAAATGTGGGCGTAAATTCGTCCCGAACCGCTTTCTTGACGGGACTCCGGCCAAAGAATATCTACTTTACCAAGGCGAGAAGAATTGGCCTCGAAATTAAAAGCAGTTATCTTCGATTGGGACCTGACCTTGTGGAACAGCTGGGACATCCACGTTTGGCTGATGGGTAAAACGGCGGATGACCTGGGTCTGCCCCGACCGAAAAAAGATCAGATCGCCAGGGAATACTCCCGGCCTTTTTTACAGCATCTGGCCTGGTTCTTTGGTGATGACCAGAGCCTGTTCTTGGACACTTACATCGGGTTTTACCGCGAAGCCGTAGGCAACATGGCCGGTCTTTATCCGGGAGTTGCGGAAACATTGAAAGAATTGAAACGACACGGCCTGAAGTTGGGGATTTTTTCCGATAAACGGCAGCTCTTTGGAGTTACCGAGTTGGAACAGACCGGCGTCGGCCACCTGTTTGACCTGGTATCTTTTCTGGAGGACGGTCGGCCCTATAAGCCGGACCCTCAGGGATTGAAGCAGGTCATGGATGTAATGGAAGTATCGCCCTTGGAGACCCTGTACGTTGGCGACACCCGCCACGATATCGAGTGCGCTCAACGCGCCGGGACCCGCAGCGCGGCAGCATTGTGGGGGACTGTGGACCGAGAAAGAGTATTGGCCCAAGACCCCGATTATAGTTGGGATAGAGCGGAGTCTATTTTAACCAGCTTGGGAATAGATGGCCAACAAGCTGGCGGCAGGGCCTAGGTTGCAGGATAACCTTGATCAAATTTCTCAGCAGGCACTTCCGTCTTCCGACGAAACTCGCGCAACTGTAGCCGAGCCTGAAAGCCCCAAACTACAGCAGCGGGTCATAACCGGTGGAGTGGTGCTCCTGGCTTTGCTAGGCGTTGTGGTGATATTCCTGGACTGGCCTGAGGTTAAGGAAGTTCTGGGCCGGGCTCAGTGGCAGTGCATACCCCTCACGCTGGCCTTCACCACACTTTCTTATTATTGCATGAGCCACAGTTTTGCCATGATAAACAGGTCTTTCGGCATCGACATGGGCAAGCGGGAATTGCTGTGGGTGGGCTTCGTGTCTTTCGCCATGATTGCAGCGGTGGGCGGACTGGCTGGTCATGCTATCAGGGTCTTGTTGATGGTCAGGAGAGGGTTGGCGGCCAGCGATGTTATGGCGCCTTCGCTGTTCCACGGCTACATCGAAAGCCTGGCCTTTTTCGCCTTGATTCCATGCGGCCTGATTTATCTGTTGCTGACCCATCCCCTTTCCTCGGGCGTCGCGGTGTGGCTCAGTGTGGGTACTGGTGTATTGGGCGTGGCCTTTGCCACCACCGCCGTGGTTTTTTTCTACGGGCCTGCCAGGTCGGTTGCCTTGTGGGTGGTGCGAGTATTTATGCGGCTGGTGCTCCGCCGGGACCTATCCGCCGCCTTGAAGGATTTCGAGAAAACCTTGAACCGGGGTCTGGGGGAGGTCAGGCGAAATCCCCAATCGTTGGTAATTCCCGTGGCGTTGATTATGGCAGACCGGGCCGCTCGCGTGGGGGTGATTTGGTTCTGCTTCCAAGCTCTGGGCAGCGATATCGAGTTCGGAGTGACAGTGACCGGGTTCGCTATAGGTGTGGCCGTCGGGGTAATGTCCATGGTCCCCGGAGGAATAGGAGTCCAGGAAGGGTCCATCGTAGGAACCTATCATCTGTTGGGCGTCCCACTGGAAGAAGCCGTTTTGGCTTCAATACTTTTCAGGGCGGTTTATTACATGATTCCCTTCGGTATTAGCTTGGGCTTTTACCGAAGGTTGATGCGGGCTGAAGTAAGTGCTGCAGTTTAGGTGAATCTAACTAGCCGAAGAGGAGATAATTATGGCGCAATCCAGACCTAAGTTAGACGATTCGTTTGGCGCGTTTTGCACCGACACCGAAGCCTACTTGCCGGGCTCGCCAGGCGGTCCGCTATCCGGTTTGAACTTCGCCGCCAAGGATATTTTCGACGTGGCCGGTCACGTTACCGGCGGCGGCAATCCCGACTGGAAGGCTACCCACCAGGCAGCCATCAAGACCGCTTGGGTTATCCAGACTTTGGTGGACGCTGGCGCGACCATGGTGGGCAAAACCCATACGGATGAGTTGACCCGGGGCATCCTGGGAGAGAACGGTCACTACGGCACGCCGACCAATCCCAAAGCGCCAGGCCGAGTTCCGGGAGGCTCTTCCAGCGGTTCGGCATCTGCGGTGGCTGGAGGATTAGTGAATTTCGCCTTGGGCTCCGACACCGGCGGTTCGGTCAGAATACCGGCAAGTTTCTGCGGTCTGATAGGCCTCCGGCCCACCCACGGAAGGATTCCCTTGGATGGAATCTTGGAACAAGCATCAAGTTACGACACCATCGGTTGGTTTGCTCGGGAACCTGAAGTATTCGCCAGGGTGGCAGCGGTTCTGTTCCAAAGTGATATTCCTGCTATTGTCCCGACCCGTTTAATCATAGCCGAAGACGCTTTCGAGATTGCCGATGGGGCGGTGGCAGCGGCTCTACAACCGGCAGTGGACGCCGTTAAATCAATAATCGCCGACAACACAACCCTCCGGCTTTCATCTGTGGGATTGGCTCAGTGGTCGGTCCAACAACAGGTGCTTCAAAGCAGAGAGGCCTGGGTTACGGCCAAGGACTGGATCGCCCAAGTGAACCCCAGGTTTAACTTCTGGGTGGCGGAAAGGTACATCTTCGGCCGTTCGGTCACCGACGATGAGGTAGAAACAGCGCAGGTCGCGCGACAAGAGGTAATCCAGCGTATGGATGAGGTAACCCAAGGCGGCGGCGTGGTCTGCTTGCCGACATCACCCGGACCTGCGCCGTTGTTGGGTCAAACCCTGGCAGAGCGGAGGGACGTGCTTTCCCGCATCGTTTCACTGACGTGCATGGGGGGAACCACCGGGCGACCGCAGATAAGCGTCCCGGTGGCAGATCTGGACGGGTTGCCGGTGGGTCTGTCGTTCTTGGGAGAACGAGGCTCCGACGAACTTTTGATTTCCCTGGCCGGGAAGCTGATGAATCAGATGGCTGGGTAAATTTCATTTCTTGCGCTCGCTGCCATGTTATGTGCCGGATTATTTCTTGGGCAGAGTCTGAGCGAAGCTGACGCCCCTACCAAGCCATTCCTTCAAGCTCTCTGCTTTTTCAATACCTTCCAGGCCGACGAAAACTAAGCCTTTCATGGGCCGGCCAGTGAAATCCATTGGCCGCGCATGAGGAAGGGCGAGCAAGGTTTCGTGCTCTGCCGTTCCAACCCGGACCATCAGGTCATCGTTGGTCACACCTACGCACATGTTGCCGTTGAGCATGAAGGCCAAGCCACCGAACATCTTTTTCTCCGTGATCCCGCAGAGGGTTCTAAGGGCGGCACGGACACGGTTTGCCAGGTCATCGTTGTAAGGCATGCAGGACCGCCCTATTGGTCAATAAATCCCAGTTAAAAACTCCACACAGAGCGATTACAAAATCAGGGCCCCGATAATCTCTTCGGCGTGGCTGAAAAAAACTAGATGACCCTCGTTGGCATAAAAGGTGGCGGCGCAGTCAGGTATCGCGCTGGCGTAGTACTCGCCCATCTGCAAAGGCACGCTCAAGTCCGCATCACCCTGCCAGAGGCTGACTTTCATACGGATATCTTCTACCCGAAACCCCCAGGGCCGGAGAAAAGCGACGCCGTCCCAGTAGGCTCCGCGGTTGCCCGTGCGGAACATCTCCTCAACACTTTCCGCCAGTCCTGTGCCTATGCCAAGGCGGGAATATACTTCCAAGTCTGCTGCCGGCAAAGAGGCCGACATCTTCTCAACGAACCCTTGGGGGCTGGAGCGCACCATTCGGCCAATCCGCCAGGCAATCGGCCTCAGAATCCAAGGGGCTTTTTTGCCTAGGCCCAAGATAAGCCGACCAGGGCGCATCATACCCTGCATTGCGCCCGGACGGTTCAGCGGAGCAATAGCGGCGATCAAACCGACGGCCGTCAGACGGTGGGAAATCTTGTAAGAGCATACAGCCGCATAGGGACCGCCAAAGGACCACCCTGAAACCGCAAACCGGTCTATGCCCAGAGTGTCGGCCAATTGGGTGATATCGTCGGGCCAATCCAGTATTCTTCGGCCCGGTTGGAAGTCCGAAAGGCCAACTCCTGGCCGATCAACGCTGATGACCCGTGCGCCCAAGGTTTTTGCGATGTCGTGGTTGTGGCCGAATTCCAAGCGGGAACTGACCCAGCCGTGGGAATGGAAAATCGGCTTCCCCTGTGGGTCACCATATTCGGTGTATCCCAATTGCCGACCGTCGGCAAGACGGATTTGCTTACCCAGTATATTGGTGGGGTTCGTTGTTGGCTGAGGAATTTTGTCAGGCACGTCAGGCATTGGCATATCCGGCTTCGAGCTTTACAGCCGGGGTCGAACTTACCTAGACCACCGCCTCCACCACATAGGCCCGAATCTTCCCTGATACTGTAGCGTTGCCAAAGCGAGATGCGATGGCTTCTGCGGCGCGCTCGGTGACCTGGTCAAGGAGAGTAGCGTCACGACTCTCAATCTCGTTTCGTAGGGGGGTACCTTGGCAATACGCATAGGCCGCATCATGGGCCGAAGCCGCAGTGCTGGTCTTCTCCAGCGTGGTTATTGAGACCTGGGAGAAACCAGCTTTGGCCAATTCATCTCGAATCAAATCCACATCATGATAACCGTGAGGGGTTCGAGCGAGAAACTGGGGTGGGTCATCGGGAAATACGGATGCCGCCGCCTCCGTCGCCGCTTGGGAGAACTCGTTGGCCTCAATAGCGTCCCAGACATTGAAAATGAAACTGCCGCCCGGTTTAAGCACACGTAGCGTCTCGGCGTAACCAGCGACCTTGTCGGGGAAGAACATGACGGCGAACTGACATACCACCGCATCGAATGAGTCGTCCTCAAAGGGCATTTGCAGAGCGTCGGCCTGACGCCAAGCGATTCGGTCGTCCATCCCTTGCATGTTTGCGGCGTGGTCCAGCATCGCATGGTTCAGATCTGTCACCACGTATCGGGCGTCGGCAGCCAGACGGGGCGCCAGGGCCCGGGTGACAACACCGGTGCCCGCGGCGGTTTCCAGGACCATTCTTGGTCCAAGAGCTGCGATGCGTTCGGCAATATCGTCTGCGTACGCTTCAAAGATCAATGGCACCAGGAATGTGTCGTAAATCTGGGGTATCGACCCGGTAAATACCTTGTCGCTTTCGGTCATGTATTACCTCTATAGTTTCAAGCTATAGTTTCAAGCTATAGTTCCAAGAAGGAACTGATTCATCTTTATCTTCTAGACTGAAAATAAGCCTACTCGCCAACGGAGGTTCCGACAATAAAGAAAATGCCCGTTGATCCTTTTGGGGCTGGCAGAAGAGAGTGCCGGATGCTGAACCCTCGCGGGTGACGACGTCTAGAGTACTTGATTCAAGTTTAAAGCCTTTTTCTAGCCCGCATATTGTAGCGGTCACCCTTGGTCAAGAGGGGCCGCAGAGGTCCACGGGCACTATTCCAAACATAAACCGAGCCTGATCCGATTACGCCAAATACGTCGCCTCGAACTACTATCGCCGTATCTTCGTCAATCCCAATTCCCAACAGGTCGGGTTGGCTCTTTAGCACAGCCGCCAGATGATTCTGCCGTCCGTATTGAGTAACGTGCTGGTCGATGACGACATTCTTGATGAAAGCAAAACCTTCAGTGGTAAATCGCGGGTCGACCATGACTTCCCGGTCATAGTTGGGAGGGCCTTGGTTTCTGACGATGAACGACCCTTGGATTGTGGCTCCTGCAGATCCCCCTGCAATCACGCCACCTCGAGCAAGAAGGCGCTTCAGTTCTTGATGGGTATTGGTGTTCAGATATGCCTTGGCCAATCTGGGTTGGCGACCGCCTTCGATAAACACTCCCGTGGCGTCCTGTATTCGCTCAACAAAAGCATCTGAGTCGGCCACAGCACCGGAACGAGTGTGCAGGATGGCAGCCGGGAAACCGAAGAGGAGACCGTTTGTGATAGGGGAAACCAGGTGCCCTAGCTTTTCATCTTCCAATGCGGTTGGAATCATAACCAGTCTGGCGTCTCGCCCACCGGCCAGCGTCTTAAACAGGTTTTGAAACTCAAGGTTGGGAAGTCCGCCGCCCTGGAGGAGCAGCGTCCCTTTTGTGGGTCCGGTGGTAGTCTCCGCCATAACAAGTCCTCAAAGCCGGCTTGGACCTCAAACATGACCTCAAAGATTGAGTATACAGAGGTTTCAATCAAGGGATTTATGACTTCTTCGCTATATCCCTCTACAAAATTCCCCTCTACAACGTTCATGAGACAGGGCGCCTCGGCTCTCAAAGCCGTGGGAGTCGAACGATACTTCAAACAGGGGCAGCCAGCCTCGGCTGTAGTGAACGTGGCATGTGGTTGGCTATCCATTGTCGGATAGCAACTGAATGTACGAAAATCGGTTCAGTTTAAAATAGCGTCAGGTATCGCTGAAGCTCCCACCGGGTGACTTGGCGGTGATACTCTTGCCACTCTTGCTCTTTCAAATTCAAAAACTCTTGGTAAATAGCCCCCATCGACTCTTGTACCAATCTATCTTGCTTCAACTCGGCCAAGGACTCGGATAAGGTTTGAGGCAGCATCCGTATACCACGTCGTCGGATCTCCTCAAGTCCGAGACCATACAGGTTGCCCAAATAGGGCTCCCCTGGGTCCAACTTGCGTCGTATTCCATCCATTCCAGCCATGACATAGGCACCCCAAGCCAGATAGGGATTACAAGCCGACGACATGGAACGTTCTTCCAAATTGCCGGGACCTGCGGTGCGTATCATCTGGGTACGGTTGTTGTCGCCGTAGGACACGAAGGCGGGCGGCCACACGAATTCTGAATTGGGGTCGACGAATATTGGCCCCACCTGTAGGCGTTTATAGCAATTAACGGTGGGCGACATAACCGCACATAAGGCTGGCGCATGAGCAAAGACCCCACCGATGAAATTGTAGGCAATCTCCGACAAGCCCAGCCCCCGAGGGTCTTCTTCATCAACAAACAGGTTTTGGCCTGTGGTTGCGTTGGCCAGATGGTAATGAATGTGGCCACCGCTGCCAGGCCGGTCTTCAAATGGTTTGGCCATATAGGTGGCGATGGCCCCGTATCTCTGGGCGTACTTGCGGGTCATCATCTTGAAGAAGGTGTAACGGTCAGCCGTGGTTAAGGCGTCGGCGTAACCGAAGTTGATTTCGAATTGACCGTTAGCATCTTCATGGTCGCACTGGTAAGGGCCCCAACCGAGGCGGTCCATGGCGTCCATTATGTCGCGCAGATAGCCAATCGCGCTGGCCGTGGCCTTGAAATCGTAGCACGGGTTGCGAAGCTGGTCCGTGCGATTGGGATCCCATTCTGCTATTGAGCCGTTCGGGTTCTTGGTTACGAGAAAATGTTCCGGCTCGATCCCCACGTTGAACAAGTAGCCTTCTCTCCGGAGAAACGACAGGATGCGCTTGAGGTTTTGGCGAGGACACAGGGGATGAGGCTGTCCGTCGACATACAAATCGCTGGCGAAACGGGCCACGCCTTCCGTCCAAGGGACAGATGTGTAGGAGCCTAGGTCGATACAAGCCGTTGTTACCCGGCCATACCCATCATGCTCAAAGCCCGGCAAGGTACCAACGTCAACAGGTACTCCATCGTCGGCGGCTTTGTCGAACTGGGCGGAGGGCACCATTCGCATTCTTGGGGAGCCGTTGATGTCCACAAACTGTACTAGTAAGAACCCGACGTCCTCATTGCGTATGAGCGTTAGGGTGTCTACTTGGGTGGCCATCTCAGTACCTCTTTAAGCAATCGAACCTGGGGGTTAGGGGCACATGAGGAACTGCGGTTTGCCGTAAACGGCCTATAGAAATTGAGGTAGAGCCTCATTGCTTTTAGGTGGACAGAAGCTCGGGAATTTCGGACTTTGCGCCCGATTCGGCCGGGTTGGCGCTAGTTTTCTCCAATCCGGCAGCCCCAAAAGGCCGACGAACCGCCACGGGATCAATCCCAGCCTTCAGCGCCGCCAACACGCCAGCAGCTTCCCAGTAGTTTTCAACGATGTGCAATTGTCCAATTGCCCACGGTAGCTCGGTGAGGTCGTTCTTCATCAGATTTGTATTTTCCCGGACGGCTATCACCGGGATGCCTTGCTCCAGCGCAGCAAGGGTGGGCAAGCCTAAGCAGCCGTTGGGAATAACCAGGCAGGAGACGTCACGTGCGGTGAATACGCCCGGCTCTCGCATGGACTCTTCATCAGTCAGGATCTTAGGACTTCTCTGGAGTCCTTTGAGGACGCACTGTAAGAAACTGACTGAGATAATCTCGGCGGCCATCCGAGGGTCGACAACGCCGGTTTCGATGTCCAAGACATCTTGTGATTCCAGCATGGGAGCGTGGGCGGATGGCAGGTTGTACCGGCTTGAAATTGTATGAGTAAGCATTGACTCGACCCCACCCCAAGGGTTGACCATGTCGCCGTCGCTCAAAAAGTAATCACCATAGTAGTGGAATGGAGTTGAAATCACCGACGAAATAGCAACTGCGTCATAATCATCACGGTGCTCGTCAAGCAATTCAAACAGACGCTCAAATCCCTCAACACGGCCGGCAGCCCTGGCGGAGCCGGTGTACCAGGGGCTCATCACCAAACTTTGGTCCATTTCGAATATTCCCGGGCAGATTAGGCCGTATGAAGAGCGGGCGGCATTAACCGCATTAGTCGCCAAGTCAGTGAAAATTTGGTCAGGGTGAGCTTGAATCAGTGCCAACACGCGGTTGGACCGCACCGGTTGCAACCCGATTGTACCCATCAGCAACCGGCACAGAACACTCCCTTCTACGTAAAGAGCGTTTGATGGCATCTCGTTTATATCGGATGCGTTGACAACGTTTGGATGAATAACCAAGGTGTCACATACCGAAGCCAGCAACTGGGCCGTTGGAGTCGCATCACCGGCGTGACCGCCAATGGCGGCGCCGATACCGGTGGGTATCAACATGGCGACGTTGAAGCGCTCCGTGTTCTGTGATCGCCGCTTGCGAAAAGTCGTCACCATACCGGGAGGAAAAGGGTATGAATTCCCACCACCCTGAACCGTGGTGGCCTCACATTTGTAGGCGCTGCGATTCGATTCCGTGACCACCAGCCGGACGAGAGCCTCGTCTGGAGCCAGCCGCTCCATGGTTTTTTGCGCCAGCCAGTCTAGGACACTGCGTCCATGGGGTGGGGTGGGAAGTTGAAATTCAATTTCCGAAACACGCACTAGCTTCAAACCCTCATTTCTGGGATTGTTCTTTCAAAGTAAAATCCTTGACCAGAGTGACCTCACCGTCAGCATGCAGGGCATAGATAGATGGCAATGGGAGTCCGTTGAACGTGTGGGCTTTTACTAGGTTGTAGGAGCCGACGCCGTGCATAACGACCTTGGTTCCAACCTCCAAGGGCTCTGCGAACGAGTATTCCCCGAAAACGTCGCCCGCCAGGCATGTGGACCCTGCAATGATGTAACTATACCGACCGTGTTTGATGTCCGTGAGCACATCAGGGCGCCAGTCATACTCGAACGATTCGGGTAGGTGGTTAACTGAAGTGTCCAAAATCGCGATTTCTTTGCCGCCGTTCTCAACCAGGTCGAGCACAGTGGAAACGAGGAAGCCAGCGTCCCTAACGAAGGTAGAGCCCGGCTCTATGTATACTTCCAAATTGTGTTTCGATTTGAGGGTCCAAACAGCTTCGTAGAAAGAATCCAAATTGACGCTGTCTCCATCGAACAGGTAGCCTCCGCCCAGGTTAATCCACTGGGAGTTGTCTAGGACGCAACCGATTTCGGTTTCCAACTTTTTAACCGTCAAAAGGAGTTCTTGGAAGTCCGGGGAATTGCAATTATTGTGGAAGAGCAATCCGCTGAGGCCACGAAGGAGCGGCGAGCCATTAACCAAGGCTTCTTTCATGCTACTAATGGGCGCTCCCAGCTTGGAGTAGGCTCGGCAAGGGTCGTACCGGGAATCGTCCAGAAAGGAGATTTCTGGATTGACCCGAAGTCCAATCTCCAAGTTTGGCGCCAAGTCATCTTTGTGGCGCTGCCACTGGGATATAGAGTTGAAGGAGAGGAAGTCGCAGTATTCTGAAATTTCCCTGACTTCATGGGGCCTCAAGCCAGGAGTGGTTAGATGAACGGTTCCATCCATCTTGAGCGTATCTCTAGCTATTATTGACTCGTACAAGGAACTGGCGGAAAACCCTTGGACGTGGGGTTCTATTAACTCCAGAACCCAAGGCAAGGTCAGAGCTTTGAGACTGTAGAGTAATTTGCAACCTGCTTTGTCGGCAATTTGACGAATATGTTCGCACTGACGTCTAATAAACTCTTCTTCATAGACGAATGCTGGCGTAGGTATTGAATTCGCGACCTGCTCAAATACAGGTATAAGCATTGAAATTTCGTGGGCTACTGCTAGGTCGCGGTCGCTATTCATTTATCCCCATACCCGGGTGCGCCAAGCTGTATGCTACATTAAATCCAAAGCCACTGATTCGCCCCAACCGAATATAGGGGAAATGCAATTGACCTGTTTCGAAGCAACCCCTACAATAGCAAAAACCTTCTCGTAAGTCGATATCCTTAATATATATGCTCTGAAATAGTTGGAATCGCCCTTAAAGACACGGTGACTCGTCCACAAAAAACTGAATTCCCGAGTCCGAGTGAAAAGCAATGATTGACGCGTTTATTGACGCACTGGAAACCTTTCCCCGAGGGTTGGTGTTTGTTGGCCTTGGGTTGATTATCCTGGTGATTGCTAAACTCGCCAGGGATGTTATCACCCCTTACCGAATCGATGATGAAGTTACCAAGAAAAAGAATCTTGCGGTCGCTGTGCGGCTCAGCGGCTACTTCCTAGGAGTCATACTAGTATTTCTGGGCGCATTGTACAGGCCGTTTACCCTTATTGCGGTGGACGGGCTGGGTTTCGACCGCGAATACGCCGACGATGTCCTTCGAGTGTTCCTCTACTCTTTGGTTGGGATAGGAGCACTGAACTTGGTCAGAATCTTGATGAACCGGCTGATACTTTATAAATTCGATATCGAAAAAGAGGTGGTTGAAGGCCAAAATGTCGGTAGCGCGGCCGCAGAGTTTGGAATGTATGTCGCCACCGGGCTACTGATTGCTGGCGCCGTGGCCGGACAGGGGGGTGGGGCGGAAACAGCGGCAGCGTTCTTTGGAATGGGGTTGTTGCTCTTGGTAGTTTTCGCTCTGTTTTACCAGTTCACCACGTCATATGATATTCACTCGGAAATAGAAAGCAATAATACTGCTGTAGGTATCGCGTTGGGAGGAAACCTAATCGGTATTGGCATAGTCACGTTCAAAGCGGTGTTCGGAGATTTCAACGGTTGGAACTCGGGTATAGCATCTTTTCTTGTTTTTGGGATAATCGGTTTCGCGCTGCTCTACGTGATGCGATTGATGATCGACAAGCTGTTGCTGCCCACCGTCTCAACGTCTCACGCCGTGGCCAACGAACGCAATCTAGGCGTCGCTTATATTGAGAGCGCGGTGGTCATTAGCTCGGCGCTGATACTCTTTTTGGCTATCTGACCAGCGGACTCTTTTTTTACTCTTCTCTTATTCGCCTGAGCAAATCCTCTTGCGATTCCATCTCCCTGTTGGCCTCGAATCTTTCCTCGCTAAAGCTGTAACCGGCTTCCAGGATCAATTCAACCATCTCTTCGTCCACCCTCTCCGCATCAATTATGGGGCTTAACACCTCCCCAAAGAATTCCTCCGAGTGGATGGAATCCCGCCAAGTCGCCAAGCCTTCATCGAAAGTCGAGTCGTAAAGGCGGAGTAGAAATACGACCCGAACCGGGTCCAGGTCTTCGGCCTCGTAAATTTGGACTCTCAGGTCTCGTCCGCTGCCGGTGCCAAACTCCAGCGCTCCGCTGTCAGCATCAAAAAACACATCTTTGAACACGTCATATTGGTCAATATAAGATTCCGTCTCAGCAATCGCTTTCCCGATGGCCTGTCTCCCCTCCTCGGATATACTAAAAGTCTGGTCTAAATCCGATGGTGCGATGAGATTTACCGACTGAAGCTTCCTGGCAATAGGCAACAGGTTTTTATCAGTCTCCGCAATAGGGGTTGACGGCAATTTGTACTCATGCTTGTCGAGAAAGTACATGAGCATATTGGCTTGCATGAACTCCATCGTTGTTTGTTTGTTCTTGAAGTAGCCAGCGTTAGCCAGGTAGTCCAAGACGTCGAGCTTCTGCTCAACAACCAAGTCCACCAATGGAGTCTCGTCTATCCGATTCTTGGGTGACTGTATTATGCTCAGGTGATCGTTCAGCCGGTCGGACAGCCGTATCTCCGGACCATGGTTCGCGAAGAACTGAAGAGCGAATTTGCCGGTACGCGACTCAGCAAATATCTCCAGTAACGCGGCATACATATCGGGAAGGTCCGGGTTCTCTTTAACATCTAGCAAATCGCGGATATTTTCTTGCTGCTTGCGGTTGCTAGGGAAAACAAGATCAAGAAACTCCGACGTCTGCAATCCTAGGTAGCCAGGGTCCAACTCCACCCAAAATGCGTCTTCAAGTTTCATTTCCCCCAGGGAAACTTGCAGGATGAAAGGGCGATGCCTGATGTAGAAGGCCTTAGCAGGATTGTATTCGATGGAGAAATCCGCTAAGTCTTTACTATATTTAGGAAGTTGCGCAACCATGGCCTGACCCCCGTAAAAGAGGTTGTGTCACCAACTTTCGTGGCCTATTATTATCTGGGCGCCACCGCCACCACTGGCCGACCCTCCTCTTCCACCGACTTTGCCAAAGCCGGCTCTTACACCCGTGTTGCTGCCTTTGAATGATCCGCTGGTTCTTGCTGTTGAAATATACGACGACCTAGCCGGACTCAATTGGCGGCCAGCAGTATTATAAGCATTTGGGTTGCTGGCTCTCTGCCGACTGTAATAAGAGGAGTTTTTACTAACCTGCCCTCCCCTAGGCCCGCCCGCATATGCTTGTGAGTCCCGATAACGAGCCCGATCGGTGCGCATTTGCGGTCCCCTGTTACGAGGGGTGTAGTAGCCATAACCACCTCGCGTAAGCGACGAGAAGATTAGATAAGTGAAGAGGAAATTCCCGCCACCAAAGGAACTGCGATAATGGCGGTTCGCGCCGTTTCCCCGTAGGTCGTTCGAGTCATTATCATTCGTGATTGTGAATAGTAGATCGTCTTGCTCTGAGACTATGTCGTCATCTTTATTCAGGTCTTCGTAACCTTCGATTACGCGTTTGCCATCCTCGTCCTTGGCCCGGACCAATACAATCCCATCACCTTCGTAGATTTCGTTCAAACGCTTTTCGAATTCCTCAACAGTCTGGGATTTCTTGAACGCCTCTTCGACTTCCTCCATGTTGATCCTGCCCATCGCCCCTTCAGTGGCGGCCCAATCGGCATGGGTAACGCTGGTAGAGCCGGGAACGCAACCTGCTATTACCGGACCAGCCACCATCACGCTCGAGCCCAGGAGTAGCGACATCCCCATTCTTTTCGTTTTGACCATGGATCATACCCCTCTTTGAAAAGTCCTCTTTGGCGCAGGGTCCCACCGGTGTTTAGGTCAGAATCTGATTGACATCTTCGGAGAGCTCAACTCTAAGCTCAGCGGTTCTCGACTCCTGCTTCGCCGCCAATTCACCAGGGAAAGCGGACAATTTTGGCAAGAACGAGTCCACGATCCGGTCCTGAATACGTTCATAGGATTCGAAGCAGGACAGGGTATAGGCGGCCAGGTCGCCTCTGCCATTGTGGCCGCACAGTTGGGTCGCCAGCACCAAACTCTGGACGTGGGACATGTGGTCCCGCCATAGTTCGTCACTGGTTTGCAAGTACAATAGCTTCCCAAGCTTGCCGTACTCTTCGTCACTAAATCTCGCCCCGGACCTGTCCAGCCTTGCTGAAATCAATAGGGCTAATTCTTCATCCAATAGATTGAGATCTAATCCCCATAGGTCCGATATGTCCACTTTGTAATCCAGGGCCAACTCCTCGCTGAGTCCGTTGAATTGACGCGCATAGTCGTCGACTAGCAACCCAGAGAAGTACTTTTGGACCAGTTGTTCAGCCTTAGTCACAACCAAGCAGGACCGAAATGGCTCGAAGCTCTCCATGCTAAGAATATCCTTGCGGGCACGATAGTAGGCAAACGATTGGGCTTCGAAAACTCGGGTATACTCTTCGATCAGCGCACGCCGGGATTCGGCGTCCCTCTCTACGCTCTTGCGGAGTTTCTCGAGATGGCGTGTCAACGGTTCTCCTTCCCAGAATGTCCGGCCTGCCGAGTCCAGCCTCGAGCCTATCAACCGCGATGACACAAGACCGGCATCCCCACCGAACTTCAACAGACTGTCTTCCGAAGACAAGAAGAACCGGGAAGCGCCAAAGGCCCCTTGCCTTCCGCTTCGGCCTTTGAGCTGGTCATCCACTCGCCCTATATCGCTGTTTTCCGTGCCAATCACATACAACCCGAGTCTGAAGTCCACGTAGACTGAGTTCTCCTGGGAGCTTTCTTCATTTAAAGAGACGGTATCGATGTAGGTGCGTTGCGCATTTGACGAAACGACAACGCAGGTACCGCCGCTGCGCTGGGACGTTACAACCGAGCAATCGAGGGTTTCGGATGCGATGGCTGACAGCAAGATTTCAGCGGCGCCCTTGGTCTGGCACTCGAATGTGACACGGTCAGCGCCTTGGGTAAGCATTTGACGGGTCAAAACCGTATAGCAGCCTGCGATTCGCCGGTCCAGTCCGTCTTCCAATATTATGTCAGTGCCCCTGCCGGCCATGTCCGTGGCCACGGTGACGGCGCCAAATCGGCCGGCTTCGTTAATTACCCGCTCTTCCTCCATGTCATTGGCGGCGTTAAGCAGGTTGTGTTCAATTCCACCACGGGTCAACAACCGGGAGATTGCGTCACACTCATCGATGGAGTGGGTGCCAATCAGTACGGGCCGCCCCATCCTATGGCAAAGCTGGACCTCGTCGACGATGGCCCTTAACTTGTCCCGATTACTAGCATAAATTCTGGGCTCAAGATCGGTTCGATTAAGTGATTTACTGGGGGGCACCGCAACGACATCGAGGCTGTAGAATCTCCTAAACTCGGTTTTGGAAGACAAGGCGGTCCCGGTCATGCCGGAGACTTGGCTATATTGGTGGATGAAGCCCCTCACGGATATCCGGCCTAAAACTTCGGGTTCAGGCCGCACCGGAACACCTTCTTTTACTTCTAGGGCTGCCTGAAGCCCATGATGATAACGGGTATCGGGACGTCCTCTGCCGGTGTACCTGTCGATCAGCACGACTTGGTCGTCCCTCACCAGGTAGTCAACGTCCTTTTTGAGTAGAACGTAGCCCCACAACATCCGGACGACCTGATGCATCCGGTCCTGCCTCCGGGCAAGTTGCCGGCTGAGTTTGTTGACCTCCTTTCGGCGAAAGGCCAAGGGCAGGTCGATATTGGCCTGAACACTACTTGCCCGCTCCAGTTGAGCTAGGTCTTCAAATAAAAGGCCGAGGCGGGTCTCGATAAAATCCTGGCCTTTCCCGGTCAAGCACAAGGACTTGCCCTGGCTATGTTCCGAAGGCCGGTCAATCCAGTAGAATAGGTCACCAGTCAGGCTGTCGTACTCGTCGTCAATGCGGCACGTCGTGATAGTCCGTCGCACGCGCTTTAAGCACTTGAAATCGGCTGCGAACTCTTTCCGCAACAATTTTCCGTCCGGATCGGCAAGATACAGCTTGGACAGAAGCCGGAAGTAGTCTTTTGAACGGGGTGGAACGTCCTCCACCTGTTGCTCCAAGTCCGACACCAAAGCGGTTTGCAGTTCAACTAACTGCTCAATGGCAATCCGGAGCTTGGCGGGGATCTTGGGGGCGGCCCCGGACTCACCGGCGATAATCAGCGGGATATTGGCTTCATCGATTAGCGCATGGTCTGCCTCGTCCACGATGGCCACATCCAACCCTCGTTGGACCACTTCGGTGGAGGACAGCTTTAAGTTGTCGCGCATGAAGTCGAACCCGAACTCCCGGAGTGGGCCGTATACTATGTCTTTCCCGTAGGCAGAGCGCCGCTCCGAGTCGTCCATGAACTCCAGTACCGCGCTTACACTGAGGCCCAGAGACTCAAAGACCGGGGCCAGCCACTCAGCGTCTCTGTTGGCCAGGTAGTCGTTGGCGGTGATGATGTGGACGTTCCTGCCGTGAACCGCATGCAAGACAGCGGGGAATGCCGCAGCGATTGTTTTGCCCTCGCCGGCGTTCATTTCCACAACCTTGCCTTGATACAGGAGGATGCCGGCTAGAAGCTGCTCGTCGGTCGCCCTAAATATCAGCACACCGTCTTGGTCTTGCGCTTGGAGCGCCTGGTAAAAACAACTGGGAAGGAGGATGCTCCCTGCGAGTTCCACCTGGCTTCTATGCCTTAGGAACAGTATGGTCACTACCAAGACTCTGTCGCTGGGGTCCAATCCTTGGTGGACCAAAACCGGAGTCACGGCGCGGTCGAAGCTCTCCCAGCACGTGCTCCCATTGCGCCGCCAGTTGTTTGCGGCCTGCTCGAAGTCTGGGATGTGCGATATTCGGTCCGCCAGCTGGTGAAATACCAGAAGGCCACTCTGCTCTCTGATTGGGTCTATGAGCGGATCGAAAAACCGCCATGCTCCCAACCGCCTGCTAATGGCTTCGTTGACCATGGCGAATACTGTCGCCAAATTATCTTCGCACCCTCCGCTTATGGCCTGACGGGTCAGCCTGCTGAGGGCATTACGCAGGTCGGCATCGGAATAGGAAGAAACCGCTTGCATACGGATATCTTTCAGAGGGGTTCTCCCCAGTCGTAGTTCAGCCCCGCAAGCATCCACGGCACCGGAAAAACCCTCTATCCAGTCCAAAACCGGCATCTTAACCATCTAATGCGCCACCTGCCGTCTGGGGGCCACTTTTTTGCCATGAGGCCAGGTCATGTGGCCATCGACTCCTGAATCGCTTCCCACTCTATCCGAGAGGAACTAATGTAGACCAGCACATCGTCTTTCACCGGAAATAATTCGGTAAATCGGAGATGTACATTTCCGTTGCGGACAATGCCCACTAAGTTAATGTCGCGGTCCAGCATATGTTTGGCAAACTCCGGATAGGGCATCTGCTGATCCGGTACCGCTTCCAAGCGGGTGCTGAGCAAGGTGCCCTCCACTAGGTTACTGGTAATGGCCTGGGTCAACAGGCTGATACCCGGGTCCTGAGACTCTTGGACTAGCAGGTTGTTGGCCATCTGAAGCGGGAAAACCAGGGACACGTTGTCCATTCCTTCAAATAACACAGCATGTTTGGGATTGATACACTCCACTGTGGCCTTGATTTGCGGGTTCAATCGGTGTAGCACGGAGACGGCGGAGGCAACAATGCTGTCGCTGGTGGGGTCGTCGTAACCTGTGCTTAAGATAATTGCTTTCTGTGCAGTGGCTATTGCCGCCCGATCGTAGGTTTCCATCTCCAGCGGTGAGCCACGTATAAAGTATACATTGGGATAAGAGAAAGGCAGAGACTCCACACGGTCGGTGACAATGGCAATCTCATCCTTAGAATGCCGGGTGTCCGACGTAAACTCTTCGATTATGTGGCGGACACGGGACTCGTTGGGAAAGTTGATTAACAAAATGTGTTCCTTCACAAATAACCTCCCCATGCCAGTCCGCTCCCTGTGCTGTAAATCGATAAGCCAGTTAATTACTATACCGGCCCATGCTGTGAAGGCGGTGAGGCCCACCACTGTTATAAATACTATAGTCCCAATCCTAGACCCAATGGCGGTGGCCGAAAGGTCACCGTATCCAATGGTTGTAATGGATATCATACTGTACCAAAAACTGTCTCCAATGGATTGCCCGCTCTCGAAGAAGTAAAACGTCAATGTGTTCCCGACGATACTTGCAAAGAGGGCAACTAAGACAATGCTAGCGCCTACCATCCTCCGGCGCCGGGCTCGGATTAGGAATAATCTTATTTGAATTAGCATGCTCTAGTACGCTCACCGCCGGTGGCAGTGTGATTCCGAACGTCTTTTGTGACCCCATCGCCGGTCACGGTAATGGACATCCCGTCAACTCTACAACTTGACTAAGACCAGACCGGCTTGATGTCCGGAACCCTCGCTTTCATTGTATCTCGAAAGCAAATGTTGCCTGGACGCCAAGACCTGCTGGCTGGCGAAGGGATTCATTTGAGTAAATTGCCGCCCGATTTCCGAATCTAAGGTCCACTTTTCGTTAACCTCGCTCAGCAAGCCGACTTTTTCGCAGGCTTCGTTATATTTTCGTTGCTGCCTAAGGAACTCCCGGTGATTTCTGTAAACAACTGGTGTGACGAAAAAACTCTCTGAGAGAAATAGCCCCAGTTCGTTTTCAAATACTTGGATTAAGTCGGCCTCGGGTATCCACCCCTCCAACGCAAAAAGCAAGTTCTCGGGTATATCCTGGGAGACTCTGTGGTAATAGAACGCCTCTTGGTGGAGCGACATCCTCACCGCCAGCGGTTCTTTACTTGGATAATCACGCAATAGCTTAGCTTCATCTCCCAAAAGGAACAAGAATGGTATGTTCCCGTTGGTCGCATCGACGAGAATATCCTGACCGTCCAGGTGGTACAAGAGAGCCATGTGCTGCCAATAGCGCATATACCGTCTCGAAAATTCGAACTCGAATGTAGTTAGAAGCTCACGCAATTTCTCTTCTGGGATGGGCCTCCGGGCGTTAGGCCCGGCCAGGAGATACTCGGATTCGTACCCCAGATTGTCGGTTAGAAATTTCAGAGCTTGTACTTTTTCCGAACAGACTCCTCCCCCGCCGTTTATTATGTTGCGCACAGTTTCGTCCCCAGACTTGAAAACGAGTTTCTGCCCGGTAAACCGAGAGTAGCTCTCGAAGTCAGCTTCCCAGATTCGTTTAGCCAGGTCCTGAAGGAGAGCCAGCCTAGCCTCCGGCGAGTTTAGCTCAAGGATGGAATCGGCTTCTTCTGGACACCAGTTCAGTTCCACTGCGGACCTGGCAAAATCGACAAAGGCGGTTTCGTTTTTTGCCCACCTTCTTTTATGGAATCCCACCCAATTGCGGCTGTAACCGACGCCCGTGCGGTCTATCGTCAGGTCGATCACCGAGATTTCTTTGTCTCTCGCCCGCCCTAAGCTAATATCGGGTACTATCGTTGGCGCTAAGGGCCGATCACCTTGTTTCACCGTGAGTCCTGCGAACATGCTATGCAGGCACCCATCGTCATCGCTTACGTAGACAAGATCCTGAATGGCCAGTAAATTCTCAGTCGATTCCGATGTGATTCGACCTTCCTTGCACAGCTGCTCGATAGGGGGATTCTTCAGGTATATTTCAAGCAATCGTTCCCAGGGCAAACGCGCGTCTTGCAGGTCTATTCGGAGGGCACACTTTCTTGTTGTGACCGAGTCGGTTATCTGAAGTATGAAATTCTGGTTTTCGTTGACTGGCATAAGAGCCCAGCGCAATACCGATTCCGTCAACCTGGCATTTCCGCGCCATTGATTACGATTTCGTGACAACCCACATCCACTCAATACTCCAACCCCCCCGCTCTGGCTCAAAAGTGGCACCGTCTTCTCGATGACGGAGAGGCGGCGTCAGGGGCGGATCTCGCACGGATACGCAAAGTGTCAAGAGCTCACGTTACTGAAGTCCGACTGCTTCTCACCATGGGTCCCGAGGCTAAGGACATGGTACTCGCCCTCGGCGACCCCCTACAAGGTAGTGCTTTGCCTGTTCATACGCTTCAGCGTCTGCGCAACCTTTCCGCAGAGGAGCCACAGCGCATCGACAGAATCTGGTACTTCCTAAAGGGGTTGAATGGCTACCGAATAGCAACTCGAATCGCCGAGCCGGCGATGGTCGGCGAAGCGGACTAAGCCCTCTCAAATTTGAATCAACTCCAAGGAGTCATCCTTGATTACAATAACCTGACTGATCAGCCTCAAACTTGCCTCCGAGCGGCCGTGTCAGGAGTTACCAATAGCAACAGCGATGGAAGAACCACCAGGGAAGAAGCCAGCGCCAGGAAAATCATGAAGGCCGTCAAGAAGCCAAAGGACGAGAACAGGGGCATAGGTGCGAAGCCTAGGATGACGAAACCCAAAATACTGGATACTGCTGACGCCATCAGTGCAACCCCAGTTCCATCAGCCGCCTGACGCAAAGCCTCCATAGCGGTATCGGCTCTGCGCAGTTCTTCCCGAAAGCGCTCAGTCATGTGGATTGAGTAGTCAATACCGACCCCGATGGATATCGCGCCGATGGTCGCTGTAACGAAATTTAAACTGAAACCAATGATGTACATGAGGGCGTAGAGCCAGACCGCCACGAGCATTACTGGGATGATGGTCACCACCGCGTAGCGTACAGAGCGCATCATAAGAAAAAGGAGCACCAGCGCGGCGGCGACTGATATAGGCAGGGCTCTCCGAAGGGACTGGGTCGTGGCGTCGAGTTGGCCTTCACGGATGAACGCAGATCCAGTTAAGCCGACGCGGCTGAATAGTGGGTTCTGGCGCAGCGTCTCCATGTCATCCAACAGAGACTCTCGGGCGGCCCTGACCACAGTCTGCTCACGGGTGCCCGGGATGCCGAGCACCAGAAGAGTCACGTTATCTTCGGCACTACCCGATATGTGAAACAGTCGATCCCTTACTTGCCCAGCATCGTAGACGAAGTTGCTCTCGTCTAATGGAACTCAATTCTGGACCATGTAGTCATAGCTGGCGCTGATTTGCTCCTGATTATCCGGTACCCCGTCGCCATCGTTGTCCGTTATCTCAATCCCGCTTTCCTGTTTTATCTGGCTTCGTGCGTAGGTGCTGGCGGTTAACCTTTCCAGTAGATTGAAAACGTTGTATTCCAACGAGGGAAGACCGTCAGCGTCCCGGCCCACATATGGATTACGAGATATTTCGCCTACGAATTGATGTAATGCCGTTAGAGCCTGGGGGTCGGTCAGGTCGCCTTTAACGATAATGAATCCCAGCTCACCACCCCGTCCGGCGAAGTGGTTGTCCATTTGGTCCAAGCTCACCACGAAATCTGATTTGCTGTCAAAAAAGTCATTAACGTCGAACTCCGGGTCCAGCCTGAGCGCCAGTATCGCAGCACTGGTCGTGACCGCAATCACAACCAGCAGCACTATTGGCCGGAAGCGCGCAAGTCCGCCCACAACCGTCGCCAACAACCCTGGAAGCGTGGCTTCATGTGAGGACGGCAGGCCCGGGGTCGAAAAGTCCGTTTGCGGCTGAGCGCGGCGGTTCGTCCAGCGTAAGATCAGGATCGGTGCCACCAGAAAGGTCAGAATGGCCGCCAGAAAAACCGCCACTCCCGGAATTGCGAAGCCGACCACAAGGAGCAGGACAGCGACGGCGAAAAGGACCGCCGCATTTAAGCCAGCCACGGTAGAGAGGACTCGTCCGGCCAACGAAGCGGGACCGGGTCGTGGACGGCGGAGTTGGTCTACTCGCATTGCCGCTAGTGGGACCATGATGCCGAGCACCAAGAACGAGGATGCTACAGCGATTCCGGCAGCGATGCCAAAGTGGATGATTGCCTGTATATCTGAGGAAACATTGGATAGGAAGGCGATGCCGTCACTTAACATTGCCAGCCCCAACGCACCCAAGACTCCGGCGAATCCGATCTGCAACGCTCTTCGAGGGGCATATCCAAGGGTTTTCTCCTCTTGGTAGCGGCGCATGGCATGAACGGCAAAGTCCACGCCCAAGGCAATCATCGCAATCGGAACAATCAGCTCGATGGTGAGGCCGCCTTTCAGGCCAACAAGATTGGAGATGCCTTTCAGCCAGACCTGCTCCGGTCAATGCCATCGCCCAGTATGAGCGAAGACTGATCCCCCACGACGATTACCGCTGCGACGACGGTTAACATGATGAATACGGCCGCCGTTTTACCCTCGTCTTCAGCTTCCATGTTCAAGTCTATGGCGATACCCCATGCCTTGTACGTGCGTTGCTCGCCGCGGATAACCTCCTGGACATTGCGGTTGAACTCTTCTTTAACCAGTTCGCTGTCGTCTCCGCCTAGCGAGCGCCCATACGCGGAGGCACCACCCAACTTTTCGTTATCGGCAAACACTCCGAACATTAAGGCAGAAGACGTCCAATAATCGATCTCCATTCCGGTGACGACTCTCTTTTCGCTCCGCGCCTCTACAGAAAGGGCGTCTCGCAGTGAAGCAGTTTCCGTATCGGCGAGGAGTAGGTGTACCGCCAGCTTGATTTGATCGTATGAGGCAGATTCCAAAGTGGTGTCAAAAATCTCACCACTGAGTACACGTTGTACTTCGTCGGCTATTGTATTCAGACCAACAAAGGACCGGTCAGTATCCGTGTCGAAGGCTTGATATAGGTACGGCTGGTCCGGTAAGTCCGGCGGGCCAAGTGCACCCTTTTTGTCAATTGCCAAAAGTTCCTGCGTGTTTTGGTATAACTCCCAAAGCACCGCTTGGGTCAATACGTCTTCACCGCGGGCTTCAATTACGTAATTCTGGTCGTGAACAATAGTCTTGAACCAGTCGCCTAGGTCATCCTGCAAATCGAAGACATCTCCCCCGGGATCGCTGGATGCATCCTCATCCGGGGACATGGCAATCAATGGAACTGCCAACAGGAGCGTGATCGCCAAGCCAACAACTATCCACATCCCCGAATACCGCACGAAAAGATTGCCTGCTTTAGCCATCAGGCTGGCCTGTTTCTCTGAATTTCGTTCCATGACGTTCCTCTAATTATGATTGCGTGGGGCTCCGATCCTGGTTGGGCCTGTTATTCACCCGTTATCAAGGTAACTCTGGCCCGGATCCCGCATTTTGAGCTCTTCCACTACCTCTTCGGTCCACAGCAGTTGGGCACGATTTGCGGCTAGGCCCGACTTGAGGGTGATGTATGCGAAGGCCAATTCTGGGCGGTCCCGGAGAGTAGCCTCTTTTTCTTCCAACTGAGAAATTCGTTCTTCGATCTGCTGGCGCCGCTCTTCAACTTGGGCAACGATAGTTTCAGTTTGAGTCGATCTGCCCAAAAAAATCTTCAAAAGGAACGTGCTCTTGAATATGTCCGGCTCGACCTCGGGAATCTCCAACCAGTCGCTAAGCGCGCCTTGACCTGAAGTGGTAAGTTGGTAAATCCGCTTGTCCGGTCTTCGCTCTTGCCTGACCATTGTTTCGGTAACAAATCCAAGGTAGGTCAGACGCCGGAGTTCGGCATAGATTTGACTCCCAGCAGGGCTCCAGAAGAAATTAGCGATGCTGTAATCCGCCAAGGCCTTCAAGTCGTACCCAGATCTCTCTCCGAAAGAGAGCAAGCCAAGTACCGCATATGAGGTCTTCGGGAGGCCGCCACTTTTGCGCGCTGGTGGCATATGGTGTTCTCCTTGTTTTAATTAGCGTAGATATTTCTGTAGTAGATTATTCAATTATAGTTTAAACAGTTATATATCAGATATTACTACATGCGTCTAGCCGGTGGTTAACACTAGGAAAGGATCGGAGGACAGGATACGCACACGTGCTGCCTCAATGTTTGCGAAAGTTCATTCGGGAAACTCAAGAAACATAGGGTGATGCCGAAGAAGCTAACCGGGCCAAGAGCCCGCTCCTAGCCAACATGAGCTATGAACCACGTACCCCTGTGAAGGGGCTTTGGCCCAAAAGTCTCAGAAACACTGTCATTCTGAGTGAAGCGAAGAATCTTCACGCCTGAGACGGTAGATTCTTCGTCGCTCCGCTCCTCAGAATGACAGTGTTAAGGCAAAGCCCTGTGAAGGCCATAAGGGGCTAGAGCAAGAACTTTCGGGAAGACGCCAATGACTTAGCAACGAAGGGTTTGAAGACGATTTGAAGTCTATCAACGTCGTCGGCAAGATCCTACTTGGGTTGATCGACTTGGGAGGAGTATGAAGCGAGTGGAGAATGGACCATTCGACAGATACGATTCGTAATGTGCGACGTTCGCACCACGATACAGATGCGACACTATCGGCGAATTGGTTGGGTCCTATCTGGGCCAGACTGACCAAGATAGCCGACCCTGAGGTAATCTTCAGCCATGTCACCCGCATCACGGAGGTACTCGAACAGGCCTCTCTTGAGGAGTAAAAAACTTTCATCCGTTCGTTTGTGAATAGAGTCGAAGCTGGGGAGGATGACTTGACATTTCTGTACGCATTACCGGGAGGAGGAGACCCTCGGCTGTTAACCGAAGAGTCGACAGTTCGGCCTATTGTGGAGTGTGGCTCCCCGGGTAGGATTCGAACCTACGACCCATCGGTTAACAGCCGATTGCTCTACCACTGAGCTACCGGGGAACGTGGAGGAAATGTGGAGAAAAACAGGGGTTTTGACCTCCCGATTGTAGCACCTGATAGGCAATCCCTCAACACAGCATGCGACTCATAGTTAGCCGCTGAGCTGCTAATCATTATCGAGAAGGCAGCCACAACCAGCGTGGAATCCGACTAAGGGAGAGCTTCGTAGATTACTACGAGGTTGGGACCGCATCTGCCTCCACCGGTTTGCCCCGACGCGGTTTCCGCCTCATGCCGGTCACTAAGACCTCCCCCCAGGGTTCTTAGTGTCAGGGAGCACGGAGTCCTTGACTTGCGTGCTCCCCTCCCAAGAACAGGCCGGA